>NZ_QEWJ01000029.1 GCF_004127215.1 Streptococcus oralis | reverse complement strand
TCTGTCACATCCGTATAGCACTTTTCCATTGGCCTTGATGCTTCAAACTGGCGTTGAATGAGATTCTCTGCTTTCTTGCCAATCTCTCCTTGGTATGAAGAATACTTTCGTTTCCGACGAATCCGAGCTGTTAGACCAAGGACTTTCATCAGACGTTGGACCTTCTTATGATTCACTACAAAACCACGATTTCTTAGTTCAAGAGTAACTCTCCGATAGCCATAATTTCCTTTATGCTCATTATAAATGTCTTGTATTTCCAATTTGATAGCTTGATCTTTATCTACTTGATTCAGCTGATTTAAGTGGTAATAATAGGTTGAACGAGCAAGCTTTATAATGTTTAGAAGGATATCTAAAGGAAACTCTGTTACTAATCCTTGAACAATTTCTGTTTTTCTTCTAGCTCTTTTTCCTCCTTCAATCGGAGTTCCCTCAACTTTTTTAGAATAGCATTCTCCGCTCTCAGGTACTCATTTTCTGCTTGAAGACGTTCTAACTCTGTCATCTCTTCGGGTTTCTTCTTTGGTTTACGTCCCATTTTAGCTGGTCTCCCTCTTGTTTTCTCAACAATAGTATACCCGTTTTTCTTGTATTGCGCCAGCCAATTTGGAAGCATACCACGATTTGGGAGAGCATATTCGAGAGAAACTCTATCTTGAGACCAGTTTTCATGTAGGACTTTATCAATCATTTCTTGTTTTAGTTCTGGAGAATAGTAACGATTCTTGCCTTTTTTGACGAACTCTATTCCGTAACGATCCATCAATTTAATCATGTACCTAAGATTAGAATTGTTTATCCCAAACTTATTTGAAAGTTGCTCTAAGCTATATCCTTGTTTTCTAAGTTCATAGATCTGAACTTTATCCTCATAACTCAATTTCATAATAAAACACC
>NZ_QEWJ01000028.1 GCF_004127215.1 Streptococcus oralis | reverse complement strand
CGCCGGAATCACCTACCGGACAGACCGGAAGCACCTGCCGAGCACGCCGGAACCACCTGCTCGACTCGCCAGAACCACCTGCCGGACAGGCCAATATCAACTGCTGGCTATGCCAGAACCACCTGGGGGACAGTCCGGGATCACCTGCCAGCCATGGCGGAACCACCTCTCAGACGTACCAGAACCACCTGCCGGAGAAGCTGGAAACACGTCCTGGACAGTCTGGAACCACCTGCCGGCCAAGCCTGAACCACCTGCCGAGCACGGCGGAACAACCTGCCAGACACGCCAAAATCACCTGCGTGTTATGCCAGAACCACTTGGAGGACTCTCTGGGATGACCTGCCGGGCATGCCGGAACCACCTCTCAGACGTGCCAGAACCACGTGACCGCCGGTCCGACGTGCCGTGTTGGGCATGCGCAACCACCTCTGAGACGTACCAGAACCACATGCCGTGCCGGCTGGAACCACCTACCGGACAGACCGGAATCACCTTTCGGGCATGCCGGAACCACCTGTCAGATGTGCCAGAACCACGTGCCGGAGACGCCGGAAGCACCTGCTGAGCATGCCGGAGCCACCTGCTCGACTCGCCAGAACCACCTGCCGGACACGCCAAAATCACCTGCCGGGTACGCCAGAACCACCTGGCGGACACTCCGAAATCACCTGCCGCGCATGCCGGAACCACCTCTCAGACTTGCCAGAACCATGTTCCGGACACGCCGGTACCACCTGCCGAGTATGCCGGAACCACCTGATCCACTCCCCAGAACCACCTGCTGGACACGCCAAAATCACCTGCCGGCTACGCCAGAACCACTCGGCAGACACTCCGGAATCACAGGCCAGGCATTCCGGAACCACCTCTCAGAGGTGCCAGAACCACATGCCGGACACTCCGGAATCACCTGCCGGGCATGCTGGAACCACCTCTCAGAGGTGCCAGAACCACATGCCGGAC
>NZ_QEWJ01000027.1 GCF_004127215.1 Streptococcus oralis | reverse complement strand
CAAGTACATCAGCGAGCGCATCTGCCTCAACAAGTGCCTCAGTAAGTGCTAGCACGTCAGCGAGTGCGTCTGCTTCAACGAGTGCCTCAGTAAGTGCAAGTACATCAGCGAGCGCGTCGGCTTCAACCAGTGCCTCAGTAAGTGCAAGCACATCGGCGAGCGTATCTGCTTCAACGAGTGCCTCAGCATCAGCAAGTACTTCAGCAAGCGCATCGGCTTCGACCAGCGCTTCAGTATCAGCAAGTACATCAGCGAGTGCGTCCGCTTCAACAAGTGCCTCAGTATCAGCAAGTACATCAGCGAGCGTATCTGCCTCAACCAGTGCCTCAGCATCAGCAAGTACATCAGCGAGCGTATCTGCCTCAACGAGTGCCTCAGCATCAGCAAGCACATCAGCGAGCGCATCGGCTTCGACGAGCGCTTCAGTATCAGCAAGTACATCAGCAAGTGCGTCGGCTTCAACAAGTGCCTCAGTAAGTGCAAGCACATCAGCGAGCGCATCTGCTTCAACGAGTGCCTCAGTAAGTGCAAGCACATCAGCGAGTGCGTCTGCCTCAACCAGTGCATCAGTATCTGCAAGCACATCAGCGAGTGCGTCTGCTTCAACGAGTGCCTCAGTTTCTGCAAGCACATCAGCAAGTGCGTCCGCTTCAACGAGTGCATCAGTTTCTGCAAGTACATCAGCGAGTGCGTCGGCTTCGACAAGTGCCTCAGCATCAGCAAGTACCTCAGCAAGCGCATCTGCTTCGACAAGTGCCTCAGTATCAGCAAGCACATCAGCAAGCGCGTCGGCTTCAACAAGTGCCTCAGTATCAGCAAGTACATCAGCGAGCGCGTCTGCCTCAACAAGTGCCTCAGTAAGTGCTAGCACGTCAGCGAGTGCGTCTGCTTCAACGAGTGCCTCAGTAAGTGCAAGTACATCAGCGAGCGCATCTGCCTCAACAAGTGCCTCAGTAAGTGCTAGCACGTCAGCGA
>NZ_QEWJ01000026.1 GCF_004127215.1 Streptococcus oralis | reverse complement strand
ATGGGCGAAATGTCCTCTCAGATATTAACTTGACCATTGAACGAGGCAGTAAGGTGGCCTTTGTGGGCATTTCTGGTTCTGGAAAGACGACCCTTGCCAAGATGATTGTGAATTTCTATGATCCGAACGAGGGAGAGATTCTGGTTAATAATATCAATCTCAATCAGATTGACAAACATGTCTTGCGCCGTCATATCAATTACTTGCCGCAACAGCCCTATGTCTTTAATGGTACTATCTTAGAGAATGTTCTCTTGGGTGCCAAGCCTGGAACGACTCAGAAAGAAATCATTCGGGCGCTAGAAATTGCGGAGATTCGGGAAGACATTGAACGGATGCCTTTGAATTACCAAACAGAGTTGACATCAGACGGGACAGGGATTTCAGGTGGTCAACGTCAGCGCTTGGCCTTGGCTCGGGCTCTTTTGACCGATGCTCCTGTTTTAATTCTCGACGAAGCAACCAGCAATCTGGATATCCTGACAGAGAAAAAGATTATCGACAATCTCTTGGAGTTGGACAAGACCATCATATTCATCGCCCATCGCTTGACCATTGCGGAGCGGTCTGAAAAAGTGGTCGTTCTGGACAAGGGGGAAATCGTCGAACAAGGAACACACGAAGAATTGCTTGCTCAGGATGGCTTCTATGCTCATCTGGTCAATAGTTAGAAAGGAGAAAGAAGATGGAAGAACATTACTTAGAGAGTGCTGAATTTTATAATCGTAGATATTCCAACTTTTCTGTACGCGTGATTTTGCCGACTTTCTTCTTGTTGATTTTTGTGGTTTTATTCTCTCTCTTTGCGAAAAAGGAAATCACGATTACCTCGGCTGCCTCTATCGAACCGAGTAAGATCCTGGCAACCATCCAGTCAACCAGTAATAATGCGATTGTCACTAATAATCTAGAGGAAAATAAGGTGGTCAAAAAAGGGGATCTCTTGGTTCAGTATCATTCTGATAGCGAAAACACTCAAAAAGACACCTTCTCCTCCCAAGTGGAAACCTTGAAAGAACAAAAACGACAGTTGGAATTATTGCAGGAAAGTTTGAAGACAGGAACTAGCCAGTTTGCTTCGGGGGAAGATCGCTTTGGCTACGAGCAGGTCTTTAATGACTATAAAAACCAAGCTGCCAGCATCCGTAGTAATACGGAACAACAGAATTCCAATATTGCCTCTCAAAATTCAGCTGCCAGCAGTTCACAAGCTGAACTTGGAAATCTCATTG
>NZ_QEWJ01000025.1 GCF_004127215.1 Streptococcus oralis | reverse complement strand
ATGGGCGAAATGTCCTCTCAGATATTAACTTGACCATTGAACGAGGCAGTAAGGTGGCCTTTGTGGGCATTTCTGGTTCTGGAAAGACGACCCTTGCCAAGATGATTGTGAATTTCTATGATCCGAATGAGGGAGAGATTCTGGTGAATAATATCAACCTCAATCAGATTGACAAGCATGTCTTGCGTCGTCATATCAATTACTTGCCGCAACAGCCCTATGTCTTTAATGGTACTATCTTAGAGAATGTTCTCTTGGGTGCTAAGCCTGGAACGACTCAGAAAGAGATCATTCGAGCGCTGGAAATTGCGGAGATTCGGGAAGACATTGAACGGATGCCTTTGAATTACCAAACAGAGTTGACATCAGACGGGACAGGGATTTCAGGTGGTCAACGTCAACGCTTGGCCTTGGCTCGGGCTCTTTTGACCGATGCTCCTGTTTTGATTCTTGATGAGGCAACCAGCAATCTGGATATCCTGACAGAGAAAAAGATTATCGACAATCTCTTGGAGTTGGACAAGACCATTATATTCATCGCCCATCGCTTGACCATTGCGGAGCGGTCTGAAAAAGTGGTCGTTCTGGACAAGGGGGAAATCGTCGAACAAGGAACACACGAAGAATTGCTTGCTCAGGATGGCTTCTATGCCCATCTGGTCAATAGTTAGAAAGGAGAAAGAAGATGGAAGAACATTACTTAGAGAGTGCTGAATTTTATAATCGTAGATATTCCAACTTTTCTGTACGCGTGATTTTACCGACTTTCTTCTTAGCGATTTTTATCGTCTTATTCTCTCTCTTTGCGAAAAAGGAAATCACGATTACCTCTGCTGCCTCTATCGAACCGAGTAAGATCCTGGCAACCATCCAGTCAACCAGTAATAATGCGATTGTCACTAATAATCTAGAGGAAAATAAGGTGGTCAAAAAAGGGGACCTCTTGGTTCAGTATCATTCTGACAGTGAAAACACTCAAAAAGACACCTTCTCCTCTCAAGTGGAAACCTTGAAAGAACAAAAACGACAGTTGGAATTATTGCAGGAAAGTTTGAAGACAGGAACTAGCCAGTTTGCTTCGGGGGAAGATCGCTTTGGCTACGAACAGGTCTTTAATGACTATAAAAACCAAGCTGCCAGCATCCGTAGTAATACGGAACAACAGAATTCCAATATTGCCTCTCAAAATTCAGCTGCCAGCAGTTCACAAGCTGAACTTGGAAATCTCATTG
>NZ_QEWJ01000024.1 GCF_004127215.1 Streptococcus oralis | reverse complement strand
GGAAAATGCTGATGAGGAAGAAGATATCCATCTTGGAATAGTGAAGTCTGGTAAGACAGCAGAGCTAGAAATTTTTGTTCATACAGCTGAGACCTCCCTGTTTTCGGCAATTGGTCATGTGGATATCTGCTATCAAGGCCGTGTTATTTCTTATGGCAACTATGATCCGTCTTCTGAGACCTTATTTGGCATGGTAGGAGATGGTGTCTTATATTTCTGTGATCGTGACAAGTACATTGACCTATGTAAACGTGAGAGTCAAAAAACGCTTTTTGGTTATGGGATAGATTTGACGCCTGAAATGGAAAAAGCAGTTCAGAAAAAGTTGGCTGAATTGAAACAACTGACGATTCCATGGGAGCCAAGTGCAGATAAAATCATGACAGGTGATGGTAAGGAAGACTACACCTACGCTTATAAAATCAGACATGAGACAGATGGGGAACTTTATAAATTTATCAAATCTAAGTTTAAATCCTACTTTGTCTTATCTACAAACTGTGTGCTCTTGGCTGATACCATAGTCGGTCAGGCTGGCACCGATATCCTCTCACCCAAAGGATTTATCGCACCAGGAACTTACCAAGCTTACCTTGACCGAGAGTTTGAAAAACCAAATAGTATAGTCGTATCTAAACATGTTTATTAAGGAGAATTTATGAATTTAGTAAAAAAATACACCCCATTAATACTTTTTATAGGGCTGGTTACTCTTGTAATTCTGAATGCATCAAGCTTTATATCAGGGGCAGTATCTCTCTTTGAAGTAACTTCTACCTTGATTTATGGTGCTGTCATTGCTTTTGTGCTCAATGTTCCCATGAAAAAAATTGAAGAATTCCTAGTTAAAATGAAGGTAAAGGCAGGGTTGCGCCGTCCGATTGCTATGGTGCTTGTTTTCCTATCTCTTATCTTAATCGTGATCTGTCTTTTGGTTTTGGTGCTTCCAACCCTTGCTCAGACTATTAGTCAGCTGGGAGCAGTCCTTTCAACAGTCCTGACTCAACTTGGGAAATTGCTAGACAGCTCGGAATTTGTAACCAAAGACATGCTGTCAACTATCGTATCAGGAATTCAGGGACAGTCTAGCTCTATTAGTCAAGCTTTGATAACCTTCTTATCCGGTCTGACTAGTAATATAGGAAATATTTTTTCAAGTATAATGAATGCCTTTCTGATTATAGTATTTACCTTTTTATTTTTATCCAGTAAGGAACATCTGGCAGCGATGACGAGTAGACTTCTAAAAGTTATATTTCCAGAGAAAGTGGTGACAAAGTTAACTTACATTGGACAAGTAGCACTAGAGACTTATGACCAATTTTTGATGAGTCAGCTGATTGAAGCAGTCATCATAGGAGTTATGATAGCGGTTGGCTACAGCCTGTTTGGACTACCTTATGGGGTAATGACAGGTATATTTGCAGGAGTGCTATCGTTCATTCCTTATGTAGGGCCTATGATTGCTTGTGTTGTGGGAGCGATTTTTATCTTCACAGTGAGTCCTACTCAAGCCTTACTTTCTCTTCTTCTATATCAAGTTATACAGCTGATTGAAGGAAACCTTATTTATCCTAGAGTTGTAGGTCAATCTATTGGTTTGCCAGCTATTTTCACGCTTGCGGCTGCTAGTATTGGAGGCAATCTCTTTGGCTTACTTGGGATGATATTCTTTACACCGATATTTGCTGTTATCTATCGATTGGTTAAGGAATTTGTCGTTGCAAAGGAAAATCAGCTAGAT
>NZ_QEWJ01000023.1 GCF_004127215.1 Streptococcus oralis | reverse complement strand
TTCGGATCATAGAAATTCACAATCATCTTGGCAAGGGTCGTCTTTCCAGAACCAGAAATGCCCACAAAGGCCACCTTACTGCCTCGTTCAATGGTCAAGTTAATATCTGAGAGGACATTTCGCCCATAGCCATACTTATAGCTGACCTGTTTCAATTCAATGTCACCCTTGGTCATGCTTAAATCACGGATTGCTTTTTTATCCACAAACTCAGAATCTACCAGATAGACTTCGTTCAAGCGGTTATTGGCAACTTGCGCTGTCTGGAGCTTAGTCTGTAAATTGATGATGTTTTCTAGTGGATTTGTGAAATAAACCAGTAAGGTGTTATAAGTAATCAGCTGCCCCAAGGTCATTTTATTGTCCATCACCAAGAGGGCTCCCATCCAAAGAATAGCGATATTCAATAGGAGCTGAGCTGTTTTCTTCAAGCCGATTTGAATGTTTTCCATCCGACTATAGGCAAATGATTTTTTCAGATAGTCCACAAATTCTCTGTCAATCTTTTGGTAACGGTAATTTTCACTGGTCAAGGATTTGATTGTTTCAATCCCATTGATATCCTCGATAATGGAAGAAGACAGAATGGCATTGGATTCCATGGTATCCCGATTCATTTTCTCAAATGGTTTCATGAAGGCAAAAATCACGACGATATAAATCGGTAGTGAGAGAAGACTGATAAAGAAGAGATTCAAGTTTTGTGAGAACAAAACAATAGCCATGACAATCACGATAGAAACATCTAGGAAGATGGAAAGAATGGTACTGGCCAAGGCATCAATAATACTGTTGGCATCATTGAAGCGTGAGACAATCTCCCCTGTTCTTCTGGTCGCAAAAAAGGACATGGGTAAATGGAAGACATGCTTGATATAAGATAAAATCACATCAATTGAAAGCCGTTGCCCCAAAATGAGAAGTAGATAGCTCTGAGCATAGGCCAGAATCTGTTGCAAGATATAGACGACCACCAAACCTAAAGAAATAATCCCTAAGGTATTGCGCATCTGATTGGGGACATAGGTATCAATAATCCCCTGCATATAGTAAGAGCCCACGATATTGATGATCGTAACCAATAGAGTTGCGATAACGATATTGGCAATCAAGCCTTTTTGTCTCATCAAGATGGGCACAAAAGACCAGAGGCCATTTTTCTGTTCCTTATGAGGCTTGTATTCGGGTGCAGGGGCAATGAAAATAGAGACCCCTGTCCATTCTTGGGCAAACTGTTCCTTGGAAAGTTTGGTCATTTTAACAGCCGGATCGGGGTCGGCAATATGAACAGAATGTTTGTCATGTCCCGTCACGACATAGTAATGAAGTAACTTTTTATCCTTGATGACATGAGCGATAAAGGGGTAGATGACCCCTTTCATATCAAACAAAGACATATCCGCTTTCAGGGCTCGTGTTTCAAAGCCTAATTCTTCAGAGACCTTTACCAGTCCAAAAGCGGTCGTTCCTCGTAAGGTTGTCTTGGCCATTTCACGCAAGCTGGCCAAAGAGTAGTAGGAGCCATAGTAACCATAAATCATGGCAAGGGCTGCCACACCACAATCTCTTGCGTCAACTTGAGCTCTATAATGACGCTTTGTAAATCTCATACAAACTCCTTTATTCACAAAAGTATGGATGCCTTATGAAGGGAAAGTCTCCATAAAGGTTTTGGGGAGTTAGGAAACTCCCTCTATACTAGCTTTCTCCAGAAAAACAAACTCAGAAAGAGGAGAAAAGACGAAAGTAACTAATTCTATCATACACTAATGTGGCTTATTTTTCCAATGGTATCAATCGTTTTAAAGATATTGATCCGAGATAGGCTTGGGCTCGCTTTCACATGAAAAAGCCTCTTGTCCCAATCAAGACGAACAAGAGGCTCTCTGTCGAA
>NZ_QEWJ01000022.1 GCF_004127215.1 Streptococcus oralis | reverse complement strand
TTGTGGACTACATTGATTACTACAACAATAAACGAATTAAGATAAAACTAAAAGGACTCAGTCCTGTGCAATACAGAACTAAATCCTTCGGATAAATTAATTGTCTAACTTTTTGGGGTCAGTACAAAAATTAGTTGTTGCTTTTTGCATGGAGCTTCACCTTGGTAAAATGCATTGTTCAATTCAGCCAAAAACCCTTTCATGGTTAATAATCTTAGAAAAAGGAGTGTATCCCCTAATAAGATGTTCTCCCTTTTTCAAAAGATCGGAAGCTTTGTCTTAGATTATTTAAATATTTATTTCCAGTTTAAAATCGCATTCAAACCATAGTGGTCGCTGACTTGTGGACTATTCTGCCCATCAAAAACCACATGCAAGCTTTCTACTTCTAACTCTTTGGTCGTAAAGATGTAGTCGATTCGTAGTGGCTCGGTATTGCCTTTCCAACCATCAATTTCTGGTGGAACGGTATAGCTGCCACTTCTTTCTTTCGCAACTTCAAATGCGTCTTGTAATCCCAATGGGCTAGCTAAGATTGCTTGATAACCTTCCTGACCAGCTGGGTTATTGAAATCACCAGCTAAAATCAAAGGTTTGTTCAAATCTTTCAGTACAGCCTCAAATCGTTCCCATTCTTCCTGAAAACCTTTATCCCACCAAGAGAGATGAACGCTTGCAAGAGCAAGCTCCTTTCCTTCAACCTCTGTCTCAGCCAAGGCAACACGGCGAGTATGGTAGTCTGTTGGATCATCTACATCCGAAACTAAAATCTCGCGTGCTTGAATTGGTGTCTTAGATAAGATAGCTACTCCCTCATGGTAGCGGTCATAACCAATATGATTATAGGCCCAAGTCCAGTAATAGCTTCTTCCTTTCTCAGCCAATTTTTCAACCAGAAGTCGGACATAGTGATCCTGATGAATGGGTTCTGCTGATGGTAAAGCTTGATAGAGGTCAGTAACATCTACCTCAGGAGAAGTAATTTCCTGATTGATTTCTTGGAAACAAATCAAATCATAGTCTTTATCAAGAATATCTTGGAGCAAGAGCTGGAATTTTTCTTCTGCTTCTTTCTCCATCCAACTGTGGGTATTGAGTGTTAAAAATTTCATGCTTTCCTCCTAAAACAAGAGGTTGGAAAACAGCTTCCAACCTCAAGTATATTACAATTCTACTTTAGCAACTGCTGTTTTCGCTGCAAGAGAACCAGTTTGTTCTAATTTAACAGATTTGATTGCTTCAGCATTTGTGAAGACAACCACTGTTGAAGTTTCGCGACCTGCTGCGCGGATAGCATCCAAGTCAGCTGTAACAAGAAGATCACCAGCAGCAACCTTTTGTCCTTCAGCTACGTGAACTGTGAATGGTTTTCCTTCAAGACTTACTGTATCTAAACCGATGTGAACAAGTACTTCAAGACCTGAGTCAGTGACAAGACCGAGAGCATGTTTTGTAGGGAAGATACTTGATACTGTACCAGTAACTGGAGATACAATGTTACCATTTGCTGGTTCTACCGCAAATCCATCACCCATCATTTTTTGAGCAAAAACAGGATCTTTCACTTGTTCCAAGACAATGACTTGACCGTCAGCTACTGAATAAACATCCTCAGTTACACCTTTGAAATGTACAGTGTTTTGTTGAGCTTCAGTCATTTGGCTTGGAAGAGTTTCAGGAATTACTTCACCTGAGTCAAGGATATCTTGAATATCAGATTTCAATACATCAGCTTTTGGTCCGTAGATAGCTTGGACACCTTGTCCTTTCATGACAAGACCCATAGCTCCTTCGGCTTTCCATTGTTCCTCAGTACCAACACGATCTGCATCTTTAACAGTTACACGAAGTCGAGTCATACATGCGTCTACATCTACGATATTTGCACGCCCACCAAGAAGGTTAATGATATTTACAGCTTGAGAAGCAGCTGCAACTTTTGTTTCACCTGAAGCAACTTCTTCTGAAGCACCTTCAGCAGTTTCATAGTTTCCGTTACGTCCTGGAGTTGCGTAGTTGAATTTCTTAATCATGAAGTTCGCGATGAAGTACATGATCACAGCAAAGAGGACAGTTACCCAGATAAAGTTAATGACATCCATACCAAGACCAGCATTGATAGCTAGTGGAGTACGAGTTAAGAATTCGATTGAACCGAATGAGTGCACACGAAGGTGAACAATATCAGCCATAGCAAAGGCAGCACCTTGAACAACAGAATAAACAAGATAAAGAGGTGTTGCAACAAACATGAACATATATTCGATTGGCTCAGTAACCCCTGTCAAGAAAGTTGCAAGAGCTGTTGCAATCATCATTCCTTTGTATTGGTGTTTCTTGTCTGCTTCAACATTACGGTAAATAGCAGCAGCCACACCCATCAAAATACCGAATGAACCGATCATTTGTCCAACTTTGAAACGAGCTGGAGTTACAGTTGTAAGTAAGTGTTGGTATTGGTTTGCATCAGTTCCTTTAAGGTTTACAAGGTCTGTTACCCATGCAAGCCAAAGTGGATCTTGACCAAATACTTGAGTGCCTTTTGCTGCACCAGTCAACACATCATAAGTACCACCAAGAGCTGTATAGTTCATTGGGATAGTCAACATATGGTGAAGACCAAATGGCAAGAGCAAACGTTCCAAAGTACCATACAAGAATGGTGCAAGAACAGGTGCTGTTTCTTGTGAATTCGCAATCCAGATACCAAAGTTGTTGATACCTGTTTGAACAACTGGCCAGAAAGCAGCAAGCACAATTGCTGCAATAGCTGAACGAAGGATGACAACGAATGGGACGAAACGTTTCCCATTAAAGAATGAAAGTGCGTCTGGAAGTTTACGGTAGTTGTAGTATTTGTTATAAGCAGTTGCCCCTACAAAACCTGAGATGATCCCTACGAATACCCCCATGTTGAGCGCTGGCGCCTCAAGAACGCTGATAAAGTAGTCAGCAACCTTGATTGAACCACCAAAGAAGGTAGTAACCATTGCTTCTGGGTTTTTCAACATATCACCCGTAACACCAAAGATAGTACCTGTAATACGGTTAATCAAGATAAAGGAAAGCCCGGCTGCAAATGCACCACCTGCACGTTCTTTTGCCCAGCTTCCCCCAATAGCAAGGGCAAACAAGATATGAAGGTTACCGATAACCCCCCAACCAATTTGCTCAAGGATTCCACCTGTAATCACTAGAGGAGCAAGGTTTGGGTCGATCATCACGATTGATTTCCCGATTGAGATCATCAATCCCGCCGCTGGCATAACGGCGATAACCACCATTAAAGCCTTACCGAATTTCTGCCAAAATTCGAAAGACAAGACATTTTTGAATGTAGCTTTCATCATTCAAATCTCCTTTATTTTATTTAGGCAAACGTTTTACGAAAACGTTTGCACTTATTTATACCTTAATTATACCACTTTAATTTTTTTTGTAAAGGCTTTTATAAAAAAAATTTGACTATTTCTCTCAAATTTTTCAATTGCTCTGTTGTAAAATGAAGTGCAACACAAAAGACATATTCATCTGATATACTAGAGTTGCAAAAAACAGTATAAAGGAAGAGGAACATGTCCACAAACTATTCTACCACAAATCAATCATACAAGCACTTATCTGAAGCTGAGCGAGGAGAAATAGAGGAGAATCTTTTACTTTAGTTCTTTGGTCAAGGTTGATTCCTTCACAGAGAGCTTCTGATTGGTTTCATAAATCATTTGGGCATAGTCGGCAGAATAAATCTTTTTGAAACGTCCTTTTCCTAGACATTGTAGGAGTGTACCATGCTTGATTTCATTGTGGATGGTCTGAGGAGCTTTTCCAAGGAGAAAGACCATTTCTCTATTTGATTTCCCTTCTAATTTCCATCGTTCGATTAAGCGACGACTGTGGATTGTCAAGTGATTAGCTTTTGTAGTATAATTGATTTGCATCTATGTACCTTTCTTGTCTTTGTGGTGAACAACATGTATAACACAGAGGTGCTTTCTTATGCCTAAATAAGTTTTCATTTGACAACATTGACTAGTTGAACCAGCGCATTGTTAGGAAAGTTGGGTGGCTAACTTCATTATAGAATTTTCATAATTTTTCAATTCCATTTCCCACTAAGAATGATCTCTATATAAATCTTCTGCTGATGCTACTTCCATCTTGGAATCAAGTGACTGCTTCTGTTAGATTGACCTACCGCCCCCCAAAAAAATTAAACAGGAAAATCTAACTTTTGAGGGGCTGTAGCTGACTAGACAAATGATAGAAAAAAACCTTTCCAACCTCTGAAGGAAATATCCCCCCTCACCCAGCTTTCACCTAAGAACTAGGCT
>NZ_QEWJ01000021.1 GCF_004127215.1 Streptococcus oralis | reverse complement strand
AGCTAAGCGACTTCCATATCTCACAGGGGGCAACCCCCAACTACTTCCGGCGTTCTAGGGCTTAACTGCTGTGTTCGGCATGGGTACAGGTGTATCTCCTAGGCTATCGTCACTTAACTCTGAGTAATACCTACTCAAAATTGAATATCTATCAAATACCAAGAAAACCTCACACTTCGTATTCTCAGTTACTTTGGATAAGTCCTCGAGCTATTAGTATTAGTCCGCTACATGTGTCGCCACACTTCCACTTCTAACCTATCTACCTGATCATCTCTCAGGGCTCTTACTGATATATAATCATGGGAAATCTCATCTTGAGGTGGGTTTCACACTTAGATGCTTTCAGCGTTTATCCCTTCCCTACATAGCTACCCAGCGATGCCTTTGGCAAGACAACTGGTACACCAGCGGTAAGTCCACTCTGGTCCTCTCGTACTAGGAGCAGATCCTCTCAAATTTCCTACGCCCGCGACGGATAGGGACCGAACTGTCTCACGACGTTCTGAACCCAGCTCGCGTGCCGCTTTAATGGGCGAACAGCCCAACCCTTGGGACCGACTACAGCCCCAGGATGCGACGAGCCGACATCGAGGTGCCAAACCTCCCCGTCGATGTGAACTCTTGGGGGAGATAAGCCTGTTATCCCCAGGGTAGCTTTTATCCGTTGAGCGATGGCCCTTCCATACGGAACCACCGGATCACTAAGCCCGACTTTCGTCCCTGCTCGAGTTGTTGCTCTCGCAGTCAAGCTCCCTTATACCTTTACACTCTGCGAATGATTTCCAACCATTCTGAGGGAACCTTTGGGCGCCTCCGTTACCTTTTAGGAGGCGACCGCCCCAGTCAAACTGCCCGTCAGACACTGTCTCCGATAGGGATCACCTATCCGGGTTAGAGTGGCCATAACACAAGGGTAGTATCCCAACAACGTCTCCTTCGAAACTGGCGTCCCGATCTCTTAGACTCCTACCTATCCTGTACATGTGGTACAGACACTCAATATCAAACTGCAGTAAAGCTCCATGGGGTCTTTCCGTCCTGTCGCGGGTAACCTGCATCTTCACAGGTACTAAAATTTCACCGAGTCTCTCGTTGAGACAGTGCCCAAATCATTACGCCTTTCGTGCGGGTCGGAACTTACCCGACAAGGAATTTCGCTACCTTAGGACCGTTATAGTTACGGCCGCCGTTTACTGGGGCTTCAATTCATACCTTCGCTTACGCTAAGCACTCCTCTTAACCTTCCAGCACCGGGCAGGCGTCACCCCCTATACATCATCTTACGATTTAGCAGAGAGCTGTGTTTTTGATAAACAGTTGCTTGGGCCTATTCACTGCGGCTGACTTAAAGTCAGCACCCCTTCTCCCGAAGTTACGGGGTCATTTTGCCGAGTTCCTTAACGAGAGTTCTCTCGCTCACCTGAGGCTACTCGCCTCGACTACCTGTGTCGGTTTGCGGTACGGGTAGAGTATGTTTAAACGCTAGAAGCTTTTCTTGGCAGTGTGACGTCACTAACTTCGCTACTAAACTTCGCTCCCCATCACAGCTCAATGTTATAGAACTAAGCATTTGACTCAATTCACACCTCACTGCTTAGACAGACTCTTCCATTCGTCTGCTTTAGTTAGCCTACTGCGTCCCTCCATCACTACATACTCTAGTACAGGAATATCAACCTGTTGTCCATCGGATACACCTTTCGGTCTCTCCTTAGGTCCCGACTAACCCAGGGCGGACGAGCCTTCCCCTGGAAACCTTAGTCTTACGGTGGACAGGATTCTCACCTGTCTTTCGCTACTCATACCGGCATTCTCACTTCTATGCGTTCCAGCACTCCTCACGGTATACCTTCTTCACACATAGAACGCTCTCCTACCATACCTATAAAGGTATCCACAGCTTCGGTAAATTGTTTTAGCCCCGGTACATTTTCGGCGCAGGGTCACTCGACTAGTGAGCTATTACGCACTCTTTGAATGAATAGCTGCTTCTAAGCTAACATCCTAGTTGTCTGTGCAACCCCACATCCTTTTCCACTTAACAATTATTTTGGGACCTTAGCTGGTGGTCTGGGCTGTTTCCCTTTCGACTACGGATCTTAGCACTCGCAGTCTGACTGCCGACCATAATTCTTTGGCATTCGGAGTTTATCTGAGATTGGTAATCCGGGATGGACCCCTCACCCAAACAGTGCTCTACCTCCAAGAATCTTAATGTCGACGCTAGCCCTAAAGCTATTTCGGAGAGAACCAGCTATCTCCAAGTTCGTTTGGAATTTCTCCGCTACCCACAAGTCATCCAAGCACTTTTCAACGTGCCCTGGTTCGGTCCTCCAGTGCGTCTTACCGCACCTTCAACCTGCTCATGGGTAGGTCACATGGTTTCGGGTCTACGACATGATACTAAAGCGCCCTATTCAGACTCGGTTTCCCTGCGGCTCCGTCTCTTCAACTTAACCTCGCATCATATCGTAACTCGCCGGTTCATTCTACAAAAGGCACGCTCTCACCCATTAACGGGCTCGAACTTGTTGTAGGCACACGGTTTCAGGTTCTATTTCACTCCCCTCCCGGGGTGCTTTTCACCTTTCCCTCACGGTACTGGTTCACTATCGGTCACTAGGGAGTATTTAGGGTTGGGAGATGGTCCTCCCAGATTCCGACGGGATTTCACGTGTCCCGCCGTACTCAGGATACTGCTAGGTACAAAGACTATTTTAAATACGAGGCTATTACTCTCTTTGGCTGATCTTCCCAAATCATTCTTCTATAATCTTTGAGTCCACATTGCAGTCCTACAACCCCGAAGAGTAAACTCTTCGGTTTGCCCTCCTGCCGTTTCGCTCGCCGCTACTAAGGCAATCGCTTTTGCTTTCTCTTCCTGCAGCTACTTAGATGTTTCAGTTCACTGCGTCTTCCTCCTCATATCCTTAACAGATATGGGTAACAGGTAGTACCTGTTGGGTTCCCCCATTCGGAAATCCCTGGATCATCGCTTACTTACAGCTACCCAAGGCATATCGTCGTTTGTCACGTCCTTCTTCGGCTCCTAGTGCCAAGGCATCCACCGTGCGCCCTTATTAACTTAACCTTATTTTTTGACCTTTCAAAAATAAACTCATTAAATACTACAGCGTTTCGGTTTATTTTCTTGTTACTATTTGATATAGATATTCAATTTTCAATGTGCATTACTTGGTGATCTCTCACCAATGGAGCCTAGCGGGATCGAACCGCTGACCTCCTGCGTGCAAAGCAGGCGCTCTCCCAGCTGAGCTAAGGCCCCACAAGACCTCTCAAGACTAAACAAGACCAATGTGCAGTTCCTTATCCTTAGAAAGGAGGTGATCCAGCCGCACCTTCCGATACGGCTACCTTGTTACGACTTCACCCCAATCATCTATCCCACCTTAGGCGGCTGGCTCCTAAAAGGTTACCTCACCGACTTCGGGTGTTACAAACTCTCGTGGTGTGACGGGCGGTGTGTACAAGGCCCGGGAACGTATTCACCGCGGCGTGCTGATCCGCGATTACTAGCGATTCCGACTTCATGTAGGCGAGTTGCAGCCTACAATCCGAACTGAGACTGGCTTTAAGAGATTAGCTTGCCGTCACCGGCTTGCGACTCGTTGTACCAGCCATTGTAGCACGTGTGTAGCCCAGGTCATAAGGGGCATGATGATTTGACGTCATCCCCACCTTCCTCCGGTTTATTACCGGCAGTCTCGCTAGAGTGCCCAACTAAATGATGGCAACTAACAATAGGGGTTGCGCTCGTTGCGGGACTTAACCCAACATCTCACGACACGAGCTGACGACAACCATGCACCACCTGTCACCTCTGTCCCGAAGGAAAACTCTATCTCTAGAGCGGTCAGAGGGATGTCAAGACCTGGTAAGGTTCTTCGCGTTGCTTCGAATTAAACCACATGCTCCACCGCTTGTGCGGGCCCCCGTCAATTCCTTTGAGTTTCAACCTTGCGGTCGTACTCCCCAGGCGGAGTGCTTAATGCGTTAGCTGCGGCACTAAACCCCGGAAAGGGTCTAACACCTAGCACTCATCGTTTACGGCGTGGACTACCAGGGTATCTAATCCTGTTTGCTCCCCACGCTTTCGAGCCTCAGCGTCAGTTACAAGCCAGAGAGCCGCTTTCGCCACCGGTGTTCCTCCATATATCTACGCATTTCACCGCTACACATGGAATTCCACTCTCCCCTCTTGCACTCAAGTTAAACAGTTTCCAAAGCGTACTATGGTTAAGCCACAGCCTTTAACTTCAGACTTATCTAACCGCCTGCGCTCGCTTTACGCCCAATAAATCCGGACAACGCTCGGGACCTACGTATTACCGCGGCTGCTGGCACGTAGTTAGCCGTCCCTTTCTGGTAAGATACCGTCACAGTGTGAACTTTCCACTCTCACACTCGTTCTTCTCTTACAACAGAGCTTTACGATCCGAAAACCTTCTTCACTCACGCGGCGTTGCTCGGTCAGACTTCCGTCCATTGCCGAAGATTCCCTACTGCTGCCTCCCGTAGGAGTCTGGGCCGTGTCTCAGTCCCAGTGTGGCCGATCACCCTCTCAGGTCGGCTATGTATCGTCGCCTTGGTGAGCCGTTACCCCACCAACTAGCTAATACAACGCAGGTCCATCTGGTAGTGGTGCAATTGCACCTTTTAATCAACTATCATGCAATAGTCAATATTATGCGGTATTAGCTATCGTTTCCAATAGTTATCCCCCGCTACCAGGCAGGTTACCTACGCGTTACTCACCCGTTCGCAACTCATCCAGAGAAGCAAGCTCCTCCTTCAGCGTTCTACTTGCATGTATTAGGCACGCCGCCAGCGTTCGTCCTGAGCCAGGATCAAACTCTCATTAAAAGTTTGAGTTCTCACTCATTTCTGTCACTGACAGATTTATTGTTTTTTCATTGTTCAGTACTA
>NZ_QEWJ01000020.1 GCF_004127215.1 Streptococcus oralis | reverse complement strand
ATTGTGGACTACATTGATTACTACAACAATAAACGAATTAAGATAAAACTAAAAGGACTCAGTCCTGTGCAATACAGAACTAAATCCTTCGGATAAATTAATTGTCTAACTTTTTGGGGTCAGTACACTTCTGGTCTTGCTTTTTCTATATAGAAAAATGGATGCTAGTGTCATCCATTTTGTTTTAATTCTGTTTCGAAAGTATCCGAGAGGGCAGTAAAACTCAATTTTTCTAAGGTGAGTGGGTGGGTAAAGGAAAGGCGAAAAGCGTGAAGCATTAGCCGACTTGTTTTTGATCTAGAGTTATAGAGAGGATCACCCACGATAGGATGTTTATGATGAGAAAGGTGAACACGAATCTGATGCGTTCGACCAGTCTTTAGTTTACAACGAACCAGAGAAGTCTTGTTTGGAAATTGCTTTAATCGACTCACCTGTGTTTCAGCATATTGCCCCCTTTTAGAATCCACCACCCGTTTTCTGCGATTGTGTCGATCACGACCAATTTTATCTCGGAAGATAAGTTCTTTACTCCCTATTTGCCCCTCTACGAGTGCCCAGTACTCACGAGCGATTTCCTTTTTCTCCAACAAACGATTGAGAATGGGAAGGATAAAAGGATTTTTGGCGAAAAGCACTAAACCGCTTGTTTCCATATCCAGGCGATGAACAACATAGCAAGTTTGCCCGACGTAGGCAGAGACATGGTTGAGTAGGGCAATTTCATCTGGTTGATTACCGTGCGTTTTCATCCCTTCCGGTTTGTTAACAACAATGAGATGTTGGTCTTGATAAACTTCTTTAACGAGGTCTGGGTTGCCCCAAAGGATTTCCTTTGTGGGATAATCTTCCTCGTCAAAAATTAATTGGCAAATATCCCCTGGTTTCACCATCTCGTTCCAGTGAACTTGTTTTTGATTGATTTTGATGTTCTTCTTGGTTCTTAGAAAGTGGCGGACTTTTCTAGGGATGAGGAGTTGTTCCTCTAGATATTGTTTGACCGTCATTTGAGGCAGGGATGATGGTAATGTAAATGTGAATTGCATACAGATATTGTAACAAAAAAAGCCCTATTTGGATAGGAAATAGCTAAATTCTTGAGTTCCTATGGTGAAGATGATAAAATAAACGCATGAAAATAGATAAATTATTTGAGAAGTTTCTTTCTCTCTTTAAAAAAGAAACGAGTGAATCAGCAGAGTCTGATTCTACTAGTATGCGTCGTTCTCGGAGCGATAGAAAAAAATTAGGCCATGTAGGCCCGATACGGAAATTTTGGCGTCGATATCATCTGACAAAGATTGTCATCATTTTAGGACTGAGTGCTGGTTTGCTAGTGGGAACCTACCTATTTGCAATAGCCAAGTCCACTAATGTCAATGACTTGCAGAATGCTTTGAAAACAAGAACTCTGATTTTTGACCGCGAAGAAAAAGAGGCAGGTGCCCTGTCCGGTCAAAAGGGAACCTATGTTGAGCTGACAGATATCAGTAAAGACCTGCAGAACGCTGTCGTCGCGACAGAGGATCGTTCCTTCTATAAAAATGATGGAATTAACTATGGTCGTTTCTTTCTAGCTATTGTCACAGCAGGTCGTTCTGGAGGCGGTTCTACCATCACCCAACAGTTGGCGAAAAATGCCTATCTATCTCAAGATCAAACTGTTGAACGGAAGGCCAAGGAGTTTTTCCTAGCTTTAGAATTGACAAAAAAATACAGTAAGGAGCAAATCCTTACTATGTACCTCAATAATGCCTACTTTGGAAATGGCATCTGGGGTGTAGAGGATGCAAGTAAGAAATATTTCGGTGTATCGGCTTCACAACTAACGCTTGATCAGGCGGCCACTCTAGCTGGGATGCTCAAGGGGCCAGAGTTGTATAATCCTTTGAATTCCATTGAAGATTCAACTAACCGCAGGGATACGGTGCTACAAAATATGGTTGCTGCAGGCTATATTGATAAAAATCGAGAAACTGAAGCAGCTGGAGTAGATATGGCTTCTCAATTGCAAGATAAGTATGAAGGTAAGATTTCTGATTATCGTTATCCATCCTATTTTGACGCGGTTGTCAACGAGGCAGTCTCTAAGTACAATCTAACAGAAGAAGAGATTGTCAACAACGGTTATCGAATCTATACAGAACTTGACCAAAACTATCAAGCAAACATGCAGGTTATTTACGAAAATACTTCGCTCTTCCCAACGGCAGAAGACGGAACGCATGCTGAATCAGGTAGTGTTGCTCTAGAGCCTAAAACAGGTGGAGTGCGTGGAGTTGTCGGACGCGTAGCTGGTGATGACAAAACAGGCTTCCGTAATTTTAACTATGCAACTCAGTCTAAACGCAGTCCAGGCTCGACGATTAAGCCTTTGGTCGTTTATACTCCAGCTGTGGAAGCTGGCTGGGCTCTGAACAAGCAACTGGACAACCACACCATGCAGTATGACAGTTATCAAGTAGATAACTATGCGGGTATTAAGACATCTCCTGAAGTACCTATGTATCAAGCCTTGGCAGAGTCACTCAACCTCCCAGCGGTTGCGACTGTAAACGATTTGGGGATCAATAAGGCTTTTGAAGCTGGGACGAGATTTGGTTTGAATATGGATAAAGTTGATCGTGTTCTTGGAGTTGCCCTAGGTGGGGGTGTAGAGACGAATCCTCTCCAAATGGCACAAGCCTATGCAGCCTTTGCTAATGAAGGACTGATGCCTGAAGCGCATTTCATCACTCGTATCGAAAATGCCAGTGGACAGGTCATCAAGAGCCATAAAAATTCCCAAAAACGAGTGATCGATAAGTCGGTAGCCGATAAAATGACCAGTATGATGCTAGGAACATTTACCAATGGGACAGGGATTAGTTCTTCACCTGCTGATTATGTTATGGCTGGGAAAACAGGTACTACTGAGGCTGCTTTTAATCCTGAATATACTAGTGACCAGTGGGTGATTGGCTATACTCCAGATGTGGTAATTAGCCACTGGCTCGGTTTTCCGACGACGGATGAGAACCATTATCTAGCAGGTTCGACCTCTAATGGCGCTGCCCATATCTTTAGAAGTATGGCTAATACCATTTTGCCATACACTCCAGGTAGCACTTTTACAGTTGAAAATGCTTATAAACAAAATGGTATTGAACCAGAAAATACCAAGCAGCAAGTGGTTGAAAATGGAACGAATCAGACGGAAGATCCGTTGGGAGATATTCGTAGTCGAGCTCAAAATCTTGTAGACGAAGCGGGACGTGCGATTTCGGATGCAAAGATAAAAGAAAAAGCCCAGACAATCTGGGACTCTATCGTTAATCTCTTTCGTTAAGAGGCTTGTCAAAGCCCAGGTTTCTTGTTATAATAGATAAGATGGAGGCGTTATGGCACTAAAAAAAGCAAGCCTAGCTTGTGCAGTTTGCGGTTCAAGAAATTACTCAATCAAAATTAGTGGGAACCCCAAGCCAACACGACTAGAAGTAAATAAATTTTGTAAACATTGTGGAAAATATACGACACATAGAGAGACGAGATAGGAGAGAACGATGGGTTTTATTAAGGATATCTTCAAACTTCTTAAGGAAACAACATGGCCGACTCGCAAAGAAAGCTGGAGAGATTTTCGCTCCATTATGGAATATACAGCCTTCTTTGTGGTCATCATTTATATTTTTGACCAGTTGATTGTTTCAGGTTTGATTCGATTTATTAACATTTTTTAGAAGAAAAGCGGAGAACTTCTGCTAGCTTTCTTCTATTATGAAAGGAAATATCATGGATAGTTTTGACAAGGGATGGTTTGTTCTGCAAACTTATTCTGGCTATGAAAATAAGGTAAAAGAAAATCTATTGCAACGCGCGCAAACTTATAACATGTTGGATAATATTCTACGAGTTGAGATTCCAACACAAACCGTGCAAGTTGAGAAAAATGGAAAGAAAAAGGAAGTTGAAGAGAATCGCTTTCCGGGTTATGTCCTTGTAGAAATGGTCATGACAGATGAAGCATGGTTCGTTGTTCGAAACACACCTAACGTAACAGGGTTCGTTGGGTCACACGGTAACAGATCAAAGCCAACTCCACTATTGGAACAAGAAATCCGTGATATTCTGGTTTCAATGGGACAAACTGTTCAAGAGTTCGATATTGATGTTGAAGTTGGCCAGACAGTCCGCATCATTGATGGCGCTTTTGCAGACTACACAGGTAAAATTACTGAAATTGATAACAACAAAGTGAAGATGATTATCTCTATGTTTGGTAATGATACGATTGCAGAAGTGAATCTCAACCAAATTGCAGAATTATAACCCCAGAGAGGCTTTGCCTCTCTTTTTATGTGCCGTTGGGGGAGGAAGAAGTATAGAATAGAGGAAGTAGACCCAGTGGCTCGCGCATTTTGCTAAACTAAATGCAGAAAGGAGAGGTCTATGAATCTAAAAGATTTATATGAAGAAAGTAAGGGAATCGTCCATAAGTGTCGCAAAGATTATCATTTGCATCTGTGGGAGAAAGAGGACTGGGATCAGGAAGGCATGTTATGTCTGTATGAGCTGGTGAGTTGCAACCCAGAGTTACTAGAGGGGGAGCGCCATCGACTTTATGTCTGCTTTAAAACAAAGTTTAGAAATCGTATCCTAGATTACATCCGTAAACAGGAAAGCCACAAGCGCCGTTTTGACAAAGAACCCTATGAAGAGGTGAGTGAGATTAGTCATCGTCTAGGAGAAAAAGGACTCAGGCTGGACGATTATTATCTCTTTCACGAACTTCTAAAGAATTACAAATCAAAGCAGAGTATGGAAAAACAAGAGTTAATAGACCGTCTAATGGGAGGAGAAGTCTTTAGAGGACGTAAAGCTCTCCTGAGAGAACTTTCCCTTATCTTTTCAGAATTTCGGTAAAGAGGGAAAAAAGTCCTTGACAAAGGTAAAAAAGTAGGTATAATAGAAAGAGTTGAAAAGCTCAGGTCCGTTGGTCAAGGGGTTAAGACACCGCCTTTTCACGGCGGTAACACGGGTTCGAATCCCGTACGGACTATGATGTATTGCGGCTAAAAAAACTTGGAAAAAAGTTTAAAAAACTTGTTGACAGAGAGAGCTAGCTGTGATATACTAATATAGTTGTCGCTCATGAGAGAAGTGAGAGACAAAGACCTTTGAAAACTGAACAAGACGAACCAATGTGCAGGGCACTATAACTAAGGTTATAGTACTGAACAATGAAAAAACAATAAATCTGTCAGTGACAGAAATGAGTGAGAACTCAAACTTTTAATGAGAGTTTGATCCTGGCTCAGGACGAACGCTGGCGGCGTGCCTAATACATGCAAGTAG
>NZ_QEWJ01000001.1 GCF_004127215.1 Streptococcus oralis | reverse complement strand
ATCATGTACCTAAGATTAGAATTGTTTATCCCAAACTTATTTGAAAGTTGCTCTAAGCTATATCCTTGTTTTCTAAGTTCATAGATCTGAACTTTATCCTCATAACTCAATTTCATAATAAAACACCCCAAAAGTTAGATTTTTTCTGTCTAACTTTTGGAGTGCAGTTCATTTCCGGACAGGCTTTTTCTAATAGTGATGAAAATCTCTTGACATCTATTTTCAGAGTGCTATACTAAAAGAGTAATCGCCGATTTAGCTCAGTTGGTAGAGCAACGCACTCGTAACGCGTAGGTCACAGGTTCGATCCCTGCAATCGGCATTTTGAGAATAGAAAAGAAAGATAAAGAATATTTAAAGTGTTTGTTAATAGGCAATCATCACAATTTAGTTTTTAAAAATAGGTTAGTATTTTTGGAATCTTTGACCAAAGTGTGACCAAAATTTGACCAATAGTCAATGAATATAGAATAAAGTGGATCAGGAAGCTGGTCTATTTTATTTTGTAGTTATTGGACAAAAGTGGTCTATTTTAGCTTGACAAATATACGCATAATGTGTATAATAATAAGTGTAAGGAGGTAACGACTATATATGCCACTTACAGGTAAAGAAATGGTGAAACTAGCTCTTGAGAATGGATGGGTTGAAGTTCGTCAAAGAGGAAGTCATCATCATTTTAAGAAAGAGGGTTTTTCTTATCTTGTTACGATTCCAGTTCATGGAAATGAAGATTTAGGAAGAGGATTGGAAAGAAAGATTCTCAAAGATTTAGGATTGTAAGTCTTACATTCCTAAGTCTTTTCATATAGGAGGTAGTAGAATGTTAAAAACGTATCCAGCTATTTTTCATAAAGAAGGAACAGGATATTGGGTAGAATTCCCAGAATTTGGTGGTGGTACAGAAGGAAAAAATATCGAAGAAGCGATGAAAAATGCTCGTGAAATGCTTGAAAATGTTTTAGCTTCTTATATCGATGAAGGGATGGCGCTGCCTACTCCAAGTGATATTTTAAAGATTGAGGTTTCAGATGGTTTTGTATCAATGATTCAAGTCGATCCTGCGCCCTTTGTGAGAAGTAATAAGGCAATTAGGAAAAACGTGACCGTTCCTGAATGGTTAGTTCGTCTTGCTGATCGAGAGAAAATTAACTATTCAGAAGTGTTGGCGCAAGCGTTAGAGAAGAAGTTGCAAGTTTGATTTTAAAGAATGTTTGTTGAATAATTAGAAATTGCAATTTAAGTAGGGGAGATGTTATGTATTATTTATTTTTATTTTTATTGTTTATTTTTATAGTATGGACAGTGATTAATTTTTTTATTGCTTATTTTTGGTGGATTTTGATATTTGCGATAATAGGAGGGCTGATATTTTATTGGATTGTTAGTGAAACGGAAGCTGGAGATTATACTTCTAGTGATTCTACTTCTAAAATTTCAACTTCCGAAATTCAAAACTCTAAATCTTATGGTTATGCTCGTTTATATGAAATTACATTTGAAAAACCTGCTACTACAGCTGAAAAAGCAAAATTTAGGGCTTTGTTTAAGCAATTTTTTGATGATTATTATGAAAAAATTTGTCAAGAAGGGAAGAAATTTGGAGTTGTAAAGGAAGTTCGATTGAATGATTACGAGTTGTATGAAGTTTATTTTTATGTCCGTAAGAAAGAGTTGAATTTGAAATTGAATGGTGAAATAGTATTGTCTCAAAGAATAAAAATTGTTAAGTAAAAAGCGAAGGAAAATCAAATGTTCCTGGATATTTAATTCGTTTTTTAGGTCAAAATGGGGAACCAGGTATTTGAAATTTGTTCGTAAATAGAAAAAATAACACTATCTTAGATAATGTTATTTTTTTTGTTTTCTTTGAAAAATTTGGTGGCTATTTCTTTCACGTACACTTCGTAGGAACTTGGTATACCTGCATTTTTGAGATAGTCATGGTAGTTGAAATGTTCATCTATCGGATACTCGCTGTTGATTAGGCTCATAAAATCAAGAATTCTCCCCTTTTCAGCTCTGTTTTCGATGCGTTGTGAGAAGGTATCGATATGAGCAAGTGAGTTATGGGAATCATCATTCAGTAAATGGTGTTTTTCGTGTAGTAGGATATTGATTTTTTCTATATCTGTAGTATCAGAACGTAGAAAGATGAAGTGTTGATTATTTATAAAAAGATAACGACCTTTTGTTTCTAAATGGTCTAACAAGACGACCTTGCAATTTAGGGCTTCGATTTCTTCTATGACTTTTCTTAGTTCCATACTATTTCTTGTTTGCAAAGTATTCTTTTAGGAAGTCTTTGATAATCATTCTGTCGTTATCTTTTATGGGTATACCATTATAGGCGACTGAGTTATCAATGGCTGTGTCAATGTCTGCTTCAGAAACTTTTAAGCAAGTTGGATCATCAGTAATTCCTGTCAAGTATTCAGAAGAAGTATTCAAAATTTCAGCTAATTTTTCTATTGTAGGTTGAATAGGTGTTCTATTTCCTTTTTCCCAATTTGAATATGAGTTTTGTCCTACTTGCAATTTTTCAGCTATTTGTTTTTGTGTTAGTCCAGCTTTTTTTCGTAGGTTTTTAAGTCTTTCAGGTAACATTTAATAATAACCTTTCAAAATTTTTAAAAAAGTGTTGACAATAACATCTCAATGAGATATAACATAATTATCTCAATGAGATATAATGTTTTAGAGGGTATCTTTTATAGTTTTCTTAATTAAATCAACGGTTTCATCTGAGAGTAGTTGGTTCTTGTAAGAGATTTTATCAGCGTTGAGGATTGATTCGATACGAACCGTTCCGTCAGATAGAAGTTCTTCGATAGAAACACCAAAGAAATCAGAAAACATTTCAAGGGTGCTAAGAGTTGGTTTGCTTTTACCGCTTTCCCATTTTTGATAGGATTGTTGAGTAATATCCAACTCTTGAGCAATTTGTACTTGAGTAAGATTGGCTTTCAATCTTAAATCTTTTAAATTTTTAGAAAACATAAAAAAGTTTAAAAAACCTGTTGACAAAACAGATAAAAAGTTGTATTATAATAATACAGATTAAAAGCTGTTAAGTCAATACCTTTCATAAAATAAATGAGGAGAAGAAAAAATGAAACGTTCAGATGTGGCATTATTAGTGGTAGAAATAGAGAAAGAAGCAGAGCGTGACTTTCCATATGTTCTAAACCTTCGATATGGAATGAAGGAGGAGGATCTTTTAAAACGTTTTAGTGCAGAAGTTTTGGAAGAACTAAGACAGGCTTATAAAGAGTATTCTGAAAAGCTGTCCAGTATTTCTAAGAGTTTACTTAATGAAGTTATTGAAACTCTTCCAAAAGAAGAGTAAGGTCACGGAAAAATAATTCTTTAACTCCGAAGAAATCAGGTGTTCCTAGAGTGTCGATAAGAAGTCTAAGATAATTATTTTTAAATTCTTGGTATTTTTTATCGAATTCTTCGGTAGCATATGGAAATGATTTGAAGAAGTCAGTTTCCTCAAATTCACCAAATAACTCTTCGATTGTTCCGTGAGCAATGGTTCGATTCGGTTTTTGTTCAAATCTTTCAGCTTTCTTGAATTCGGGTTCAATTAAAAAATTGAGTTTTGCGTTAATTTCGTTTTCGGTGTAAGGCATAATATAGATTCCTTTATTTAATTTAATGGTTCTTTAGTACAATCAAGTGTGAGTTGGTTGTACTGCTAGAGCTATTAAAACTAGCTAGAGTGAAACTTATCTGTATCTAAAACTTTAAAGAAGAATAATCAATAGTTTGCAATTATGAGTTTTGTTTCAAGTAAGTGATTGAGTAGTTTCTTTTAAAAGTGATAACAGGTATAAGTTATTTCTCTAACTAACGATAGTAGTTATTGGTCTTTGAAAATTAAATAAAAAAACGTGTCAGGCAATGATAGACACTGACCAAACACGAATATAAAAATTTAGCAATTTAATTATACGTGATTTTTGGAAAAATGTCAAGAGTTGCTTGATTGTAGATATATTTCATGGAGTTTAGTTGTTTCATCAATTTGTTTAGAAAGTTTGATAAACTTTTCAAACTCTTCCTCAGTAAATTGATAATGGTCTTTTACGTGCTTAGGTGTGACCTTTATTTTAACTTTCTTAAACTCAGCCGCATCTACCAACTAGATTCCATGAAATGTATCTACAAAACTTTATAGATTCTAAACTCTTTGCTGACTTTTCTAGTAAGACTACGGAAAGCAGGGATAACGTACAATTTCAAAAAATGTGCAAGAGGTTGTCATATCTGGATAAAGTTTTTTGAAAACAAAAATCCAGCAAAGTGTGTTTCCATCTTACTAAGCTGTTTACGATATTTTGTTTTTTGTTGAATTGGTATCATTATACCAGAAGTAAATGGAGTTGGCAAGGAGTTTAGAGTTTGTAAAGTTCATGTTGGGTGTTTCGTCCTTTCGCCTCAGGAGATAAGAAAAGGGAACTGACGGCTGTGGTACAGTCAATGATACTTCTTAGAAGGTAGCTAGAGTGAGATAGTGAGGTCTATGTGTTGTATGGTCGGTGTGTGAGAGTAAAAACTTGCTAATGCCTTTGGGTAAGAAAGAGGGGATATTGAGTTATCCTTAAATTCGTGATCTTGGCGAAGGTAGTAGGCTGAGAAGCTGAAAGTATGCGAAGATAGGAGCATACATTTTTATATTGCTATATTCTATTAAAAAAACGTAAAAAGGCTTATTTCAAAGCCTTTTTATTTTTGCAAAAATTAACAATAACTAGATTTTTATAAAACGGGTTTTGTCCTGATAAAGATTGAAAGTATTGTTAGTTTTCACAAGGGAATATAAGAAGTATTCTTTTATGTAAACTAACAATATGAGTAGAGAATAGAAAAGAGGAAAGATGGATATTTGGATCTACTTAGTAAGAGTTGGAATGCTATTGTCTATGCTTATTTTGTTGCTATTTTTGATTTACTGGATATTTATTTATCCAGTAATTTTGTTTGTATTTGTATTGTTTGTGGTTTTCTTTTTGATTATCACATGGAAGTAGAAAGGAAAAGGATTTATGTTGAATGTATCAATGGCTCTTCGTTTGTATCGTGAAATGTATAATAAGTCGAAAGAGGACTTAGCGAAGTATTTAGAGATTCAACCGAAAGCGTATGCTCGATATGAAAGTGGAGAACGTGAACCTAGTCTTGATAAGTTGTATAAATTAGCTTACTTGTATAACTGTAAGGTTGATGATTTTATCAATGTTGAAGAAAACTTTAGTGTTGATCGGGATGATGTTGTTTCAACTAAGGATTTGGATAATTTGGGTTGTCATCATCAATTTTCTCATGGCTTGATTGTTATGATGACTGAGGGTAAACCTTATGATGAAATGATTCGTTTTATAGGAAATGATAGGACGAAGTATGCACGAAAATCTGAAGTAAAACAATTTCTACGTGAGTTAATTGAAAAGATTGGTTAGGGAGAGGTGAGTAAAATCAAAGATGTTCTTTTGAAAGGAGAAAGAGATGTAAAGACGTATTCTGAAGAATGGATTTTGGGAGAATACAATAGAATTTATAGACGATTTTGTTGGAATTTGAAAATCTATGCTCATGTAAAAAATGGTGCTGATGTTTATGTCTCTTCAAAAAAATGTTGTGAAGATTTGTATAATCGTTTGTATGCTGTTGGTCAAGTTACTCGTAGTTATTGTAGTAAGATTGAATCGAAAATTGAAAAAACGTATCATCGTTTTTTAGAAGATGGAGTGATTATTGAGGATTAAGGAGTCAGTTTTACTGGCTTTTTTATTTTTGAAAGGAGAAGAAATGGTTTTGGTTGTTTGTGAAAGGTCACGTTCACCATCTAATGAATGAGATCGAAAAAGAAAAAACATTATTTAAAATAAAAAAAAGAAAAAAGGAGAAAAAATTAATGTTTAAATCTAATGAATATAAGGCTTTTGGTTCAATCCGTAAAACGAAAAAGGCAGGTGTTTGTGGAGTTATCCTTGCCTTTGCTATGATGGCTATTTTTACTCAAGGAAATGCATCTGCTGACGAAGTGAAACCATCATTACCTGCGACTACACAAGTTGCAAAATCAGCTACTGAAGTTGTAAAACAAGAAACTCAAAAACCAGAAACTAAAGCAGAAGAAACAGTAAAACCTGTTGCATCTCCTGATCTTGATTCTGCTGTAAAAAAAGCGCAAGAACTTGGTATTAAAACGACTGAAACTGAGAGAGTCGGTTACGATACCGAGGAACAAGCTAAAGCTGATGAAAAAGCGCAAGTTGCTGAAATTGACAAGAAGATTGCTGAAAAAGAGCTGAATATCAAGGAAATTGAAACAGCTAAAGGTCAAAACAAGGAAATCCAAGCCGGAAATAAATCTGCTATGGAAAAAGCTGGCCTGAAATATACTGGTGATTATCCAAAGGATAAGAAATCTGTTGAAGGCTACAACGCAGGTGCTAAAAAAGAAAACGAAGTGAATGAAGCTAAGTTTAAGAAAGATAAATTGGCAGTTGAAGCAATTAAGGCTAAAAACAAAGCAATTATGGAAGCTAAAGGCTTGAAGTTCACAGGAAATTTTGCTCATGACAAGAAAGCTGTTGATGAATGGAATAAAGCGAATGCAGGTAAAGTTATTTCAACTATTCAGACTGGTTTAACTGCAACGTCAAGCACCACATTTGAAGCTATCTCAGGTGCTTCTAAAGCTGTTGCTCCAGACTATACAGCAAACGTTATTCAAGGGTATGCACGGAATACTAATCTAGATGCAAACTTTAATAACGTATTTTTGCTTGATGATAAGAGTGGTACAGCTAAAATCAAGGTAAAAAACACATCTCATGGTGATGTTACTTTAACATTCAGTGGTATTACTCCATCAGCGGAGTCAGGGTTCATTCGTAGTTATGTAGCTCTTTGGGCTTCTGAAGATGGTGGTATCGGTTATGGTGTCTTTATCTCTGCGGGTGCTGGTGCCGCCAACGGTGGCGGTGGCGTTGACGGTCAAGGTGGCGGTGGCGCTTCTGGCGCTTATCGTAGTGATCGACAGGGCTGGGTTAAAATGGTCACTGTTGGAGTGGAAACAGATGCTAGCGATGTGAGTGAAGTGACTATCAATGACGTAGATTCCAACCAAGTTATTGATGTTTCTAGCTTGGACGGAGCGAAAATTACTACTGGTGCTAATATTACTCAAAGTGGAAATTCATTCACGGCTAATGATTCTGCTCAATCACAATCTACATCAGGTGTCTTAGATTCTAACGGTATTGGTTGGTCATTTGCTAAAGGTCAAAAGATCAACTTTACTTTCATTCACTCAAACACTCGTGACGATTCGTACTCTATCGTTGGTGGTGTATTCGGACGTGCTTCTCAAAAAGAAGTAAAAGAAAAACCAATCTCTATCGAAGAATACAAAGAACCAAAATACACTCCAAAACCTATGATTTCAATTAAGCCTTATGTGCCTGTTCCTAAAGAAAAACAAGTGGAAGTTGAGTACCATAAGGCTTACGTTAAGGAAAAACCTGTAACACCTCCTGAAACACCAGAAACTCCTAAAACGCCAGAACCTCCAAAACCACAAGAACCTAACAAACCAACGCTTCCGAATACTGGAACAGCTTCTAGTATGCTTGGTTATGTTGGTACTGGTATTTTATCAATGCTAGGTTTAGTAGGTGTGAAGCGTAAGAAAGAAGCAGAATAAAATAGTTTAGTGTTTTGTAAAAGGTGGTAGAGTAACAGGATTACCACCTTTTTGTATTTGAAAAAAATGTAAATAGAAAAGGAAAATGAAAAAATGAAAATTGAAAAATTTAAGTTTAATCCTGAAGCAATTGGGAAAGCGAATTATGTTCGTTCTGAAAAAGCTCCAGCGATTATTGAGGGTAAGCCATTTGATGGGACACGTCATATTGTAATGAATGCAAAACATGGTATGTTTTCTATTATTACTCCAAAGGATATGACCGTTTACAAACCGAATGAAGAAGTTGAAGCGATTGAGCCTATCTTTATGGAAGATTATGTTGAAGGTACAAATTTTTCTGCTTCAACTAATGTATTGGCCAAAGGACTTAAACGTGTAGGAGGTAATAAATAATGGCTAAAAATGGACTTGAACTTGGGAATCGTGTAGAAATTTTTTCGAAAAAGTATCGTATCTTGAATGATTTGTTGCTGGACCCCAAAGGGGTCTTGGGGACTTGTAAATTCATTAAAAACGAAGGTGCTCAATTTGTGAATGTTGATCTTGAAACTGGTGAAGGTGATTATGATGGAGTTGAAGTGCTTGTCTATTCAGAAGGACAAGAAGATACTGTATTCTTGAAGGTAACTGAACAGTCAGCAGAAGAAATTGATGCTTTGAATCTTGGCTATCAGGAAGCCATTGATTTTGATACTTTACTCATTGCTTATCATGGTATGCGTAAGGCTGACCGTAATCAAGTTGAGCCTAACAAACATCGTTTTGTTTTTGTAGTTGATAAACTCAAAAGAGTAGGTGGTCAATCTAAACAAAATCAGAAGCAAGAACAGCATCAGGAACACAAGGGATAATTTTTAAAGGAGAGAGGATATGAGTTTACTTCCTGCGTATCGTGGAATCAAGATTAAACCTTATATGGTGAATCTAAGGTACTATATCTTTTCTTTTTTCTTTTTGTTGTTTAGTCCTATACTAGCTTTTTTTGTCTATTCCAATTTTGAGAAAATCAAGAATGTAGATATTTTCTCTATTGTTGTTTCACTAGTTATGCTGATTTTGATAATTACTGTAAGTGTTTATCTGACTTGGTTATCACAAGAAAGAGTTTTTTTCTTTCAAGTCCTAGAAAGACTTTCTAAATTAGCTTACTTTTTAAAGGAAAATGGATATACATATATTAAAAAGATTAAGACTAATTCAGGAACTAGAGATAAAATTGTATTTCCTGTTGTTTATATGAAGCAGAATCGGTATGATTTGGAAATTGCCTTTAAAATGGCTGGGAATAAGTTTCAGGATAAGTTCAAGAAGATTGGTAGTGATTTAGAAACTACTTTTTTCATGGACTTTATGGAAGTTCAGGACGATATTAAGTTTAAAACCTATAAGATGGCTTATTCTGCTTTCTTGAATCGTATCAAGGTAACTGATGTGGAGTATTCTGATAAGGGTATTCAACTGATGAAGAATCTTTATTGGAATCCTATTGATGATCCTCATTTACTTGTTTGTGGTGGTACTGGTGGTGGTAAAACAGTATTACTAAGAATATTGATTCGTGCTATGGCTAAAGTTGGAGTGGTGGATATTTGTGATCCAAAACAAGCAGATTTTGTGACTATGGCAGAACAGAAAGCTTTTGAGGGTCGTGTTTCTTATCAGGTGGATGAGATTGTTGAAATGATTGAAAGGGCTGTTGGTATCATGTTTGCTCGCTATGCTTATATGCGACAAAAACGTGAAGAGAATGGCGATAAAGATTTGAAGAAATTCTATGAGTATGGTCTTGAACCTTATTTCTTAGTTTGTGATGAATACAATGCTTTGTGTGCTATGCTTGATTTTCAAACGAGACAGCGCTTGGATAATGCTATGGGTCAATTCTTACTACTTGGAAGGCAAGCTGGCTGCTTTGCAGTTATAGCTATGCAGAAGCCTTCAAGAGAAGATTTAGGCTCAAAATTACAAGCGAATATCAATTTCCGAATTTCTGTTGGTCGATTGGACGAGGTTGGATATGATTTAGCCTTCGGAGAAGTCAATAGGAATAAGGAATTTAAGTACGTTAAGTACCTGGGCGGTAAGCGTGTTTATGGTCGTGGGTATGCTAGCGTATATGGAGAAGTCGCAAGAGAATTTTATTCTCCATTGTTAGAAAAGGGATTCTCTTTTACTGATGAATATGAGAAGATTGAGCGACGACAAAATCCTTTCAATCCTTTAGAAAATCCTGATGCTCAATTATCAGAAGAAGAAAAAGAAAATCTTCAAGCTGAAATGGAAGCGCAAGAGGAAATGCAAAAAGGGGAAGTCAAGAAGGCTAGCCCTGAATTGGTTCAGGAATTGATGGCTGGTAAACGACAGAAGGGAGAAAACAATCTTGGTGATCTTGTGAAGGCGAGTGATTTCTCAAGGACTATTGGTGTTAGTTTTTCATCTGTTCAAAATCTATTGAATAAATTGGAAGAAAAAGATGTCATAACTGTTAGTCGAGAAGATGGTTTTTTGTATTTAGATAAAAGACAGATGGCCTTGGTCAAAGATTTGTTTGAGTTAAAGAAAACTAGTACTCAGAAGTGGACTGAAATACTAGAAGACTATCCTTTTGAAGAATATTGATTGAGGAGAATTATTCTCCTCTTTTTTTGTTTAGATAAGAGTTGGTTGAATAGAGCCTACTAGTAGCTAGTAGCAGAAGCGAGGAAGCGAAGCGACGAGCGCCTGCGGTCACTAGCGGTCACTAGTAGGCTCTATTCAACTAATTAACCCACCTATTCTAATAGGTGGGTAACAAGAGTTACAAAATGCACTTCGCACTTACAGCCACGTGGCTTCAAGGTGTGTCTTTTTTGCAATTTCTTGTATCCCTTTTAGTAAAAATAAGGAGTTTTATAGGAGAAATGGACGGAAGAGAGTTAAAAGAGTTTAGAAAAGAACAAAAAATGACTAGGAAAGAGTTATCAATTAAGACTGGTATTCCTGTTTCAACTTTAAAGGCTTATGAGAATGGGTACAGAACTTTGAAAAAAACAGATTTTTTAGAAATAAAAAATCAATTTAGTTTGAAAAGATGTGATGCTAGTCTTACAAGATATATGGTGGATTATTTCAGGTTTACACTTCATAATGAAATTGATGTTTATTTTGTTGCGAAAGAATTTTTTGGATTTGATATAATGCCTAAACCTGAAACGACCTCATTTATGAAATATGAGCTGTTGTATCGGTATGGGGATATTTGGTTTTTAGGATTTAATTCTTCGTACAGTGAGAATGGAGAAGATAAAAACAGAATCACGGTTCAATTAAGCGGTCAAGGCTGCAGACAGTTAGAAGTCTATCTTGAAAATGAAAATATAACTTGGATTGATTTTATAGAAAAAATTCAGAAGCGTTATGGAAATGATTTTAGTGTTACTAGGATAGATATTGCAGTTGATGAAATGGTTCAGGAAGATTCAAAAGATAACTTTGATTTATCATCTCTAGTAACTAGATATTATAATCAAGAAATTGTTTCGCCATATCTAAGAAATTTTTCATTTGTTGGTGGAGGTGGATTTGATTTTGAGAATCCCTTAGAAGTAGAAAATAGGCAAGGTTTGTCAATTTATCTTGGTAGTCGTCAGTCTGAAATGTATTTTAACTTTTATGAAAAAAGATATGAGATAGCAAAGAAAGAAGGGATAAGCGTATCAGATAGCGTAAGGTTGTTTGGGATATGGAATCGGTATGAGGTTCGATTTTCGCAAGGCAAGGCAAGGTCATTTATTATAGAAGTTTTAGAAGGTGCTGAGATTGCTGAGTTGACAAGGTCGATATTTCAAGGTGCGATTCAGATTTATGATGGTACTGATGAACATGGTTTTAGAATGTATGATAGCAAGTGGCAAAGTCTTTTTGGAAATGACGAAGCAATCAGACTTTCAGTTAGTCCTGAGCCTTATTCTGTAGAAAGAACGATAAGATGGCTTGTTGAGAGGGTTTCTAATTCGTTAGTGTATGTTTCTGAGATTGATCGATTGTTCATGCAAGAGAATATGAAAAAAATAATGAGTTCAGGAGAAATTACGCCAAGACAACGAAAAGAACTAGAATTTCTTCAAAGTCAGTTAGGGAGTCTTGCATGATTGAATATAAAGATATTGAAAAGATTGTCTATTTGATTCCTGACAGAAATTTTTATGATGGAGTAATTGATAGTAAGATTGCTAGAGATTATCAAGCCTATATTGAATTTCAATCACAAAAGTACAACCAAACAAAGAGAAAATGTGATTGGGATGAACTGAAACGCTTGAATGCAGAATATGAAAGGTATTTAGCGAATGAGGTTGATGTAAAAAGAAAACTATTGTGGTTTGGGTTGCTAAGAAGGAGTAAAGAAGAGATGGAAGAGGAATGTTTAAAGTTGATTGAACGATTTCATTTAGAGAGGTGGTTTTAAAAATGTCAGTAAAATCAAAAGGTGGGGTTTGTGATGTATGTGGCTGCACTTTTGAGAAACCTTGCATCGATGAAATTTTTGGCTGTTGTCGTTGGATGAATTTTGATAGAACTATTTGTAGTTATTGTTTTTTTTAATTAGATGAAGAAGAAAAAAGGCGCTACGATGACTATTGATGACTTGCGATGAATTTTAAAGAAATGTAAGGGTTAAAACATGATAAGAATAGTAAAGACGATTGTTAAAATTGTAGGATATGTGATTTTAAACTCTATTTTAGGATTGGCGTTATCTTTGTTTTTTTATGTCCTGATAGGGAATGTAAAAATCTCGATTCTATTATTTATATTGTTTTTTATAGGAGGTTTAATTTTTGAATAAAAAGAAAAAATCTATACCTAGTTTACTTACTAGAAAAATACTGGAAGATATAAAATCAAAAAAAAGATTGATTTTATTGTTGATTTAATTATTGCAGGATTTATATTTTACATTATTCGTAGCATTATTTTTGGTTTAAAAAATATCATTTAGAAAGATGGGTGTAAAAAGAGATAAAGATGTTGAAAGTTTTAGAATTGTTTGCTGGTGTTGGGGGATTTAGGCTTGGTTTGGAAAATGCTGATAAAGATTTCTTTAAAACTTTGTGGGCGAATCAATGGGATCCTGGTAAAAAATCACAAGAAGCTTTTGAAGTTTATGATTATCATTTTTCTGAAAGTGAAAATATAAATATTAGTATATCGGATATTACTGATGATATGTTTTCGGAAATGAATGCTGATTTGATTGTTGGTGGCTTTCCTTGTCAAGATTATTCTGTTGCAAGAAGTAAGAAAGATGAAAAAGGTATTGAAGGAGAGAAAGGAGTTTTATTTTGGGAAATAATTAGGGCGACAAAGATTATCAGTCCTAAGTATTTGATTTTGGAGAATGTAGATCGATTGTTAAAGTCACCTTCAAAACAAAGAGGTAGAGATTTTGCAATTATGTTAAAAGCATTTGATGATTTAGGATATTCTGTGGAATGGAGAGTTATCAATGCTGCTGACTATGGAAGGGCGCAAAGAAGAAAAAGAATCTTTTTCTTTATCTTTAGGAATGATTCAGATTATTCAAGAGGTTTAGGTTTTGATGGTGAAGAGAGTTTCTTTGAGGATTATGTTTTTAGAAAAGGTTTATTTGCAACTCAATTTCCTGTTAAGAGTGAATTGTTAAAAAATAGGAAAGTGAGTTATGAATTGGTAGAAGATATTTTTGAAATTTCAAATTTATTTACTGGAGTTTTTTGGAATAGTGGTTTTATGAGGTGTGGAAAATGTTATTCATTTGATACTATTCCAGATTATAATTTTAGAAATTTGAGTTTAGGTGATGTGATTGAAAAGGGGGTGGTAGATGAAAAGTATTATATAACTGATTCTGGAAAGTTGGAGAAAATTGACTATTTGAGAAGTGCGAAAAAAATTAACCGAGTTTCGAAAGATGGTTTTTCATATATTTATTCAGAAGGTGGTATGTCACCATATGATAGTTTAGATTTACCAGCAAGGACAATGCTTACTTCAGAAGGAACTTTGAATCGTTCTTCTCATGTGATTAAAGTTGGAGATCGATATAGATTTTTAACTCCTATTGAAGCAGAAAGGTTGCAAGATTTTCCTGATAATTGGACGGAATATAAGAGAAATTCTGATGGTATGATTGAGAAAGTTAAAGATAGAATGAGAATGTTTTTTATGGGAAATGCTTTAGTGACTGATATAGTAAAAGAAATTGGCTATTTTATTAGAAAAGTTGAGTTAGAGGAATACAAATGAAAGTAAAAAAACGTTCACCTACTTAGTTGCTGGAAAATGCGAAATATAGAGAAAAAAATGAGGTATGGAAAATGACGTTAAGTGGAAAAGATAAACAAGTTATTGAATTGTCGAATGAACTTGCTAAAAAATTGAAGGAAAAAGATTTTTCGCAATCTTGGTCACTTGCAGGGGAGTTGAATGGGCTTCTTAAGAATGAAGAAGAGTTGACTTTATCTTATCAAGTAATTCAGTGTATTAAAAACGATTTGGCGAGTTATTATGATATGAATAAGGCATACAATAAAGTTGCAAATCGTGCTTTTGCGATTGGAAGCAATTTGGAGCGCAGTGCTTCAATTTAGTTAAAATGGTGAAGGAAGTCAAGTTTGGCTTCCTTTTTTTTGAAAGGAGAAAAAATGAGTATTAAAGTTGTCTATGATAAATTTTCTTATGTGTGTAATCATTATAGTTTCGGGAAAAAGTTGCTTGATTATCCTGAGAAGATTATTGCTCGTTTAAATGAACATTTTGACGGTGTGGAGTTTGGTCAATTTGATGGTTGCAATCCTGACAATGTGTATATCAATTCATTTACAGAAGTTGATACGCAGGAAGCATTGATTGATTTTGCTGGTATTTTGAATCATGGAGAATATGAGCAGTTAGTCAATGAAGATCGTTTGTCAGCTTATGTAGAAGAACATGAAGAAGAAATTGCTAGTCGTTTAGGAGATTCCTATGTGTTTCTCGGTCACGAAGGCGATAGCTGGTACTTTTTGCAATAGAAAATGGCTGGTGTTGAATATGGCTTCAAAAGTATTGATTAAGAATTCAAAGAATGGAAGGCAGGCTTGGTTTGGTCTGCCTTTATATTTTGGAAGGTTATCTCATATTGGTTTGACTGGTTCTTATGATGAAACTATTGAAATTGTTGATTATGAGGGTTCAGGTTTTATTGGATATGGTTTGTTTACTGTTGCTGATTTGGAACAGTTGAATAGACAAGTAGAAGGTTGATTAAGAAAGGATAAGAAATGGAATTAACAGCTTTAATTATGGATACACGGTCAAAGAAAGTAAAACAATTTTCTTTACCTGCTGATATAGAATATGTCGCTTCAGAGTTTGGATATGATAGAGAAGATATTGCTTTTACTATTCAGTCTATTGAAGAATTGCCTGCTTTGAATTGTGAACGTTTAACTTTGGATTTAGCGAATAGTATTGCTGAAGACGTGGAAGATGTTGAAGAAGATTTGGTTCTATCATTTATCGAATCAGAAAGTTCTGATCCATCATACCTAGCAAATGTAAATTTTGATGATTGTAAATTATATCCTCATATCGCTACTGATAGAGAATTAGGTCGATATCTAGTTGATGAAGTTGGTTTTGATTTATCAAGAGAAACGTTAGAAAGGTATTTTAATTATGAAAGTTTTGGTCGTGATGTTCGTTTATCAGAAAGTGGTAGCTTTGTAGATAAAGGTTACTTTGTATCAAAATGATAGCGAATATCAGGGTTTTGAATGAAGGCAATTTCGATTATTTTTGTGAGTTAGATATTATGAAGCATAGTCAAGAACAGATTCTTGAAAGAATGAATGAAAGAGGAATTGACAAAGATAGTTTTTTTATTTGTGGTATTACGGATTGGGAAGTTGATAAAATCATGTCGCTGGACGAAGTTTATTTGCTTAAGAAAGCGGTATTGGAGTTGTATGATGGTGATGAATATATTGTGAAATTTCAGTTGCAGCGTTATGTTCCTGTAACTCAAATTGTGACTACATATTATAGATTTTGTTCTAAAGATGAAGCGCAAACTTTCTTTGAAGTAACAAAAGGATTGGACTATCAATCTGTTGTCAATTATATCTGTGAGACTGGAAGTTGGGTAATAGCATTTCAGGGATTTGTGGATCAAGGAGAAATTTTAAATACTCCCCAAGGATTTTATAGAAAGGTTAATCTTTGATTTTTGAAGGAAGTAGAAAATAAGTAGTAAAGAAGAAATTGAGGTAATCTATTTGAAATGATAAGAAAATTTAAAAAAAGAGAAAAAAATCAAGAAAGGTTAAAGAAACTTTCTGATAAGAAGGTATACACTCCTAAGAAAATTAATCAAAAGAGTGCGAATCTAATTTTTGGCTCTTTGTTGATTGGTTTTGTGGTCTTTGTAGGTGCTGCTGGAGTTTTATCAATTAAGAATGTATCTAAAGTAAAGGAATTTGAAAAGAATCAGATTGCTAAAGTAGATAATAAGGAAATTGATAGACGACTGGAGCAGTTTTTGGATAGCTATGTAAGCTATTATTTCACATATAAGGCAGGTGAGAAGGATAGTGAAGAAAACGCAAAGCGTTTGAATGAATTCTATGGAACACCGCCTAGTGTTAAAAGCCAAGGACAGGCCAAGCAAGATATGTCTATTGTGAGTGGTCGTTTGCTGATGGCGAAAGATGGAGTTGCAGTTTATGCAGTGACTTATGATACAAAGGTTGATAACAAGGTTCAACGTGTATCAATCGAGTTTTCAATTCCATACGTTGAAAAAGACGGTCGCTATTATGTTGATGGTTTGCCTTGGTTTGCTCCTGTTACAGATTTTAAGAGTCAGGAGGTTGACAAAGAAAAACAACTGATTTTGACGGCAAATGATGGTCTGAGTGAAAATGACAGAAAAGATTTGGTTGCTTTTATTGAACTGTTCTTCAAGAATTATACAAGCAGTCAATCGAATCTTGACTTAATCTCAAAAAATATCAAAACAATTGGTGGAGCAACTGTTAAAAGCATTGATTATACCTATTTTGTAAAAGGTAGTGATAAGACACTAGCTTATGTGCAAGTTACCTTTGATATTTTGGGTACAAGTCATAGTGAGAATTTTTCTTTCGAGTTAAGGAAAGATAAAGATAGTTATTTTGTAGATAAAATGGAGCATCAGATTCCATTTGATTATGCGAAAGATAAAACAAAAGAAAATTAAGGAGAATGAGATAAATGAGTTTTTTCCAGTATTTAGTTGATAAGTTGGGTGTTCCTTTGATTGGATTGTTTGTATTTAGTAAAGCCATTCGTGCTTGGCGAGAAGGAAAGACTTGGGGAATTTTGGTAGCTATTTTGACGGGTGCCCTAATTTTATGGTTCTTGTTAAGTCCAGAAACTGTATTGAAAGCCCCTGCGATTTTATTTAATAAATTTTTAGAAGTTTTCAAGTAAGCCTATGGAAAAAGAAGAAAAACAATTATTTTCGTATAAGCGTGGTTTTGACCAGCCTATATTTGTAAAAGAATTATCGGATAATTTTAGTTTACCTTTTGCGGTGGAGATGTCCACTTTGTTATATTTTATCTTTTTTACTCCGATTTTCTTTTTTCTCTTGATGTCAGTAGGTTTTCTTGAGTGGGGTTGGTGCTTAGTTATTGGTTCTGCTTTAGGCTGGCAATTGGGGAAAATTCTGACTAATAATAAAATTGATGGTAAAACGATAGTGATTTATCTTCGTGATTACATTTTTTATTTCTGGCATCACGGAAGATACGGCAAAAAGTATTATATAAATAAAGGTAAACGATATGTAAAAATAGAAAGGATTTATCGTGGAAATTACAAGTAATTACTGGGATTTTGCGGACAGTTTGATATTGCGTAAAAATGGTGGTGTTTTTGCAGTCTTTGAAGTTCCTAGTGAGGTTTTGGTTACGATAGACAAGAGAGGGCGTGAGCGGTTTAAGCAAACTGCTTTTTCAGCTTTTAGTCAACTATCTGTTTATGGTGATTTTGAATTGCATACGATTCCTATTCCAATAGATTTGTATGAGCGCTTTGAACTCTTGCGCCAAGATATTGACCAGGATAGCGGTACAGCGCCTTTAGCAAACTTGATGATGGATACCCTGCAAGAGAAGATTGAAGATGAGATAGAGTTCCTGTTTGAGTACAAGCATTATATCTCTGTTCCATTGAAGTCAAACAATATCAGTCCAGATCTAGTTTCGACTTTGAAAGACAGTATGTCTTTCTACAAAAAAGAAACGTTGAAGTTGTTGGGGCTGGGTGAACTCCCTCCTCTAAATTGGTATGAGGATTGGCAACTAAAAAAGAATGCTTTAAAAAGTGCCTTGCATCAATTGAGGGTTCGTGAAGTTGAAAAAACGGAGCTGGAGTTTTTAGCCCGTTTACAATTTTTACGAGGTCAATTTTATGACAAGGAAACAGAAGTAGATGCAATTAAAAATTGTATCGATAATATCGATGATACAAATATTTATTTTGAGAATCACAAAGTGTTGCGTTTGGAGAATAAAGATGATGATAATTTGGTCGCTTGTTTTCCAATTGTGGACTATCCTAAAAATGTATCTTCGATTCATCTACAAGAAGAATTGCAGTTGCTAGATTTTCCTGTAGAAAGTATCTATAAAGTTGCCTTCTCAGCAGATAAGGGTGTCTCTTCTTCTAAAAAGAAAGCAAGAAACAAACGCAAAAATTTGGGGAATGTGGTTGCTGAAATTGAGGAAGATGGCGATATTCAACGTTTAGAAGTGCTAGAAGCTCATCAAATGTTGGTTGATTATCAAGAAAAGGTTGAAAGTAAAGAAAAAATGGTTGAATTTCTTCATTTCTTGGTTGTGACTGGTGATGATGAAGATGAGATTGAGGAAAGATATGATATTTTAAGTAAGCTCATAGCTAACTTAGGAGGTTCTCTTGCAAGAGGCTATGCTGATAGATTGTATCTTTTTTACAAAGGTCGCTTTACAGAATTGTTGGATAAAAAACGTGAAAGTTATGTGCAATATACTTCTTTGGAAGGTTTTTGTCAGAATATGTTTTTTGTGACGAAAGAGGTGGGAAACAAGGTTGGTTTTCCTATTGCACGAATAGACAATGAAATTGCGAGTTGGGGTGGTGACTTTATGGCAGCCTTACAAGCAAGTAATCGTCTAGTCTTTTCAAATTTGCTTCAGGCGAACAAGATGGGGATTAAGGATAAGATTACCAATAATCCTCATGTTGCCATTACTGGAGCAACTGGAAATGGAAAATCGTTTCTAACAAAATTGTTGTTTACGTTGAATAGTTTCTTAAAAATCAAGTCGGTTTATATTGACCCTAAAGCTGAAATGCGAAGTCAGTATATGAAGATTTTGAAGGAGTATGAAGAACAAAATATTCATGAAGAAGTTCAGGAGTATATCAAATCTATTCACTTTGTAACGTTGGATATGAAGGAAGATAGAAATATTGGAGTTCTGGATCCATTTGCTTATATTGATGAAAAGACAACGTTGACAGAAATTGCTTCGGTCTTAATCTCTACCGTTTTAGACAAAGACGATTCTAAGAAATTGAAATCTTACTTGTTGGAAAATATTGATAAGATTTGGGATAGGAAACAAAATGGAGAAACGGTTGGAATGTTACATCTGTTTAAGACTTTTGAAGAAGAAAAAGACAAAGATGTATCAAGAATTGGTCGTTATTTGTCAAAAATGGGCGAAAACACTTTGTTGAAACTGTGCTTCTCTGATGGCTCTAACAAGTCTTTGCAGTCGGACAATAAGATTACGATTTTTGAAATTGCTGGCTTGGATATGCCTAAGACTTCTAAGTATGAGGATATGACAGATACTCAGTTACGAAGCCTTGCAGTCATGTACGGTTTAACCTTCTTCTGTGCTGATTTTGGAGAAAGAGATAGAACACAAGAAACTTTGTTGTATGTGGATGAGGCTTGGCAAATTTTATTGACACCTAGCGGTCGTCAATTGCTGGCGAGAATCAAGCGTACAGGTCGTTCGTTTAATAATTTCTTAGTGTTGGTAACTCAGTCTGTAAAAGATGTTTCAACTGAAGACGATGGTACTGGTTTTGGTACAGTCTTTGCTTTTTCAGAAGATAGTGAAACTTCTTCGATATTGGAACATCTTAAAATCAAAGAAGATGATTTGTCTAAGGCATGGGTTGAAAATCAGACAATGGGGCAATGTATCTTCTCTGATGTGTTTGGTCGAAGAGAAAGAATTACAGTGGATGGTACCATATATGATCCGATAACTCCATTGTATGCGACGGTCACAACGAATCTGAAGTCTACAGGTTAGCAAAGGAGAAAAGATGAAGAAGAAACTAGCTCTGTTTGTTTTTTTACTCTCTATTGTCTTTCCTTTGTTGGCTTTTGCGGATATAGGAACAGTTTCGCTGCCAAATGGCACGTTATCTGAAACTCCAGCTTTTGTGAAGGATAAAACTTCTTCTTCGACAAGTTCATCTAGTTCTAGTGATGGCTTAACGCTTCCCAATAGCGGTAATACAGGTGCAAGTTCTAGTATTGTTAAGCCTAGTCCATCTGAAAATAAAGATTCCTTAGAAAAAATCACTGATGATACATTAAGAAGAAGTTCGGATGTTGTCGGTGCGAATGCGAATCAAGGTGTTGCTGATAGCGTTAAGGAAACTCAAAGAAAGCAAGAAGAGGAAAAGAAAAAGAAGGAAGAGGAAGAAAAAGCCAATACAAAATTAAGTTATGCCAATTTTAAGACAAAAATGAAACGTTTGACCAGCTATGTCTATTTTGACAAAGGTTTGTTTGGTCTTGGTGAGGTTGGGAATTACTGGATAAATAAAGTTGTTCAAGCTATTTTCTGGTTCTCTAAGTTTTTGTTTGGAATCATTGTAAGTCTAGTATCTGCGGTTGAAAAAATGACGGATGTATCGCCATTCTTGAACAAGGTTGTAGAAATGGCAAGTGCTGTCTTCTCTGTTTTGTTTGGGGCAACGACAAAATATATTGCAGGTGTTTTTATGGCTGTCTATATTCTGTCTGTGTGGGTTAAAGGCGGACAAGTTTTCAAAACGGCTTTAAAACTTGGCTTGGTATTTGCGGTTGTTGGTGGTTTTTTCACTAAAATTTCAATCAATGGCAGTCCTGAGCGTTATCTTCCTATTCATCTATATAATGTCACGGATGAGATTACAAAAGAATTTCAGACGGAGATTGTGAAAAAGGTGGGGACTGTAGATACGTCGATGGCTGAAAGTTATTTTAACTCAACGATTATCCCTGCATACAAGAATATGAACTCTAAAAAAGATAGTGAGGGAAATTATTATCTTTCAGAGGAAGATTTCCAAGATTTGACCAACTATCAGGAAGGTAAAGGGAATTTCAAGTTATCGGATAAAGAAATCAAAGCCCTGACCAAAAAGAATGACAAAAACGAAACAGAAGATGTCAAAGGTCAAAATTTGGTTGATGAATGGTCTGATAAGTTCACTTATGCTTTTACCTCGATTTTTGATGTTGTTGTAGTCGGTATTGTGTATCTTTCAATGGGGCTAGGTCGAGTAGTGATTTTGCTTTCTTATGCGGTATTGTTATTGATTTTACCATTTGCTTTAATTTTGAGCCTGTTCCCACAATTTAGTCATTATTTTGGTGGCATTTCTAAAAAAGGCATCTCCTTCTTATTGATTTCGTCTGCTATCAGTCTAGCAAGCGTTATTGTTCCGATTATTTACGGAAATATGTCAAGTTACATAGAAGATTTTGGTGGAGGACCTGGTCTTGTAGCAACGTTTTTGAAATGTATTGTGATTTGGTGGCTATTTAAGAATAGACACAACCTGCTATCCTTTATGAATGGAAAGGGGAATCCTCTTTCTAGTTTGACAAGAGGTCGATTAGGTCGTCTAGGAAATGGAATGAACTTGCAGCAAAGGGCAAAAACATTTGCGACGAAGGTTGGAGATAGAGTTCCTAACCGAGTAAAATCCTTGGCAAGAATCACCAAAAATAATGCTCAAAGATGGGTCGATGACAAGGCGAAACCCTTGAAAAACTGGAATGGAAATCGCTTGGAAAAAAGAAGCAATCTAGCCAAAATGGAAATCCCTCAAAATGATGACTATATGGCGCGAAAGATAAAACGTGCGAAGAAAGTTGAATGGAGAAAGGCACATAGACGAGAAATGCTTGACCGGGCAAAGATGAAAGTTGAGTATTTCAAAAACTATGGAGAAAAGGATAAAAATAAGCGAAGTGTAAATGAAGAAAATTATACGACTTTACAAAGTAGAGTCCGTGAAAGCATGCATAGAAAGCAGGAAATAAAGGGCTATACACCAAAGGCAAGAAAATTTGAAAATGGTGTATGGAAAGAAACGGCTGATTTGCCATCTTTGAAGCGCTTGGAACGCAAAGAAAGAATCCGCAAACTACAAAGGAAAAAAGGTAGACTTGGTTTACAAGAAAGGTTAGCTACGTAGATGAAAAAGACTAGACGAACCTTTGCCCTGCTTGGCTTCTTATTACCGTTACTTTCTTTTTTGTTTTTAATGCTTCTTCTTGGTGGACTGATTACGAGTTCTGCTAGTGGTTCGTCAGGAAGCACAACTGGGAAAAGAACACGTCTAACAGCGCAAGAAGTGGCTCAAAAAGCCAATATTTCTGTTGAACGTGCAGAAGATGTCATTAAGATTTTAAACTGGGAACTTTCAAAAGAGAAGTTCACTTTGGAAGGTGCTAGTGGCTCTTTGGCAAATGCTGAAAGAGAAAGTGACTTTGATCCTAAACTAACGAATCCATCAGGTGGAGTTGCTGGCTACTTTCAATGGTCAGGCTGGGATGGAAATACAATCAATGGTGATCGATGGGCGAATGCAAGCTCTCGAACGTTAGATAGTACAGTTCAACTAGAATTGATGTCCTATGAGTTGAATCATGGCTATAAAAAAGTAAAAGACTACATGCAAAAAGCAACTGATCCTTTTGAAAGTGCTAAGTATTGGTCAGAACATTATGAGGGTGTATTGCTTTCAGATGGTCAGACTAAGCTAGAAAAACTGGAGAAGGATAGCAAGAAGTGGTATGAAGTCTTTAAGGGTACGATTGAATCGGATGGCTCGTCAAGTGGGAATGCAATAGCTGGTAGTTTAGATATTGCTCCTGGAGAAGTTGCAATGGAGATACCAAACGGCTATTCCATTGATAAGGAAATTACAAAGGAAGGTTATATAACTGAATCCTATCCTTACGGCGAGTGTACTTGGTATGTTTTCAATCGTGCTAAAGAATTTGGAATACAGTTTGATCCATACATGGGCAATGGTCAAGATTGGGCGCATAAGTCAGGGTATGAAGTAACGAATATTCCTACGAAGCATTCGGCAGTTAGTTTTCAAGGAACGCAAGCTGGTGGTCACCGTCTTTATGGTCATGTGGCATTTGTAGAAGATGTGAAAGATGATGGATCAATTCTGATTTCTGAATGTAACTTTGTCAAAAGTGGACAAGGTACTGGAATCACAGATTATCGTGTATTTAGTGCTGAGGAAGCGAAGAATTTTTATTATGTAATTGGAAAATAAAGAAAAGAGGAAAAAAGAAATGAATAAGAAATTTGTAACATTGTTGTCTGTGGCTATCTTGAGTTCGGCAACGACGACTTTTGCGGATACACTTTCGCTTGGTGGTGATAGTACGGTCACGAATGATACGACAAGTATTGTAGCAACTCCATCAGCAGAAACAAAACCGACGGAGGAAAAGCCGAAGGAGGATAAGTCATCAACGGTTTTGATTGGTGGTGAAAGTGAGAAGCCTATTGATGATAAAACAGGTGGTATTGTTGTAACACCTACGGAAAAAGAAAAGCCGACAGAAGCACCTGCAGAAACACCAGCGCCTAAGGTGAATGATAATTTGGATTTGGGTGGTGATTCTGATAAACAGCAGGATAAGGATGGTAAAGGCATTGTCGTTGATTCACCTACCCCATCAGCAGAAACAAAACCGACGGAGGAAAAACCGAAAGAAGAAACGTCAAAAGAAGATAAGAAGCCTGCTGTAGAAGATACTCCTGAAGTTAAGGAAGCGAAACAAAAGGCAGAAGAGAATGTTGGAGTAAAAGAAAAAGATACTCCGCAGCCTTTGAATGTTACTAAAGAGGAAATCAAAGAGCAGCCTATTGAAACAAATACAGGTCATAAAGTAGTTTCTACCAATCAAGGAAAGGTAGTCGTTGAAACAAGCGAAGGTGACTATCAAGAAAAAGAACCTTACGAAATTGGCGCTGTGAAACAGCAAGACGGTACAATCGCTTTGAAGGATAAAGAAGGACAGTTGAAGGTTCTTCCGAATACTGGAACGGCAAGTACAATTTTTGCGACTGTTTGGGGTTTGATTGGATTCATTGCGACTGTTTTGGGTCGACGTAAATTGAATTAAGGTGGATAGTATGAAAGAGTTTTTTAGAATTGTGAAGGAAGCTGATAAATTGGGATATAAATTATCTGCGATTTGTGGAGTAAATTGGCTGGTTGGTCAGTTGTTAAAATGGCAATCTTTAGTGTTTGAAATGATAGCGTGTGCCGTTCTGATTAAAAAAATATCAGCAATACTTGAGATTAGTCTAAATTATTTAGGATTTTTAATGATTATTTTTATCTTATCTGTTTCTTTTTCAAAATTGCGTTTTGGTGTTGAGAGATTCTTTTATTCATTTTTTGGAAGCATTGTGTTAGTTTCGATTTTTTCAATCGCAGTAGATTTTCCATTTCAAGAGAATGAATTTTCATTATGGATTTTAATGGCTCTTTTTGGCATTGGTATTTATCAGTTTATGAAGTGGTTTCAAGCAAAGCTATTTCAACGATATTTATTTAAAAATGTCTTGAATAAGGAATATCTTGGTATTAAGAAGTCGACTGATCCTTTTCCTCCTGAAATCAATTTCTATGTAGATGAAGGTGAAAGCGATGTAAACCAACGAATGATTATGATTAATCAACGTGTAGTAAAAGAAGCTTATCAAGGGATTGTAGAATTAAGTTTTTTGAATGTTGAAAGATTTACAGGTATTGCTTATTGTAGAGAAGCATGGAATGGCTTTGAAGCTCCTTTGAAAAAGGGATTTTCTGATGTAGATCAAATATATCATTTAGTGTTTAGAGTATATCCTTTTGGAAAAGAATTAGATTTTTATTTCAAATTAATCCGATTAGATTTAAGTCGAAGAAAGGCTTTTACAGTGAAAGGTGTTAGTGTAAAAGTGGTAAATAGTTAAGGTAGGGGCAACCCTGCCTTTTTTGTTGTTTTAAGGAGAAGAAAATGGATCAAGTGGAATTGTTGGAAATGTATGCTGTAAGATTAGCTCAGAGATTGGGAGATAATCAAAAGTGTTTGGAATTTACAGCTAGTCGTGTTGGAATAAATGATAAAGCATTAGAAGGTTCATCGGAGAATTATAGTATGGAGATAGAAAGTTTATCAAGAAAGTGTGATAAAATAGTAAATATTTTATTTGAGTATCATAATTTATTTGTAGAACTTAATGAACGGTTACCAAAATAGTGCATATTGAAGGACAAGTCAATGATGGCTTGTTTTGTTTTTTGTGATATAATAATTTAAAATAGGAGAATGACTATGAGTAATAACAGTGATAAGATAAAACAGTTTTTTTTAAAGACTATTCTTAAAAATCGTAGTGGACTAAGTGAAGCGTATAGAAATAAAGTTAATTCTTTTTCTGATGAAGAATTGAAAGTAGAGTATAGTGAGTTAAAATCTATTTCTGAAAGGAAGGGGACAATAGCCAATTCCTTGATTTTAGTATTGTTTCTCGCTTTTTTGGGGGGCTTGTATAAGGTCTTTGTAGATTTTGCTGATAAAGTTACTAAGGCTTATGGACTAAGTAATGAATCTTATGTTCTGGTAAATGGCTTGTTTATTTTAAGTGTGGTTATATTCGTCATTGTTTTATTTTTCATTGTATTTTATTTGTTTAGAGTTTCTGATAAGAAAAAGAGATTTTATTTTGTCGAAGTTCTTATGAAAGAAAGAGGGTTATTGTAGTAAGATGAGAGAATACTTGGATACCATTTTTGAAGAGATTTTATTAAATGTCATTATTCAGTTTTTTTATGTTGTAGGTACAATGTACTATTTGCATGAATTGGGTACGTTTAATGATTCAGTAAAGAATATAACAAATCCGGTTACAGTTATGTTTAAAGACGATGGAAAAGCATGGTGGTTATTGGCGTTTGCTTTAATTCTAACAGTTATTGCTGGTCTGTTGTTGTGGTATCATGTTCAGGTATTTTCTAGGGTTAGTGGTTATTCAATGGCTACATTAGTCTTATTTATTCTTATTTTAGTTTTGTTTATGGTCTTAATCTTCAAGGATATTAATAATCCTATTTTAAGAATGGCGATAATTGTTATTTTTGGAGGGTCTGCTGTATTTGCGGCAGTCACTAGTTGAAATCATAATCAGATACAAGCCAGAAATGGCTTGTTTTTTTGTCGTTTTATGGAGAAAAAATGAACATAAAGAAACCAGGATAGGATATAAAATTCGTATTTTAGGTCAAAAGGTTCAAGCACGTATTCAAAATTTGTTCGGAAATTGATAGGAAAAGTAGAGGAATCATAAATGAAAGAATCAAAACAAGTATTTAATATTGAAGTTCCGATTCCATCTGATATGGTGTTGATTAGTCGTTCTGAGTATTTAGACTTGATTCAAAAAGAAGAAGTAGGTCAATGGTGGACGATTGACAAGGTAGAGGAATTATTGTCTATTAGTAAGACTAAACTAGTAAATGATATTTTGTTGAATCCATCAATAAAAAAAGAAGTGGATATTGAACAGAATGAAGAAGGATTTGTTCTCTATCCCAAAAGTAAAGGTTCACCATATAGATTTTTAGCTAGAAAGACAAGAGAATATTTTGATAAAAATTATCAAAAAATACTGTTAATGATATAATAGAGTGGTGATGATTGCCATTCAGAAAGGAGTTATTGTGGCAAGTTACAGACAACGTGGAAAAAATAAACTATGGGACTATCGAATTTTCGATAAAACAGGAAAAGTTGTTGCGACAAATTCAGGTTTTAAGACGAAGCGTGAAGCAATGAATGAAGCGCAAGAGAAAGAGCGTAAGTTGTTTCAATCTAACTATTTGGCAAAATTTGATAGCAAAGCTAGTTTATATGACTTGTGGAAAGATTGGTATGAGTTAGTTATTTTACCATCAGAAAAAGCAAAATCAACAAAGGACGGCTATTATTTTAGAGGAAAGATGATAGAAAAAATCTTTTCGGATATTCCAGCAGTTCAAATTACTCATAAAGAGTATCAAATTCGATTGAATGAGTATGGAGAGAAGGTTACTAAAGATCATGTCAGCCGATTAAATGCAGATATAAAAACAGTTGTAAAATTCAGTAAACGTAGTGGCTTAGTTATGAATGATTTTACCGATGGAGCAAAGATATTTGGTTTAGCTGGTGGCGATATTGAGGATAAGTACCTTCATAGTATCTCGGACTATAAAGGGTTGCTATCTCACTTACGTTCAAAATTTAATTATCGTGAATCTGTGATGTCTTATTTGCTGTATTTCTTATTTAAGACTGGCTTTAGGGTTGGCGAAGGAATGGCTGTTTGTTGGTCAGATATTAATTTTGAAAATAAGACGATAAAAACATATCGGAGATTTTCAGGAGATAGACAAGTATTTACTCCTCCAAAAACAAAGACTTCAATTAGAGAGATCCCTGTTGATGATAAACTTTTGCAAGTTTTAAAAGATTTTAAGGAAGAACAATCTAAAGTTTTGTTTGATCGTGAAGATTTGAATAAGGAAGATTTGATTTTCTATGATAGAAGGTACAGAATACCTACCAATGCTGGTCTTAATAAATATTTAAGAGTTTGTTTATCAGAACTTGGAATTGGTAGTCAAGAAATGTCTGCGACTTCAGGAAGGCATACATACGGATCATATTTATTGGCGCAAGGAGTGGATATATGGGTAGTTGCGAAGTTGATGGGTCATAAAGATATTCAGCAACTTATCAAGACTTATGGTCATGTATTGCAAGAGGTGATTGATAAAGAATATGATACAATTAGAGATTTGATGGATGAATAAAGAAGAAAAAAAGATAGAGAAAAAATTGACCAAAAATTGACCAGATATTCTTGTAAGTCTTGATAAATCAACGTTTATTAGCATTATCATTATCCCTGCAATCGGCAGAATGAAGAAGCCCTAATGGGTTTCTTTTTTGTAAACACAGAAAAGGTGAAATATTTGAGATGGCTTCTGTTTAAAAAACATATCCTAGGCTTATTAAAAAATAATTACAAACGGTAGTTTATATTTTGTGGTATAATGTATTATAATAAATACTTGTTTTGATAGCAATCTAGAGATGTTTTTATAGTGAATTATTCTAGCAATTTTTGCTTAGATTTTTTTAAAAAGTCATAAAAGGTCATGGATAGTAACGAATGAAGTCTCGCAAGCTTGGGTGAAAATAAAGCAAAAAGGAGAAAATTATGAATAAGAAAGAACGGAAAAAACAATTTGAAGAGATCAATGGACGTAAGCGGTCTGAATCAAAGTCGGCGCCAAATCTAAAAATCTATATTGGTATAGCACTCGTTGTTTCAGTCACTGTGATCTTGGTAAGTGTTTTCTCATATTCTCTGATCGGAAAGAAGGAGTCAAAGCAAGCATCGACTTCAGTTTCAACTAAAGAGACAACAAGTCAAGCGTCTACAAGCCAAGGAAAAACGGATGAGACTGATAAGGATAAACAAGAGGAAATTCAGAAACTCAAGGATCAACTGACTGCTTTAGATACCAAAATTACTGAAGCAGAAGCACTTGTTAGCAAGTTGAAGAAAGAAACTACCGTTCCAAAACTCGATATTGAAGCAATCAGGAACAATGATTTGTCTAGTTTAGAAGGCACTTGGCGTAGTCAATCTGGCAATGAATACATTATTACGAATTCTGGAGAAGTAGATGCGACTTGGTTTACAAATGATCAAAAGTACGAATCTGTAGTTGGATTAAAGGTTTCAAAAGGTCAAGATAGTCGTAACCCTGAGACAGCGTCTATCAGTGCGTGGATAAAAGATTCTGTTGCTGGAGGATTTGTAGTAGTTGCTGTTCCAAGTGGAGTTGTTATGCAACCTGCTGATGATGGAAAGATTACGGATAAAAGCAATCATGCTGAAGAAAGACTACTTTCGGGCCAAGATTATGGGTCTATGTTAATGAAACCAGAAGATGTTTATTATCGTGTGAAACCAGATACCAGTAAACTTGAGGAAGAAGAAAAGAACTTAGCTCAACTACAAGCAGATCGTGAAGCAATCAAATCTTCTCTAGAATCTAAGGAAAAGAAAAACTAGTTTAGAATCTAACTTTAGATTCACTTAGTTCAGAAATGTTCTTGTACTTGGTAAGATCAAGAAGCTCAAATGAGCTTCTTTTTTTATCACTACTATTCAACCACTTAGACCGAGATATAGACCAGATAGGCAAAAGGCCTTGTTCTTGAAAAAATCCTCTGCTATAATAATTTTCGTAAGGGACGTGAGGAGTCAGTATCAGATAACTCAAGTCAATAAAAAAAGAAAATGGAGACAAAAAATGAAAAAATTATTGGGACTTGTATTTTTAGTAGCAGCAGCGCTAGTATTGTATTTCGGATCTGTTGGATGGCCAAGTTTGGATGTCAACCTCTGGTCACTGATTCCAGTGGGATTGTTCCTCTATTTCACTCTAGAAAATCTGTTGAAAAAAGACTATAAGGCTAGTCTGATGTGCCTTATCATTGCCTTTATCATTGCAAATGCTATTTTGGATCTTTTGCCAATCTCAAGTGGTTTGGTAATTGGTGCCGGTGTGCTAGCTTGTGTAGGACTTGGCTACCTCTTTCCTGATAAAGATAAAAAAGAAAACAAATAGAAAAGTCTCGAGGTTTCTCGAGACTTTATTGTTATTTACCAGCGTAATATTTTTGGATACCTTTTACAATGCCTGCCACCAGTTTATCTTGGTAGTGGCTATCTCTGATTTGTTGGCTTTCGGTGAAATTATCCATATATCCAAGTTCCAGTAGGACGGCTGGTTTAGCTGTTTCACGTAGTACGGCAAAGCTACTTTCCAATAAACCAGCATCCTTGGCTCCTGTTTCTGCTAGAAGAGAGGAGTGGATAGCAGCAGCAAGGCGTTTGCTTTCACTCATACGATCAGGGTGATTGTGCCAGTATTTATTTATCTTACTTGGATAATCGGGTTCATCACTATAGGAGTAGGTTTGAATACCGCTCGCTTTTGAGTATGAGCTACCAGTAGCATTGAAGTGAATACTGATAAAGATGTCAGAGTTGGTCTTATTAACCATACGAGAACGTTCGGTAACAAAGTCAACGTCAATATCACTATCGCGAGAAGTGAGAACCTTGTAACCTAGTTCTTCTAACTTAGCACGAAGTTTACGGTAAATCTGCATGTTGAGATCTTTTTCAGCGACATTGTAATAAAAGGCACCGGAATCCCGACCGCCATGTCCAGGATCTAGGAAGATAGTTTTACTGTATTGGCCTTTTACAAATCCACCTTCTGTTGAGACTTCAGAAATCCATTGGCCGTATTTTTGGAACAAGTGTTCCTTTCCATCTATCTTGTAGGTTCCTGAAACATAATGTCCATTATCATCTAGGTAGTAGCGTGCTTTGTCAGAGTTATCGTAAATCCACTCATTCTTGGCCATATAGCCACCAGACTTGAGATAGTAGGCTCCAATCCATTCACGAGCCGCGTAGGTTCCATTCGCTTTTAGATAGAACCAACTGTTGTAGGCCTTATCAAAGATCCACTCTTTTTCAGCCATGGCTCCACTAGATTTGAGGTAGTAGCTTCCTTTCCATTTATTGGAAAGCATGACTCCATTCTGTTCAAAAGCATACCAAGTTCCCTTGATTTTCTCCCATTTGTCTTGGCTATATTTCCCATATTCATTAGCGTAATACCAATTTTGATCAATCTTCACCCAAGAGTTTTCCGCCATAGCCCCGCTACTGCCGAGCAAGTAAGCACCAACGGTCGTTTTGCTGAGCATCACGCCGTTTTTGTCAAAATAATACCAGGAACCGTTTACTTTTTCCCATTTGTCTTGCGAGATTCTGCCAGATGGTGTGACATAATACCAATTTTGGTCAACCTTCACCCAGCCATTCTCCGCCATAGCCCCGCTTTTAGTAAGGAGATAACCATCAACGATTGTCTGACTGAGCATGATACCATCTTTGTCAAAGTAGTACCAAAATCCTCCGATTTTTTCCCATTTTTGCTGGATGATTTTTCCAGACTCATTGGCGTAGTACCATTTCCCTTCAAGATACACCCAACTATTTTCTACCATGACCCCATCTTTATTGAGAACATAGCCATCAAAGATAGTATCACTAAGTCGATTTCCCTCTTGGTCAAAATAATACCACTTATCTTGAATTTTTTTCCATTTGAGGACGGGCTGATTGTTTTCATAGAAACGCCACTGCTTATTTTCTTCCTGCCATCCTTCTTTTTTAGGGGCTTCTTCTTTTGTCCAGTCTTTTGGAAGTGTTGCAACCTCCTCCTCAGTTTTAGTTGAAAGATCCTTCTTATCTTCCTTAGAGTTGCTTTGTTCGGTAGTAGCAGGAGGATTAGCATTGCTTTCCTCGGCGTAGATAGGTGCTTGGACAAATCCTGCCATTGAAAGGACAACAGTACTTGCCAATATGAACTTTTTCAACGATATTCTCCAATCATTATTTTCTAAGAAATATTATAAAATATGTCTGATGGTTTATCAACTATCAAACTGAACTTCTTCAAGTAGATACTCGATAAAGCGTTCGCCCATTTTGGATAGGCTGGTTTTTTCATGTTGGATATAGACTAGTTCAATGGGATCGTCTATGTCCAGTGGAATGGAAACGATATTGTCTCCATTGAGGTTGCTATTCAAAATCCCTGTCGCAATAGTATAACCATCCAAACCAATCAAGAGATTAAAGAGGGTGGCACGGTCGCTGACCACGATAGATTTCTTGTGGTGCTCTTGTGAAAGAATCTCTTCCGAAAAGTAGAAAGAATTGTGTGTCCCTTGGTCATAGCTGAGGTATGGGAAGTTCTCCAAGTCTTCTAGTTTCACCTTATCTTTCTTTGCCAGAGGGTTGGTCTTGCTGACAAAGATATGGGGCTGGGCTGTGAAGAGATGGTGGGCAAGCAGGTGGTTGTCATCCAGCATTTTCGTTAAAACATCACGGTTGTAGCTGTTTAAGAAGAGGACACCGACCTCACTACGGAAGTTTTTGACGTCGTCAATAATCTCCCAAGTCCGAGTTTCACGAAGGAAAAGCTCGTATTTTTCCATATCACTTTTCTTAAGTAGCGATACAAAGGCGTTGACCACAAAGGCATAGTGTTGAGACGAAACGCTAAAGAGTTCGCGGTGGGCGACAGGATTTTTATAGCGTTCCTCCAGAAGTTGAGTTTGCTCGACAACCTGACGGGCATAGGAGAGAAACTCCATCCCATCACGGGTCAAGGTAATGCCCTTGGGATTGCGGATAAAGATTTCAATGCCCATTTCATTTTCCAAGTCTCGAACAGCATTAGAGAGACTGGGTTGGGTGATAAAGAGTTGCTTGGCTGCCTCATTCATAGAGCCAGTTTCGACGATTTTGATAATATAGTGTAGTTGTTGAATTCTCATGTTTTTATTGTACCACACTTGCGGAAGAATGGGCAAAGAAGATAGAAAAATCAGGAGCATTGTGTGAGTCTCTGTAAAGTAACTAAGAAGAAAATTCTAAATAATTTAAGAAATAGTGTAAAAAAGTAGCTGAGCAAGTGATTGTTTAGCTGTTTCTTTATTGAGAACTATAAAAATTTTACTTGAAAATAAGAAATTTGCACGATTTACTCATTATTTATCCAGTACTAGAGTTTATACTAGTTATTGTAAAGATGATCATCTAAAAGAAGGAAGCAACCTTATGGCTAAAAATACAAGTCGTCCAGAGATTAATTCTCTAAGCTTCGAGGTTGAAAACTAAGAACTTTCCGGGAAATCAGAAGCTGGTGGTACACAGCTTTTAAAATGACACTAGCAGGTCGCTGTGGATTGTGTTTCACCTATTCTTATGAGTGTACGACAAATAATGTTCGTTGTTAGATAAAACAAAAGGAAAATTCTAATGTTTTATTATAAAGCATTGACAACACTTTGATTTAGTGTTATATTTACGAGGAGAAATACAAATGAAACAAGACAACTTTGAGATTGATTCTTTGGATTATGAAATTAATAGCCAAGAGTTGAATGGTAAATCTGCTACAGGTTGGCATACGGCTGTTAGATTAACAGTACAGGGCCGTTGTGGTTGGTGGTTTACATATTCTTATGAATGTACTTCGCCAAACGTGCGCTGTGGATAAAACTACCTTTATTCTTTGACAGGAGGATAAAATGGAAGGAATTATTGGAACATTAGGCTTCTATGCACCTGTACTGGTCTTAGGAGTTATTGTCATAGGGATTGTTTACTTTATGAAAAAAAGAAACGATCGCAAATAATCAACATCAACCGATACCTAAAAAAGTATCGGCTTTTTTTATAACATGAATATATTGCACAAAATACTCATGGCAAACCTTGAAAGAAACCGTATAATGAGAGTGTAATAAAGAAACGGAGGAATGAAATGATGAAACAGCTTATCGTGACAGCATTAACGAAAACATTTGGTCAAGGGGATAATATCGTTCATGCTTTATCAGATGTGAACTTGTCCGTTGAAAAAGGTGAATTTCTGGCAATTATGGGGGCCAGTGGTAGTGGAAAAACAACACTCCTCAACTGTATTTCAACGATTGATAAACCAACATCAGGTGAGATTCGATTTGAAGATTTTGACATCATCCATGCCAAGGAAAATGAACTAGCTGACTATCGTGCTAAAAACATTTCTTATATTTTCCAAGCCTACAACTTGGTGGAAACCTTGACGGTCTATGAAAATATCGTTCTACCTCTTCAAATTCAGGGGAAAACTATCAAAAAAAATCAGGAAAAGATTGAAGAAATTTTGGATAAGCTGGATATCCAAAACTTAAAAGATAAGTTTCCCAATCAATTATCAGGTGGTCAGCGACAACGCGTGGCAACTGCTAGAGCCTTGATTGATGATTCTAAACTGATTATTGCAGATGAGCCGACAGGAGCCTTGGATTCTGCCAATTCTGAAAAACTGATGTCGCTTTTGCAGGAAATCAATAAAAGTTTTGGTATCACCATTTTATTGGTCACCCACGACCCTGCCGCAGCTAAGTACTCTTCACGGATGGTGCTGCTTAGCGATGGAAAGATTATGGATGATTTGGAACGTAACAGCTTATCTAATGAACAGTATTTGCGAGAGATTTACAGCCGTACCAGATAGGAGGGGGAGAGTATGTATCCAAAATTGATTTTACGAAATGTATTTCGAAATTTACAGACCTATACCATCTATTTTTTCAGTCTGACATTGATTTATAGCTTGCTATACGCTTTTAATGCCTTACCAAGCCATCCAGTGATGCAGAGTTTATCAGGAGCAAAGGAAATGTTGACGACGGTGATGAGCCAGTACATGGGCTTGCTTTCCTATCTGATTCTATCGGCGATTGCCTTTCTCATCGTTTACTCCACAAATTTTGTGCTGGGACGGCGCAAGAAAGAGCTGGGACTTTATGCAACGCTGGGAATGAAGAAGAAGCAGATTATCCGTACCCTGTTCTTTGAAACCATGCTGGTTAATATCTTCGCCTTGATTCTTGGATTTTTGCTTGGGCTGGTCTTGTTGGTTGTTCTAGCTAAGGTGGCTTCTGAGTTTTTCATGGCGAATTACTTTGGTAATTTGGTTTTCTTTGATATAAAGTCTATCATCTTACTAGTTTATTCCTATTTGGTAACTAGTTTTATTGTAGGTGTCATGGACATTCTCACCTTTAGAAAGCAAAATATCATTGCACTCATTCAAGAAAATGGGGTCAAGAAATCTGTCTTGGCAAAAGGCAAGCCAGTTCTTCAAGCACTTCTCTTTATTCTTTCGACAGCTGTTATCGGTTTTGGTGCTCTCTATTTTTCAGACTATCATCATCTATCACTCTTGAAAAGCTGGGGTATCTTGCTGGTATCTGTCTTCGTGATTTTTGTGATTTTGTTTTACAATACTTTAAGCCATTTTATCTTGATTTCCCTTAGAAAACTGCCTCAAACCTACTACAACAAACTAAACACTTTTAAAATCCGTCAATTTTCAAAACAAGCTGATAGTAATTCGGTCACGTTGGCTGTCTTATCCTTGACCCTGACCCTGGCACTCAGCTTGCTCGTTTTTAGTGGTAGTGCTTATACGACTATGAATCGAGAGCTGAACAAATACTCTCCTTATGACGTATCTGTCAATCTTTATCGTGGTCAAGACTTCCAGTTTGCTCAGGATTCTGTAAAAGATAGGCTGAAAGCAGATGGATTTGACTTTAACCTCATCAAAGAGGAGTACAGCTATCCTATCTATTCTAGTGATTTAACCTATAAAGATTTGATTGATACTAGCAATCTTTGGGCGCATGATAAGGAACTTCCTGAATCAAAAGTACCGATTATAGGAATTTCTGCCTACAATCATCTCCGCAAACTGCAAGGGAAAAAAGCGGTTGACTTGGCAGATAACCAATTTCTGGTCAATGCCAACTATAAAGGAACTGCCAAGCAGATTCAGGACTTTCTATTAACGACAAAAACACTCATGATTAACGGTTATTCTCTCAATCTTGCGTCTTCAAAGCCACTTGAAACAGTTTACTTTTTATCGTCAGTGGGTACAAATGACACAGGAACCTTGATTGTACCAGATACGGTAGTAGTTGGATTGACGGAAGACCACACGACCTATGTCGCCAACTTCAAGAAAAATATCGACAAACGGAAAGTAGAAACATTCTTAAGTCAGTGGATTGAAAAATACTACTTCACTCGTGATGGAGCAGAGTTGAATCCGTTCACCTATCAAACGAAAGGAAGAATTTTTGAGATTTATCTTGGATTTATGGGCGTCATCGTCTTTGTCATGATTTTTGTCAGTGTTATTTTTATCATTATTTCCCTCAGTATCTTGTCCCTTCAAACTTCTACAAGTGCTTTGGATAGTGTCAATGATTATCAAATCTTATACCTTCTTGGGAACAAGAGAAAGCAAAATCGCTCTATTCTTTTGCAACAGATTCTAAGTTATTTCTTGGTTCCACTGGTCATCGCAGGTCCGCTAGCATTTGCCTTGAGTACCGCTCTTTTGGGCTATTTTGAGAATTTCGCTAATACCAGCATTTCTATTGATATCACCTATCTGGGAGTAGCGGTATTACTCTTTGTCCTTTACCTGCTAGTGACTTACAGAGTAAGTTGGCAAATTATTGAAAATTAAGTCAAATACCAGAGTTGCCTATCCGACAATTCTGGTATTGTGTTATAATGATATTAAAGTAGTTCAGGAAGTGGATACATATGAAACAGTTTGTCAAATTGATCTCGAAAAACTCACTTTTATTGTGGTGGTTGGCGATTTTTAATCATCTAACTTTGATGATTTATATTTATTATAGGATTCCTCTGGACTTTTCGACAAATTTCTCCTTGCAGCTGGTTTTATTGCTGATTATTGCTTTAATTGCATTTAGTTATATTTGTAATATTGTGACCTTTCGGTATAGTGAGTTGAAACTTTGGTTGCTTCTGATGATGTTTCTTATTAGCTGGCAATCCATATTTAATCAAGGAGTTACTAGCACTCTGTTGCACTTTTTTGATATTCTTCATCCGCTCAACTCTTTTTTATTGGTATATAGTTCTCTGTCTATTATCTTTCTGGGAGAGAAAATGGGAGAAGAACTGTTGAGTGTGTCCTTTGTGTTGACACTAATCACCATTAGTTCATATCTGTTAAGTCCTTCAATTTTTCTCTTTCTGTCCTTGTTTGCGTCTTTCTTTTTAAACCTTGTTCCCTTGATTTTACTGATTTTATATCATAAAGAGTTGAAAAGTAAACTCAAGTATCAGAGACGAAATTTGTGGATATTAGCTTTGATATTGCCTCTTTCTTATTTCTTTTTGTATATCAATACAACGGGCTCAGGAGTGATGAATCTAGTCTGGTATCTTGAAATTCTTGGAATACTTGCTTTTTTGCATATCAAAACAATTATTAACTCTCTTCAGAAAAAGGTAGCAGAGTTGAAGTTGTCCTATATAAAAGCTTTTTCACGCTTGTTTTTACTGGTTATGTTTTTGTTAGTAGGCATTTTTATCATCTTTCGTTTAGACTTAAACACGAGCTTTTTGGTCTTGAATATCATGTTACTATTGTTCGGGATTTGTTCGGAAGAATTGATTCGTTTCTTTCGTTCCGCTGATATGCTAGATGCTAGGGATTATGTAAAAGTTCTCTTTTTAAAGCGTAACCGTATGGTGAAAAATCTGCTGGCAAATGAAGACACAGAACAACAGTTCTCCGAATTTCTTCACAATGAAATCCTGCAAAATGTGATTGCAATAAAAAATTTCAATAAATATAGTAGCAATCAAGTTTTTGGTGAACAGATCAATCTGGTGACAGAGGAGTTGGTTCAGCGGATTCGTGAACGGATGGATTATTATCAGCCAATGGTAGAAACAGATGAGCAGTTAGACATCCAGTATCAAGGGCTGATTAATCGGATTGTTAAGCGCTATCACGCAGAAAATGAAGTCGTCACACAGTTTCCTGTCCACTTTAGGCTTTTATCTCCTTACGATAAAATTGTCTATCGTCTGGTTGAGGAATTGGCGACCAATGCCGTTAAGTACGCTAGTGGTGGAACGATTTCTTTGAAGATTGATGTGCATGATGACGCTATTTTTATAATTTCTGAAAATGACTGCCTTCAAACAGAAAAATCCTTAGGTTATGGCTTGAAAAATATGTTTAATAAAATTAGTGTTTTAGGTGGTCAGATGCAGATTTTTGAAAATAATAAGAGATTTCGTGTAGAAATTACTCTCCCGATTGATAAGGAGTTGTGTTATGAAAATTTTGTTAATTGATGATCATAAATTATTTAGCCAAAGTATCAAGATGATTTTAGAGTTATCGGAAAACATTAAAAAGGTCCAGTTAGTGGATAATTTTTCGACTATCTCGGAGATTGCTTTTAATGACTACGACATTATTTTGATTGACATCAACCTGACGAGTCTGTATCAAGATGATGGGCTGACCTTGGCACAAGAGATTATCGACAATGGTTGTTCTAGTAAGGTTGTGATTTTGACAGGTTACAGTAAAAAAATGTATGAACACCGAGCTAAAGCTATGGGGGCTTATGGATTTCTGGACAAAAGTATGAACCCAGATGAGTTGGTGAAAAAATTGGAAAAGATTTATCTAGGTGGTAAAGTCTTTTCAGATGAAGTGATGGTAGAGGTGCTAACACCACGAGAAATCGAGATACTAGAACTGGTTAGAAATGGCTTGACCATTGATGATGTCTGTGACAAGGTCTATGTGAGTAAACGTACAGTATCAAATCACTTGGCGAATATCTTTTCAAAATTGGGGGTGACTAACAGGCAGGAGGCGATTCACATCGCTGAGCAGTTGGGCTATTTTCCACCAGATTAAAAAGTTGCAGAAGATGCAGTTTTTTTAATTTCTGTGATACTTCTTGTGTGAGTCTCTTCTTGAAAAAAACACAAAATTTTGCTAGAATGAGTCTTATGAAAACATTCTATGATGTGCAGCAATTTCTCAAACAGTTTGGCATTATTGTTTACATGGGGAAGCGCTTGTATGATATTGAACTGATGAAGCTCGAACTCTCTCGGATCTATGATGCAGGTCTGATGGACAAGTTAGACTATCTAGAGGCGGAAGCTGTTCTTCGTAGAGAGCACAAGATAGAATTAGACTACATAGAGAAAAATGGAGATAAGAACTTATGACAATTTGGATTGTTTGGGGAATCGTACTAGCGATGGCGGCATGGATGGGGTATAACTACCTTCGTATTCGTCGTGCAGCTAAGATTGTGGACAATGCAGAATTTGAAGCCTTGATTCGGAAAGGGCAGTTGATTGATGTTCGTGAAGCAGCAGAATTTCACAGGAAACATATCCTCGGAGCCCGCAATATTCCTTCAAATCAGTTGAAGTCAAGCCTTGCAGCCCTTCGCAAGGATAAACCTGTCCTTCTCTATGAAAACCAACGCGGACAACGAGTAACCAATGCAGCACTTTATTTGAAAAAACAAGGTTTCTCTGAAATTTATATCCTTTCTTATGGATTGGATTCTTGGAACGGGAAGGTCAAGACTAGCTAACATTCTGTTAAAAACTGTCTAATGGTAGATAAATCTTGCATTTTATGGTATCATCATTTATATTAAATTTAAGGAGATTTTGTAATATGAATTCACAACAAAAGAAAAAACCTTCACTTATTTTAGGTATCTTATCTATCGTCCTTGGTTTGCTTTCTCCAATAGTGGGTCTGATTTTGGGGATTATAGGATTGGTCTTGGCTTTTTCATACCAAAAAGAATCTGGACTTAACTATCAAACAGAAAAAATTCTCAACATCGTAGGACTTGTAGTTTCTGTTCTTAACTGGATTCTAGCCATCGCAATAGTTTTTAGATAAGCAATAAAAAAAGCTTCAAACCTAAAGCTTTTTTTGTTTTATCGACTCATCTCTAAATAGTTTTTTATGATTTCTAATTCCTCTGGATTCAAGGGACGGTATTGCCCTTCTGATAGCTCTGAATTTAATGTAAAATCGCCGAACTGGACTCTTTTTAAGGCAGTCACCTTGACACCAACTGAGAGGAACATTTTTTTAACCTGATGAAATTTTCCTTCTGAGATGGTAATAGAGGTATGGCTCTCTGTTGGGCTTGCGTCTAGAATTTCAAGCTGAGCAGGTTTACAGGCAGTCCCATCTAAAAAGATAATCCCATCTTTGAACTTTTGGATATGGTCTGGTGTGAGCAGTCCATTAACCTTGACTTGGTAAGTTTTATCTACATGATATTGAGGATGGAGGAGTTGAAAACCAAGAGGTCCATTGTCTGTCAAAAGGAGTAGTCCTGTAGTATCGCGGTCTAGCCTGCCTATCGCGTAGAGTTGGTCTGACTGGATATTTTTGGGGACTAGGTCCATGACGGTTGGAAGTTTCTTATCCTTGCTAGCTGTAACGACTCCGTTTGGCTTATGAAGCATGAGGTAGTTGTGCTCGTATCCTTGGATTTGCCGTCCTTGAAAGACTAGTTTTTGTAATCCAGTGTCGACATTTTGAGCGAGGGAGCTGGCTGGACAATCGTCCACTAGGATTTCTTTTTTTTGAAGTGCCTGTTTCATAGCCTTGCGACTGACCTTTTCTTGGGCTAATAATCTATCTAAACGCATACCAGCTTATCTTATCATAAGTCTCTGACTTTGAAAAGGGTTGCCTTGCCTAGAAAAGCAGAGTGAAAACATTTACACTTAGCTGAACTGTGATTTTTGGATAAGACTGTGGTATAATTGTTCAGTTAGAAATAAAAATTTAAATATTAGAGGAAATCATGACAAAATTAAGAGAAGATATCCGTAACATTGCGATTATCGCCCACGTTGACCACGGTAAAACAACCCTCGTTGACGAATTATTGAAACAATCAGAAACGCTTGATGCACGTACTGAATTGGCAGAGCGTGCGATGGATTCAAACGATATCGAGAAAGAGCGCGGAATTACCATCCTTGCAAAAAATACAGCCGTTGCTTACAATGGAACTCGTATTAATATCATGGACACACCTGGGCACGCGGACTTCGGTGGAGAAGTTGAGCGGATCATGAAAATGGTTGACGGTGTTGTTTTGGTTGTGGATGCCTACGAAGGAACCATGCCACAAACTCGTTTCGTATTGAAAAAGGCCTTGGAACAAGACCTTGTCCCAATCGTGGTTGTCAACAAAATCGACAAACCATCAGCTCGTCCAGCAGAAGTAGTGGACGAAGTCTTGGAACTCTTCATCGAGCTTGGTGCAGATGATGACCAGCTTGATTTCCCAGTGGTGTATGCTTCTGCTATCAACGGAACATCTTCCTTGTCTGATGATCCTGCTGATCAAGAAAAAACAATGGCACCAATCTTTGATACCATCATCGACCATATCCCAGCTCCAGTAGACAACTCTGATGAGCCTTTGCAATTCCAAGTGTCACTTTTGGACTACAATGACTTCGTAGGTCGTATCGGCATCGGTCGTGTCTTCCGTGGTAGTGTAAAAGTTGGAGACCAAGTTACCCTTTCTAAACTTGATGGTACAACCAAGAACTTCCGTGTTACAAAACTCTTCGGTTTCTTTGGTTTGGAACGTCGTGAAATTCAAGAAGCTAAAGCAGGTGACTTGATCGCCGTTTCAGGTATGGAAGATATCTTTGTTGGTGAAACCATTACTCCGACAGATGCCATTGAACCACTTCCAATTCTTCACATTGATGAGCCAACGCTTCAAATGACCTTTTTGGTAAACAACTCACCATTTGCAGGTCGTGAAGGGAAATGGGTAACTTCTCGTAAGGTGGAAGAACGCTTGCAGGCAGAATTGCAAACAGACGTTTCCCTTCGTGTCGAGCCTACAGACTCACCAGATAAATGGACTGTTTCAGGACGTGGAGAATTGCACTTGTCAATCTTGATCGAAACCATGCGTCGTGAGGGTTATGAACTTCAAGTATCTCGTCCAGAGGTTATTGTAAAAGAAATCGACGGTGTCAAATGTGAGCCATTTGAGCGCGTGCAAATCGACACTCCAGAAGAATACCAAGGATCTGTTATTCAAAGTCTTTCTGAGCGTAAGGGTGAAATGTTGGATATGATTTCAACTGGTAATGGTCAAACTCGCTTGGTTTTCCTTGTTCCAGCGCGTGGTTTGATTGGATACTCAACTGAGTTCTTGTCAATGACTCGTGGTTACGGTATCATGAACCATACCTTCGACCAATACTTGCCACTCATTCCGGGTGAAATCGGTGGACGTCACCGTGGTGCCCTCGTTTCCATCGATGCTGGTAAGGCAACAACTTACTCAATCATGTCGATCGAAGAACGTGGAACCATCTTTGTTAACCCAGGTACTGAGGTTTATGAAGGAATGATCATCGGTGAAAACTCTCGTGAAAATGACTTGACAGTTAACATCACTAAGGCTAAACAAATGACCAACGTTCGTTCAGCTACCAAGGACCAAACAGCGGTTATCAAGACACCTCGTATCTTGACCCTTGAAGAGTCTCTTGAGTTCTTGAACGATGACGAGTACATGGAAGTAACGCCTGAGTCAATCCGTTTGCGTAAGCAAATCCTCAACAAGGCAGAGCGCGAGAAAGCCAACAAAAAGAAAAAATCAGCTGAATAAGAGCTAGAAAGAGATAAAGATGGTCTATTTAATCATAGGGATACTCTTATTACTACTCTATGTATTTGCGACACCCCAAAGTATCAAAGGAACAGTCAACATCGTTATCTTGGTCTTTGTAGTTGTTGCACTCTTGATTTTGTTGATGTTGTCCATCTTGCAAATCTTCCAATTACCTACAGAATTCTTTGTCACAATCGCCATGCTGGCCCTAGCCTACTTTAGCTTGAGGGACATTACGCTCATGCCTGTAAAAAAGAGCAAAAGAAGATAAATAGAAAGAGAGCTATGGCTCTCTTTTTCGATGTTAGAATGAGGGTTAGAGCATTTTCGCTTAGTATTATTTCCATAAAAATGGTAAAATAGTAGGAGTAGAAATGGAGTTTGAGACATGAAAGTAATCGATCAATTTAAAAATAAGAAAGTCCTTGTTTTAGGTTTGGCTAAGTCTGGTGAGTCTGCAGCTCGTTTGCTGGACAAGCTGGGTGCCATTGTGACGGTAAATGATGGCAAACCTTTTGAGGAAAATCCAGCTGCGCAAAGTTTGCTGGAAGAAGGGATCAAGGTTGTCACTGGTGGGCATCCTTTGGAGCTCTTGGATGAAGAGTTTGCCCTCATGGTAAAAAATCCAGGGATTCCTTATAGCAATCCCATGATTGAAAAGGCATTAGCAAAGGAAATTCCAGTCTTGACGGAGGTGGAGTTGGCTTACTTGATCTCAGAAGCGCCAATTATCGGTATCACAGGTTCAAATGGGAAAACGACCACAACGACTATGATTGGAGAAGTTTTGACTGCTGCTGGACAACATGGTCTCTTGTCAGGGAATATCGGCTATCCTGCTAGTCAAGTGGCTCAAACTGCAACAGCCAAGGACACGCTTGTCATGGAACTTTCTTCTTTCCAACTAATGGGAGTTCAAGAATTCCATCCTGAGATTGCGGTTATTACCAACCTCATGCCAACTCATATCGATTACCATGGCTCATTTGAGGAATATGTAGTAGCTAAATGGAATATCCAGAACAAGATGACAGCAACTGATTTCCTTGTTTTGAACTTTAACCAAGACTTGGCAAAAAAATTGGCTACCAAAACAGAGGCTACGGTTGTTCCATTTTCAACACTTGAGAAGGTTGATGGAGCTTATCTGGAAGATGGTCAACTTTACTTCCGTGGGGAAGTGGTCATGGCAGCTGATGAAATCGGTGTTCCAGGTAGTCACAATGTAGAAAACGCCCTTGCTACCATTGTTGTAGCCAAACTCCGTGGTGTAGACAGTCAAACCATCAAGGAAACTCTTTCATCTTTTGGTGGTGTCAAACACCGTCTCCAATTTGTGGATGAAATCAAAGGTGTCAAATTCTATAACGATAGCAAGTCAACCAATATTTTGGCAACTCAAAAAGCCTTGTCAGGATTTGACAACAGCAAGGTCATCTTGATTGCAGGTGGTTTAGACCGTGGAAATGAATTTGACGAATTGGTGCCAGACATTACTGGCCTCAAGAAAATGGTCATCCTTGGTCAGTCAGCAGAACGTGTTAAACGGGCAGCTGAGAAGGCTGGTGTGACTTACGTGGATGCGACTGATATTGCAGATGCGACCCGCAAGGCCTATGAGCTTGCGGCTCAAGGAGATGTGGTTCTCCTCAGTCCTGCCAATGCCAGTTGGGATATGTATGCTAACTTTGAAGTACGTGGCGACCTCTTTATCGACACAGTAGCGGAGTTAAAGGAATAATATGAAAAAAATTGTCTTTACAGGTGGGGGGACGGTTGGACACGTTACCCTCAATCTTTTGTTAATGCCCAAGTTTATCGAAGACGGCTGGGAAGTCCACTATATCGGGGATAAGAACGGAATCGAACACCAAGAAATCCTCAAGTCAGGTTTGAATGTGACCTTCCATTCCATTGCGACAGGGAAATTGCGTCGCTATTTTTCATGGCAAAATATGCTGGATGTCTTCAAAGTTGGTTGGGGAATTGTCCAATCTCTCTTTATCATGTTACGACTTCGTCCGCAAGCTCTCTTTTCTAAAGGGGGATTTGTCTCTGTGCCGCCAGTTATCGCTGCGCGTGTGTCTGGAGTACCTGTCTTTATCCACGAATCTGACCTATCCATGGGCTTGGCCAATAAAATTGCCTACAAATTTGCAACCAAGATGTACTCAACTTTTGAGCAGGCTGCTGGTCTTGCAAAAGTCGAGCATGTAGGAGCAGTGACCAAGGTTTCAGACCAAAAAACTTCAGAGCCAGATGAATTGGTGGATATCCAAACCCACTTTAATCCAAAATTGCCAACTGTATTGTTTGTTGGTGGTTCTGCAGGAGCTCGTGTCTTTAACCAATTGGTGACAGAACATAAAAAAGAGCTGACAGAGCGCTACAATATCATTAATCTCACTGGAGATTCTAGCCTCAATGAATTGAGTCAAAATCTCTTTCGTGTTGACTATGTGACGGACTTCTATCAACCCTTGATGGAGATGGCAGATGTGGTGGTGACGCGTGGTGGTGCCAATACGATTTTTGAGCTCTTGGCTATGGCGAAACTCCATCTCATCGTACCATTGGGTCGTGAAGCAAGTCGAGGAGACCAGATTGAAAATGCAGCCTACTTTGTTAAGAAAGGTTATGCAGAAGAACTTCAAGAAAGTGACTTGACCTTGGAAAGCTTGGAAGAGAAAATCAGTCACCTGCTTAGTCACAAGGATCAATACCAAGCTAGTATGAGGGCTTCAACTGAGTTGAAATCTCTTGATGATTTTTATGCCCTACTAAGAAAAGACTTATCATAAGGAAAATCAATGTCAAAGGATAAGAAAAAAGAATCAAACCCCAAGAAAGAATTGTCTGAATGGCAGAAACGAAACCAAGAATACCTAAAGAAAAAGGCTGAGGAAGAAGCTGCCCTAGCTGAGGAGAAGGAAAAGGAAAAACAAGCTCGAAAGGAGGCCAACTCGAAACTATTGGAGGAGGCCAAAAAATCCTCGAGTCAGTCGGACGAAGAAGATACAAGTCCAAGTAAGGAACTATCCGAAAAAGAAGAAAAATCTCAAAAGGATGACTATAAAGTCAACGAAGAAAAAGAGAAGAAGAAAAAAGAAAAACTAGCCAAGCCTAAAATCGCTCCAGTTCATATTTGGCGAGCTGTGAGTATCTTAGTGCCAAGTATTCTGGTCCTCCTTCTCTCAGTCTACCTGTTGACTCCGCTCTCGACCATCAAAAATATCGAAGTTAAGGGAAATAGTAACACCCAGGCGGACGACATTAAACAGGCTTCTGGGATTCAAGACAGCGACTATACCTTAGCCCTGTTGTTGGATAAGGAAAAATATGCTGAGCGAATCAAGTCCAACCATTGGATAGAGTCAGCAAAGATTGATTATCAATTTCCAACTAACTTTACGATTGAGGTTAAGGAATTTGATATTGCTGGTTACTATGTGACAGGTGAAGACCACTATCCAATTCTGTCTAGTGGAACAATTGACTCAAGCCCTGTCAACCTTTTGAACCTGCCTGAGACTTATCTGACAGTTACCTTTAACGACGAGCAGCAGGTGAAAGAGCTGATCACGGGATTGTCTACTATCAGTGAGGATATCAAGAACCAAATCCAGAAAATCGAATTAGCGCCAAGCAAGGCAACAGCAGACCTTTTAAAAATTACCATGCTGGACACAGATGAAATATTGGTTCCCTTGTCAGAGTTAAGTAAAAAATTGCCTTATTATAGCAAAATTAAGCCACAACTAGCAGAACCGAGCTTTATTGATATGGAAGCTGGAATCTATAGTACTAGCCTAGCGGATAAACTTTTGCAAGAAGCTGAGGAAAAAGCTAAAAAAGAGGCACAGGAAGCTGAGAAGAAAAAACAGGAAGAAAAAGAAGCAGAAGAAAAGAAACAACAGCAACAACAATAAAGCCCAGTTTTTGCTTGACAAGTCCTACTATAAATAATAGAATAGTAAAAAACCTTTAAAGCAGTCCAGAGAGGCAGCTAAGGTTAGACGGTGAAAGGGTGGAGACTACCCATTTTTCGTGGAACCTTGCTGTTGGCAGGTTCCTTTTTTCGTGGCTTCTTTTGGCCAGACTCTCTCACTAGCAAAGGTAAAAGGAGAAACCTATGCGAGAACATCGTCCAGTCATTGCTCTTGATTTTCCTAGTTTTGAGGCGGTCAAGGAATTTTTAGCTCTTTTCCCAGCAGAAGAAAACCTTTATCTAAAGGTAGGGATGGAGCTCTATTATGCAACGGGTCCTGATATCGTGTCTTACTTGAAAGGTCTGGGTCATAGTGTCTTTCTGGATCTCAAGCTTCATGACATTCCCAATACAGTCAAGTCAGCTATGAAGGTCTTGTCTCAGCTTGGTGTGGATATGACCAATGTTCATGCTGCTGGTGGTGTGGAGATGATGAAGGCTGCGCGTGAAGGTCTTGGGACACAAGCCAAATTGATCGCTGTGACCCAGCTTACATCAACGTCGGAAAGTCAGATGCAGAATTTTCAAAATATCCAAACCAGCCTGCAAGAGTCTGTGATTCACTATGCTAAAAAGACAGCTGAAGCGGGCTTGGATGGTGTCGTTTGCTCGGCTCAGGAAGTGCAACTCATCAAAGAAGCCACCAATCCAGATTTTATCTGTCTGACACCGGGAATTCGTCCAGCGGGAGCTGCGGTTGGAGACCAAAAACGCGTCATGACGCCAGCGGATGCTTATCAAATCGGTAGTGACTATATCGTAGTAGGACGTCCCATTACCCAAGCTGAGGATCCTGTTGCAGCTTATCATGCTATCAAGGATGAATGGAACCAAGACTGAAATTAAAGAAATAGATTAGAAAAACAAAAGGAGAATACTATGACACTTGCTAAAGATATCGCTAGCCATCTCTTAAAAATCCAAGCCGTTTACCTCAAACCAGAAGAGCCTTTTACTTGGGCATCTGGTATCAAGTCACCGATTTACACTGATAATCGTGTGACACTAGCCTATCCAGAAACTCGTACCTTAATTGAAAATGGCTTTGTGGATGCTATCAAAGAAGCCTTTCCAGAAGTTGAGGTGATTGCAGGAACAGCAACAGCGGGGATTCCTCACGGAGCTATCATTGCTGACAAGATGAACTTGCCTTTTGCCTACATTCGTAGCAAACCAAAAGACCACGGTGCAGGCAACCAAATCGAAGGGCGGGTAGCTCAAGGTCAAAAAATGGTGGTGGTTGAAGACCTTATTTCAACTGGCGGTTCTGTTCTTGAAGCTGTAGCAGCCGCTAAACGAGAAGGAGCAGATGTGCTTGGAGTTGTAGCGATTTTCAGCTACCAATTGCCAAAAGCAGATAAGAATTTCTCAGACGCAGGTGTCAAATTGGTGACGCTGTCTAACTACAGTGAACTGATCCACCTAGCTCAAGAAGAAGGTTACATCACACCAGAAGGACTTGCTCTCCTAAAACGCTTTAAAGAAGACCAAGAAAATTGGCAAGGATAATTTATAAAAAAGACCAGACAAGTTTGAGCGAGCTTATCTGCCCAACTTTTAAAATGAAGGTCAGACTAAAGAAAAGGTCTCGATTAGTGAATTGATTTCCTCTTTTCTTCATAGTCAATTACAGTAAAACTCCTAGAACGATTGGAATATCCATCTTTCTAGGAGTTTTTTATTATGTATTTAATTGAGGTTTATTTGGAATGATTTTCATTCAAATCAGCTTTTCTTTTTAATTGATAGCTGCAAGAAGGTCGTCAGCTTGTTTTGCAAGTGATGAGTCAGCTGCTTTGTCTAGCACCAATTTTCCGTCTGCCCAAGCAGAGTCATTGACACGAGCGGCAGTAAAGTCGCCAACGACTTGTGTACGGATAAATGGCAAGAGGTCTTTGTAAATCGCAAAGAGTTGTTCGTGACCGGCATTGGCTACAGAAGAGACAGTAACAAACTTGTCTTGGAGGGCAGAAGCACTACGTGTATCAGACAAATCAATGGCACGAGAGAGCCAGTCAAGCAAGTTCTTCACTGTTCCAGGGATAGAGAAGTTATAGACTGGAGAGAAAATCCAGATGGCATCGGCAGCAAGGACAGCCTCGCGAGCAGCAGCTACAGCTGGATGAGTTGGAACTTCAAGATCTTGGCTGAAGAGAGGAACAGCTGAGTAATCAAGATAGCTAACTTTCGCTTTTCCGGCAAGTGCTTTTTCAGCTTCGAGTGCCATTTGGTGGTTGAAAGAACCTTGGCGTAGTGAACCGACGATAAATAGTACTTTTTTAGACATGATGTGTCTCCTTTAGTTTAAAATTTAAAGAGCGAACTCTTTTGTCACCATCTATGTTACAACAAATGATACTAATAAGCAATAAATGTGCTCAGCTAAGTTTACTTGTTAGGGGTGGAAAGACTTAGTTCTGAGAAAACAGTATTTGATAGACAGGCAGATATTGTATTTAATTTCAAGGGGAAAATAATCTCGGAATGTTCCTGTCTTCACTTGTAATAAAGGAAGAGAGATGGTAAAATAGACGAGTGAAACTAAGACAGAAAAAAGCAAAAAACAAGCTACTTATACAGTATGGAATCGGCATTGCTTTGGTATTACTAGTCATGACCACTTCCTTTCTTTATCTGATATCTCTCAGCATGAAACCTTATCAAGATGCGAGGGTTAAGGGAGAAAAACTGGCCAAGCAGTATGCAGAATTGGAAAAGGCAGATCAGGTTGATTTTTTTAATGGTTCGGAAGCTTATTACAGCGTTCTGGGGCATAATAAAAAACAAGAGGCCATTGCCGTGCTGATCGAAAAGAATGACCACAAGATTTACATTTATCAGCTTGATAAGGGGATTTCTCAAGACAAGGCAGCGACGATTTCGAGGGAAAAAGGAGCTAGTGACATTGATAAGATCACCTTTGGTCGCTATCAGGACAAGCCAATTTGGGAAGTTAAGTCAGGAAATCACTACTATCTAGTCGATTTTGAAACAGGAGCAGTGATCCAATAAGGAGGGCATATGAAACTATCCAAGCGTGTACTAGAAATGGAAGAAAGTGTTACTCTAGCCAGTGATGCAAGAGCTAAAGCATTAAAAGCTCAAGGAAAGGATGTTCTTTTCTTAACCTTGGGACAGCCAGACTTTCATACTCCTGAAAATATTCAGGATGCGGCGGTGGAAGCGATTCGTGATGGTCGAGCTTCCTTCTATACAGTTGCTTCAGGCCTACCAGAGTTAAAAGCAGCGGTTAATAGCTATTTTGAACGCTACTATGGGTATTCCGTAGCAGCAAACGAGGTTACCTTTGCCACAGGTGCTAAGTTCTCTCTCTACACCTTCTTTATGGCTGTGGTCAATCCAGGCGATGAGGTCATCATTCCTACACCATACTGGGTCAGTTATGGGGACCAAGTCAAGATGGCAGAAGGTGTGCCAGTCTTTGTACAGGCCAAGGAAGACAATCACTTTAAAGTAACGGTCGAGCAGCTAGAAGCAGCCCGAACAGATAAGACCAAGGTCTTGGTCCTCAATTCGCCATCGAATCCGACTGGTATGATCTACACTCGCGAGGAATTGCTGGCTATCGGAAATTGGGCTGTAGAACATGATATTCTCATCTTAGCAGATGATATCTATGGTCGCCTAGTTTATAACGGAAATGAATTTGTTCCAATCTCTAGTCTGTCAGAAGCTATTCGCAAGCAAACCATTGTTATCAACGGTGTATCTAAGGCTTATGCCATGACTGGTTGGCGGGTAGGTTATGCAGTAGGAAATCCTAAGATTATTGCTGCCATGAGCAAGCTAACAGGTCAAACAACCTCCAACCTTACTGCTGTATCACAATATGCTACCATTGAAGCCCTAACTGGGCCACAAGACTCTGTCGAAACCATGCGCCAAGCATTTGAGGAACGTTTGAATACTATTTATCCTCTTTTGTGCCAAGTACCAGGATTTGAAGTTGTCAAACCCCAAGGAGCCTTCTATCTTTTCCCAAATGTTAAAAAAGCGATGGAGATGAAGGGCTATACCGATGTGACGGACTTTACAACGGCTATTCTTGAGGAAGTCGGTCTTGCCTTGATTACAGGAGCAGGGTTTGGGGCGCCAGAAAATGTTCGTCTCAGTTATGCAACTGACTTGGACACCTTGAAAGAAGCGATTCGCCGTTTGCATCAATTTATGGAGGAAGTGTAATGATAGATCATTTCACCCTTAAGGTAAAGAATTTAGAAGTTTCTAAAGCTTTCTATCAAGCCACTTTAACTACTTTAAATTATCACCTTCAATTTGATACGGGGCAGGTCGTTAGTTTCACAGAACCGCGAAATGTGGATCCAGGTGGTGATTTTTGGCTAAGTGTTGGTCAACAAGAGCCGATGCATTTTGCCTTTAGTGCTCAAACTTGTCAAGAAGTAGATGCTTTCTATCAAGCGGCTTTGGCTGCTGGAGGAAAGGATAATGGTGCACCTGGCGAACGTAAAAATTACCATGTGGGATACTATGCGGCCTTTGTGATAGACCCAGACGGAAATAACATAGAGGCAGTTTGCCATAAAGAAGAATAGAAAAGGAAAAATAATGACAAAACGTGTAACAATTATCGAAGTAAAAGACTACGTTGGTCAAGAAGTGACCATCGGGGCCTGGGTTGCCAACAAATCAGGAAAAGGAAAAATTGCCTTCTTGCAATTGCGTGATGGAACAGCCTTTTTCCAAGGAGTTGCCTTCAAACCAAACTTTATTGAAAAATTTGGTGAAGAGGTAGGTCTTGAAAAATTTGAAACGATCAAACACTTGAGCCAAGAAACTTCTGTTTATGTGACAGGAATTGTCAAAGAGGACGAACGTTCTAAGTTTGGCTATGAGTTGGATATTACAGACATCGAAGTGATCGGTGAATCTCAAGACTACCCAATCACACCAAAAGAACACGGAACAGACTTCTTGATGGACAACCGTCACTTATGGCTCCGCTCTCGTAAGCAAGTGGCTGTGATGCAAATCCGTAACGCTATCATTTATGCAACTTATGAGTTCTTTGATAAGAACGGCTTCATGAAGTTTGATAGCCCAATTCTTTCAGGAAATGCGGCAGAAGATTCAACAGAGCTTTTTGAAACAGACTACTTCGGAACGCCAGCCTACTTGAGTCAATCAGGTCAGCTTTACCTAGAAGCAGGTGCTATGGCTCTTGGTCGTGTCTTTGACTTTGGTCCAGTATTCCGTGCTGAGAAATCAAAAACGCGCCGTCACTTGACTGAGTTCTGGATGATGGACGCAGAGTACTCATACCTGACACACGATGAGTCACTTGACTTGCAAGAAGCTTATGTAAAGGCTCTTCTTCAAGGTGTTCTAGATCGTGCGCCTCAAGCCTTGGAAACCTTGGAACGTGATACAGAGCTCTTGAAACGCTACATTGCAGAGCCATTCAAACGTATCACTTACGATCAAGCCATTGACCTCTTGCAAGAGCATGAAAACGATGCTGATGCAGACTACGAACACCTTGAGCATGGTGATGACTTTGGTTCACCACATGAAACTTGGATCTCAAACCACTTTGGTGTGCCAACATTTGTCATGAACTACCCAGCAGCCATCAAAGCCTTCTACATGAAACCAGTTCCTGGCAATCCAGAGCGCGTGCTTTGTGCAGACTTGCTTGCTCCAGAAGGCTATGGAGAAATTATCGGTGGTTCTATGCGTGAGGAAGACTATGATGCTCTTGTAGCTAAGATGGAAGAACTTGGTATGGACCGTACAGAGTACGAATTTTACCTTGACCTTCGTAAATACGGTACTGTACCACACGGTGGATTTGGAATCGGTATCGAGCGTATGGTAACTTTCGCAGCAGGTACAAAACACATCCGCGAAGCTATTCCATTCCCACGTATGTTGCATCGTATCAAACCATAAACTAGAAAAAAAGAAGATGATTTCATCTTCTTTTTTCACTTTTATCTTGCGATCTATCAGTTTTTCTAGTATAATAGTTAATTGTGAGCAAACCTCACTTACCCCTTGCAAAGACTAGGGGTCATTAGACCAAAAGGAGGAACATATCAATGGCTAAATACGAAATTCTTTATATCATTCGTCCAAACATTGAAGAAGAAGCGAAAAACGCTTTGGTAGCACGTTTTGACTCTATCTTGACTGACAACGGTGCAACTGTTGTTGAATCAAAATCATGGGAAAAACGTCGTCTTGCATACGAAATCCAAGATTTCCGCGAAGGACTTTACCACATCGTTAACGTTGAAGCTAACGACGACGCAGCTCTTAAAGAGTTTGATCGTCTTTCAAAAATTAACGCTGACATTCTTCGTCACATGATCGTCAAACTTGACGCGTAAGAAGGTAAACTATGATTAACAATGTTGTACTTGTAGGGCGTATGACACGTGACGCTGAGTTGCGTTATACCCCATCAAATGTAGCAGTTGCGACTTTTACTCTTGCAGTAAACCGTACATTCAAGAGTCAAAATGGCGAACGTGAGGCTGATTTCATCAATGTCGTTATGTGGCGCCAACAGGCTGAAAATCTTGCTAACTGGGCTAAAAAAGGCTCTCTTATCGGGATCACAGGTCGTATCCAGACTCGTAGTTACGATAACCAGCAAGGACAACGTGTCTACGTAACAGAAGTCGTGGCTGACAATTTCCAAATGTTGGAAAGCCGTAGCGTGCGTGAAGGACATACAGGTGGAGCTTATTCTGCGCCAACTGCTAGTTATACAGCACCTATACAATCAGTACCTGACTTTTCACGTGATGAAAATCCATTTGGAGCAACCAATCCGTTGGATATTTCAGATGATGATTTACCATTCTAATGGACAATTAAAACTATAAAGGAGAAAAAACATGGCTCAACAACGTCGTGGCGGATTCAAACGCCGTAAAAAAGTTGATTACATCGCAGCAAACAAAATTGAATATGTTGATTACAAAGATACTGAGCTTCTTAGCCGTTTCGTTTCAGAACGTGGGAAAATTCTTCCTCGTCGTGTAACAGGAACTTCAGCTAAAAACCAACGTAAAGTAACAACAGCTATCAAACGCGCTCGCGTAATGGCTTTGATGCCTTTCGTAAACGAAGATTAAAGAAAAAAAAGACCCCAACGGGTCTTTTTTTCACGAGCTTTGAAATGAGAAGGCGAGTCAGGTCCGAGGGACCTCTTTTTCTGATCCACCCGGGTCTTTTTTCAGATTCGATTGAACCTCTTTTTCAGACTTTTACGGGGTTCTGTTGGACAGAGCTACTTTTGACCTAGTAAGATGCTTTTTTCTTACTAGGTTATTTCTTTTTATTTTTATTATCGTGCTATAATGGTAGGAGAAAGCTTTAAAGGAGCAACTTATGAAGACGACATGTTCAATTAGGAAAATGCAAGAATCTGACATTAAAAATCTCTCTCGAGGATTTACTAGCCAAGGTTGGCCAAGTAGAGAGGAGATTTTAACTCGATACTTTAAGGAGCAGGAAAGTGGAGAGAGGGAAGTGTTAATTGCTGACCTTACCAGTGCTGTAGTGGGCTACATTACTATTTTACCTGATGCTAAGCAGGGACCCTTTGCTGGAACGGCTCCAGAACTGTCAGATTTCAATGTCTTTGAAACCTTTCAAAATCAAGGTATTGGCAATCTCTTGATAGAAGAAGCAGAAAAACGAGTAAAGCTTTTTTCGGACAAAGTGACGTTAGGTGTAGGTTTGCACTCAGGCTATGGAGCTGCCCAGAGATTGTACATGAAACGAGACTATATTCCAGATGGTTCAGGCGTTTGGTATCGAAACCAACCTTTGGAAATGAATGCCACTATTCAAAATAATGATGATTTAGTTCTGTACTTATCTAAGGAATTAGAATAAGAGATAGCGAATTTTTTGGAGATGTGGGATTTCTCTACTTTATGGTATAATGGAAAGAGTTAGATTGAAAGAGGTAGAGAGATGGATGCAAAATTAAAATACAAGGCAAAGAAGATTAAAATCGTCTTTTTTGATATCGATGATACCCTGCGTGCGTCAAAGACAGGTTTTATTCCGGATACAATTCCTACTGTCTTTAAGCAGTTGCGTGAAAAAGGGATTTTGACAGGAATTGCTTCTGGACGTGGCATTTTTGGAGTTGTTCCAGAGATTCGTGAACTCAAGCCGGACTTTTTTGTAACCTTGAATGGTGCTTATATAGAAGATAAAAAAGGAAATATTATTTATCAAAATCGAATTGAGAAGTCAGATGTAGAGGAGTACATTTCTTGGACGAAGGAAGAGGGAATTGAGTATGGCTTGGTTGGAAGTCATGACGCCAAACTCTCCACGCGAACAGAAATGATCAGTGAGGCTATTGATCCGATTTACCCGAACTTGGATGTGGATCCTGACTTCCATGAAAAAGCAGATATTTACCAGATGTGGACCTTTGAAGATAAAGGGGATGACTTGCACTTGCCAGATTCCTTGTCGGATAAACTTCGCATGGTGCGTTGGCATGAACATTCATCTGATATCGTGCCCATTTCAGGATCAAAAGCAAGTGGTGTAGCTAAGGTTGTGGAGCATCTAGGCTTGAAACCAGAAAATATCATGGTTTTTGGAGACGGTCTCAATGACTTGGAACTCTTTGATTATGCAGAAATTAGTATTGCCATGGGAGTTTCCCATGAAAAAATCAAAGAAAAAGCAGATTATACTACAAAAACAGTAGAAGAAGATGGTGTTTTTGATGCCTTAACTAAGTTTGGTTTAGTAGAAAAAGAATTGTATTTCCCACAAGTAGACATTGAAACAGTAGAAGGTCCGCTAGCGACCATTAAGACAAATCACGGAGACTTGCGTATCAAGCTCTTCCCTGAACATGCTCCTAAAACAGTAGCTAACTTTATCGCTCTTTCAAAAGATGGTTACTATGATGGCGTCATTTTCCACCGCATCATCAAGGACTTTATGATCCAAGGTGGAGACCCAACTGGTACTGGTATGGGAGGAGAATCTATCTATGGAGATGCTTTTGAAGATGAGTTTTCTGAAGAACTCTATAATGTTCGTGGGGCTCTGTCTATGGCCAATGCTGGGCCAAATACCAATAGCAGTCAGTTCTTTATCGTGCAAAACCAACACTTGCCATACTCTAAGAAAGAGATTGCGCGTGGTGGTTGGCCAGAACCAATCGCTGAGATTTATGCAGAGCAAGGCGGAACTCCTCACCTTGACCGCCGTCACACTGTTTTTGGGCAATTGGTCGATGCAGAATCTTTTGCAGTCTTGGATGCCATTGCAGCTGTTGAAACTGGTGCTATGGACAAGCCAGTTGAAGATGTAGTAATTGAAACGATTGAAATTGAGGACTAATATGAAAATTGGTGATAAGCTAAAGGGGCGTATTACAGGAATTCAGCCTTATGGTGCCTTTGTCGAATTAGAGACAGGGGTGATTGGGCTGATCCATATTTCAGAGATTCGGACAGGATTTATCGAAAATATCTATGAAGTTTTGAAAATTGGTGAAGAAGTGCAAGTTCAGGTTGTTGATTTGGACGAATTTTCAGGTAAAGCCAGTCTGTCTATTCGCACGCTGGAGGAAGAAAAACACCAACTGCCAAGACGAAGACGTTTTTCAAATGACCGTATCAAGCACGGTTTTGCTCCACTTAGCCGAATGATGCCTGTCTGGACAAGGGAAGCCCTCAACAATCTGAAAGAGAAAAACTAGTCTATTAGATTTCGTATTTTAAAATCAATATATGGAAGAACAATTATTAAAATCAGGAGAGCGCATCAACCAGCTCTTTTCGACAGATATCAAGATCATTCAAAATAGAGAAGTATTTAGCTATTCGGTGGATAGTGTTCTCTTGTCACGCTTTCCTCGCTTTCCTAAAAATGGCTTAATTGTGGACTTTTGTGCTGGAAATGGTGCAGTTGGACTTTTTGCAAGTAGTCGTACCAAGGCCAAAATTCTCTCTGTGGAGATTCAGGAGCGCTTGGCGGATATGGCTGAGCGTTCAGTTCAATTGAATGGTTTGGAAGAGCAGATGCAGGTTATCTGCGATGATTTGAAAAATATGCCTGCACACATTAAGGGAAGTAAGGTGGATATGATCTTGTGCAATCCGCCTTATTTCAAGGTGGACCCGCATTCCAATCTGAACGAGAGTGAACACTACCTCTTAGCTAGACATGAAATTACAACTAATCTAGAGGAAATCTGTCGAAGTGCTCAGAGTATTCTCAAGTCTAATGGCCGTTTGGCTATGGTTCATCGTCCAGATCGACTTTTGGATATTCTAGACATGCTTCAACGTCACAATTTGGCACCTAAGCGCCTGCAATTTGTCTATCCTAAACGAGAGAAGGAGGCAAATATGCTCTTAATCGAAGCTATCAAGGATGGATCGACGAGTGGCTTCAAGGTCTTGCCACCACTCATTGTTCACAATGATGATGGTTCCTATACGCCAGAAATTCAAGAGATTTACTATGGATCATAAGGCTTATATGTACGTGGTGGAGTGCCGTGACGGTTCTTACTATACTGGTTACACGACAGACGTGAAGAAACGCCTTGCCGTTCATAATAGTGGAAAGGGAGCCAAATATACTCGAGCTCGCTTGCCAGTCAAACTCATCTATGTAGAGGGCTGTGCTAGCAAGGAAGAAGCCATGTCAGCAGAGGCTCTCCTCAAACGTAAGAAAAGACCGCAGAAAGAACGATTTCTATCCGAAAATCAAGAGAAAAATCTAGTTAACGATATTGGCTCTTTGTCAACTGTAGTGGGTTGATAAAGAGTCTAAAAAAATCGATTAGCTAAGTCTAGTCGATTTTTTTACTAGTGTAAAAAGTGGATTGAGGTGATAAAGATGAATACTATTCAAGAAATTTATGAAAAATGGCATGAATATGCTAAGGGAAGAGATACAGAAGCATTGATTTCATTATATGCAGAGGACGCTATTTTTGAAAGCCCTTTAGTGCCAGCTATTCTAGATACAACAAACGGCGCTTTGGAAGGGAAAACTGCTATTCGTCATTTTTTAGAAGAAGGTACCAAACGTCGTCCTAATGAACTCGTGAAGTGGTTCCGAACGGGTGAATATCTAACGAATGGAGACATTTTAATGTGGGAGTATCCAAGGATAACAGATAATGGAGAACAAATTGATATTCTTGAGGTCATGGAAATTGAGGAAGGCTTGATTCATAAACATAGGATATATTGGGGCTGGAAGGGATGTATGATGCTAAGTTCGACTTTATCTAAGTTGCTGAAATAGTTTTATTTGACATGAATTATCTTTTTTGTGCTACAATGTAATACAAAAGATAAGTAGAAAACAAATGAGTACAGTGACAGTTAGATTAAATCAAGAGGAAGAAGAATTTTTTAAAAGTTATGCTCAATTTACTGGTCGAAGTCTTTCTAGTTTGTTTAAAAAGTCACTCAAACGTACCATAGAGGACGAATATGACTTAAAACTCTATTATCAGGCTTATAAAGATTACCAGGAAGAGCCTGAAACGATTTCACATGCTGATTTTAAGAAAGAATTAGGATTGTAGTATGTATCATGTTCACTATTCTAAAAGAGCGCAGAAGCAAATTAAAAGGTGGATCCAAATTCTAATCTGAACGAGAGTGAACACTACCTCCTAGCAAGACACGAAATCGCGACTAACCTAGAAGAAATCTGCCGAAGTGCTCAGAGTATTCTCAAGTCTAATAGGCGTTTGGCCATGGTTCATCGTCCAGATCGCCTTTTGGATATTCTAGACATGCTTCAACGCCACAATTTAGCACCTAAGCGCCTGCAATTTGTCTATCCTAAACGAGAAAAGGAAGCAAATATGCTCTTAATTGAGGCTATAAAGGATGGATCGACGAGTGGCTTCAAGGTCTTACCATCGCTCATTGTTCACAATGATGATGGTTCCTATACGCCAGAAATTCAAGAGATTTACTATGGATCATAAGGCTTATATGTACGTGGTGGAGTGCCGTGACGGTTCTTACTATACTGGTTATACGACAGATGTGAAGAAACGTCTTGCCGTTCATAATAGTGGTAAGGGGGCCAAGTATACCCGAGCTCGCTTGCCAGTCAAACTCATCTATGTAGAGGGTTTTGCCAGTAAGGAAGAAGCCATGTCTGCCGAAGCTCTCCTCAAACGAAAGAAACGTCCACAGAAAGAACGATTTTTATCCGAAAATCAAGATAAAAATCTAGTCAACCATATTGATGTCTAACGAGGAGTCTTTTGGCTCCTCTTACTTTTGTCAAAAGAGGAAAAAAGTGCTACAATAAGATGAATAAATTTAAAGAGGTATTATCATGTCTAAGATTCTAGTATTTGGTCACCAAAATCCAGACTCAGATGCCATCGGGTCATCTGTAGCCTTTGCTTACCTTGCAAAAGAAGCTTATGGATTGGACACAGAAGCGGTTGCTCTCGGTACTCCAAACGAAGAAACAGCCTTTGTGTTGAACTATTTTGGTGTAGAAGCACCACGCGTCATCACATCTGCTAAAGCAGAAGGTGCAGAGCAAGTTATCTTGACTGACCACAATGAATTCCAACAATCAGTGTCAGATATCGCTGAAGTAGAAGTTTACGGAGTAGTGGATCACCACCGTGTGGCTAACTTTGAAACTGCAAGTCCGCTCTACATGCGTTTGGAACCAGTTGGATCAGCTTCATCTATTGTTTACCGCATGTTCAAAGAACATGGTGTAGCAGTTCCTAAAGAGATTGCAGGTTTGATGCTTTCGGGTTTGATTTCAGATACCCTTCTTTTGAAATCACCAACAACGCACCCAACAGATAAGGTTATTGCTCCTGAATTGGCAGAATTAGCAGGTGTGAACTTGGAAGAGTACGGCCTCGCGATGCTGAAAGCTGGTACAAACTTGGCTAGTAAATCTGCTGAAGAATTGATTGATATCGACGCTAAGACTTTTGAACTCAACGGAAATAAGGTCCGTGTTGCCCAAGTAAACACAGTTGACATTGCTGAAGTCTTGGAACGCCAAGCTGAAATCGAAGCTGCAATGCAAGCTGCCAACGCAGCAAACGGCTACTCAGATTTTGTTTTGATGATTACAGATATTGTGAACTCAAACTCAGAAATTTTGGCTCTTGGATCAAACATGGACAAGGTTGAAGCTGCCTTCAACTTTAAACTTGAAAACAACCATGCCTTCCTTCCAGGTGCCGTTTCACGTAAGAAACAAGTGGTGCCACAGTTGACTGAAAGCTTTAATGGCTAATAGCCTGAGTGATGATTGAAATGTGGAAACACTTGTTTCCATATAGCTAAAGGAGTCTCGGCTCCTTTTTTTCTAGGAGAGAAAGATGTTAGAAAATGGCTATTTGATTTTTGTGAAGGACCTTTCAGATATGGGGCAGGCCATCCAGGCTTCTACTGGGAACTATAGTCATGTAGCCATCTTTTTGGATGGTTTGATTTTCCATGCTAGTGGGCAAGCAGGTGTTATCTGTCAAGAACCAGCTGATTTTTTTGAACCGACTCATCTCTACGACCTTTATGTCTATCCAGAGATGGAAGCTGACTTGGTGAAGGAGAAGGCTTACAAGCATCTAGGAGCTCCTTATAATAGCTCTTTTTATCCCAATGGGGATGGCTTTTACTGCTCCCAGTACATCGCAGAAATCCTGCCTATTTTTGAGACGATTCCGATGCAATTTGGGGACGGGGAGCAGGAGATTAGTGATTTCTGGAGGGAATATTACAGGAAACTCGAACTTCCTGTGCCTCTGAACCAGCCGGGGACTAATCCCAGTCAGTTAGCAGCATCTCCTCTTTTAGAATGTAAAGAAAGGAATCTTCATGATTCAGATTTTTAATCCCTCTCGTTTGACTCGACAGCCATTTTTTATAGATTTGGTGGACTATCTGGACCAGCATGATGATGTAATCCTCCGAGAAATCAAGGCTCAGTTTCCAGATGTGGCAGTTGATAAACTCATGGAAGAGTATATTAAGGCAGGCTTGATCCTAAGGGAAAACAAACGATATTTTCTCAATCTCCCTTTTCTAGAATCGATAGACAATCTATCCCTTGACCAAGAGATTTTTGTCAGAGAGGATAGTCCAGTCTATCAAGCCTTGTTAGAGAAGACTTTTGAGACGGAATTGCGCAATCAAACCAATGCAGCCATTTTAGTCGAATCTACGGATTTTGCCAGAGAAAAAATGACCCTGTCTAATTATTTCTACAAGGTAAAGAATCAATATCCTTTGACAGAAAAACAGCAGGAACTCTATGCCATTTTGGGAGATGTCAATCCAGAGTATGCCCTCAAGTACATGACGACTTTTTTACTCAAATTCCTCAAAAAGGATCAGCTCATGCAGAAACGGCGTGATATCTTTGTGGACAGTTTAGTCGTCTTGGGTTATATTGTTCAAAACGAAGAAGGGAAATATGAGTTGGCTGTTGATTTTGACAAGGAATGCTTGTCTTTCTATTTGCCTTAATTGTTTGCTTTTGAGCAGATTGTTTGACTTTACTAAAGAATAAGCATAAACTGAATGTAAGCGATAACCATTATCGTATTAAAACAAAAAGGAGACAGAGCTATGTCACTTGAAAATAAATTGGAACAAGCAACTGGTGCTATCAAAGAAGGATTTGGTAAGGTTACTGGTGATAGCAAAACAGAAGCAGAAGGTGCTGTAGAAAAAACAGTTGCCAAAGCAAAAGAAGTTGTTGAAGATGCTAAGGGTGCTGTAGAAGGTGCCGTTGAAGGTCTTAAAAACTCATTTAAGAAAGAAGACTAAAAAAATCAAGGGAGGACTTCCCCTGATTTTTTGATTTTATAGGTAACGTTCTGCAACGGCTGCATCTCCAGGGTAGGATTCTTTCACTCCATTGACGATCTGGTAGCAGTCAGCTCCCTTACCTGCAATAATCACGGCATCGAGTTCTTGGTCTGTAATGGCCATTGCCGCCTTGATGGCTTGTTCGCGATCGGTAATCTTTTCAACAGGATGGCTGATATAGCTACTGATTTCCTCTGCAATCTCCATTGGATCTTCATAGTTGGGGTCGTCGGCTGTGAGAAAGACTTGAATCTCAGGGTGTTGATTGAGGAGGAGACCAAAGTCTTTGCGACGACTTTCCCCCTTGTTTCCAGTAGAACCGAGAACCAGAGCGATTTTTCCAGTTTGATGAGTTTCAACCACATTGATGAGTTTTTTCAGACTGTCCCCGTTGTGGGCATAGTCAATGAAAACCTTAGCTCCATTTTTCTGTGTGAGGACTTCCATGCGTCCAGGAACTCGGGTTGTAGCAATTCCTTTTTTGATGTCCTCTAGACTAGCACCTAGACGAAGGCAGGCAAGTCCAGCAGCAACTGCGTTTTCTTGGTTAAAGTGGCCAATTAGCTGAATATCATAATCGCCAGCGAGTTTTCCTGTAGCTGAAAAGCTAAAGGCTTTGGAATTCTCGATTTGGTTGCCAGACTTACTACCATAGAAGTCATGCTCTTGTTGTTCCACTTGTTCTTTCAGTACAGAGAAGTGGTCCATGTCGCTGTTAATGACAACTGCTCGGCTATTTTTCATCAAGAGACGTTTGTGGTAGAAGTAATCTTCAAAAGTCGGATGCTCAATCGGACCGATGTGGTCAGGAGTGATGTTAAGAAAGACTCCTACATCAAAGGTCAGACCATAGACTCGATGGACTAGATAGGCTTGACTAGAGACTTCCATTACGAGATGGGTTCTACCATTTTTAACAGCCTGAGCCATCATGTCGAAAAGATCGATATTTTCAGGTGTTGAAAAGGAAGATTTAAAGAAGGTCTTGCCATCTAGAGTTGTGTTCATAGTTGACAAAAGGGCTGTTGGGTAGCGTTGAGATAGGATGTTGTATGAAAAGTAAGCTGCTGTTGTCTTACCCTTGGTCCCTGTGAAGGCGAGAATTTTGAGTTTCTCTTGGGGATTACCATAAAATTCCATAGCAATCAAACTCATGGCTTTCTTGATATCGTTCACAATGATAACAGGGATACCGACTTCGTAGTCCTTTTCAGCTACATACCAGGCTAATCCCTGAGTTATAGCAGAAAGAAGGTATTCTTTTTTAAAGGCAGCACCTTTTGCAAAAAAAAGAGTGCCCTCTTTTACTTTCCGGCTGTCGTAACTGATGCTGTCAAAAACAACTTTACTGTAGTTGTAGTGGTAGTGTCCTTGGTCGATAATCTCGCGAAAAAGGCCATCTTTCTTTAAAACATCTAATACATTTTCAATCTTAATCATACTTTCTATTATAAACTTCAAGCCCGAATTTTACAAGTAACAAGGAAAAGTTTATAATGGAAGATAAGGAACTTTGTCCTAGTTATCAAAATTGAATGAGGAAGCTATGTCTAACGAAAACAATCACCAGCAAGCCCAGATGTTGCGAGGGACTGCTTGGCTAACAGCTAGTAACTTTATTAGTCGCCTGCTTGGTGCTATCTATATTATTCCCTGGTATATCTGGATGGGGACCTATGCAGCCAAAGCCAATGGTCTCTTTACCATGGGCTACAATATCTATGCTTGGTTCTTGCTGATTTCAACAGCGGGTATCCCAGTTGCGGTCGCTAAACAAGTAGCCAAGTACAATACCATGCGAGAAGAAGAGCACAGCTTTGCCTTGATTCGGAGTTTCCTAGGCTTTATGACAGGCTTGGGCCTAGTCTTTGCCTTGGTCTTGTATCTCTTTTCTCCTTGGTTGGCAGATTTGTCCGGTGTAGGAAAAGATTTGATACCCATCATGCAGAGCTTGGCTTGGGCGGTCTTGATATTCCCGTCTATGAGTGTCATCAGAGGCTTCTTCCAAGGGATGAACAACCTTAAGCCCTATGCTATGAGTCAAATCGCGGAGCAGGTGATCCGTGTTATCTGGATGTTGCTGGCGACCTTCTTCATTATGAAGATGGGGTCTGGTAACTACCTATCAGCAGTTACCCAGTCGACCTTTGCAGCTTTTGTGGGGATGGTGGCTAGTTTTGCAGTCTTGATTTATTTTCTTTCCAAGGAGGGACTGCTTCAAAAGGTATTTGAAACACGGGACAAGATCAATAGCAAGCGACTTTTAGTTGATACCATCAAGGAAGCCATTCCCTTTATCCTTACAGGATCAGCCATCCAGCTCTTCCAGATTTTAGACCAGATGACCTTCATCAATAGCATGACCTGGTTTACCAACTACAGCAATGAAGACTTGGTTGTCATGTTTTCTTATTTCTCTGCCAACCCTAATAAAATTACTATGATTTTGATTTCTGTCGGTGTCTCGATTGGAAGTGTTGGTTTGCCACTTTTGACGGAAAATTATGTCAAAGGTGATTTGAGAGCTGCTGCTCGTCTTGTCCAAGATAGTATGACCATGCTCTTTATGTTTCTATTACCAGCAACAGTTGGAGTCGTCATGGTGGGTGAGCCTCTCTATACAGTCTTTTATGGTAAGCCAGATAGTCTGGCCATGGGCTTGTTTGTCTTTGCGGTTTTACAGTCTACTATTTTAGGCTTGTATATGGTCTTGTCTCCTATGCTTCAGGCCATGTTCCGAAACCGCAAGGCAGTTCTTTACTTTATCTATGGTTCCATTGCTAAGATCGTCTTGCAATTGCCAAGTATTGCTATTTTCCACAGCTACGGTCCCTTGATTTCAACGACTATCGGCTTGATCATTCCGAATGTCTTGATGTACCGAGATATCTGCCAGGTAACGGGTGCTCGTCGAAAGATTATCTTGAAGCGGACAATTTTAATTACGATTTTGACAATAGTCATGTTTATCTTAGTTGGTTTCCTACAGTGGATTTTAGGATTTTTCTTCCAACCAACAGGACGTTTGTGGAGCTTCCTATATGTTGCTCTTATAGGCGGTATAGGTGGAGCCCTCTATGGCTTCATGAGTCTAGCTATTTGCTTGTTGGATAAAGTAATCGGGAAATCGAAGGCAGAACGCTTGCGAGCACGATTTAAATTATCATAAAAATAAATTATAAATATAGATAAAGAAACAACCTTTCTGTTGTATGAAGGTTGTTTTTATTCTGTTTTTATCAAAAAAGGAGTATTTTTTCTAAAGTTAATAGAGTGAAAATATGTTTTTTAAATTTTTGTTTAAAAAACTATTGACTAAATAAAACTTAAGTTGTATAATAAGTCAAATATTAAAAACAGGAGGTTCTGGAAATGAAAAAGTCTAAGGCCAAGTATCTGACACTGGCAAGTGTCGTGTTAAGCGCAGGGATCCTACTAAGCGCATGTGGGAACTCAACAAGTTCATCAAAAACATATAACTATGTTTATTCAAGTGATCCATCTAGTTTGAACTATCTGGCTGAAAACCGTGCAACAACCAATGACATCGTTACCAATTTGGTGGATGGGTTGATGGAAAATGATCAATACGGTAACTATGTTCCATCATTGGCAGAGGATTGGACTGTTTCTCAGGACGGTCTGACCTATACTTACAAATTGCGTAAGGATGCAAAATGGTATACTTATGAGGGTGAAGAATACGCCCCTGTAACGGCCCAAGACTTCGTGACAGGTTTGAAATATGCTGCTGACAAAAAATCCGAAGCCTTGTACCTGGTTCAAGACTCTGTAGCAGGTTTGGATGACTATATCAACGGTAAAACAACAGACTTTTCAACTGTCGGTGTCAAGGCGATTGACGACCAAACAGTTCAGTATACTTTGACTCGACCAGAACCTTATTGGAATTCTAAAACTACGTCCACTATTCTCTTTCCTGTTAATGCTGATTTCTTGAAATCAAAAGGAGATGACTTTGGTAAGGTGGATCCTTCTAGTATTTTGTACAGTGGACCTTTCTTGATGAAATCCTTTGTTTCAAAATCTGTTATCGAATACAAGAAAAATCCGAATTACTGGGATGCTAAAAATGTCTTTGTGGACGATGTGAAATTGACCTACTATGATGGAAGTGACCAAGATGCCTTAGCACGTAACTTTACAGAAGGAGTATACAGCTACGCACGTCTCTATCCAAATAGCTCAAGTTTTGAAGGGATTAAAGAGAAGAATAAAGACAATATCATCTACAGCATGCAAGATGCCACTTCTTTCTACTTGAACTTTAACCTGGATAGAAAATCTTATAATTTCACTTCTAAAACGACTGACATCGAAAAGAAATCTACCCAAGAAGCAGTTCTGAATAAAAACTTCCGCCAAGCTATCAATTTTGCCTATAACCGTACGGCCTATGGGGCACAATCTCAAGGGGAAGACGGAGCAACGAAGATTATTCGTAACCTGGTTGTACCTCCTACATTTGTAAGCATCAACGGAAAAGACTTTGGTGATGTTGTTTCAGAAAAGATGGTTAACTATGGCCAAGAATGGCAAGGAATCAACTTTGCGGATGCGCAAGACCCATACTACAATCCTGACAAGGCTAAAGCTAAGTTTGCGGAAGCTAAGAAAGAACTAGAAGCCAAAGGTGTTCAGTTCCCGATTCACTTGGATAAGACTGTAGAAATGACCAATAAGACAGAAATTCAAGAAATTAGCTCAATGAAGCAATCCATCGAATCTGTTCTTGGAACTGAGAACGTGGTTATCGATATCCAACAACTGTCAACAGAGGATTATGATAGCTCTGGTTATTTAGCTCAGACAGCAGCCCAGAAGGATTTTGACCTTTACAATGGTGGTTGGAGTGCGGACTACTTGGATCCATCAAGCTATCTTGATATCTTAAATGTCAATAACGGTGGTATGTTGCAAAACCTTGGTCTAGAACCAGGTGAAGTCAATGACAAGGCCAAGGCAGTTGGACTTGATACCTACACTCAAATGTTGGAAGAAGCGAACAAGGAGCAAGATCCAGCAAAACGTTATGAAAAATATGCTGAAGTTCAAGCTTGGCTCGTTGATAGCGCCCTTGCAATTCCAAACGTTTCTAAGGGTGGAACACCTAGCTTGAGAAAGATAGTTCCATTCTCAGCACCATTCTCACAAGCCGGAAATAAGGGTGTCGAATCATACAAGTACCTCAAGTTGCAAGATAAGATTGTAACGACTGATGAGTATGAAAAAGCTAAAGAAAAATGGCTGAAAGAAAAAGAAGAATCCAATAAAAAAGCCCAAGAAGAACTGGCAAAACACGTTAAATAACCAGTCTATTCAACAGGAAAAACGATAGTTTCTCAAGGAACTATCGTTTTTTGTATAGTTTGAAACTATAGCTAGCTCTTGAAAACAAGAAAATGAGTTAGTGAAAATAAGTGGTACAATAGTTACTATAGATTTGGAGGTATTGTATGAGTAAAGAACTACACATCAACACAATTTTGGCCCAGGCGGGAATCAAGTCAGATAAGGCAACAGGTGCCTTAGTAACTCCGCTTCATTTTTCAACAACTTATCAGCATCCAGAGTTTGGCCAGTCTACTGGATTTGACTATACCCGTACTAAAAACCCAACTCGGAGTAAGGCGGAGGAGGTCTTGGCTGCGATCGAATCGGCAGACTATGCCCTAGCAACGAGCTCAGGTATGGCTGCGATCGTACTGGCCTTCAGTGTCTTTCCAGTAGGAAGTAAGATCCTAGCAGTGCGTGACCTTTATGGTGGTTCTTTCCGTTGGTTCAACCAAGTTGAGCAGGAAGGTCGGTTCCATTTTACCTATGCCAATACTGAAGCAGAGTTGATTGCTCAGCTGGAAAATGATGTGGATGTTCTCTATATCGAAACGCCAACCAATCCGTTGATGTTGGAATTTGATATTGCAAAACTTGCAAAACTAGCTCATGCCAAGGGTGCTAAGGTAGTGGTAGACAATACCTTCTACAGTCCGATTTACCAACGTCCGATTGAAGAGGGTGCAGATATTGTCCTTCATTCAGCTACCAAGTATCTAGCAGGGCACAATGATGTCTTGGCTGGGGTAGTTGTGACTAATAGTTTAGAACTATATGAACAACTGTTCTATAATTTGAATACGACAGGTGCTGTCTTGTCGCCGTTTGATAGTTATCAGTTGATTCGTGGTCTTAAGACCTTGTCATTGCGCATGGAGCGTTCGACAGCTAACGCGCGAGAAATAGTAGCTTTTCTAGAAACTTCGCCCGCAGTCAAGAAAGTTCTCTATACTGGTCGTGGGGGAATGATATCCTTTAAAGTAGTGGATGAAAAACGTATTCCTCACATTTTAAATAGCTTGAAGGTCTTCTCTTTTGCTGAGAGTTTGGGTGGAGTGGAAAGCCTAATCACCTATCCAACGACGCAAACCCATGCGGATATTCCGGCAGAAGTACGTCATTCCTATGGTTTGACAGATGACCTTTTGCGCTTGTCAATCGGGATTGAGGATGTCAGAGATTTGATTGGGGACTTGCGCCAAGCTTTGGAAGGGTAAGACAGATATGGGAAAATATGATTTTACAAGCCTGCCCAATCGTTTGGGGCATCATACCTATAAATGGAAAGAGGCAGAAGCTGATCGAGAAGTTCTACCAGCCTGGATAGCGGATATGGACTTTGTGGTCTTGCCTGAAGTTCGACAAGCTGTACAAGCCTACGCGGATCAGTTGGTTTATGGTTATACTTATGCTAGCGACTCTTTGATTGAGTCGGTTCAGGATTGGGAAGCCAGTCAACACGGGTATCACTTTGACAAAGATGCTCTTGTCTTTATCGAGGGAGTGGTACCAGCTATTTCAACGGCTATTCAAGCCTTTACAAAAGAAGGTGAGGCTGTTCTGATTAACACACCGGTCTATCCACCTTTTGCTCGCAGTGTCAAACTCAACAATCGCCGATTGATTACCAACTCTTTGGTAGAAAAGGATGGTCTATTTGAGATTGACTTTGACCAGCTGGAGAAGGAATTGGTGGAGGAAGATGTGAAACTTTATATCCTCTGCAATCCTCATAATCCTGGTGGTCGTGTTTGGGAAAAGGAAGTATTGGAAAAGATAGGCCATCTCTGCCAAAAACATGGTGTATTGTTGGTTTCGGATGAGATTCACCAAGATTTGGCTCTCTTTGGTCACAAACACCAGTCTTTCAATACCATTGACCCTGCTTTTAAAGACTTTGCCCTTATCTTGAGCAGCGCCACTAAGACATTTAATATTGCTGGAACGAAAAATTCCTATGCTGTCATTGAAAATCCAAAACTTCGAGTGGCTTTTCAGAAACGCCAGTTGGCCAATAACCAGCATGAAATTTCAGGCTTAGGTTATTTGGCGACAGAAGCTGCCTATCGATATGGCAAGGCTTGGTTAGGAGAACTAAAAGAAGTCATCGAGGACCACATTAATTATGTAGTGGAGGTCTTGGGTAAAGAAACCAAGATTAAGGTCATGAAACCGCAAGGGACCTACTTGATTTGGCTTGATTTTTCAGCATATGATCTAACGGATGACCGCTTGCAAGAGCTTTTGAAGAATGAAGCAAAGGTTATCTTGAACCGAGGTTTGGACTTTGGGGAGGAAGGAACCCTTCACGCCCGCCTCAATGTTGCCATGCCTAAAACACTTCTGGAAGAGGTTTGCCAACGCATCGTGACTACTTTTGCTACACTTTAAAAATCGAGCCTTCTAGGAGAAAAGTCTTCCTGGAAGGCTATTTTCATAAGGGAAAATGTGGTATAATGAAGAGATAAGATAAAGGGGTAACTATGGCTAAATTGATTCCAGGAAAGTTGCGCATGGAGGGGGTCGCCCTCTATGAGACGGGCAAGATTGAGATCATCAAGGAAAAAGGGAATCGACTCTATACACGTGTGGCGGGAGAAGACTTGCGCTACAGTTTAGAGGATGATCTTGTTTTTTGTGCTTGTGATTTTTTCCAAAAAAGAGGTTATTGTGTTCACCTAGCAGCGCTCGAGCATTATCTGAAAAATGATGAAGAAGGCCAGGTGATTTTACAAGCCTTAGAAAAAGGACATGAAGAGCAAGAAGAGGTCGAAACCAAGGTTAGTTTTGGTGGAAGTTTTTTGGAGCGCGTTCAACCTCAAAAACGAGAAGAGACTTACACTTTGTCGGCTCAAGGCCAGGTGGAAGCTGGAACCAATCGCCTCCTTTGGACTCTCCGAATCGGTTTGCTTAAGAGTCAAAAGTATTACGTCATCCGTGATATTCCACTCTTTTTGAAGGTCTTAGTCCACCGAAAACCATATATGATTGGGAAACACTACGAGAATGACTTGTCTTGGGATGCTTTTGATACAGCTAGCCAAGAAGTTCTTACTTTTTTATGTGGCTTGATTGAGGAGGGACTGAGTCAAGACCTCTTTTTCCCTAATCAAGGTCGTCACCTCTTTTTTCCTCTGACCTTTTTTGAGCAGGGGGTGGAGTTGCTGATGAACTTGGAGGATTTTCATTTTGAACACCAGATAGATAGTTATGCAAATCTCCTCTTTCATGATTTAGATCTGGAAGCGAATCTTTTCTCTTTTAATGTGCAGGAGTACCCAGATTATTTTGGAATGGAAATCTCTGAGACTGAACGGGTCAATGTATTCTATGGAGGGGCGGTTCTCTTTCGTAAGGGGAATGTTTATCTCTTAAACCCTAAACAAATCAGTCTTTTGAAGGAAATCAATGAACTTCCTCAGGAAACAAAAGGGAGAAAATGCCTCCAATTTGATACTGGCGATCGGGATCGATTGGCTTCCTGTCTTCCTTTGTTTGGGCAACTGGGCAAGATTTCTGCTCCAGAACGTTTACAAATACGCCCCTTTTCACCGATTTTTTACTTTGACAAGGAGAAGGATGGTCGTATCCGCTTGGATATCGAGTTTGATTATGGAGATATTCAGGTGGCTAGCCATCAACAGCTGGAAGAATTACCTTTCGCTAGTGATGCTGCCGTGGAAAGCCAGATATTTCAAGTTAGTTTAGGGGCTGGTTTTGAGGCTGATTTTCAGTCTTGGAGACAGGCTTTGAAGCCAGAGGCAGTTTATTCTTTCTTTAACCATACGATTCCAGCTTTTGAGAAGTTGGGTCAGGTTTTCTTGTCTGATGAGATAAATCAGCTCTACAGTGTCCAAGCTCCTCAGGTTCAGATTGAGTCCAAGGGGGGACTGTTGGAAATCCAGTTTGATTTCCAAGGGATTGCTCAAGAAGAGATTGATCAAGCTCTTAAAGCCCTGACCAGCAATCAGGATTTCTATATCAGTTCTTCTGACCAAGTGTACTTTTTTGATGAGGAAACCAAGCAGATTCGTCAAAATTTACAGGAACTGGGGGTTGAGCTAAAAGATGGTTCTTTTCAAGCTCGGAAATCTCTAGCTTATAGCCTTTCTCAGCTTTTTGAAGGTCAAGATAGAATCTCCTTTTCGGAGGAATTTCAGCATTTAGCACATGATTTGACCCATCCTGAGGACTTTCCTTTGGGAGATATACGGGTACAGGCGAGTTTGAGAGACTATCAGGAAAAGGGAGTGCGTTGGCTCCAGATGCTTCATCGCTATGGCTTTGGTGGAATTCTGGCAGATGATATGGGACTGGGAAAAACACTGCAAACTATTGCTTTTTTGACAAGTCAGGTGACCGAAGACAGTCGGGTCTTGATTTTAGCGCCGTCAGGTTTAATCTACAATTGGGCAGATGAATTCAGGAAATTTGCCCCACAGTTGGATTTGGCTGTTGTTCATGGTTTGAAAGCGAATCGAGAAGCGATTCTTTCTGAAAATCACCAAATCTATGTGACTAGCTATGCAACCTTTCGTCAAGACAGCGAGCTTTATCAAGAGATGGCTTTTGATTTTCTCTTCTTAGATGAAGCCCAGGTCATGAAAAATGCTCAAACCAAGATTGCTCAGAGTTTGCGCCAGTTTGTGGTGCCAGCAGTCTTTGCATTGTCAGGAACGCCCATAGAAAACCATCTAGGAGAGTTGTGGTCTATCTTTCAAATTGTGCTACCAGGGCTCTTGCCAAATAAAAAGGAGTTTATGAAATTACCGGCTGAGCGAGTGGCGCAGTTTATCAAGCCCTTTGTCATGCGACGTAAGAAAGAAGAAGTCCTTACAGAACTGCCTGACCTAATCGAAGTCGTCTATAAAAACGAACTGGAAGACCAGCAGAAGGCCATCTATCTGGCCCAGTTGCAACAGATGCGAGACCGACTAGCCCAAGTGACCGATCAAGAATTCCAGAGGAGTCGCGTAGAAATCTTATCTGGTCTCATGCGTTTACGTCAAATCTGCGATACTCCAGCTATCTTTATGGACGATTATCAGGGTGCCAGCGGTAAACTCGATAGTCTCCGAGATTTATTGCTACAAGTGGCTGATGGTGGGCATCGTGTCTTGATTTTTTCCCAGTTCAAAGGAATGTTAGAAAAAATCGAGCAAGAACTCCCAGATTTAGGCTTGACCTCCTTTAAAATCACAGGCTCAACTCCTGCTCAAGACAGACAAGAGATGACTAAGGCCTTTAATCAAGGAGAAAAAGATGCCTTTCTCATCTCTCTGAAGGCAGGTGGAGTCGGTCTTAATCTAACGGGAGCTGATACCGTCATCCTAGTGGATCTCTGGTGGAATCCTGCGATTGAAGCTCAGGCTATCGGACGTGCCCATCGTATGGGGCAGGAGCAGAAGGTCGAGGTCTATCGCTTGATTACGAAAGGAACTATTGAAGAAAAAATTCAAGAACTGCAAGAACAGAAGAAACATTTGGTTTCCCAAGTTTTAGATGGTACGGAGTCGCGTGCGAGCCTCAGTCTGGCAGAAATTCGAGAAATTTTGGGAATTTCTGAAGCCAGCACTTGAAAAATCAAGACAATACGCTATAATGAAGTGTTGAAAGGAAATACAAAATGAAACAAGATCGATTTCCATTGGTGTCAGATGACGAGATCATGCTGACCGAAATGCCAGTCATGGACTTGTACGATGAGTCAGACTTTATTAGCAATATCAGAGGTGATTACCGAGATAAAAATCATTTAGAATGGTCTCCTATCAATGAGGAAGAAACCGTAGTTTCTCCAGTGGTTAAAAAGGAGTCAAAGCCGAGCCCAGAACCTAAAAAAGTTGAAAAAACGTATGCTGAACTGGCTCGAGAAGAGGCGCGTGCGGACTTGAAGAAGAAACGTTCAGCTAAGTATTTGACCCAAGATGTTAGCCATACCAGACGACACAATGGTTCAACACTTGTTCGTCAAGGAAACCAACCAACAGCACCATTTCAAAAGGAAAATCCAGGTGAGTTTGCCAAATTTAGTAAAAACTTGAGCCAGTCCCACTATATTTTAGCTGAAGAAGTTGGCCAAGTAACGAATCCAACTCCGAAAACCCAAACGGGAAAAGCTAAAAAGAACAACTATGATTTTCTGAAGAAAAGCCAAATCTATAATAAAAAGAACAAGAAAACAGATCAGGAACGTCAGGTTGCCCAAGAGTTGAATCTGACAAGAATCACTGAATAAGGGAGAAAAGCATGTTAAAGACATATCATTTTATTGGAATTAAAGGATCAGGGATGAGTGCCTTGGCCTTGATGTTGCACCAAATGGGACACAAGGTTCAAGGTTCAGACGTTGAAAAATACTACTTTACTCAACGTGGACTAGAGCAGGCAGGGATTGCGATTCTTCCTTTCGATGAAAAGAACCTTCAAGGTGGTGTAGAGATTATCGCTGGAAATGCCTTTCGTCCAGATAACAACGTTGAAATCGCCTATGCAGACCAAAATGGTATTAGCTACAAACGTTACCATGAATTCCTAGGTAGCTTTATGCGCGATTTTGTCAGCATGGGAGTGGCAGGAGCACATGGGAAAACCTCAACAACTGGTATGTTGTCTCATGTCTTGTCTCACATTACAGATACGAGCTTCTTGATTGGGGATGGAACAGGCCGTGGTTCAGCCAATGCCAAATATTTTGTCTTTGAATCAGACGAATATGAGCGCCATTTCATGCCTTACCATCCAGAGTACTCTATCATCACCAACATTGACTTTGACCATCCAGACTACTTTACAAGCCTAGAGGATGTTTTCAATGCCTTTAACGACTATGCTAAACAAATTACGAAAGGTTTATTCGTCTACGGTGAAGATGCTGAGCTGCGTAAGATTACAGCCAATGCTCCTATTTACTATTATGGATTTGAAGCAGAAGGCAATGACTTTGTAGCTAGCAATCTCCTTCGTTCAACAACGGGTTCGACCTTCACAGTTCATTTCCGTGGACAAGAGTTGGGTCAATTCCACATCCCAACCTTTGGTCGTCACAATATCATGAATGCGACAGCTGTTATTGGACTTCTTTACACGGCAGGCTTTGATTTGAACTTGGTGCGTGAACACCTGAAAACATTTGCCGGTGTTAAGCGTCGTTTCACTGAGAAAATCGTTAATGATACGGTAATCATCGATGACTTTGCCCACCATCCAACAGAAATTATCGCGACCTTGGATGCAGCTCGTCAGAAATACCCAAGCAAGGAAATTGTAGCAATCTTCCAACCGCATACTTTTACTAGAACCATTGCTTTGTTGGACGAATTTGCCCATGCTTTGAACCAAGCGGATGCTGTTTACTTAGCGCAAATCTATGGATCAGCTCGTGAAGTGGACCATGGCGATGTTAAGGTAGAAGACCTAGCTAATAAAATCAACAAGAAACACCAGGTTATCACAGTTGAGAATGTATCGCCACTCCTAGACCACGACAATGCTGTTTACATCTTTATGGGAGCGGGAGACATCCAAACCTATGAGTACTCATTTGAACGTCTCTTGTCTAACTTGACAAGCAACGTCCAATAGGAAAATCAAATGGAAATTCCAATCACCATAAGGCAAGTTACCCTATCAGATTTAGATGAAATTTTGGCGATTGAAGAAGCCAATTTTTCATCAGAAGAGGCATTTAGCCGTCAATCCTTAGAAGAGAGTATCCGTAAGACTGCGGATACCTTTCTTGTAGCTAGGGATGAAAACCAGCTCGTGGGCTATATTTTAGGAGAGGCTCAGTCTCTTCATCCCAAATGGATAGCAATAAAATCATTGACAATTCATCCTGACCATTGTGGACAAGGGCTGGGAAGTCTTCTGATTGCAGCCTTGAAGCAGGTGACAGTCGAACTAGATTACCAAGGTATTTTTTTGCAAAGTCCTGATGAGCTACTATCTTATTTTGAAATGAATGGCTTTGTTGAAGAAGTGACAGAGAGTCATTATGGCAGTGGTTCTGAATGGCATCTGATTTGGGCAAATCCTTTTTATCAGGAGGAAATATGAAAATCAGACAAGCAAGATTTTCGGATTTGGACCGAATTTTAGAGATAGAGCTAGAGAATTTCTCCCTTGAAGAAGCCATTCCGCGTTCGGTCTTTGAGGCTCATTTACGTGAAATTCAGACTAGCTTTCTCGTCGCTGAAAAAGAGGGACGTGTCCTTGGATACATTGAAGGACCAGTCGTCCTACACCGCCATCTACAAGATCAGTCTTTTACGGAAGAAGTAGAGGACCACAGTCACAGATCTGGCGGTTATATCTCCGTTACCTGTCTATCTATTGCCAAGGAAGCGCAAGCTTTGGGTGTGGGTAAGAGATTACTGACCGCCCTAAAAGAAGTTGCTGTAGAGCAGGAAAGAGAAGGTATCAATCTGACATGCCATGACTATCTGATTCTCTATTATGAGAAACATGGCTTTGTTAATGAAGGGATATCTCAGTCAAATTTTGCAGGTGAGACCTGGTACGATATGGTTTGGGAAAATAAGAAATAAGCATAAGAAAGCCATCTATGGTTGCTTTTCTTTACTTTTTAAGATATAATATTATGGATTATCAACAAGGAGGTTGAACCTTTGAGCGAAAATTCGAGAGAAGAAGAAAAATTAAGTTTTAAAGAACAGATTCTACGTGATTTAGAAAGGGCACGGGAAAGAGAACGGTTAGCTGGAGAAGGAGATGCTACGCCTTTCATTCCCCCTATCGAGAATGATACTCTTTCTACTTTTTCTGATTTGGAAATAGAGGATTCGGCTGAGAATGCGGTTGACGATTCTTTAGCTTCTATAGAGGATGTTCTAAAAAAAGCTCCAACTGTATTGCCACGTAAAGATTCTGAACCAAGTGAAATAGTGGAACTGAAACAGGAAGATTCAGAGCCGGAAGAAGTTACTCCGACTAGGATTGAAGCTGTAGAACCTAAAAAAGACGAAAAAGCTTTTAACGAAGTAACGACAAGAATAGCCGTTTCGTATAAGACTGCGGATAAGGTGGAAGCAGTTTCTTCTCTTACGGGAAATGAAGAAACATTCTCATCTGAAGCTACTGATCGACAAACTGATCTTCCAAGCCGTAGTCGTCGTGAAGGAGTAAAGCCAGCTAAGAAAAAGAAGAAATCAAAAGCTAAAGGTTGCTTGCTAACTTTCCTAGTTTTCCTAGTTCTTGTAGCTGTTGGAGGGTACTTTGGTTATGGTTATGTTCAAGAATCCTTGAAACCAGTTGATGCAAGTTCTAAGGACTATGTAACGGTTCAAATCCCAGAAGGTTCAAATGTTCAAGAAATTGGGAGCACTTTGGAAAAATCTGGTTTGGTAAAACATGGACTCATCTTTAGTTTGTACGCCAAGTATAAGAACTATTCTGATTTGAAATCAGGTTACTACAACTTGAAGAAGAGTATGAGTACGGATGAGTTGATTCAAGAATTGCAAAAAGGTGGAACACCTGAACCACAAGAGCCTATCCTTGCAAGTTTGACTATTCCAGAAGGATATACTTTGGAGCAAATCGCTCAAACAGTAGGGCAACTTCAAGGTGAATTTAAAGAGTCGCTTACATCGGAAGCTTTCTTGGCTAAGGTACAAGATGAGACCTTTATCTCACAATTAGTAGCCAAGTATCCTAACTTACTTGGAAGTCTTCCAACAAAAGATAGTGGTGTTCGCTATCGCTTAGAAGGTTACCTTTTCCCAGCAACTTATACCATTAAAAACAGCACAACAGTTGAAAGTTTGATTGATGAAATGGTTGCAGCTATGGATAAGGCGCTATCGCCACATTATACGACTATAAAAGATAAAGGCCTCACAGTAAACGAATTGCTCAGCATTGCTTCTCTTGTAGAAAAAGAAGGGGCTAAAACGGAAGATCGCAAGACCATTGCAGGTGTCTTCTATAACCGATTGAATCTCGGTATGCCACTTCAAAGCAATATTGCTATCCTGTATGCTGAAGGCAAGCTTGGGCAAAAAATTAGCCTAGCTGATGACGCTGCAATTGATACAAATATCGATTCACCATACAATGTCTATACGCACCTTGGCCTCATGCCTGGACCAGTTGATAGTCCAAGTTTGGATGCTATTGAAGCAAGTGTAAACCAGACAAAGAGTGACTACTTGTACTTTGTAGCCAACGTAGAAGATGGTAAAGTATACTTTGCAGCGACCAAAGAAGAACATGATCAAAACGTTGCAGAACACATCAATAGCAAATTAACACAATCAAGTAGTTCAAACTAAAATTATGTGGTTTTCCACATAATTTTGTTTTAAAAACAAATTAAGAAAAGAAAGTTGAGAAAAATGGCAGAAAAAACTTACCCAATGACCCTTGAAGAAAAGGAAAAGCTTGAAAAAGAATTAGAAGAATTGAAGCTCGTTCGTCGTCCCGAAGTAGTAGAGCGTATTAAAATCGCTCGTTCATACGGAGACCTTTCAGAAAATAGTGAGTACGAAGCAGCGAAAGATGAACAGGCTTTTGTTGAAGGACAAATTTCTAGTCTGGAAACAAAGATCCGCTATGCCGAAATCGTCAATAGCGATGCAGTAGCACTGGACGAAGTTGCGATTGGTAAGACTGTAACTATCCAAGAAATCGGGGAAGATGACGAAGAAGTTTACATCATCGTTGGTTCTGCGGGTGCGGATGCTTTCGCTGGTAAGGTTTCAAATGAGAGCCCGATTGGACAAGCCTTGATCGGTAAAAAGACTGGTGATACAGCGACCATTGAGACACCAGTTGGTAGCTATGATGTAAAAATCTTGAAGGTTGAAAAAACAGCTTAATGAGAATAAAAAGGAGTAGGGGAGGCTTTTCACCTCGTTCAACTCCTTTTTGGTTTTTTAGATGAAATGGGAGACTATATGAGTGAAAATAAGAAGAAAAATAAAATGGAGCGTGGATTAACCAATCGCCACGTTCAGGTGATGGCCATTGCTGGGACAATTGGAACTGGGCTTTTCCTAGGTGCCGGTCGTTCTATCAGCCTTACTGGGCCTTCTATCATCCTGATTTACATGATTACAGGAGCCTTTATGTTTTTGATGATGAGGGCTGTTGGAGAGATGCTCTATCAGGATCCAGAACAACATACTTTTATCAACTTTATCACCCGTCATTTGGGGAAAGGCTGGGGTTATTTCTCAGTTTGGTCTTATTGGTTGTCTGTCGTCTTTATCGGTATGGCAGAAATCACTGCGATTTCGCATTATGTTCAGTTTTGGTTTCCTAGCTGGCCTAGTTGGTTGATTCAGATTGTCTTTTTAACGATTCTGGCCTTGGTCAATCTGATCGCGGTTAAGCTCTTTGGAGAAGTCGAGTTTTGGTTTGCAATGGTTAAGATTGTGGCTATTTTGGCTATGATTGCAACGGGAGCCTTTATGGTTTTAACTGGATTTGAGATGCCGCATGGGGCTGCAAGTTTGGCAAATATCAGCGATCAGTTCTCTCTTTTTCCAAACGGAGTCATGAACTTTGTCATGGCCTTTCAAATGGTATTTTTTGCCTATCTGATGATTGAATTTATCGGGGTGACAACTTCTGAAACGAAAAACCCTCGGGAGGTTCTTCCCAAGGCAGTTAAGGAGATTCCTCTCCGAATTGTCTTCTTCTATGGTGGAGCTCTATTAGCCATTATGTCTATCATTCCCTGGAGAGAACTTGCTTCTTCAGATTCACCATTTGTAACGGTCTTTGAACTGGCAGGTATCAAGTGGGCAGCGGCTCTGATTAACTTTGTCGTTTTGACGTCGGCAGCGTCTGCCCTTAACTCAACTCTCTACTCAACAGGGCGACACTTGTATCAGATAGCCCATGATTCGCCCAATCGCTTCTTAAAGGCCATTAAGGCAGATACTCTTTCTCGTCACAATGTTCCGCAAAATGCCATCATCGCCTCAGCAATTTTAATTGCTCTGGCTGCCTTTATCAATGTGTTGCCGGGTGTCTCGGATGCTTTTGCTTTAATTACGGCATCTTCATCAGGTGTCTATATTGCAATTTATATCTTGATTATGGTGGCTCACCTCAAATACCGCAAGTCACAAGACTTCATGGCTGATGGCTATCTCATGCCTCAGTATCGTTTGCTCAATCCCCTAACGATCCTCTTTTTTGTCTTTGTTTTTGTGACTCTCTTTTTGCAAGAGTCTACTTTTATGGGGGCAGTTGGTTCAGCCATCTGGATTCTTGTTTTTGGGATTTATAGCCAGTGGAAATTTAGGAAATAAAGGTTTTTTATCAACTGAGTCGGTTAACGAAAGGTCAGATTCAGGAGAGAACCATGGTGGTTCTCTCCTTTTTATATTCAAGGAAATAAGGATTCTAGTAGTTTGTAAGATTGAAGGTATAGGTTCGTATTTCTTAATAATGTTACAGGGATTTTCCCAGCAGGATAAATACCAACGACCTGTTATTGGAAGTTACCAGTATGATGATAATGTAATTTTCTAGGGACAGCATTCTCCTCTTGCCTTACTATGACCTAGCATAGATATAAGCTACTTTTAGCATAGTCTGCATAGATGTTAGCTTTTTTTGAGGATATGAAAACTCCCCTATCGTTTCTAGTGAGTCGTAGCCTCTTCACTATCCGCTATAAGGGGAGTATATCATTTGGTTTTTCTACGGAAGACATGGGATTCGAACCCACGCACGCTGTTACACGCCTACCGCGTTTCCAACACGGCCTCTTAAGCCTCTTGAGTAATCTTCCAATACTTACTCAAATAGTCTACCATAAAGCTACTTATCTTGCAATAAAAATGTTGGAATTGGCAAAAATGATAGTTTTTGAAAGAAAATGATAAAAAATGCTTGACTTTGGTAGAAAATGTGCTAGAATGAATAGTGTAAACGATAACAGGAGGTGATTTGGTGTTAAAAACTGAGCGGAAGCAACTGATTTTAGAGGAGTTAAATCAACATCATGTAGTTTCCCTAGAAAAATTGGTTAGTCTATTAGAAACATCAGAATCAACGGTACGAAGAGATTTGGATGAGTTGGAGACAGAAAACAAGCTTCGCCGTGTGCATGGTGGAGCAGAATTACCCCACTCCTTGCAGGAAGAAACTATTCAAGAAAAATCTGTCAAAAACCTTCAAGAGAAGAAGCTACTGGCTCAGAAAGCAGCCTCTCTTATCAAGGAACAAGATGTTATCTTTATTGATGCTGGAACGACAACTGCTTTTTTGATCAAGGAATTGATTAATAAGAACATCACAGTTGTGACCAACTCCATTCATCATGCGGTTCAGTTGGTTGAAAAACAGATTCCGACTGTCATGGTTGGAGGAAGTGTCAAGATGGCAACAGATGCATGTATCGGTGGAGTGGCTCTTAACCAAATCAATCAATTGCACTTTGACCGTGCCTTTATCGGGATGAATGGTGTGGACGATGGTTATTATACAACTCCCGATATGGAGGAAGGAGCTGTTAAGCGTGCTATTTTAGAGAATGCCAAACAGACTTATGTCTTGGTGGATTCGTCAAAGATTGGTCAAACTTGCTTTGCCAAGGTAGCACCACTCAAACGCGCTATTGTCATCACAAGTCAAGGGCACGAGCTCTTGCAGGCTATTAAGGAGAAAACGGAGGTAATAGAAGTATGATTTATACAGTCACACTCAATCCATCCATTGACTATATCGTGCGCTTGGACCAAGTCCAAGTCGGCAGTGTCAATCGTATGGACAGTGATGATAAGTTTGCTGGTGGAAAAGGAATCAATGTCAGTCGTGTTTTGAAACGCTTGGATATTCCTAATACTGCGACTGGATTTATTGGAGGCTTTACTGGTAAATTTATCACAGATACCCTTGCAGAGGAAAAAATCGAGACGCGTTTTGTCCAAGTAGCAGAAGATACTCGTATCAATGTTAAAATTAAAGCAGACCAAGAAACAGAAATCAACGGAACGGGTCCAAATGTCGAACCAGCTCAGTTAGAAGAATTGAAAGCTATCTTATCTAGTCTGACTGCAGATGATACGGTCGTGTTTGCGGGTTCAAGTGCTAAGAATCTAGGCAATGTTATCTATAAGGATTTGATTGCATTGACACGCCAGACTGGTGCGCAAGTCGTTTGTGACTTTGAAGGACAGACCTTGATTGATAGTTTAGACTACCAGCCACTTTTGGTTAAACCAAACAATCACGAGCTTGGAGCTATCTTTGGAGTGAAACTCGAAAGTTTAGATGAAATCGAGAACTATGCTCGAGAATTGTTGGCTAAAGGTGCTCAAAACGTTATCATCTCTATGGCTGGAGACGGTGCACTTCTTGTCACATCTGAGGGAGCTTACTTCGCTAAACCAATCAAGGGAACAGTGAAAAATTCAGTGGGAGCTGGTGACTCTATGGTTGCTGGATTTACAGGTGAATTTGTCAAATCCAAGGATGCGGTAGAAGCCTTCAAATGGGGAGTGGCTTGTGGAACAGCAACCACCTTCTCGGATGACTTGGCAACAGCAGAATTTATTAAAGAAACATATGAAAAAGTTGAGGTAGAAAAACGATGAAAATTCAAGACCTATTGAGAAAAGATGTCATGTTGCTAGATTTGCAGGCGACTGAAAAAACAGCAGCTATCGAAGAGATGATTCATAGCTTAGTAGATCATGGTTATGTGACGGATTTTGAAACCTTTAAAGAAGGAATCTTAGCGCGTGAAGCTCTCACTTCCACTGGCTTGGGTGACGGAATTGCTATGCCTCACAGCAAAAACTCAGCTGTCAAAGAAGCAACGGTTCTCTTTGCAAAGTCAAACAATGGTGTTGACTATGAAAGTTTGGATGGGCAACCAACAGACCTCTTCTTCATGATTGCAGCTCCAGAAGGTGCCAATGACACTCACTTGGCAGCCTTGGCAGAATTGTCTCAATACTTGATGAAAGACGGATTTGCTGACAAACTTCGTCAAGTAACATCTGCAGATCAAGTTATCGAACTTTTTGACCAAGCTTCAGAAAAAGCTGAGCAGCCTATTCAAGCACCTGCCAATGAATCTGGCGACTTTATCGTAGCTGTTACAGCTTGTACGACAGGCATTGCCCACACTTACATGGCCCAAGAAGCCCTTCAAAAAGTAGCCGCCGAAATGGGTGTTGGGATCAAGGTAGAAACCAACGGTGCCAGCGGTGTTGGGAACCAACTAACATCAGAGGACATCCGTAAGGCTAAAGCAGTTATCATCGCAGCAGACAAGGCTGTTGAGATGGATCGTTTCGACGGCAAACCATTGGTTAATCGTCCAGTTGCAGACGGTATCCGTAAGACAGAAGAATTGATCAACTTGGCTCTTTCAGGAGATGCTGAAGTTTACCATGCTGCTAATGGAGCAAAAACCGCAGCAACAAGTAACGAAAAACAAAGCCTTGGTGGTGCCTTCTACAAACACTTGATGAGTGGTGTATCTCAAATGTTGCCATTCGTTATCGGTGGTGGTATCATGATTGCCCTTGCTTTCTTGATCGACGGAGCTTTTGGTGTGCCACAAGATAGTCTTGGCAATCTCGGATCCTACCATGAGCTAGCTTCTATGTTCATGAAAATTGGTGGCGCGGCCTTTGGCTTGATGCTCCCAGTCTTTGCAGGATATGTTGCCTACTCTATCGCTGAAAAACCTGGTTTGGTAGCAGGTTTCGTGGCTGGTGCTATTGCCAAAGAAGGTTTTGCCTTTGGTAAAATCCCTTATGCTGCAGGCGGAGAAGCAACTTCAACTCTTGCAGGTGTCTCATCTGGTTTCCTAGGTGCCCTTGTTGGTGGATTTATCGCAGGAGCCTTGGTTCTTGCTATCAAGAAATACGTTAAAGTTCCTCGTTCACTTGAAGGTGCTAAATCAATCCTTCTCTTGCCACTTCTTGGAACAATCTTGACTGGATTTGTCATGCTAGCTGTTAACATCCCAATGGCAGCAATTAACACTGCTATGAATGACTTCCTTGGCGGTCTTGGAGGTGGTTCAGCTGTCCTTCTCGGTATCGTTCTTGGTGGAATGATGGCTGTTGATATGGGTGTGGTCCAGTTAATAAAGCAGCCTATGTCTTTGGTACAGGTACGCTTGCAGCGACTGTTTCTTCAGGTGGTTCTGTAGCTATGGCAGCAGTTATGGCTGGAGGAATGGTTCCACCACTTGCAATCTTTGTCGCAACTCTTCTTTTCAAAGATAAATTCACTAAGGAAGAGCGCAACTCTGGTTTGACAAACATCATCATGGGCTTGTCATTTATCACTGAGGGAGCGATTCCGTTTGGTGCAGCCGACCCAGCTCGTGCTATTCCAAGCTTCATCCTTGGTTCTGCGGTGGCAGGCGGACTCGTTGGTCTTGCAGGTATCAAACTCATGGCGCCACACGGAGGAATCTTCGTCATCGCACTTACTTCAAATGCCCTTCTTTACCTAGTCTTTGTTTTGATTGGAGCAATTGTAAGTGGTGTGGTTTATGGTTACCTACGCAAACCACAAGCATAAAAAGAATTCATATACCAAAATGACTGAACACGAAAGTGGGTAGTCATTTTTTTGATAATGGAGTTAGGGATACTGGGCTTTAAAGTGATATAGAAGTAGATCGTAGAGATTTTCACTCTTCATTTAAACGATAGAATACTAAAGTTTGTATAAATACTATGGAGGTGAAAAGTGTCTTGAATGATTCTAGAAAAGAAGCCAGAGAATGAAAAGTTCCGTAGTCAAAGTATTCTAAATGAAGAGTTACAAGCGACCCATGTCAGTATGGTGGAGGAGAATTTTCCCGATTCTAAATGAACCAATTTTATAGCTGATTTAGGTAGGAGACGAGAAATAACTAAAAGCTTTATATCTCAATAAATAATTGATATAATAATAGTTAAAGAATTACTAGAGGGAGAGATAAATTAATGGAAAGAGAATATAAATTTCGAGCACTTACTTCAAATAAAGATGTTGAAATAAAGCCAGTGACAGAAAGAGCACTTGAATTTGCGATTGACAAAAATTCGGAAGTAACCAACGTAGCTATTACTGGGAATTATGGAGCGGGGAAAAGTAGTGTTGTTGAGAGTTTTGAGAGGAAATGTACAGATAAAAAATTCATTCATATTTCTTTGGGGCAATATGATGAAATGAAAAGTAGTGAAAAAAATGGACTCGATAAGCGCGAAATTAATACCATTGAAGGAAAAATAATCAATCAATTGCTTCATCAAATAAATCCTAACAAAATAAGGAAATCCATTTTTAAAACTCTTGATGCTGAATCACAGATCAACCCCCTCAATATTACACTATATCTAAGTTTAACAATACTATTATCTTTGTATCTTTTTAATATTTCTTCATGGAGTGAATTGGTTTATAACTTTTGTTGGTTATCTTGGACTACGAAACCTATTATTTCCCTTCTTGTACTAATAATTTTATTTGTTTTAATTGTATATGGAATTTATTTTTTACTGAAGCTACAAAAAGATTTTGGTTTTATCAAAAAATTATCCTTAAAGGCAGAAAAAATTGAAACTGATATTGAAATCTTCTCAAATGAAAGTTCAAGGGTATCTTATTTTGATCGCTATTTAGATGATGTACTTTATTTATTCAAGCAATCAGGAGCAGATGTTATAGTATTTGAAGATATTGAACGTTTTAATGACTCTAGAATTTTTGAAAAATTGAAGGAATTAAATATAGTTATCAATAGAAATAGAAAGGCAAATCACAAACGTAAACTGGTGTTTTTCTATCTTGTAAAGGATGATTTGTTTGAATCACAAGAAAGAACGAAGTTTTTTGATTTTATTATTCCTATAGTCCCTGTTGTAACTGCTTCTAATTCTCATGACATATTAAAAAAATTGCTAACAGAAATGTGGGAATACGATAGTTTAGACAAGACGTTTTTATTTAATATTTCTTTATATCTTGACGATATGAGATTAATCAATAATATTTGTAATGAGTATCTTACTTATAAAGACACATTAAATACTTTAAAGCTAGATTATGAAAAACTATTTGCAATGGTAGTCTATAAAAATATTTTCCCTAAAGATTTTTCACTTTTACAAAGAAATCAAGGATATTTATATGAATTGTTGAACTCAAAAGAAATATCATTAAAAAATCTTAGAGAGGAGTTAAATAATAAGAAGAATGCTTTGGAGAGAAAGATAGAGAATGCTGAGGAAGAACATTTAAACGATGAAGTTGAATTATATGGAACTATATTAAAAATACCATCTGGAAGAAAAATAATTAAAGTAAATGGAAAATTTGAAAAAGATTTTTCAACACGTTATGATTACATAAAAGAGTTAATTGCAGGAGATAGTGAAATTTATTCCTTTGATAGTTATCATGATGCAGAGTATAATCAATATAAGCGAAATGAGGATATTGATTCTTTATTTCCTAGTAGGAATACTCCAGAATTTCAAGAGCGTTTAAAGAATACTAAAAATAAAAAAATAATAGAAAAATTAAAAGAAGAAATTAAGAAAATAAACGATGAGCTTGGGAAACTAGATAGTTATAGATTATCAGATGTTTATCAATATGCTACAGATATTGATGATTTTAAAAGTGATTTTACAAAAGAAATAAGAAAGAATCCTCAATTCTCAATAATCTCTTTCCTAATTAGAAATGCTTATATTGATGAGAGCTATCAAGATTATTTGAATCATTTCTATGAGAATACGATAACGGTAGAAGAAAAAGAATATTTAAGAAATGTAATTTCTGGCAGACAGAATAAATATAATATTTCTCTAAAAAATTTTGATGAAATCTTTAATTATTTAGAATTAAAAAATTATAAAAGTAGTAATGTGTTAAATTATGATTTATTTAGATTTCTGTTATATTCAAATGAACATAATGAGAAGTTGAAATTAATCTTTTACCAAGATAATATTTTGGAATTTTTACTGGACTTTTATAACGAATTATTTAGATTAAATGTTGAAAATAAATCGTTTTTCTCAGAGCGTGATATAAGGGTATTTTTGAGAAAATGGCTACATCATAACTCGGATCTCTTCAACGAATATATTAACCAAGAACATGGCGATTTTATTTACGTTGATAAAAGAAAATTGATATTATCTTTAATGAATTTAGTTGATTTGAGTGATTGTACAAAAGAAACAAAAGAGCAGATTTCTAAATATCTAGAGATGACACAAGAGGTTTTTCTTAACATTTTTCATAATAATTATTGTGATTTTGAGAAGTTTAATTTTAATTTATCGGCTATAGATTTTAAAATTAAGGAATTTGATTTTGAGAGTTCAGGATATGAGGAAAATGTGCTGAATTATATTTATAAGAATGGCTTATACGATATTTGCAAATCTAATGTACTATTTTTCATGGAACGGTATTCTGATATGGGTACAGAGTTATCAGATGTAAAACATAAAAATTATGAAATCATGACTAGTCAAAATGGATTAAAACCTTTACTAGATTATTGTCAATCTTCTGATGAAGAATTTCTAAAGTATATTCTAATGTATGTTACTTTATCAGAGGGAGAGATGCGTGATAAACCTGAGTATATTGAACAATTATTAAATAATAATGTTGTATTTAATCATCAATTATCTCAAGAAAAGTTAGGAAGTGATGAATCTGACGAGTCAGATAATGATGAAAAAATTAAAAATGTTACATTAGTAGAAAAAATTATCGCTAGTGTCCCAGAATTTTATATAACTTATACTCAAGATAAATTCAATGACCTATCTAGTGAAAATAGAGAAATACTAGTACAAAATCTTGTTAATGCTCAAAAAGCAGAAGTAAATACTGAAATTGTTTTAGAATATTTTAGTCAATATAAGAAAGATGGTAATTTCTTGGTAGATTTTATTAATCAAAAACCTAATTTTGAGTTTGATAAAGAGATCTATTTGAGGTTTGATAAGGAAATACAAGAAAAATTTGTATATTTTGTTTTAGAAGAGTCGAACATGAATAAAAATATCAGAATTAGATTAGTGAAAGAAATAGGATATCCTTATTATGAAACATTTAATGAAATTGATGAGGATGATAATCAGATGGACCATCTCATAAAATATAAATTGATAGATTTTAATGAAGATAATCTTGAGTTTATACGTCAGAAATACCCAAAACATTTAGCCTCCTTTATTAGGATGAATAAATTTGATTATTTAAATACTGCAAAAGATATTCGTGATGAAGAACAAATTAGAGAATTGCTAGAGAATCTGTATCTATCTGAAAAATATAGAGCAGAAATATTAGTGTTTCTTTTAGATAATAAATTTGATGAGTATGACTTTTACAACTTAATAAATCAAAATAGCTATGATTCGTTAGATGTGACGCTTCAAAATAAAATACAAAAAATAGTTAAAAAATATATAAGACAATTTATAGCATTAGATGAAAATGAAATTAGCGTTCCATTGTATGAATCTATACTAAATTCGAATGATGTTTTACTTGAACATAAGAAAGAACTTTTTGAAAAATTAATTTCTAATTCGGGAAGTCAAATAGAAGTAGATAAGCTTACTTTGCTAGGTGATTATTTAGATTTATTAGAATTACCGGATATTATGCAAATCTTGAAGGAACAAATAGATTATGATATCTACACTGAATGGGAAGTTGCCTTGGACAAACTAAATCAAAATGAAGATAATAGTGGAAATGGTAATCAGGAAGCGAAAGTGTCGTATTCTAAATTTAACGAAAAACTTCTTGATTACTTAAAGAAAAAGAAATTGATTTCTAATAAATCCAAACATGAAAATTCTGTATTAAAGCTATATGGATTAAGAAAGAAGCAGATTGAATATAGTGATGAAGCAGAAGAAAAGCAATAGTTATCACATTCAAATGACTGAACACAAAAGTGGGCAGTCTTTTTGATTTCTCTAGAAGTTTCTGAAATATGGTATAATAAAAGAATGGCAAACAAGAATACTACAAAAACAAGACGGAGACCGTCTAAAGCAGAACTCGAAAGAAAACAGGCTATTCAGAGGATGTTGATTTCCTTAGGGATTGCCTTATTGTTGATCATTGCAGCCCTCAAGCTCGGTGCGGCAGGTATCACCCTTTATAATCTCATTCGACTGGTGGTCGGAAGTTTGACCTATGTGGCCATTGGTGCCCTCCTCATTTATCTCTTTCTATTTAAATGGATACGCAAGCAAGAAGGACTTCTGTCAGGATTCCTCTGTATCTTCGCTGGCTTACTCTTAATTTTTGAGGCTTATCTTGTCTGGAAATATGGCTTGGAGCAGTCAGTTCTAAAAGGGACCTTGTCTCAAGTTATGACGGACCTTACTGGTATGCGGGTGACTAGTTTTGCTGGTGGAGGCCTGCTTGGTGTCGGACTTTATATCCCCATAGCCTTTCTTTTTTCAAATATAGGCTCTTACTTTATTGGAGTTCTCTTGATTCTGGTTGGGGCACTCTTGGTCAGTCCCTGGTCTATTTATGATGTTGCAGCCTTTATTGGAGCGCAGTTCAGATCCTTCATGGAAAAACAGGAACAGAGAAAACAGGAACGCTTCATCAAGAGAGAAGAGGAGAAGGCTCGTCAAGAAGCTGAAGAAGCTGCCAGAATTCAGAGAGAACAAGAAGAACAGGATGCGCTACCACTTCCTCCTGTAGATCCTGAAACGGGAGAAATCTTATCAGAGGTACCAGACTACGATCTCCCCCCAATTCCTGAGGAAGAATGGATCGAACCGGAGATTATCCTCCCTCAAACTGATTTTGACGTTCCAGATGTGGAAGAAGACTTTGAGGATGAAGAGGTGCAGGTTGATTTTTCTGCCAAGGAAGCCCTCGAATACAAACTGCCAAGCTTGCAACTCTTTGCGCCAGATAAACCCAAAGATCAGTCCAAGGAAAAGAAGATCGTCCGAGAAAACATCAAAATCCTAGAAGAAACCTTTGCTAGCTTTGGTATCAAGGTGACGGTGGAACGAGCTGAAATCGGCCCATCAGTGACCAAGTATGAAGTTAAGCCAGCAGTTGGAGTCCGAGTTAATCGCATTTCTAACTTGGCAGATGACTTAGCACTAGCTCTGGCGGCCAAGGATGTCCGGATTGAGGCTCCAATACCTGGTAAATCCTTAGTCGGGATTGAGGTTCCTAACTCTGAAATTGCGACCGTTTCCTTCCGTGAACTCTGGGAACAGTCTCAAACAAAACCAGAAAATCTCCTTGAAATACCTCTAGGTAAGGCTGTCAATGGAACTGCTCGCACCTTTGACCTTTCCAAAATGCCCCACTTACTTGTTGCAGGTTCAACGGGATCAGGGAAGTCAGTCGCAGTTAACGGGATTATCGCTAGCATTCTGATGAAAGCAAGACCAGACCAGGTCAAGTTTATGATGGTGGATCCAAAGATGGTTGAGCTATCGGTTTACAACGACATTCCTCACCTCTTGATCCCAGTTGTGACCAATCCACGCAAGGCTAGCAAGGCTTTGCAAAAGGTTGTAGATGAGATGGAAAACCGTTACGAACTCTTCGCTAAGGTTGGTGTGCGAAATATCGCTGGTTACAATGCCAAGGTCGAAGAATTTAATAGCCAATCTGAGTACAAACAAGTACCCCTGCCTTTGATTGTTGTCATTGTGGATGAGTTGGCTGATCTTATGATGGTGGCCAGCAAGGAAGTGGAAGATGCCATCATCCGTCTCGGACAGAAGGCACGTGCTGCAGGGATTCACATGATTCTCGCAACGCAGCGCCCATCGGTTGATGTCATCTCTGGTCTTATCAAGGCCAATGTCCCTTCTCGTGTGGCATTTGCAGTTTCATCGGGTACAGATTCACGAACTATCTTGGATGAGAACGGAGCTGAAAAACTGCTTGGTCGAGGGGATATGCTCTTTAAACCAATCGATGAAAATCACCCAGTCCGTCTGCAAGGGTCCTTTATCTCGGATGATGATGTTGAACGTATCGTAAACTTCATCAAGGCTCAGGCAGATGCGGACTACGATGATAGCTTTGACCCAGGAGAAGTCTCTGAAAATGAAGGAGAATTTTCTGACGGCGAAACTGATGGCGATCCGCTTTTTGAAGAAGCCAAGGCTCTGGTTATCGAAACGCAGAAAGCCAGTGCTTCTATGATTCAGCGTCGTTTGTCGGTTGGATTTAACCGCGCGACTCGTCTCATGGAGGAACTAGAGATGGCAGGTGTCATCGGTCCAGCTGAAGGAACCAAACCACGAAAAGTATTGCAACAATAGAATAAACATGTGTGAAACTTTCTCTTAAAAAGGAACTATTCTAGCTCCATTTTTGAGAGTTAGTTTCATTTTTTATTGCTTTCCCAAACTCTTATTCAGCAGGGGTTGAAACTGGATTTAGAGTTGTCTAATATTTTGATTATACTTTTACTACTTTTACCTATTAAGCTATTGATTTTTTAAGCTGTTTTTGATATATTGAATTGGAATAGAAAATATTTGTTTAGAAAGTAGTGTTTAAAAATGGAGGAGGTTATTTTTTTAGAGAAATATGCAAACGCTTACTTTTTAAACTAGGAGGAACAAAAATTTATGAATAAAGGATCATTTGAAAAACGTTGTAAATATAGTATTCGGAAATTTTCATTAGGTGTTGCTTCTGTTATGATTGGGGCTGCATTCTTTGGAACAAGTACAGTTCTTGCAGATAGCGTGCAGTCTGGCTCCACAGCGAATTTACCAGCGGATCTAGCTACTGCTCTTGCAACAGCAAAAGAGAATGATGGGCGTGATTTTGAAGCACCAAAGGCGGGAGAAAATCAAGGGTCTCCAGAAGTTACGGATGGACCTAAGACAGAAGAAGAACTATTAGCACTTGAAAAAGAAAAATCAGCTAGTTCAGATAAGTTACCAGAAGGTTTAGGGGGCAAATTAGATAAGGCTGAAGATAAAGGGAAAGAAGTTGACAAGGATCAATTAGCTAAGGATACTGAGAATCTCGTTCCAGAAAATGTAGCTAAAACCAAGAATGGTGAATTAAACTACGGAGCAACTGTCAAAATCAAGACACCATCAGGTGAAGGTAGTGGGATTGTCATTGGCGAAAATCTTGTTTTAACTGTTTCACATAACTTTATAAAAGACGTTCCAGATGGGAATAATCGCAAGGTCGTTGACAATGATAATGGTGATGGAGATATCTATAGCATTTCCTATCCAGGACTACCAGATGTTAAATTTAGTAAAAAAGACATTATTCACTGGGATCGTGAAGGTTTCCTAAAAGGCTACAAGAATGATTTGGCTCTTGTTCGATTGCGAACTGTTCTGGAAAATGCTCCAGCAGAAGTGACTGAAAAACCTGCAGTGAAAAAGGTTGGAGATAAATTGCATGTCTTTGGCTATCCAACTGGAAAATTATCACCAGTGCTCAATACAACTGTTGAATTAGTCGAATCCTACGGTGAGGGTGTAAAAGGGATCGGTTATCAAGGTAGTCATCCAGGTGCTAGTGGTGGTGGTATCTTTGATACAGAAGGAAAACTTGTCGGTGTTCATCAAAATGGAGTTGTTGGCCAACGTAGTGGTGGTATTCTCTTCTCACCTGCTCAATTGAAATGGATCCAAGATCACATGAAGGGGATTTCAAGTGTTAAACCAGCAGACTTGGAAGAGAAAGAAAAACCAGCCGAAGACAAACCCAAAGAGGACAAACCAGCTGCTAAACCTGAAACACCTGAGAAAGTGACAGCTGAATGGCAAACGGTAGAGAAAAAAGAACAACAGGGAACAGTCACTATCCGAGAAGAAAAAGGTGTCCGCTACAACCAACTATCCTCAACTGCTCAAAATGATAACGCAGGCAAACCAGCTCTGTTTGAAAAGAAGGGCTTGACCGTTGATGCCAATGGAAATGCAACTGTTGATTTAACTTTCAAAGAAGATTCTGAAAAGGGCAAGTCACGCTTTGGTGTTTTCCTGAAATTTAAAGATACCGATAATAATGTTTTTGTCGGTTATGACAAGGATGGCTGGTTCTGGGAGTATAAATCTCCAACAACTAGCACTTGGTATAGAGGTAGTCGTGTTGCTGCTCCTGAAACAGGATCAACCAACCGTCTCTCTATCACTCTCAAGTCAGATGGGCAACTCAATGCAACGAATAATGATGTGAAGCTCTTTGATACAGTAACTCTACCAGCTGCGGTCAATGACCATCTTAAAAATGAGAAGAAGATTCTTCTCAAGGCAGGCTCTTATGGCGATGAGCGAACAGTTGTTAGCGTTAAAACGGATAACCAAGAGGGGGTAAAAACAGAGGATACCCCTGCTGAAAAAGAAACAGGAGCTGCGGTTGATGATAGCAAGGTAACTTATGACACTATTCAGTCTAAGGTTCTCAAAGCAGTGATTGACCAAGCCTTCCCACGTATTAAAGAATACAGTTTGAACGGGCATACCTTGCCAGGACAAGTTCAACAATTCAATAAAGTCTTTATCAACAAACACGAAGTCACACCTGAAGTCACCTACAAAAAAATCAACGAGACAACTGCAGAGTACTTGATGAAACTCCGTGATGAGAAAAATCTAATCAATGCGGACATGACGGTTCGTTTGCAGGTTGTGGATAATCAGTTGCACTTTGATGTGACCAAGATTGTCAACCACAATCAAGTTACTCCAGGTCAAAAGATTGATGATGAAAGAAAACTGCTTTCTTCTATTAGTTTCCTTGGCAATGCTCTAGTCTCTGTTTCAAGTGATCAATCTGGTGCTAAGTTTGATGGGGCAACTATGTCAAACAATACCCATGTCAGCGGAGATGATCATATTGATGTAACCAATCCAATGAAAGACTTGGCCAAGGGTTACATGTATGGATTTGTTTCTACAGATAAGCTGGCTGCAGGTGTATGGAGCAACTCTCAAAACAGCTACGGTGGAGGTTCTTATGACTGGACTCGCTTGACAGCCTACAAGGAAACAGTCGGAAATGCCAACTATGTTGGAATTCATAGTTCTGAATGGCAATGGGAAAAAGCTTATAAGGGCATTGTCTTCCCAGAATACACCAAGGAACTTCCAAGTGCCAAGGTTGTTATCACTGAAGATGCCAATGCGGATAATAAAGTAGACTGGCAGGATGGAGCCATTGCTTATCGTAGCATTATGAACAACCCTCAAGGTTGGGAAAAAGTCAAGGATATCACAGCTTATCGTATCGCGATGAACTTTGGTTCACAAGCACAAAACCCATTCCTCATGACTCTGGATGGTATCAAGAAGATCAATCTCCATACAGATGGTCTTGGGCAAGGTGTTCTCCTTAAAGGATATGGTAGCGAAGGCCATGACTCTGGTCACTTGAACTATGCTGATATTGGGAAACGTATCGGTGGTGTCGAAGACTTCAAGACCTTGATTGAGAAAGCGAAGAAATACGGGGCTCATCTAGGTATCCACGTCAACGCTTCTGAAACTTATCCTGAGTCTAAATACTTCAATGAAAAAATTCTTCGTAAGAATCCAGATGGTAGCTATAGCTATGGTTGGAACTGGCTAGACCAAGGTATCAACATTGATGCTGCTTATGACTTGGCTCATGGTCGTTTGGCACGTTGGGAAGATTTGAAGAAAAAACTTGGTGACGGACTCGACTTTATCTATGTGGACGTTTGGGGTAATGGTCAATCAGGTGACAACGGTGCCTGGGCTACTCACGTTCTCGCTAAAGAGATCAACAAACAAGGCTGGCGCTTTGCAATCGAGTGGGGTCATGGTGGTGAGTACGACTCTACCTTCCATCACTGGGCAGCTGATTTGACCTACGGTGGCTACACCAATAAAGGTATCAACAGTGCCATCACCCGCTTTATCCGTAACCACCAAAAAGATGCTTGGGTAGGGGACTACAGAAGTTACGGTGGTGCAGCAGACTATCCACTTCTAGGTGGCTACAGCATGAAAGACTTTGAAGGCTGGCAAGGACGAAGTGATTACAATGGCTATGTGACTAACCTCTTTGCCCATGACTTGATGACCAAATATTTCCAACACTTCACTGTAAGTAAATGGGAAAATGGTACATCAGTGACTATGACCGATAATGGTAGCACCTATAAATGGACTCCAGAAATGCGAGTGGAATTGGTAGATGCTGACAATAATAAAGTAGTTGTAACTCGTAAGTCAAACGATGTCAATAGCCCACAATACCGCGAACGTACAGTAACTCTCAACGGGCGTGTGATCCAAGATGGTTCAGCTTACTTGACTCCTTGGAACTGGGATGCGAATGGTAAGAAACTTCCTACTGCTAAGGAAAAAATGTACTACTTCAATACGCAGACTGGTGCAACAACTTGGACCCTTCCGAGCGATTGGGCAAAGAGCAAGGTTTACCTTTACAAGCTGACTGACCAAGGGAAGACAGAAGAGCAAGAACTAACTGTAACAGATGGTAAGATTACCTTAGATCTTCTCGCAAACCAACCATACGTTCTCTATCGTTCAAAACAAATCAATCCTGAAATGTCATGGAGTGAAGGTATGCATATCTATGACCAAGGATTTAACAGCGGTACCTTGAAACATTGGACTATTTCAGGCGATGCTTCTAAGGCAGAAATTGTCAAATCACAAGGCGCAAATGAAATGCTTCGTATCCAAGGCAATAAGAGCAAGGTCAGTCTCACTCAGAAATTAACTGGTTTGAAACCAAATACCAAGTATGCTGTTTATGTCGGTGTCGATAACCGTAGTAATGCCAAGGCGAGCATCACTGTAAATACTGGTGAAAAAGAAGTGACTACTTATACCAATAAGTCTCTCGCTCTCAACTATGTTAAGGCCTACGCCCACAATACACGTCGTGACAATGCTACAGTTGACAATACAAGTTACTTCCAAAACATGTATGCCTTCTTTACAACTGGTTCTGACGTATCAAATGTCACTCTTACTTTGAGTCGTGAAGCTGGTGATGAGGCAACTTACTTTGATGAAATTCGTACCTTTGAAAATAATTCAAGCATGTACGGAGAAAACCATGATACAGGTAAAGGCACCTTCAAACAAGACTTTGAAAATGTTGCTCAGGGTATCTTCCCATTCGTAGTGGGCGGTGTCGAAGGAGTTGAAGATAACCGTACTCACTTGTCTGAAAAGCACGATCCATATACACAGCGTGGTTGGAACGGTAAGAAAGTTGATGATGTTATCGAAGGAAAATGGTCACTCAAGACCAATGGACTGGTTAGCCGTCGTAACTTGGTTTACCAAACCATCCCACAAAACTTCCGCTTTGAAGCTGGTAAGACCTACCGTGTAACCTTTGATTATGAAGCAGGTTCTGACAATACCTACGCCTTTGTAGTTGGTAAGGGAGAATTCCAATCTGGTAACCGTGGTACGAAAGCAAGCAACTTGGAAATGCATGAGTTGCCAAATACCTGGACGGATTCTAAAAAAGCCAAGAAGGCAACCTTCCTCGTGACAGGTGCAGAAACAGGCGATACTTGGGTAGGTATCTACTCAACAGGTAACGCAAGCAATACTCGTGGCGATTCTGGTGGAAATGCCAACTTCCGCGGTTATAACGACTTCATGATGGACAATCTGCAAATCGAAGAAATTACCCTAACAGGTAAGATGTTGACAGAAAATGCTCTGAAGAACTACTTGCCAACTGTAGCCATGACCAACTACACGAAAGAGTCTATGGATGCTTTGAAAGAGGCGGTCTTTAACCTCAGTCAGGCCGATGATGATATCAGTGTCGAAGAAGCACGTGCAGAGATTGCCAAGATTGAAGCCTTGAAGAATGCTTTAGTTCAAAAGAAAACATCCTTGGTGGCAGAAGACTTTGAAAGTCTCAATGCTCCTGCACAAGCTGGTGAAGGCTTGGGAAATGCCTTTGATGGTAATTTGTCTAGTTTATGGCATACATCTTGGAGTGGTGGAGATGTTGGTAAATCAGCAACCATGATCTTGAAAGAACCGACTGAAATCACAGGACTTCGCTATGTTCCACGTGGTTCAGGTTCAAACGGTAACTTGAGAGATGTGAAACTGGTTGTGACAGATGAGTCTGGCAAGGAGCACACTTTTACTGCAACGGACTGGCCTGATAACAATAAGCCAAAAGACATTGACTTTGGCAAGACAATTAAGGCTAAGAAAATTGTCCTTACAGGTACCAAGACTTACGGAGATGGTGGAGATAAATACCAATCTGCAGCGGAACTCATCTTTACTCGTCCACAAGTAGCAGAAACACCTCTTGACTTGTCAACTTATGAAGCAGCTTTAGCTAAAGCTCAAAAATTGACAGACAAAGAAAATCAAGAGGAAGTGGCTGGAGTTCAGGCAAGCATGAAATATGCGACGGATAATCATCTCTTGACGGAAAGAATGATCGAGTACTTCGCATACTATCTCAACCAATTACAAGATAAGACTGCTAAACCAGACGCTCCTACAAGCAGCAAAGGTGAAGAGCAACCTCCAGTTCTTGAAGTTCCTGAATATACAGGCCCACTAGGCACGGCAGGAACAGAAGCACCACCTACAGTGGAACTTCCAGAGTACACAGGTCCACTAGGAACGGTAGGAACAGAAGCGGCACCTACAGTGGATTCGTTGAAAGCAGTAGTAGATAAGACCGGAAATATCGAAATTATCGGAAAAAGTCAGGAACTAGCGGATGTTGATCAAGTAGAAAGTAATTCAGAGACTAACAAGAATTTGTCTGGTAAGAAGTATGATGTATATAACCTTCAACTTAAGAACCAAAAAGGACAAGTGGTTAAACCAAACGGTAATCTTCTTGTTAGATTGCCAGTTTCAGGGGAAGTGGAGGCACTTTATGCTATTACTCCAAGCAAGAACTTGCAAGAACTCGCTTACATTATCCAAGATGGTAAACTTGAATTTACAACAGCAGACTTGACCGCTTACGCTATCGTCTATAAGGCAGCAAGCAATGATACTCCTCCAGCTGTTGATGAGAATGTAAATCCTTCTGCTTCTAATAACCAAGAAGAAGAGCAAAAACCTCAAACGGTTGCTGTTGAAGAGAAGGGACAACTTCCAGCTACAGGGGAACAAAACTCAACTGCTCTAGCTTTGTTAGGTGGTCTAGCTTTAATTTTCTCAGCTTCTTTCATCAGAAACAGAAAGAGAAACTAAACGATAAAATTCCTTTGGACAGATAATTTTTGTAAAATCATTTATCCTAAATAACTACAAAAAAATCAGGAACGTCTGTTCCTGATTTTTTCTATGATACGAAAAAACCAGCTCTAAGTGCTGGTAAATGTTTGAGTTTAGGAGCCACTATTACTTGCAGTTGTCCCAGTCTCACTTGTTGGGCTATTTGATGAGGAAGTGTCTTTTTGTTCAATTTTGCTTGTACCGTCCTCTTTTGTTTTCTCCTCTTTACTACTAGAAGGTTGGGTTTCTTCTTTTTGAGGTGCATCTTGGTTTGGAGTTTGTTTTTGCGTAGGGCTATTTGTATCTGTAGGAGCCTCTTTTTGAATTTCTCTAATGACTGTCGTTTGTTGAGGAGTGGTTGGCTCCTCTTTTTTATTTTTATCCATTGCGTTCATGATGGTGATAGTGGCGGTGATCAGACCAAGGATACTACCGATGGTAGCAATCGTTTTTTGAAAGACCGTAAATCCCTTTTTGATGTGTTCAGTTTTTGGTTTTGAAGTTCTACGATAGTTAGACATGATACTCTCCTTTGATTATGATTTATTATACCTCATTTCTTTAAAAAAATCTTAAAAAAAGAGGAATTGCCCTTTCTTGTCGCAGGTCTCTTTTCGTGATACAATAGAGTGAGTGATTTTAGAAAGCGTGAGAAAACATGATCTACTTTGATAATTCGGCGACAACTAAGCCTTATCCTGAAGCTCTAGAGACCTATATGCAGGTCGCTTCGAAAATTCTAGGAAATCCTTCTAGCCTCCATCGTTTGGGAGACCAGGCAACACGAATTTTAGATGCTTCCCGGCAGCAAATTGCAGATTTGATTGGAAAGAAGAGTGATGAAATTTTCTTTACCTCTGGTGGAACAGAAGGGGATAACTGGGTCATCAAGGGTGTAGCCTTTGAAAAAGCCCAGTTTGGCAAGCACATCATCGTATCAGCTATTGAGCATCCAGCAGTCAAGGAGTCAGCCCTCTGGCTGAAAAATCAAGGTTTTGAGGTGGATTTTGCCCCAGTTGATGAGAAGGGATTTGTAGATGTTGAGGCCCTAGCAAGTTTGATTCGATCAGATACGACCCTCGTTTCGGTCATGGCAGTAAACAATGAAATCGGCTCTATCCAGCCTATTCAAGCTATTTCAGAACTTTTAGCTGATAAACCAACCATTTCCTTTCACGTTGATGCAGTTCAAGCACTTGCTAAAATTCCAACTGAAAAGTATCTGACGGATCGAGTGGATTTTGCGACCTTCTCGAGTCATAAGTTCCACGGTCTCAGAGGTGTTGGTTTTGTCTATATCAAGTCTGGCAAGAAGATTACACCTCTATTGACTGGTGGTGGTCAGGAGCGCGATTATCGTTCGACGACGGAAAATGTTGCAGGAATTGCCGCAACAGCTAAGGCTCTCCGTTTGGCTATGGAAAAGCTGGATATCTTTACTAGCAAGACAGGGCAGATGAAATCAGTTATTCGCCAAGCCCTTCTGGACTATCCAGATATTTTCGTCTTTTCAGATGAGAAAGGCTTTGCCCCTCATATCCTGACTTTTGGGATTAAGGGTGTTCGTGGAGAAGTCATCGTTCATGCATTTGAAGACTATGATATTTTCATTTCCACAACCTCTGCTTGTTCGTCCAAAGCAGGAAAACCTGCGGGTACCTTGATTGCTATAGGAGTGGACAAGGATAAGGCCCAGTCAGCTGTACGCCTCAGTCTAGACCTGGAAAATGATATGAGTCAGGTTGAGCAGTTTTTGACCAAGCTAAAATTAATTTACAATCAAACTAGAAAAGTAAGATAGGAGCATTCATGCAGTATTCAGAAATTATGATTTGCTACGGAGAGTTGTCAACAAAGGGAAAAAATCGTATGCGTTTCATCAATAAACTTCGCAATAACATTTCGGACGTTTTGTCCATCTATCCCCAAGTTAAGGTAACCGCTGATCGCGACCGTGCCCATGCTTATCTTAACGGAGCGGATTATACAGCAGTAGCAACATCACTTAAACAAGTCTTTGGGATTCAAAACTTTTCTCCAGTTTACAAAGTAGAAAAGTCTGTCGAAATTCTCAAAGCTGCCGTACAAGAGATTATGCAAGACATCTACAAGCAAGGCATGACCTTTAAGATTTCTAGTAAACGTAGTGACCACAACTTTGAGTTGGACAGTCGAGAACTCAACCAAACCCTTGGTGGAGCTGTTTTTGAAGCTATTCCAACTATTCAAGCCCAAATGAAAAATCCTGATATCACACTTCAAGTGGAGATTCGTGAGGAAGCGGCTTATCTTTCCTATGAAACCATTCGTGGAGCAGGTGGTTTGCCAGTGGGAACCTCTGGTAAGGGGATGCTTATGTTGTCAGGTGGTATTGACTCACCTGTAGCGGGTTATCTTGCCCTTAAACGTGGGGTAGATATCGAAGCCGTTCACTTTGCTAGTCCACCATATACTAGTCCCGGTGCCCTTAAGAAAGCGCAGGACTTGACCCGCAAATTGACCAAGTTTGGTGGCAATATCCAATTTATCGAAGTGCCTTTCACTGAAATTCAAGAGGAAATCAAGGCTAAGGCGCCAGAAGCCTATCTCATGACCTTGACGCGTCGTTTTATGATGCGGATTACCGACCGTATCCGTGAAGTGAGAAAGGGTCTGGTCATTATCAATGGGGAAAGCCTTGGCCAAGTAGCAAGCCAGACTTTGGAAAGCATGCAGGCTATCAACGCTGTGACCAACACTCCTATCATTCGCCCTGTGGTTACTATGGACAAGTTGGAAATCATTGACATCGCTCAGGAAATTGATACCTTTGAAATTTCTATCCAGCCTTTTGAGGACTGCTGTACGATTTTTGCACCTGACCGTCCTAAGACCAATCCTAAGATAGAGAATGCTGAGCAGTATGAAAAACGGATGGATGTTGAAGGTTTGGTTGAGCGAGCAGTGGCAGGAATCATGATTACTGAGATTACACCTCAAGCTGAAAAAGATGAAGTCGATAACTTGATTGATAATCTCCTCTAATCAGAAAAACCAGAAGAATTCAGAAAGTATATATGAAAAAGTTAGTTATTTATCCTTAAAATGGACATTTACTGACTTTTTTTCTATTTTTATGGTATAATGAGATAAAATTTTGAATATAGAGAGTTTTCTGACAATGAATCATTCCTACTTTTACTTAAAAATGAAAGAACACAAACTCAAGGTTCCTTATACAGGAAAAGAGCGTCGTGTGCGTGTTCTTCTGCCTAAGGATTACGAGAAAGATACAGACCGTTTTTACCCTGTTGTTTATTTTCACGATGGGCAAAATGTCTTTTACAGCAAGGAATCCTATATCGGACACTCTTGGAAGATAATCCCAGCTATTAAACGAAACCCAGACATCAGTCGCATGATTGTTGTTGCTATTGATAATGACGGAATGGGACGGATGAATGAGTATGCGGCTTGGAAATTCCAAGAATCTCCTATACCAGGCCAGCAGTTTGGCGGTAAGGGTGTGGAGTATGCTGAGTTTGTCATGGAGGTGGTCAAGCCTTTTATCGATGAGACCTATCGTACCAAAGCTGATCGACAGCATACGGCTATGATTGGCTCGTCACTAGGAGGCAATATTACCCAGTTTATTGGATTAGAGTACCAAGACCGAATTGGTTGTCTAGGTGTCTTCTCATCTGCTAACTGGCTCCACCAAGAAGCCTTTAATCGCTTTATCGAGCGCAAGAAACTGTCGCCTGATCAGCGTATTTTCATCTATGTTGGAACGGAAGAAGCAGATGATACAGACAAGACCTTGATGGCTGGCAATATCAAGCAAGCCTATATCGACTCATCACTTCGCTATTATCATGATTTGATTGCAGGAGGAGTACACTTGGATAATCTTGTTTTGAAAGTTCAGTCTGGTGCTATCCATAGTGAGATCCCTTGGTCGGAAAATTTACCAGACTGTCTCCGTTTTTTTGCAGAGAAATGGTAAGTTAGGAAAGGAGAAAGCCAATGCATATTGAACATCTTAGCCACTGGAGTGGCCACCTCAACCGTGAAATGTATCTCAACCGTTATGGACACGCTGGGATTCCAGTCGTGGTTTTTGCTTCATCTGGTGGCAGTCACAATGAATACTATGATTTTGGCATGATTGATGCCTGTGCTTCCTTTATCGAAGAAGGTCGTGTTCAGTTCTTTACCCTATCCAGTGTTGACAGTGAGAGCTGGTTGGCCACTTGGAAAAATGGTCATGACCAAGCAGAGATGCACCGTGCCTACGAACGCTATGTGATTGAGGAGGCCATTCCTTTTATCAAGCATAAGACAGGTTGGTTTGACGGTATGATGACGACAGGTTGCTCCATGGGGGCCTACCATGCACTCAATTTCTTCCTCCAGCATCCGGATGTCTTTACCAAGGTGATTGCTCTCAGTGGTGTTTACGACGCACGTTTCTTTGTCGGTGATTACTACAATGATGATGCTATTTACCAGAACTCGCCAGTAGATTATATTTGGAATCAGAATGACGGCTGGTTTATCGATCGTTACCGTCAGGCGGAGATTGTCGTCTGTACGGGTCTTGGTGCTTGGGAACAAGATGGTCTGCCATCCTTCTACAAGCTCAAAGAAGCCTTTGACCAGAAACAAATTCCAGCCTGGTTTGCGGAATGGGGACACGATGTCGCCCATGACTGGGAATGGTGGCGTAAACAAATGCCCTATTTTCTTGGACACCTGTATCTATAAAAGGAGTTGCCTATGAATTACCTTGTTATTTCTCCCTACTATCCACAAAATTTTCAACAGTTTACTATTGAACTAGCCAATAAAGGTATCACAGTTTTGGGGATTGGTCAAGAACCTTACGAGCAACTGGATGAGCCTTTGCGTAATAGCCTGACCGAGTATTTCCGTGTAGACAATCTTGAGAATATAGATGAAGTCAAGCGTGCAGTAGCTTTTCTTTTCTACAAGCATGGTCCTATCGACCGCATTGAGTCCCACAATGAATACTGGCTTGAGTTGGACGCAACACTTAGAGAACAATTCAATGTCTTTGGTGCCAAACCAGAGGATCTCAAAAAGACCAAGTTTAAGTCTGAGATGAAGAAACTCTTCCAGAAAGCAGGCGTACCTGTTGTACCTGGCGCTGTTATCCAGACAGAAGCAGATGTAGATCAAGTAGTCGAGACGATTGGCTTACCAATGATAGCCAAACCTGATAATGGAGTGGGAGCGGCAGCCACCTTTAAGTTGGAAAGTCAGGAAGATGTAGATCGGTTCAAGCAAGAATGGGACCAATCGACCGTTTATTTCTTTGAGAAATTTGTCACTTCTAGCGAAATCTGTACCTTTGACGGACTTGTAGACAAGGATGGCAACATCGTCTTTTCAACGACTTTCGATTATGCCTATACACCACTTGATCTGATGATTTATAAGATGGACAATTCCTACTATGTCCTCAAGGATATGGATCCCAAACTGCGCAAGTATGGTGAGGCCATTGTCAAGGAATTTGGTATGAAAGAACGTTTCTTCCATATCGAGTTCTTCCGTGAAGGGGACGACTATATTGCCATTGAGTACAATAACCGTCCTGCGGGTGGCTTTACCATTGATGTTTATAACTTTGCTCACTCCCTGGATCTCTACCGAGGTTATGCGGCGATTGTAGCAGGAGAAGAGTTTCCAAGATCAGAGTTTGAGCCCCAGTATTGCTTGGCAACTTCACGTCGTGCCAATGTCAACTATGTGTATTCAGAAGAAGACTTGCTTGCAAAGTATAGCCAACAATTCAAGGTCAAAAAAATTATGCCAGCAGCTTTTGCAGAGCTACAAGGGGATTATCTTTATATGCTGACAACTCCAAGCCGTCAAGAGATGGAGCAGATGATTGTAGACTTTGGTCAACGTCAAGATTAATGAAAAGGATGAAAGGAGTTTATCTTCTTTTGTCCTTTTCTTAAACATAGGTTAAATAAAGCGTTTTCCAGAGATTCTTTTAGAAAATCGGTTGCTAAAAGGCCTAAAAATTGATAGAATAAGGATTGTCTAAAAAATTTTAAGGAGAATCTATCAAATGGATTTTACATGGGCTATTAAATATGCCACTGAATTTTTGGGAACTGCCATTTTGATCATTCTAGGAAATGGTGCAGTTGCCAACGTTGAACTTAAAGGTACGAAAGGTCACCAAAGTGGCTGGCTCGTTATCGCTGTTGGTTACGGTATGGGGGTTATGATCCCAGCCTTGATGTTCGGTAACGTTTCTGGTAACCACATCAACCCAGCTTTCACTCTTGGACTTGCTGTTAGCGGACTTTTCTCTTGGGATCAAGTACCATTTTACATTCTAGCGCAAGTTTTGGGAGCAATCTTCGGTCAAGCTTTGGTTGTAGCGACTCACCGTCCTTACTACTTGAAAACAGAAAACCCAAACAATATCTTGGGTACCTTCTCAACAATTTCAAGCATCGACCACGGTACAAAAGAATCACGTTTTGCAGCTACTGTTAACGGCTTCCTCAATGAGTTTGTAGGTTCATTTGTTCTTTTCTTTGCAGCACTTGGTTTGACTAAAAACTTCTTCGGTGCTGAGGTTCTTCAATACATGAAACAAATGGCTACTCAAGCTGGACAAACTGTTGATTTAAGTGAATTGGCAGTGAAAGCTCAAGTAGCTCCACATACAGCTGCTGGGATCTCAGTTGCACACTTGGCACTTGGTTTCCTAGTGATGGCCTTGGTAACTTCACTTGGTGGACCTACTGGACCTGGTTTGAACCCAGCTCGTGACTTTGGACCACGTCTTCTTCACGAACTCCTTCCAAAATCAGTTCTTGGTCAACACAAGGGTGATTCAAAATGGTGGTATGCATGGGTTCCAGTTGTAGCTCCAATTGCAGCAGGTATTGCAGCAGTAGCACTATTCAAACTACTTTACCTATAAGAAATGAAACTGGGGAACCCCAGTTTTTTTACTGGAAATTTTTGTAAAAAATTCTGGAATTTAAGTGGAATAGCTTGTAAAAAATCTTAAAATCCTTTAAAATAAAGAGAGTTGGAGGAAGTTATGAATGGAAATCAAATGATACAAATTATTCCGACTTTGAAGGTCAATAACCGAAAATTAAATGAACGATTTTATATTGAAACCTTAGGGATGAAGCCCTTATTAGAAGAATCAGCCTTCCTCTCACTTGGTGACCAAACAGGTGTTGAAAAGTTGATACTGGAAGAGGCTCCAAGTATGCGTACTCGGAAAGTTGAAGGGCTAAAAAAACTAGCCAGACTAGTCGTCAAGGTGAAGGATCCATCTGAAATCGAGGGTCTTCTTTCACAGATGAAGTCTCTTCCTCGCCTATTTAAAGGAAGTCGTGGTTATGCTTTTGAGATTGTTTCTCCTGAACAGGATGTGATTCTTGTTCATGCGGAAAATCATATTAAAGATTTGGTTCCACTGGAAACTGTTCCTGAATTTTCTTCAAATACAAGTATAAGATATTTGAGTCAATTTGAGATTTCTATGGAGTTGCGCTTACCTGAGGGGACGGAGAGTATACTTGCTCCTGAAAAAGTGGGTACAGTTATCACATTTACTCAAGGGGAAGGGCCAGATTTGGCTGTTGAAAACAATGTTACTTGGGACTTGTCTATGCTGAAATTTTTGGTAAAGGATCTAGATTTAACTAGTCTTCGTCAGAAATTTGAAGGCACAGACTATTTTATTCCAAAGTCTGAAAAATTCTTCCTTGGTAAAGATACCAATAATATCGAATTGTGGTTTGAAGAAGCATGAAGTGGACAAAAATTCTAAGAAAAATAGAAGAACAAATCGAGGCAGGGGTCTATCCCGGGGCCTCTTTTGCGTATTTTAAGGACGGAGAATGGAGAGAATCCTACCTAGGCTTGAGTGATCCTGAGAAAGGATTAAAAACAGAGTTAGGGCTGGTCTACGACCTGGCCAGTGTGAGTAAGGTCGTGGGAGTAGGGACAGTCTTTACCTTCTTGTGGCAGCAAGGCAAATTAGATATTGATCGACCAGTGACGGATTTTTTTCCTGAATGTGATTACCCAGATATTTCTATTCGTCAACTCTTGACCCACGCAACAGACTTGGACCCCTTTATTCCCAATAGGGACCAGTTAGGTGCTGAGGAATTAAGAGAAGCCATGTTTTATCTGAATAGACGCAGTCAGCCTGCTTTTCTATACTCGGATGTTCATTTTTTACTCTTGGGCTTTCTTTTGGAGAAAATCTTTGAACAAGACTTGGATCAGATTATAAAAGAACAAGTTTTGAACCCATGGGGGATGAAGGAAACCATGTTTGGCCCTGTTGAGCTTGCTGTACCGACAGTGAGGGGAAGAGAGGCAGGCAGTATTCACGATCCCAAAGCTCGTCTTTTGGGAAAACATGCTGGAAGTGCTGGTTTATTTTCAACTGTTAAGGATTTGCAAATCTTTCTGGAACATTACTTGAAAGATGATTTTGCTGAAAACTTAAGCCGAAATTTTTCTCCCTTAGATGATAAGGAGCGTTCGCTAGCTTGGAATCTGGAGGGAGCCTGGCTTGACCATACGGGCTATACAGGTACTTTCATCATGTGGAATCAAGAGAAACAGGAAGCTGCTATCTTTTTATCCAATCGAACGTATGAGAAGGATGAACGTGCTCAGTGGATAGTCGATCGAAACCAAGTCATGGATATGATTCGTAGGGAAAGGTAGAGGGAAAGCATGTCAAAAACCGTAAAAGGAACTCTCTTTACAGTAGTGGCAGGGATTGCTTGGGGTTTGTCTGGAACCAGTGGCCAATACCTGATGGCACACGGGATTTCCGCTCTAGTCTTGACTAATCTGCGGCTCATTATTGCAGGATTGGCCCTGGTATTTTTAACTTATGCGACCGCAAAGGATAAACTCCTTGCTTTTTTAAAAGACAGAAAAAGCCTTTTCTCTCTCTTGTTATTTGCCATGTTTGGACTTTTCTTAAACCAGTTTGCCTATCTTTCTGCCATTCAGGAGACCAATGCTGGAACGGCGACGGTTCTCCAGTATGTATGTCCTGTTGGGATCTTGATTTATACTTGTATCAAGGACAAGGTAGCGCCGACTCTGGCAGAGATTATTTCAATTGGTTTAGCAATTGGAGGAACTTTTCTTATTGCTACGCATGGGGAACTTGACCAATTGTCGGTTACACCTGCTGGTCTCTTTTGGGGTCTCTTTTCTGCCTTGACCTATGCCCTCTATATTATCCTCCCTATCGCTTTGATTAAGAAGTGGGGAAGTATGTTGGTGATTGGTGTGGGCATGGTTATTTCTGGTGTCGGGGCTATTCCCTTCACAGGAGTTTTGTGGGCCAGTATACCGGCAAGTTTGGATTTTCTCTTTGCATTTGCGGGCATTATCATCATCGGAACGGTCTTTGCCTACACAGCTTTCCTAAAAGGAGCTAGTCTAATAGGACCTGTTAAGTCCAGTTTATTGGCTTCCATAGAGCCCATCTCAGCCGTTTTCTTTGCCTTTCTGATTATGAAGGAGCAATTCTATGCGATTGATTTTGTTGGTATGGCCATGATTTTGCTTGCAGTCACTATCATTTCTTTGAAAGATTTGTTGCTAGAAAATAAACGGAAGGTTGAATGAGAAACGAGTTACTCGTAAAAAGTGGTTGGTTTGAATATCCTATCGAAATACTGATTGCGGATAAGGAATGGGAGTAGAATTTTATAAAATTTTAAGTTTCTTTTCTTACAATAAACCAATCTTTAACTGCTAGAAGGAGGAGATATGAAAATTTTAAAAAGCATTCACCCAACTAAGCCCCTGCGCTACTTGAGATGGTTTGATATTCTGATTATTACAGTTCTAATGTTTGGCCAGTTTATCATTCGTTCAACGGAGCTCTTTTTAGCAAGTATGTTTCCGACAGATCTGTCAACTACAATGGATACGGTAAGTAATACTGTCGGCGAGGGAGTAGGCTATTCGAGCAACTTCACCTTGCAAGTGATACTTCTGACCTTGACCTTTCTTTACCTTTTGATTCGAAATTATGACTTCAAACAACTTCCCATTCGTTGGACCTGGTCCCTTCTCTTTTGGGTTCCTTTTATATTTGCCATTGTGGGATTGTTTGGAGACTTGGTGACGACACTAACTGGTGAATACAATTACTTAAATCCAGCTCTTTTTGCCCACATAAATCCCATGGAAATTATACGGAAATTCCTAGCGCTTAGTCCGATGGCAATTGCCTATGCCTTGCTAAATGGCTTCTATGAAGAGTTTTTCTTTCTAGGATTATTGACTTCAGTGAAAGAAAAGCACAAGTGGTGGGTTTTGCTTTATTCTACCATCATTCGGATTTCTTTTCACACTTATCAAGGACTGGTGTGGGCACTGGTTATTGGTGTCGTTTATGGCTTATTCTATTACTTCTTATACAAGTATAAATTCAAAAATCTCTTGCCATTTTTCCTCATGCATGCTCTAGCAGATATGTTTGGTTCTAGCCTCATGTATCTCTTGCTTGCGTGGGGAGCATAAGAAAAAAACTCCGTTCAATGTACCGCACCACAAAAGTAAGATTCTTCTGTCTAACTTTTTTGGGGCAGTACATTGCAACGGGATTTTCTTTATTCCAGAATTAGTAAACCATCTTTAACAGCAAACGGATCCTTCTCATTGATACGATCGTAAAACATGATTCCGTTTAGATGATCAATTTCATGTTGGACAACGATGGAGTTGTAGCCTTTGAGCTTGATACGATGTTTTTCGCCGTCCTTGTCAAAGTAATCGACAGTGACGCGGGCATGGCGGACAACGTAGCCTGGCACGTTACGGTCAACAGATAGGCAACCTTCTCCTTCGCCAAGAGCAGCGTCCTGAACAGAGTGGGATACGATTTTTGGATTGTACATAATGGCTTGTAAATCGTAGGCTTCCTGTGGAGTTTCGCCTTCTTCTACAATATTTGGGACCAAGACAGCAATAATACGTTTTGAGATATCCAGCTGGGGAGCAGCAAGTCCAACACCACCACGGAGTCCCATTTTCTCAGCCATAACAGGATCCTGAGAATGTTTGAGGAATTGCATCATTTTTTCACCAAGGATGATATCCTGATCAGATAGCGGGAAAGTGACTTCCTCAGCAACTGCACGCAGAGTTGGGTTTCCCTCACGGATAATATCTTTCATATCAATCAAATGAGCAGCTTTTGTAATACGTTCTATAGCAGACATTTTCTCTCCTTTCATTACCTCTACATGATAACACAAAAAAGGTTAGAAAGAAAGTCGCAGAAGTTCCTAAAAAATAATATAATAAACGGTATTCCCCTTTTGTCTGTGGTATAATAAAAGAAAAGACTTGCAGTAAAAGCAAGGGGGGAATAAAGATGGAAAAGCGACAAAATAGACGGCCTCATGGTCCTCTTTATGGATTGTTGAAGGCTAGTATTAGTTTCTTTAGGAGATATAAATCTTGGACCAATGCCCAGTTTATTACAGTGTTGTTGCTGGCAGTTGCCTTGTCCATGGGGCTGAACTTGTTAGTTCGAGCAGTACAAGGCAACAAGGGAACGAATCCAGTTGATTCTGCAAGTACTTCTAGTCAATTCAAGGAAAATGATTCTGATGAAAAGACAGCCCGTATCATGGCAAATGGTGACCTTCTCTACCATATCCCCATCTACCGAACAGCTCTAAAAGAAGATGGGAGCTATGATTTCCACGAAAATTTTGAGTATGTAAAGCCATGGCTCAAACAAGCGGATTTGGTAATTGGTGATTTTGAAGGAACTGTGAACAAGGATCACTATTTGGCAGGTTATCCTCTTTTTAATGCACCTGGTGAGGTGATGGATGCGATCAAGGATGCAGGCTATCAGGTTTTAGACTTGGCCCACAATCACATCCTCGATTCTCAGATAGAGGGAGTGGTCTCAACAGCTCAAGCTATTGAAAAGGCAGGGATGACGCCTATCGGAGTTTACACAAAGGAACCACGGGACGAGTCTCCCCTTGTTATCAAGGAAGTCAACGGTATCAAGGTAGCTCTCTTGGCCTATTCCTATGGTTTTAATGGCATTGAGCAGTATATTTCTCAAGAGGACTATAATCGCTACCTTTCTGACTTAGACGAAGAAAAGATGAAGGCGGAAATCGAGCGCGCAGAGAAAGAAGCGGATATCACTGTTGTTATGCCTCAGATGGGAATTGAGTACCAGCTGGAACCAACGGAAGAACAGAAGACACTGTACCACAAGATGGTGGACTGGGGAGCTGATATTATCTTTGGAGGGCATCCTCATGTCGTTGAACCTGCCGAAACGGTTGAAAAAGATGGAGACAAGAAACTCATTATCTATTCCATGGGAAATTTCCTCTCAAACCAGCGCATTGAAACCATGCAAGATGAGGAAAATGCCAGGTGGACAGAGCGCGGTGTTCTCATGGATGTGACTATTAAGAAAAAAGATGGAAAGACAAGGATTGAAACTGCCAAAGCGCATCCGACTTGGGTCAATCGAACTCCAAAAGGAACTTATTCACCAGAAGGCTATCCGCTCTTCCTCTATCAGACCTATATCCTAGAGGACTTCATCGAGGGGGGCAGTCACCGTGACAAGTTGGATGAGACGACCAAGGAACGAATTGACACAGCTTATAAAGAAATGAATGAACATGTAGGGTTGAAGTGGTAGAAACTCGCCCTAAAGGAGACGAGATGACGATTAAATTGATTGCAACGGAAATAGAGATTAAATGGATAATACAATAGAAGCAAGAAATTCCTTGGAATAAAGAGAGTTAGAGTTAAGGTGAAATTTGGTGCGAATGAAATAATTTGATTCGCAGAAGATGAAATTTGAAACGTTAAAAGAATTGGTATAAGGCAGTTTATCTTCCACAGGAACAAGCTGCGAATACACCGTCACGTTAGGAGGTAGCTTATGATTGAAAAAACAGTAACAGTTAACGACAAAGAAGTGAAGTTCAAATCATCAGCTACCATTCCACGTTTGTATCGTATCAAGTTCAAGCGTGATATTTTTAAAGATTTAGCTAAACTAGAAAAATCATTTAAAGTCAACGAACAAAGTTTTGAGATTGAAGATTTAGAGATTTTTGAGAATGTGGCATATATTATGGCGTATCACGCAGATAAAACTATTCCTCCAACCATTGATGAATGGTTAGATGAGTTTGAGATGTTTTCAATTTATGAAATCTTACCAGAGATTTTAAAAATATGAGGTAATAATTTACAAACCGATATACAATCTAAAAAAACTTGAAAAAACAAGTCGTGAAATGACAACAGTTCTATTTTTACTCAGAAGTGTTGAAATAGGCATATCAGTAGGTGATTTAGATTTACTCACAATCGGCATGGTGCTAGATATGTGGACAGAAAAAGCTAATGATGATGTGAAGTATCAACGTGTGGCTGGTCAGAGTGAGTTTGATAGGTTTTAGAAATAGGTATTTAGTAGTATAATAAGAGTTACAATACACATGGAGGTAGCTTATATATGAATGTAATATGTTCTGAAATATTTTGGACAGCATTATCTGCTGTAGGGACAATTGGAGCCGTTATTGTAGCTTTATGGCAAATATTAAGACCTAAATCAAGAAAATTATTAGTAAGTAGTACATTCTCTCAGTATCTGGATAAGAAGATGCTGGAGTTTGTAATTACATTGGAAAACATGGGTGATGTTCCCATAATTATAAAAGAATGTGGATTTGGAAAGTTTACAACTAAGGAAGGGAATCAAAAGTTTCTTACAGGTAAAAATGTTAAATTTATAGATAAGAAATTAATAAATGTAATTGATACTTCTATGAATAATTATGTCAATGATGCTAAATTTCCTTTGTTAATAAAATCAGGAGAAGCTGTTTTAATTACTTATGAATATATAAGCGAAAAATCTTTTGAATTTGATGATGAATTTATCACTCAACAAACAGAATATAAGTATTTCACTAAAAGAATAGCAGTAGTGAGAGATTCGAGAAATAAGATTTATCTATAAAACAATACATGATCATGGCATTTAATGAAAAACTCTTCAACACATTAGTGGAAAAAATGGTCATACACACAAAGGATAAAGTAGAAGTCCACTTCAAAAACGGTCAGGTCATAGAAATATGATCTGACTGTTTTTATGAATGGAATGAGACATTCATTTTATGATATAATATAAAGGATTAACAGAGATGAGAAATGATGGGGGTTGCCTAAATCGTTAAAAGATGCACACCCTAAATGCCCTTTGCACACCCCTAATAATAAAAAGGAGCTAATTGTATGATAAAACTCATTGCAACGGATATGGATGGGACCTTGCTGGATCCAAGAGGGCAACTGGACTTGCCACGTTTAGAAAAGATTTTAGATCAATTAGATGAGCGAGGTATCCGTTTTGTCATTGCGACAGGAAATGAAGTCCATCGGATGAGACAATTGCTTAAACATTTGGCGAGTAGAGTTGTCCTAGTCGTTGCCAATGGTGCTCGTATTTTTGAACATGATACATTACTTCAGGCTCAGACCTGGGATGATTCTATGGTTGACAAGGCTTTAGTTCATTTTAAAGGGAGGGAGTGTAGAGATCAGTTCGTCGTCACCAGTATGAATGGGAGTTTTGTCAAGAAAGGAACTGTTTTTACAGACCTAGAAAAATTTATGACTCCAGAGATGATTGAAAAACTTTACCAAAGAACCAATTTTGTGGATGAGCTAAACTCAGACCTCTTTGGAGGAGTACTAAAGATGAGCATGGTTGTTGGTGAGGAACGTTCTAGTTCCGTTTTGCAGGAAATTAATGATTTATTTGATGGTCGTGTAAGAGCTGTTTCTAGCGGTTATGGTTGTATAGATATCCTACAGGCTGGTGTTCACAAGGCTTGGGGATTGGAAGAATTACTCAAGCGCTGGAATTTGCAATCGGAACAAGTTATGGCTTTTGGTGACAGTGAAAATGATGTCGAGATGTTGGAGATGGCTGGTATTGCCTATGCGATGGAAAATGCAGATGATGAGGCCAAGGCAGTTGCGACTGCTCTAGCACCAGCTAACAGCCAAGGGGGCGTTTATCAGGTCCTAGAAAATTGGTTAGAGAAAGAGGGATAAGGTGGCAGTACAGTTATTAGAAAATTGGCTCCTAAAAGAGCAGGCAAAGATTCAAACCAAGTATCGTGAATTGAATCAAATCTCTGTCCTAGAGCCAGATATCATCTTTATCGGCGATTCGATTGTAGAATATTACCCTTTCCAAGAGTTACTCGGGACTGCAAAAACGATTGTCAATAGAGGGATTCGAGGATACCAGACAGGACTTTTACTAGATAACCTTGATGCCCATCTTTATGGTGATGCTGTCGATCAAATTATTCTCCTAATTGGGACAAACGATATCGGAAAAGATATTCCCATGAATGATGCTTTGGATAATCTTGAAGGTGTGATTCAATCGCTTAACCGAGATTATCCGCTATCACAAATAAAGCTCCTTTCGATTCTGCCGGTCAATGAAGGAGAAGAATACAAGCAGACAGTCTATATTCGTACCAATGAAAAGATTAGAGAATGGAATCAGGCCTTTGAGTCTCTGGCAGCTGCCTACATACAGGTGGATTTTGTGCCGATTTATGATAGTTTGACAGATTCAGAAGGACAACTCAAAAAAGACTATACAACAGATGGCCTCCATCTAAGTGTAGCAGGTTATCAAGCCTTATCAGATGCTTTGAAAACGTATCTTTTCTAAAGAATCGGCTTGATTTTGCATTTTTTATGAAGATAGGTTATAATAGTTCTATAATCTTGGGGTCGTTACGGATTCGACAGGCATTATGAGGCATATTTTGCAACCCGTGTGGCGACGTAAACGCTCAGTTAAATATAACTGCAAAAAATAACACTTCTTACGCTCTAGCTGCCTAAAAACCAGCAGGCGTGACCCGATTTGGATTGCTCGTGTTCAATGACAGGTCTTATGATTAGCGAGATACGATTAAGCCTTGTCTAGTGGTTTGATAAGAGATTGATAGACTCGCAGTTCCTAGGCTTGAGTTATGTGTCGAGGGACTGTTAAAACAATACATAACCTATGGTTGTAGACAAATATGTTGGCAGATGTTTGGACGTGGGTTCGACTCCCACCGGCTCCATTTTAAACAGGAATACAGTGTGATTTTTTAAAATTGTATCTTTTGTTGTATCCTATTTATTTTAGTGTGTTAGTGGAGAATTACTCAAGAGGCTGAAGAGGACGGTTTGCTAAATCGTTAGGTCGGATAACCGGCGCGGGGGTTCGAATCCCCCATTCTCCGTTAGATGAACCCAGTGTTTTTCTAAATAACTATCCTTGGAGGTGGCCTCCAAGAATAAATTTTCATAAAGAGGTGAAACATGAAAAAGATTAAGTTACTAAGTATCTTAGCACTTTCAACAGTTATCTTGGGTGCATGTTCTGCATTGTCTAAACAGTCATCTGAAGCTTCTTCTGATAACAAGGAGAAAACAGAACAAGTTGAGAAGAAGGATGAAGCAGCAGAAGTTAAAGAGAAAGTTACAAAAGATGCTGAAATTCTCTTAGATTCAATGCTTACTAGTGACTCTGCCCGATTCAAGAAGATTTATGGTGAAACCTATGAAAAATGGACTGAGGCCATATTTGCAGTTCAAACAAGTGAAAAAATTAAAGAAGAAGGTCTTTCGCCTGCATCTACCTACTCAGTACAATGGCACAAAGATTTTCCTGTAGAAACTCCAGAAGAAACAATTTCAGGTTTCTTGAAAATGAGACGTAGATTATACCAAGATATTGGTTCTTATTCAGTTAAAGATGTGAAGGTAGATGAATCCGGTAATACAGCAACTGTTACTTTTAACTCTAAAAAGTTGCACTCTAAGGGATTGGCTTCATCTACAAGGGAAGTTCTTACGACTCTAATTGGAGGCATTGACAACTTAGGTAAGTACAACCAATCCGGTTCAGATGTTGACATCAAGCGTTATCAAACATTAATCTCTTACTGGATTTTCGAACACCTCTTCAAGAATGATTTCACTATCTATAGCGACGTAGATCCAAATCTAGCTCATACACCTTTTACTACTGGGGATTTTGATACAGAAATCAAATTAACCAAGGACAAGGATGGCAACTGGCTCATTTCTCAAGAAGATTATCGTACTCTAGCAACTGAATTGATTGACTATACAGAAGGATATGACAAAATTGTCCGCAATAATTCTCCAAAGTCTAAAGATAAAACTACGGACAAATCTTCAGATAAAAAAGATAAAAGTAATATCTAACCTTTGATTTAAAAGTAAAGCAAGTAGTTCTATGACAGACTACTTGTTTTTAGATTTCAATGACAGTGGAAGTGAGTGATTCATAACTAAACTCGAGGGAGAATCACCTTGCTTCTCTTTTTCTTGGCATTGAAAACGATGACCATATTAGATTTAAATTTTTGAAGTTTTAATATCTAAAAACTCACTTCTTTCATATTTGTAATGTTTGCTGATTACTTTTAATGTAACTCAGGACAGGGAATTCAAGAGCATTAGTGACGTAAGCTTTATTTTAAATATTTGATTTAGAGCAAGCAAATTCTCTTCTATACAAACCAAAGAAATCTGTCTTCTCTCTTTCCTTGGAAGTAGAAAAATGCATGGTAATTGATTTGAAATCATCAGGTGAATAAAATATTTATGTTTGTCTCTTCTCAACTGATTAAATATGTGGTATTCTTAAGATATCTCATAGGAGCCTTACGAGTGAGTTGATTGAATAACTATCATCATAAGGAGGGTGGAATTTGTTTGATAGACAGAAAAATTTATAATATTTTTAGTATTTTTACTCATTAGAGATATTATTGAGGCATTTTACCCTAAAATCAAAGGAGACAGGGATGTACATTAGATTGGACAATAAGGAGCCCGAGAAAGCGCAAGAAATTGGGAATCAAATTCGTGCTTATAATCGTTCAAAAAGAGAAGAGGCTGAAAGTAAGCCGCTTAACCTTTATGTCGAAGACGAAAAGGGCAATCTCTTGGCGGGCTTGGTAGCAGAGACTTTTGGAAATTGGTTGGAAATCGAATATCTGTTTGTGAAAGAGGAGCTACGAGGACAAGGAATTGGTTCTAAACTACTGCAACAAGCAGAAAATGAAGCCAAGAATCGAAATTGTCGTTTTGCTTTTGTGAATACTTACCAGTTTCAAGCGCCAGATTTTTATCTAAGCCATGGCTACAAGGAAATCTTTACCTTGCAAGACTATCCCTACACAGGGCAAAGATTTTATTACCAAAAGGATTTGTAAGGTGAAAATAGAGAAATATAATAGAGAGTAATTCTTCATATAACCAAGGAGGTGGGCTAATGGACATCATACTAGATATGGGCAACGTCTTGTTAGAATGGAACAAGGATAAGATTTTGCAAGGTGTTTCGGATGCGAAGGAAGAATATTTGATTTTAGATAAGGCCATTTTTCAGTCGGGACTTTGGGAAAGATTAGATCTTGGAACCATGACGAGAGAAGAGTTGGTGCTTAAAGTTGTGTCAATGATTGGCAGGACCTATCAAAAGAAGGTCGAAGAAGTTATCTGGAACTGGCCTAGCTACATTGACATTTATACGAAAGTCTTTCCTGTCTTGTCAGAACTAAAGAAAAAGGGGCATCGCATCTTTGTCTTGTCCAATACCTCAAAGGTATTTTATGACTTGCTGGAAGAGCAGCTATCTCCCATAAAAGAACTTTTAGATGGCTTTGTCTTATCCTGTGATATAAAAGCTATAAAGCCTGATTTGGTAATGTTTAAGGAGATTCTCGATAAATACCAGCTAGATCCTACAAATTGTGTCTTTCTAGACGATATTGAGGACAATACAAACGCAGCTCAGAACTTGGGCATCAAGGCCCATCAGGTCAAGAAAAGAAGTGATGTCGTTGATATTTTGAAATCCTATATTTAAACTCAGAACTCTCTATTATTTTGTGGTAGAGAGTTTTTCGTTGATAGAGACCAATTTAATTTTCCTTAACAGATTAATTATATTATTTCTTTACGTCCAAAAAATTCTATGCTATACTTAGGGTGCATAGTAGAAAAATATTAGTCGGGGGCTAAATTGTTGAAGTCGAATTTAGTAGATAAAATAAAAGAAAAAGAAATTGATTACTGGGACTTTAAAAATGTAACTGCTTCAGGTATACATAAAATTAGTGCTTATCCAGCTACGATGGTTCCTGATATGCAATATGAATTAATTAAATTAATTAAAAGTGAAGATTTATCTATTACAAATATTCTTGATCCTTTTCATGGTTCTGGAACAACACTAGTTGAGGGTGAAAAGAATAACCTTTCTCCGATTGGCATAGATATTAACCCTTTAGCTAATCTTATTACAAAAGTTAAGTTGCAAGGTGTTAACAAAAAATATATAGACATAGCAAATAATAGAATTGAGAAATTTTTAAAAAGTGATAGTTTTGAATTTGACAAACACTATTTTTATAATATAGATAAATGGTATCGAAGAGATTTTATAAATACGTTTAGTAAAATTCGTTGTGCTATTCAGAGAGAAAAATACAGATACGTAAGACAGTATTATTGGGTATGTTTAATTAATATTTTAAAAAAATACAGTAATACAAGAAGTTCAACATTTAAATTGCATATAAAAGAGAAAAATGCTATTGAAAAGATGGAAAATCACATCATTGAAGATTTTTTAAAGAGCATTAACGAATACTGTCAATATTTACCTGATTATAACAGAAGTAAAAAAATTGATTTGAAAATAGGAAAATCGGAAGATATCTTATTTGGAATGAAGAGCGATTCTGTTGATTTGATTGTAACTTCTCCTCCTTATGGAGATAATTCAACTACAGTAACATATGGACAGTATTCTATGTTACCAATTTACTGGATAGACAGAAAAGATATGGAGAGTTTTGACGAGAAATTAATAGAAAATTATTCAAGTATTGACTCGAATAGTTTAGGTGGGAGAATTAGAAGAATTAAACAAAACTATCAATCAGATTGTTTAAATATGTATGTTGAAAGCATAGCTACTGATAAGAGAAAGAAAGTTGTGGATTTTATAACGGACTATTTGGCTGTAATGGGACAAATGGGACGAATTATAAAAAAGGACAAGAGAATTGTTTTAACTTTAGGCAATCGACGAGTTGATAATAAAACGGTTCCATTATCTAAAGTTACTCAAGAATTTTTTGAGAGTATTGGATTTGAATTAGAAGCATCTATCACAAGAAATATACCTATTAAGAGAATGCCGAGAAGGTTATCGAATGTAAAAGATAAATCAGTGGAATCAATGAATCAAGAATATGTTTTGATATTAAGAAAAATAAAGGAGATTTAGATGCCTAATAAAGTTGAACAAGTACCTATTACTGTAGCAGGTAATATATTGAGTGAACTATCAGAAAAAATTCCTAATAATATTATTGCATTAAATGAGTTAATAAAAAATGCGTACGATGCGTTTTCTCCCAGTGTTGATATTATATTGGATTCGAGTTCAAAAACCCTCATTATTCGAGATTATGGTATTGGTATGGATACAGAAGGAATTAAGAAATTATTCCATATATCAAGCAGTGAAAAGCAGTACGGGGCAGTTATTGCTTATGGAGATACTCAACGTTTAACACAAGGTTCAAAGGGGTTGGGATTCTTATCTGTTTTTAGGTTTGGGAACAGAGTACTATGGAAAACAGGTAAAAATAGCCAAATTTTTGAATTTGGAGTTGATTTTGAAAATTTAAAAAATGAGTACAATTTACCAGATCATAAATTAAATATAAAAATTAGTGATCAAGAGTTTAAAGGAACACAAATAGTTATAGATGTAGATGATTATAATTTAAAATCTTTAATAACAACACTAGCTAATGAAAGTAGTAGAAAGAAAATTCTTAATTCTTTTGTATCAAGCAAGGTATCGGATGAAGGAATAAAAATAGATAAAGAATTCATCATTAATTTAACATTGGACGACAAAACATATTCGAGTGATGTAAATTTAGATATTTCAAATCAAGGAAAAAAGGATCATCAACTTTTTAGAATAAAATATTCTTCTAAAGATAAAAAGATTAACTATTATAAAAATAGTATTTTAATTTACTCTAGTGGTTTTGAGTATAGTTTTGATGATTATATAGTTGATATTGATTTAATGGCTTTTGATTTTGGCCAAGGACGTAGCGGAAAAGATAAAATAAATTCAGTATTTTACAAACCTCAAACGACTAATGATATTACGCCGTTAGTATTTATTAATAATAATTTATTTAATAACTATCACTTATTTGATACGGAAATCATGGCTAGTAAACGTGGTTCGTTAGTTTTAAGACAATTGATTGGATATATATCTATTAAATCCAGCAGTCCGTTAATGCAATTTAACTCAGACCGGACACAATTTTCGCAGAATAGACTTACAGATGAAATCACAGATTTTATTAAAAACCTAAACGAGGAGATTCAAAGAACGGGTAGTTCATTAAAGAGTGAGATAAAAAAAATTGAAGAAGCATTCACACAGGATAAAATTCCTGAAGAGGATACTTCAATTTTAAAAAATATTCAAAAATATATTAGGCAGGATTTTAAATTAAAAGATTTTCTAATTTTTGAGAAAAAAGAAAATCAATTAAAATGTACTCTATTTGATAGGGGAGTTTTGCTAGATATCATCCCAAAAGCTAAAGAAACAAACGATTTAGGAACAGTTGAAGTATGGATTGGTAAAGATGAATTAAACAATGAGACTATTAATTTACAAGATCTAATCGCAGAATCAACAGAAATTCGCTTTAATGGTGATAAAGTTAATAAATTTAATGAAACACAAGAAGGTGAATGGTTGATTAAGAAAGAGACAGATTCCACAATAATTTCTATAAAGATAATTTTAAGAAATCCAACTCAGCCTAACATAGATGTAAATAAAATAGATTTATTATGTAATATTGATTACGATTTAGATAGTATTTTCACTTTGTATAATAGTTTTGGAACTGCATGGGAGAGAATAGAGCCCGATATAAAAACAAATGGGAATAATACAATCAGATACGATAATAGAAAAGGAAAAATTAGATTTGGAAGAACTGGAGAGCAAACCATAACAGTAAGTGCAAAGGATAAAGTTACTAATCTCAAGTATGAAGGTGATTTTACTTTTAGGATAAAATCATCTGAGGAGTATGAGATAAAACCTGAACAATTACAACAGTCCTTGATTAGATTGCCAATTACCGGAACTCCAAATTTTTCTCTAGATATTAAAGTTTTAATAAATGAAATTAATGAGTTATTTAAGACCTATTACAGTATTATTCCTGTTATTTCTTATAGAACACTTATTGAACTGACTGTTAATGATATATTAAATAACATTGAAGAAGAAAAGAAAACAGATTTATCAAAGAACTATAATAAAGTTATTTCAATGGCAGAAGATATCATCAAGGATTCACACCTTGATGATAAAGATAAGCAGATACTATTAAACATATATAAATCTATTCAGTCTCGAAGTGAAGTTAATGCTTTTGTTGCATTTTTAAACTTATCTGTACATAATGGATCTAGGATAATTACAAAAGAAGATGTAAAAACAAAAACACAAGAAATACAATTACTCCTTGTATTATTGCACTTAACCTCTCAATGATGTTTAATATTTTTTCTAAAACACTCTCTATTTTTTGTGATAGAGAGTATTTTGTTAATAAAATCTTACAAAATGACATTTATATATTGCATTAAGTTAGATATATGGTATAATGATTTTAAAAAGAAGCGCAACTTTTTAAAAAATCGAAGGAGGATGCTAGTGGCTAAAAATTTAAAGTTAAAACTAGCTCGTGTGGAGCTTGATATGACACAAGGTGATTTGGCAGAAGCTGTGGGTGTTACGCGACAGACTATCGGTTTGATAGAAGCAGGGAAATATAATCCTAGTCTCTCGCTCTGTCAGTCCATTTGCAGATGCTTAGGCAAAACCTTAGACCAACTATTTTGGGAGGAAGAAGATGAAAAATAGATTTTTTTATTATCAATTACTAGACGAAAGAGAAGAACAACTGATGAATAAAGCGGGGGCTGAAAGTTTCTATATCTCTATAGCTTTCTTGCTTTTATCTTATATGATTGCAGTATTAGCACCAAGTCTTTTTAATCCGAGAATGATTCTCATCATTATCATTATTGGAACTTCTTACTTTTTCGGCCGTGCTCGAGATTTGGGTGTGAACTACTATAGTCGTTTTCATTTTACGATTGTAGGGTGTTTGCTGGTAACTCTCGCTATTACAACTCTTTTGATGTTGCAGAATTATCAATTTAACGTAGAAATTTATCAGCACAATCCTTTGAACTTTAAATACTTGTCTGCTTGGACCATTACTTACCTGATTTACCTTCCTTGGGTTTTTATCGGCAATCTCGGGCTTAAAAGTTATGGCGAATGGGCTCAAAAAAAGTTTGAGCAAGATATGGATGAACTTGAGAGTGGAGAATAGTTTGTTAGCTTTTTATCAATATCGATAAAATGTGTTATAATAGTACTAATTTATCAGATGGTTGGAAAGCGACTAAGGGCTTTCATGGCTTATAAACAAGGAAGAAGGAAAACAGATGTATCCAGATGATAGTTTAACTTTGCACACAGACTTGTACCAGATCAACATGATGCAGGTTTACTTTGACCAAGGAATTCACAATAAGAAGGCGGTTTTTGAGGTTTATTTCCGCCAGCAACCCTTCAACAACGGCTATGCAGTTTTTGCTGGTTTGGAAAGAATTGTACAATATCTTGAAGATTTGCGTTTTTCAGATAGCGATATCGACTACTTGGAGTCACTTGGCTATCATGGAGAATTCCTGGACTACCTCCGAAATCTCAAGTTGGAGTTGACGGTTCGTTCCGCTCAGGAAGGGGATTTGGTTTTTGCTAATGAGCCGATTGTGCAGGTGGAGGGACCTCTAGCCCAATGTCAATTGGTCGAAACGGCTCTCTTAAACATCGTTAACTTTCAAACCTTGATAGCGACCAAGGCAGCACGTATTCGTTCGGTCATTGAAGATGAGCCTTTGATGGAATTCGGAACACGTCGTGCGCAAGAAATGGATGCTGCTATCTGGGGAACACGCGCAGCCGTGATTGGTGGAGCCAACGGAACTAGCAACGTGCGAGCAGGGAAGCTCTTTAGTATTCCTGTCTTGGGTACTCATGCTCATGCTTTGGTACAGGTTTATGGAAACGACTATGAGGCCTTTAAGGCTTATGCTTCAACCCATCGTGACTGTGTCTTTCTAGTAGATACTTATGATACGCTTCGCATCGGTGTGCCAGCTGCCATTCAGGTTGCTCGTGAACTGGGAGACAAGATTAACTTTAAGGGTGTTCGTATCGACTCTGGGGATATTGCCTATATTTCCAAGAAAGTTCGTCAACAGTTAGATGAAGCTGGATATCCAGATGCCAAAATTTACGCTTCCAATGACCTCGATGAAAATACCATCCTTAACCTCAAAATGCAACACGCTAAGATCGATGTCTGGGGTGTTGGAACCAAGCTGATCACAGCCTATGATCAGCCTGCTCTTGGCGCAGTTTATAAGATTGTAGCCATTGAAGATGAAAATGATCATATGCGCAACACCATCAAGCTTTCAAGCAATGCTGAAAAAGTATCGACACCAGGTAAGAAGCAGGTATGGCGCATTACCAGTCGTGAAAAAGGCAAGTCAGAAGGTGACTACATCACCTATGACGGTGTGGATGTTGCCAGCATGACAGAAATCAAAATGTTCCATCCGACCTATACTTACATTAAGAAGACTGTTCGAAATTTTGATGCTGTTCCTCTCTTGGTGGACATCTTCAAAGAAGGGAAATTGGTTTACAACTTGCCTAGTTTGACAGAAATTCAGGCCTATGCTCGCAAAGAATTTGACAAGCTTTGGGATGAGTATAAACGGGTACTCAATCCACAGCACTATCCAGTAGATTTGGCCCGTGATATTTGGCAAGATAAGATGGACTTGATTGATAAGATGCGCAAGGAAGCCCTTGGCGAAGGAGAAGAAGAATGAGTTTGCAAGAGACCATTATCCAGCAATTGGGTGTCAAACCAGTAATCGACGCCCAGGAAGAAATCCGTCGTTCGATTGACTTCTTAAAAAAATACCTAAAAAAACACCCCTTCCTTAAAACTTTTGTACTAGGGATTTCTGGGGGACAAGACTCAACCTTAGCAGGACGCTTGGCACAATTAGCTATGGAAGAAATGCGAGCAGAAACTGGTGATGATAGCTACAAATTTATTGCTGTCCGCCTACCTTATGGAGTCCAAGCTGACGAAGAGGATGCCCAAAAAGCCCTTGCTTTCATCCAACCAGACGTCAGTTTAGTGGTGAATATAAAAGATTCTGTTGATGCCATGGCCTTAGCAGTAGAAGCTACAGGCAGTCCAATGACGGATTTTAATAAAGGAAATATCAAGGCTCGTAGTCGTATGATTGCCCAATATGCGCTAGCAGGAGCATATAGCGGAGCGGTCATTGGAACAGACCATGCAGCTGAAAATATCACAGGTTTCTTTACTAAGTTTGGTGACGGTGGTGCGGACATTCTCCCTCTTTACCGACTCAATAAACGCCAAGGAAAACAACTATTGAAAGAACTTGGAGCAGATCCTGCCCTCTATGAAAAAGTACCCATCGCAGACCTTGAAGAAGATAAGCCAGGCTTGGCTGACGAAGTCGCTCTCGGAGTCACTTATGCAGAGATTGATGACTACCTAGAAGGCAAAACAATCAGCCCAGAAGCTCAAGCAAGGATCGAAAACTGGTGGCATAAAGGCCAACACAAACGTCACTTACCCATCACCGTCTTTGATGACTTTTGGGAGTAAAAAGGTCCGGGGGACCTTTTTAGCCCGAGTCTAAATATGGGAAAACGAGGAACCTCCAGTGGAGGTTTTTAGCCTTTTACCCTGAAATAAAAAAGTGAGAGTAGATTCGAGGGATCTTTTTACCCCAAGTACGGAAATAAGGAAGCGAGGTCGCATCATGAAAGAAATCGGTACGCAAATGTTACAGACAGAATGTTTGAACTTAAGAAGATTTGTGGAGAGCGATGCAGAAGCTATGTTTCAAAATTGGGCTTCGTCTGCTGAGAATCTGACCTATGTCACCTGGGCTCCCCACCTAAATGTTGAACAGACTCGAAACTCGATTCGCAATTGGGTTTCCTCCTATGCCAAGCCCAACTATTACAAATGGGCGATTTGTCTCAAAGAAAACCCAGAGCAAGTGATAGGTGATATCAGCATCGTTGCAATGGATGAGAATGATTCTTCTTGTGAAATTGGGTATATTTTAGGAAAAAACTATTGGAGCCGAGGTATGATGACGGAGGCCTTGAAAGCTGTCTTAGACTTCTGTTTTACTCGAGCAGGCTTTCAAAAGGTCAGAGCACGTTATGCCAGTCTCAACCCAGCTTCAGGTCGTGTGATGGAAAAAGCGGGGATGTCCTATCTAAAAACTATTGCCAATGGGGTTGAGAGAAAAGACTACGTTGCGGACCTTATTTATTACCAGATAAGTAGGGAAGACAGGTGATTTTCTTTTCTGTTTCTATCAAAGTCAGATCTTGTCTGGCTTTTTTTGTACCATATTTCTGAATAAACTGATTAAATTCCTATTTTTTCCTATCATTGTCCCTGTTTTTTCTTAGGCTTGGGAATTATAATAGACTTATCAAAAGAAAGAAGGGTGAAAAGATATGGACAATGTATTCTTTTTTATCAGTGTTTTTCTTGCTGGGATTCTTTCCTTCTTTTCTCCTTGTATCTTACCCTTATTACCGGTTTATGCAGGGGTCTTGTTGGATGATAAAGATGGTGCTCAGGCTTCTAGCGAGAAATTTTCAATCTCAATTGTTAGTTTATTGCGAACTCTGGCTTTTATAGCGGGGATTTCCTTTATCTTTATCCTACTGGGTTATGGAGCTGGCTTTTTAGGAAACCTTTTGTATGCCTCTTGGTTTCAGTATGTGACGGGTGCGGTTATCATTCTCTTGGGCTTGCACCAGATGGAGGTCTTACATTTTCAGGGGCTCTACAAGGAAAGGAGGCTACAATTAAAGAGACAGGGACAAAAGGGTAATGGCTATAGTCAGGCATTTTTACTGGGGTTGACCTTTAGTTTTGCTTGGACGCCATGTGTAGGGCCGGTTCTAGGGTCTGTTTTGGCCTTAGCGGCTTCAGGTGGCTCAGGTGCTTGGCAGGGAGCTGGTCTCATGTTGGTTTACACGCTGGGTTTGGCGCTACCATTTTTAGTTCTAGCTCTCGCCTCCAGCTATGTTTTGAAACATTTCCGAAAACTCCATCCTTACCTCGGAATCCTCAAAAAAGTGGGTGGTTTCCTCATTATCCTGATGGGAATCTTGGTGCTTTTGGGAAATGCTTCCATTTTGACTACATTATTTGAATAGAGAGGAAAAAGAAATGAAAAAATGGCAAACATGTCTCCTTGGAGTAGGCTCAATTTGTTGCTTGGCAGCCTGTTCGGCTAAAAACATGTCAGACGAATCAACTATGAAGGAGCAAACCAAAACAGAACAAGTTGGTGCGCAAACTGCGACTAAAGGTCAGGCGGTTGCTGATTTTGAACTAACAGGAGTAGATGGTAAGACCTATCGTTTATCTGACTACAAAGGCAAGAAAGTCTATCTTAAATTCTGGGCTTCTTGGTGTTCCATCTGTCTAGCCAGCCTTCCAGATACGGACGAAATTGCTAAGGATGCTGGTGATGATTATGTGGTCTTGACGGTAGTGTCACCTGGACACAAGGGAGAACAATCTGAAGCTGACTTTAAGAACTGGTATAAGGGCTTAGATTATAAAAATTTTCCAGTTTTAATTGATCCGTCAGGCAAACTTTTGGAAAGTTATGGTGTCCGTTCTTACCCGACTCAAGCCTTTATAGACAAGGAAGGCAAGCTGGTCAAAACGCAACCAGGTTTTATGGATAAGGATATGATTTTAAAAACATTAAAGGAAATGGGGTAGAGAAAGATCATGAATGATAAAGTAAAATTGTTTGTCTTGGTAGGGATCTTTTTCCTAGCCATAACCGGTCTCTATTTTCTATTGATGCGAAATTCAGGGCAGACAGATACGTCGCAAATTGAGAAAGCGTCAGTTAGCCAAGGAGGAAAAACAGTGAAAAAAACAGAAGTCAGTAAAGACGCAGACTTGCACGAGATTTACCTAGCTGGGGGATGTTTCTGGGGAGTGGAGGAATACTTCTCTCGCGTTCCCGGAGTGACAGATGCCGTTTCAGGCTATGCAAATGGTAGAGGGGAAACAACCAAGTACGAATTGATCAACCAAACAGGACATGCAGAGACTGTCCATGTCACCTATGATGCTAATCAAATTTCCCTCAAGGAAATCCTGCTTCATTACTTCCGCATCATTAATCCAACCAGCAAAAATAAACAAGGAAATGATGTGGGGACTCAGTATCGTACCGGCGTTTATTACACAGATGACAAGGATTTGGAGGTAATCAATCAAGTCTTTGATGAGGTGGCTAAGAAATACGACCAACCTCTAGCAGTTGAAAAGGAGCCCTTGAAGAATTTTGTAGTGGCTGAGGATTACCACCAAGACTATCTCAAGAAAAATCCAAATGGCTACTGCCATATCAATGTCAATCAGGCGGCCTATCCCGTCATTGATGCCAGCAAATATCCCAAACCAAGTGATGAGGAATTGAAAAAGACCTTGTCAGCTGAGGAGTATGCAGTTACTCAGAAAAATCAAACAGAACGAGCTTTTTCAAACCGCTACTGGGATAAATTTGAATCTGGTATCTATGTGGATGTGGCAACTGGCGAACCCCTCTTTTCATCGAAGGACAAGTTCGAGTCTGGTTGTGGCTGGCCTAGTTTTACCCAGCCAATCAGTCCAGATGTTGCCACCTACAAAGAAGATAAGTCTTACAACATGACGCGCATGGAAGTGAGAAGTCGAGTTGGAGATTCTCATCTTGGTCATGTCTTTACAGACGGTCCACAGGACAAGGGGGGCTTGCGCTACTGTATCAATAGTCTTTCTATCCGCTTTATTCCCAAAGACCAAATGGCAGAAAAAGGCTATGCTTATTTACTAGATTATGTCGATTAAGAAGTCTTTCCTAAGCAGTTAGAGGAGAATTTTGCTATACTGATACTAGTAAGTGACAAAGGAGCAGAGCATGACCTACACAATCTTAATCGTAGAAGATGAGTATCTGGTAAGACAAGGCTTGACCAAGCTGGTCAATGTAGCAGCCTACGATATGGAAATCATTGGTCAGGCTGAAAATGGAAGGCAGGCTTGGGAATTGATTCAAAAGCAGGTGCCAGACATCATTTTAACCGATATCAACATGCCTCAGCTAAATGGCATCCAGTTGGCCAGCCTGGTCCGAGAAACCTATCCTCAGGTTCATCTGGCTTTTTTGACAGGTTACGATGATTTTGATTATGCCTTGTCTGCTGTCAAACTAGGTGTGGATGACTACCTGCTCAAACCCTTTTCTCGTCAGGATATTGAGGAAATGTTGGGGAAAATCAAGCAAAAACTAGATCAGGAAGAAAAGGAAGAGCAGTTACAAGGTTTATTGACTGCCAAGTTTGAAGGAAATATGGCCCAGAAAATCCAGTCTCATCTATCTGATAGCCAATTCAGTTTAAAGACCTTGGCCAGTGACTTGGGCTTTAGTTCGACTTATCTGAGTTCTTTGATTAAGAAAGAGCTGGGCATGCCTTTTCAGGATTATTTGGTGCGAGAACGTGTCAAACAAGCCAAGCTCTTGCTCTTGACAACGGATTTAAAGATTTATGAAATCGCAGAGAAGGTTGGTTTTGAAGATATGAACTACTTTACCCAACGCTTTAAACAGATTGCGGGTGTGACGCCTCGTCAGTTTAAGAAGGGAGAAGGTCGATGAAGCGTTCTTCTCTCCTAGTCAGAATGGTTATTTCCATTTTTCTGGTCTTTCTCATTCTCCTAGCTTTGGTTGGGACTTTCTACTATCACTCTAGTTCTTCAGCCATTGAGGCTACCATTGAAGGCAATAGCCAAATGACTATCAGTCAGGCTAGTCACTTTATCCAGTCTTATATCAAAAAATTAGAAACAACCTCGACTAGTTTGACCCAGCAGACGGATGTCCTAGCCTATGCTGAGAATCCCAGTCCAGACAAGGTCAAGGGAATCCGAGATTTGTTTTTGACCATCTTAAAGGCAGACCAGGATTTGAAAACGGTTGTGCTGGTGACCAAATCCGGTCAGATCATTTCTACAGATGACACTGTGCAGATGAAAACATCCTCAGATATGATGGCTGAGGATTGGTACCAAAAGGCTATTCATCAGGGGGCTAAGCCCATTTTGACCCCAGCTCGTAAATCAGACAGCCAGTGGGTCATTTCTGTCACTCAAGAACTTGTTGATGCAAAGGGAGCTAATCTGGGCGTGCTTCGTTTGGATATTTCCTACGAAACTCTGGAAACTTACCTCAACCAACTCCAGTTGGGTCAGCAGGGCTTTGCCTTTATAATCAATGGAAACCATGAATTTGTCTACCATCCTCAACACACAGTTTATAGCTCATCTAGCGAAATGGAGGCCATGAAACCCTATATTGAGACAGGGCAGGGTTATACTCCAGACCACCAATCCTACGTCAGTCAGGAAAAGATTGCTGGAACTGATTGGACGGTCCTTGGCGTGTCTTCACTGGAGAAGTTAGACCAGGTTCGGAGTCAACTCATGTGGACCTTGTTTGGGGCTAGTGTCACATCTCTTCTTGCCTGTCTCTGCTTGGTGTGGTTCAGTCTCAAGCGCTGGATTGCCCCCTTGAAGGACCTGAGAGATACCATGCTGGAAATTGCTTCTGGATCTCAAAATCTGCGTGCCAAGGAAGCTGGTGCCTATGAACTGAGAGAGGTGACTCGCCAGTTCAATGCCATGTTGGATCAAGTTGATCAGCTGATGGCAGATGTTCGCAGACAGGAAGAAACGACCCGTCAGTATGAACTTCAAGCCCTATCAAGTCAGATCAATCCGCATTTCCTCTATAATACCCTTGACACTATCATCTGGATGGCTGAATTTCAGGACAGTCAGCGAGTGGTTCAGGTAACTAAGTCCTTGGCGACCTATTTCCGCTTGGCACTCAATCAAGGAAAGGACTTGATTTGCCTGTCTGATGAAATCAATCATGTCCGCCAGTATCTCTTTATCCAGAAACAACGCTATGGCGATAAGCTGGAATATGAAATTGATGAAAATCCTACCTTTGATAATCTAGTCTTACCCAAGCTGGTGTTACAACCTCTAGTAGAAAATGCTCTTTATCATGGCATCAAGGAAAAGGAAGGTCAGGGCCATATTAAACTTTCTGTCCAGAAAAAGGATTCAGGACTAGTCATCCGCATTGAGGATGATGGAGTTGGCTTCCAAGATGTTGGTGATAGTAGTCAAAGTCAACTCAAACGTGGGGGAGTTGGCCTTCAAAATGTTGACCAACGGCTCAAACTTCATTTTGGCGAAAACTATCAGATGAAGATCGATTATGCACCCGAAAAAGGAACGACGGTTGAAATATACATAAATAGAATAGAAACTAGTTAACTCCCAGTTCATTCTGGGAGTTTTACTTTGAAAAATCAGATTGATCAGTTCGCCTTGATAAAATCAGTAAAAAAAGATATGATAGATAGTGACAAAAGAGGTATCAAGTATGACGGAAAAAGACATTCAAAGAGAAACAAGCCAGATTGTAAAAGATGTATTAGAAAAAGCTAATCTGAAGCAAGGAGCTATTTTTGTTTTGGGCCTTTCTTCTAGTGAGGTGATAGGTGGTCAGATTGGCAAGGAATCCAGCCAAGAAATTGGGGAAATCATTGTGAAGACGATTTTAGATATACTGGGAGGGGAAGGAATTCATCTAGCTGTTCAAGGTTGTGAACACGTCAATCGTGCCCTCGTCGTCGAACGTCAGGTGGCGGAGCAGTTTGGTCTGGAAATCGTCAGTGTCCTTCCTACTCTTCATGCAGGAGGTTCAGGTCAGTTGGCAGCTTTCAAGTTTATGCAGGATCCAGTTGAGGTTGAATTTATCAAGGCTCAGGCTGGATTGGATATCGGAGATACCGCAATTGGTATGCATGTCAAGCATGTGCAGGTTCCGATTCGACCAGTTTTGCGTGAGATTGGGCACGCCCATGTAACGGCTCTCGCAAGTCGTCCAAAATTAATTGGAGGTGCGCGTGCGCAGTATCCAGAAGACTTCATAAGAAAGTCATAAGTGGGCGGAGAATGATCATAAGTTAGAGAGACATTACAAGTATATAGAGGTTAAAGTGGAAAATTGTGTTTATATTATTTCGGGTCCCCCGGGTGTTGGAAAGAGCACTGTCAGCAAAGAGTTGGCCTATTCTTTTAACAAAAGTGCAGTTATAGAGGGGGATATGATTTACTTAATGATAAAAAGTGGTCTCGTAGCTCCTTGGAAAGATGATGGATTTTACATGGATTTGTTCTGGGATAATATCATCAGTCTGACCAATAATTTCTTGGATCGTGGTATTACTGTCGTGATAGAGTATGTCATATTTGAAGATCAACTGAAGAAAATTGCAGCCTTCTTAAAGGCAAAACAAATTAAGCTAAAATATTGTGTCCTAATGGCAGAAGAAGAAACCTTGAAAGATAGGGATTCTTCTCGGAAAGAAATTGAGAGAACAGGCGATTTATCAATCCAAGCAAGAAATGAATTCTTAGCTAAAAATAGTGAGAAACATCATTCTCTGTATACGGATGATTTAGATGTCAAAGAAACGGTATGCATCATTAAAACCTCAAATCAATTTTTAATTTCTGAACAGTAAAAGACAGAGAGAGTAAGGGTATAGAAACCAAGACTCTCTCTGTTTTTGTTGTTGAATTCTTGTTAAAAGCACTTCAATGTAGAAAAAAGTAACTTAGAGAATTTTTTCGTTATAGAAATCAGTAAACAAAACTGGATTTAGCTGTTCTAGACCGGCTTTTTTATGCTATACTAAAGGTATGCATAGAAAAACAGTGATTGATTTTAGAGCTTTGGGCGAGAGATACACCTTTACCCAGCCGATTAAAGAGTTAAAAACGAGAAATTTAGCAGAAGTAGCAGATTTGCTGGCACAAGTGGAAAGCTACCAAGAGCAAGGCTATTATGTCGTGGGTTATGTCAGCTATGAGGCTGCGCCTGCTTTTGAGGAAAAACTAGTAGTTCACAAGACTCCTCTACTGGGTGAGTACTTGCTTTACTTTACTGTTCACGATAGGGTGGAAACATCCCCTATTCCTCTGACTTATGAGGAAGTAGATCTGCCTTCAAATTGGCAGGAAGTAACATCTGCTGAGGACTATGAAAAGGCTATTGCCCAGATTCACCATCATTTGCGTCAGGGGGACACCTATCAGGTCAACTACACCGTCCAACTCAAGCAAGACTTAAGTACCAATCCTTTTGCCATCTACAATCGCATGGTGGTAGAACAGGAGGCGGGCTACAATGCCTATGTTGAACATGATGAGATGGCAGTGATTTCCATGAGCCCAGAGCTCTTTTTTGAGCAAAATGACCGAGAATTAACGACTCGTCCAATGAAGGGAACAACTAAACGTGGTCTGACTGACGATGAAGATTTGAAAGAGGCAGCTTGGTTGGAGCAGGATCCTAAAAATCGCTCTGAAAATATGATGATTGTGGATCTCTTGCGCAATGATATGAACCGTATTTCTGAAGTGGGCAGCGAGCACGTGGAGCGTCTGTGTCAGGTAGAGCAGTATTCAACTGTTTGGCAGATGACTTCGACCATCAAGAGTCAGTTGCGAGAGGAAATTGACCTTGTTGAAATTTTCCGTTCTCTCTTTCCTTGTGGTTCCATAACGGGAGCTCCAAAAATTGCGACCATGGAGATTATCAAGGACTTGGAGCCACAACCCAGAGGAGTTTACTGCGGAACGATTGGTCTCTTGCTTCCAAATGGACGACGAATTTTCAATGTCGCCATTCGGACCATTCAACTTTACAAGGGTCAAGCCATTTATGGAGTTGGAGGCGGGATTACTTGGGATAGTACATGGGAGTCTGAATACCGTGAAGTTCATCAAAAGGCGGCTGTTCTCTATCGTAAACAAGCTCGTTTCAAACTGATTACAACGGGGAAAATCAGTCAGAAGAGCCTGCTGTTTGAAGATCAACACTTGGAAAGACTGACAAAGGCGAGTCGTTATTTTGCCTATCCTTTTGATCCAGAAGAACTGAGACAAAAGATAGAGGAAGAGTGTCAATCTTGTGAGGTTAATCAAGACTACCGTTTGCGAATTTCTCTCAATAAATCTGGAGAAATAGAACTCAGTCGCCAAATCTTAACACCCCTCAGTCTAAGCTTCTGCAAAGCCAAACTTTGTCTGCAAAAAGCGGATTTGCAACAAGCATTTACCTACTTCAAAACCACTCACCGACCGCATTTGAGCCTAGGAGAGCAGGAAATCATTTACCATAATGCAGCAGGAGAGCTATTAGAAACCTCTATCGGGAATCTAGTTCTAAAAATTGCTGGAAAACTCTACACACCGCCTACCAGTCTAGGAATTTTGCCAGGAATTTATCGTCAGCATTTGTTGGAAACAGGACAGGTAGAGGAAAAAGTCTTGACTGTGGCGGACTTGAACCAAACAGAAGCTGTCTATGGCTGTAACGCAGTCAGAGGTTTGTATGAGTTGGAAGTGATATAACTATGGATTTTTCAATTAAGTTTTAGATTTATTTGAGAATATTTAATATTTAATTTGAAAGAAAAATTAAGCATATGGTATACTATAGGTATAAATAATTAAAAACAGTGGAGATTTTTATGAAAAAATCAAAAAAATTTTTAGTAACCAGCTTAGCAACTGCAACACTGGGACTTATTTCATTTGCAGATACAACTGGAGACTTTCCTTTTTCGACTCAGCATGTTTCTGCTCAAGAAAAGGACGCATCTAAAAATGGTAAGGTTGTAAAAGAGAAAACAACTTCGGCGTCAAATCAAGCTGAGAAACCAAAAACACCAGCGCAAAAATCTGCTGAGAAACCAAAAACACCAGCGCAAAAATCTGCTGAGAAACCAAAAACACCAGCGCAAAAATCTGCTGAGAAACCAAAAATACCAGCAGAAAAACCCGCTGAGAAATCGAAAACACCAGCGAAAAATCCTGCTGAAAAACCTAAAAATCCAACTCCTAAGGAGGATAAGTCTAAATCTTCAGCTCAGTCTGGTTGGGTAGGCTCATCATACTATCAAGATGGGAAAAAAGTCACTAGTAAGTGGATTTTTGATAAAAAAGCTAATTCTTATTTCTATCTAAATGCTTCGGGGAACTATGCCCAAAATGCTTGGGTAGGTAATTACTATCTTAAATCAGATGGAAAGATGGCTAAGAGTGAATGGATTTATGACAAAAACTATGGCTCCTATTATTATCTAACAGTAGAAGGCAGCTACGCTCGAAACACGTGGGTAGGTAATTACTATCTCAAATCAGACGGGAAGAGAGCTAAAAATGAATGGATTTATGACAAAAACTATGGCTCCTATTATTATCTAACAGCAGAAGGTAGCTACGCTCGAAACACATGGGTAGGCAACTATTATCTAAAATCAGATGGAAAGATGGCTAAGAGTGAGTGGATTTACGACAAAAACTATGGCTCCTATTATTATCTAACAGCAGAAGGCAGCTACGCTCGAAACACGTGGATAGGTAATTACTATCTAAAATCAGATGGAAAGATGGCTAAAGCTGAGTGGGTTTATGACAAGAACTACGCTTCATATTATTATCTAACAGCAGAAGGTAGCTACGCACGTAACAAATGGGTAGGAAATTATTATCTAAAATCAAACGGTAAGATGGCTAAGAATGAATGGATTTATCACACAGATTCCCTCTCTTACTATTATCTAACATCCGAAGGCAGTTACGCTCGTAATACATGGGTAGGAAATTATTATCTCAAATCAGATGGTAGGATGGCTAAAAGTCAGTGGGTAGACGGTGGTCGTTATTATGTTGATCCGAATGGTCTATGGCTACCAAAGTCAACAGATGGAAATCCATACACTGCAGCTTTAAATGAAGCAAAAACTTATAATAGGAATCATTATTCAAAACAAAGAATTTATAAGTTATTAATTCTTTTTGGGTTTAATAGTGATGTTGCACAATACACTATCGATCATTTGTATGCAGATTATAAGGCGAATGCCTTAGCTACAGCAAGGAATTATCGTAAATATACTAACCTCTCAAAAACAGAAATTCATGAGAGACTACTCTCATCCTCATATTTTACTGGTGAATTTACAAAAGAAGAAGCTAATTATGCGATTCAACATCTTGATGACTAATCATTTTGAATAGTGAACTATTTTTAGATGTTGTAATGTTGGCTTTTTAGTACGCAAACCTTTGCACAAAGTTGACGATTTTGTTATACTATATCTGTAAGCATTTTCAATTAAAAAGGAGAAGACGATGAGTCAAAAGATTATTGGGATTGACCTTGGTGGGACATCTGTCAAGTTTGCAATCTTAACTCAAGAGGGAGAAATCCAAGAAAAATGGTCTATCAAGACCAATATTTTGGACGAGGGAAGCCATATCGTAGACGATATGATTGAGTCTATTCAGCATCGTTTGGACTTGCTTGGATTGTCAGCTACGGATTTCCGAGGCATTGGAATGGGATCACCTGGTGTGGTTGACCGTGAAAAAGGGACTGTTATCGGTGCCTACAACCTAAACTGGAAAACCCTTCAACCAATTAAAGAAAAGATTGAAAAAGCCTTGGGTATTCCATTCTTCATCGATAATGATGCCAACGTAGCTGCTCTTGGTGAGCGCTGGATGGGCGCTGGTGACAACCAACCAGACGTTGTCTTTATGACACTTGGTACAGGTGTTGGTGGCGGTATCGTGGCAGAAGGCAAATTGCTTCACGGTGTTGCTGGTGCTGCTGGTGAGCTTGGTCACATCACTGTTGACTTTGACCAACCAATCGCATGTACTTGCGGTAAAAAAGGCTGTTTGGAGACAGTTGCTTCGGCAACAGGGATTGTCAACTTGACTCGTCGCTATGCGGATGAATACGAAGGCGATGCGACCTTGAAACGCTTGATTGACGACGGTGAAGAAGTAACAGCTAAAACTGTCTTTGATTTGGCAAAAGAGGGAGACGACCTTGCTCTAATCGTTTACCGTAATTTCTCACGTTACTTGGGGATCGCTTGTGCCAACATCGGTTCCATCCTCAACCCTTCAACAATCGTTATCGGTGGTGGGGTGTCAGCTGCGGGAGAATTCCTTCTTCAAGGCGTTCAAAAGGTTTATGACGAAAACACCTTCCCACAAGTACGCACAACAACTAAGCTAGCTCTTGCAACTCTAGGAAACGACGCTGGAGTTATCGGAGCAGCATCACTTGTATTGCAATAAGATAATAAAAGGGGAAAAACACTACTTCAAAGCTAGTGATTTTCCTCCTTTCTTTTTTATGCTATACTAGTTAGGACAATAAATGAGGTGAGAGAGAATGACAAAAGCAGATACGATTTTTAAAGAGAATATTGAACGAATCCTCAAAGACGGTGTCTTTTCTGAACAAGCACGTCCCAAATACAAGGATGGGACTGTTGCCAACTCCAAGTACGTAACGGGTGCCTTTGCAGAGTATGATTTGTCAAAGGGTGAATTTCCCATTACAACCCTACGTCCAATTGCCATCAAATCAGCTATCAAAGAAGTTCTCTGGATTTACCAAGACCAGTCAAATAGCCTAGAAGTGCTCAATGACAAGTACAATGTTCACTACTGGAATGACTGGGAAGTGGGAGATACGGGAACTATTGGTGAGCGCTATGGGGCGGTCGTTAAGAAACACGACATCATTAATAAGATTCTCAAGCAGTTGGAGGCTAACCCTTGGAATCGCCGTAATATCATCTCTCTTTGGGATTATGAGGCATTTGAGGAGACAGATGGCCTTCTTCCATGCGCCTTTCAGACCATGTTTGATGTCCGTCGAGTAGATGGGGAAATCTATCTGGATGCAACCTTGACCCAGCGTTCTAATGACATGCTAGTTGCTCACCACATCAACGCTATGCAGTATGTGGCTCTTCAGATGATGATTGCCAAGCATTTTGGTTGGAAGGTTGGAAAGTTCTTTTACTTCATCAACAACCTCCATATCTATGATAATCAGTTTGAACAAGCTCAGGAATTGCTTGGTCGTGAGCCGTCAAACTGTCAACCACGTTTGGTCTTGAATGTGCCAGATGGGACCAATTTCTTTGATATCAAAGCGGAAGACTTTGAGTTGGTTGACTATGATCCAGTCAAGCCGCAGCTGAAGTTTGATTTGGCTATTTAAGAAAATAAAAAGAAGTTGAGATTTCTCAACTTCTTTTGTTGCTTAGTGTGATACGCGACGGCGAGCTGCTTTTTTACGGTTTTCTTCGATGAAAGCTGCTTTTTGCTCTTCTGGCTCAATCACTTTCTTTTTAATTGCGTATACTGCACCTGCAACGGCAGCGACAGTTCCTGCGACACCTGTTACAAGACCTTTAGCGAATCCTTTAGCCATGAGTCTTCCTCCTTTATCTTCCCGATCAGCCAGGCTCCTTAAGTGGTAGCATTTTTCTGACTGACCTTTTTGTGATATAATAATAGTAACGAAAAAATGGGAATTTTTCAAGGAAAAAAGATGAAAATAAAAATAATTGTAATTGTTGGACCGACTGCTGTTGGGAAGACAGCCCTTGCTATTGAAGTAGCCAAGCGCTTTGGTGGAGAGGTAGTCAGCGGTGACAGTCAGCAAGTATACAGAGGGCTGGATATTGGGACGGCCAAGGCTAGCCCAGAGGAGCAAGCAGCTGTTCCTCATCATTTGATTGATGTCAGAGAGGTGACCGAGTCTTACTCGGCTTTTGATTTTGTTTCAGAAGCTAAGAAGGCTATTGAGAATATTCAAAGCCGTGGCAAGCTAGCCATTATCGCTGGTGGGACTGGGCTTTATATCCAGAGCTTGTTAGAAGGCTACCATCTAGGTGGAGAGACGCCCCATGAGGAGATTTTAGCCTATCGAGCTAGTTTAGAGCCTTATTCAGATGAAGAATTAGCCCATCTTGTGGAGCAAGCAAATCTTGAAATTCCCCAGTTTAACCGTCGTCGTGCTATGCGAGCCTTGGAAATCGCCCATTTTGCTCAGGATTTGGAAAATCAAGAGTCCTTGTATGAACCGTTGATTATCTGCCTGGATGATGAACGCAGTCAACTCTATGAGCGTATCAACCACAGAGTGGATCTGATGTTTGAGACTGGGCTTTTGGATGAGGCTAAGTGGCTTTTTGACCATTATCCAGATGTGCAGGCTGCCAAAGGCATTGGCTACAAGGAACTTTTTCCTTATTTCCGTGGGGAGCAGACTCTGGAGGAAGTCAGCGAGAGTCTCAAACAGGCGACGCGTCGTTTTGCCAAGCGTCAGTTGACCTGGTTCCGTAATCGCATGCAGGTGACCTTTTATCAGATAGGAGAGTCTGGAGTGAAGGACCGCATTCTAAGCCAGATTGAGGAGTTTTTGAATGATTGAAACGGAGAAAAAAGAGGAACGAGTCCTGCTCATTGGTGTGGAACTGCAGGGCATGGATAATTTTGACCTCTCCATGGAAGAGTTGGCCAGTCTGGCTAAGACAGCTGGGGCAGTCGTAGTAGATAGTTACAGACAAAAACGTGAAAAGTATGATTCTAAGACCTTTGTTGGCTCTGGTAAGTTGGAAGAGATTGCGCTCATGGTAGATGCGGAAGAAATCACAACTGTTATTGTCAACAACCGTCTGACACCAAGGCAGAATGTCAATTTGGAGGAAATTCTCGGTGTCAAAGTCATTGACCGTATGCAGCTAATTTTGGATATCTTTGCCATGAGGGCTCGAAGCCATGAAGGAAAACTCCAAGTCCACCTAGCTCAGCTCAAATATCTCTTGCCACGCTTGGTCGGTCAGGGAATTATGCTTAGTCGTCAGGCAGGGGGAATTGGTTCCCGTGGACCAGGTGAGAGCCAACTTGAGCTGAACCGTCGTAGCGTTCGCAATCAAATCACGGATATCGAGCGTCAGCTCAAGGTAGTGGAGAAAAACCGAGCTACGGTCAGAGAAAAACGTCTGGAGTCGGGTACTTTTAAGATTGGCTTGATTGGTTACACTAATGCCGGAAAATCGACTATTATGAATACTTTAACCAGCAAGACCCAGTATGAAGCAGATGAATTATTTGCGACTCTAGATGCGACGACTAAGAGTATTCATCTAGGGGGTAATCTTCAGGTGACCTTAACAGATACTGTTGGCTTTATCCAAGATTTGCCGACAGAGTTGGTGTCCAGTTTTAAGTCGACCTTGGAAGAAAGTAAGCATGTGGACCTTCTGGTTCATGTCATTGATGCCAGCAATCCTTACCACGAAGAGCATGAAAAAACAGTTCTTTCCATCATGAAAGACTTGGACATGAAAGATATTCCTCGCTTGACCATTTATAATAAAGCGGATTTGGTGGAGGATTTCACGCCTACCCAAACACCTTATGCCCTCATTTCTGCCAAGTCGGAGGATAGTCGTGAGCAGCTGCAAGCTTTATTTTTAGAGAAAATCAAAGATATTTTCGAACCCTTTACCCTACGTGTGCCTTTTTCTAAGTCCTACAAGATTCATGATTTGGAAAGTGTTGCGATTCTTGAAGATCGTGACTATCAAGAGGACGGAGAACTCATCACAGGCTACATTTCGGAGAAAAACAAATGGAGGTTAGAAGAATTTTATGACTGATATCAAAACCTTAGCTCTAAAATATGGTGGCTATACAAGTCTGGACAGGGTCTATCTAGATCAGCTTTTAGCTGGTAAGACAGAACAGGAGCAGTTGGCTCTCATTACCCCTCCACCTAGTGTCGTCAATGCCTACTTTGCTGAGCTCTACCAGAAAAAGAGTCCTGAAGCTGCGACTGATTACTTTGCAGAAGTCAGTCAGGAACTAAATCTCTACAATGCTGAACCAAGTTTTACTCTAGAAAACAAGCCCTTTATTCGCCTCAACCTATCAGGAAAATCCTTTGGCTTTTGCTATGAGAGTCAAGGTCTTGGTCGGATTTTCTCAGAAGCTGAGGAAGCAATCACTGCTGACTTGTTCTTTGAAATTGCGCAGATTTTCCCCCATCAGCTAGTCTTTGAGGAGTCTGGCAAGATCTACATGAAGGCTGCCGGAGATGAGGAAGTTGTTAGCGTGGAAAATCTTACAGATTTGACAGATTTAGAAAGCTTGGCTGATGGTCGCAAGCGTCTCAAAGGCTACAGCCAAGAGGATTTACTGCAAGAAGCTAGAGCTTTTTCTGGCAAGCGCTATTTCCGATCGGAAAACCGCACGGCCATGTTATATATTGATTAATTAGAAAGTATCGAATGGATATTCAATTTTTAGGAACGGGGGCTGGCCAGCCCTCTAAAACCCGCAACGTTTCAAGCCTCGCCCTGAAACTCTTGGACGAGATCAACGAAGTCTGGCTTTTTGACTGTGGCGAAGGAACGCAAAATCGCATTCTGGAAACCACGATTCGACCACGTAAGATCAGCAAAATCTTTATCACTCACTTGCATGGAGACCACATTTTTGGTTTACCAGGTTTCCTTTCTAGCCGTGCCTTTCAGGCCAATGAAGAGCAGACAGATTTGGAAATCTATGGACCTCAAGGAATCAAGTCATTTGTCTTAACCAGTCTTCGTGTATCAGGTTCTCGTCTGCCTTACCGCATTCATTTTCATGAGTTTGATCAAAATTCTCTAGGGAAAATTCTTGAAACCGATAAATTCACTGTGTATGTAGAGGAGCTGGATCACACTATTTTCTGCGTTGGTTACCGTGTCATGCAAAAGGACTTGGAAGGAACACTGGATGCTGAAAAACTCAAGGCTGCTGGCGTTCCATTTGGCCCTCTTTTTGGAAAAATCAAAAATGGTCAGGATGTTGTTCTAGAAGATGGGACTGAAATCAAGGCTGCTGACTATATCTCAGCTCCTCGTCCTGGTAAGATTATCACTATCTTGGGTGACACCCGACAAACCAATGCCAGTGTGCGACTAGCTGTCAATGCAGATGTCCTAGTCCATGAGTCCACTTATGGCAAGGGCGATGAGAAAATTGCTCGTAGCCATGGTCACTCTACTAATATGCAAGCTGCACAAGTAGCGGCAGAAGCAGGAGCCAAACGCCTCTTACTCAACCATATCAGCGCCCGTTTCCTTTCAAAAGATGTCAGCCAGCTCAAGAAAGATGCGGCCAGCATTTTTGAAAATGTCCATGTTGTTAAAGACTTGGAAGAAGTGGAAGTCTAAAAGATTGAAAAAGGATAAGTATGCGTACGATTCTCATTACAGGTGCTAGCGGTGGTCTAGCCCAAGAAATGGTCAAGCTTTTGCCGAATGACCAACTGATTTTGTTAGGTAGAAACAAGGAAAAACTAGGACAACTCTACGGAAATCATTCTCACACAGAATTAGTTGAGATTGATATTACTGATGACCAAGCCCTAGAAACTTTAGTAGCTGAGCTCTATCAACGATATGGCAAGATTGATGTCTTGATTAACAATGCTGGTTACGGAATATTTGAAGAATTTGACCAGATTTCTGACAAAGACATTCACCAGATGTTTGAGATCAATACTTTTGCTCTGATGAATCTGTCTCGTTGTCTTGGAGCTCGCATGAAGGAGAGAGGAAAAGGGCATATCATCAATATCGTCAGTATGGCAGGTTTGATAGCGACTAGCAAGTCCAGTCTCTACTCAGCGACCAAGTTTGCGGCTATTGGTTTTTCCAACGCTCTACGCCTCGAACTTATGCCCTATAGTATCTATGTAACGACGGTTAATCCAGGACCGATTCGCACTGCCTTTTTTGACCAGGCAGACCCGGATGGTAGCTATCTCAAGTCGGTTGACCGATTTCTCTTAGAACCAGATGCGGTCGCTAAAAAGATTGTTAAAACTATAGGAAAAAATAAACGGGAACTCAATCTTCCACTTTTGTTGAACCTAGCCCACAAATTTTATACTCTCTTCCCCAAGCTAGCTGATAAGTTGGCAGGGAAGACCTTTAATTATAAGTAAAAGAAGTTCCTTACAAAAGGAACTTCTTTATAATCTTTAACGGAGTGTCAAAAAATGTTTGTTTTTGTCCTAAATCTACATTCACATTTTTTGAATCTTCTCCAAATTTTAGAAAAAACAATCAAAATTATGATTTTTTAGTTTTAAGGATTGAAGTTATCTATATTATTTTATAGAATAGATATAAAAGACAAAAGGAGAGTTATCCGCTATCACATAAAAATGGAAGCGGTTACTAAAGGAGGTTTTTATGGATAAAAGCTATTGGAATCGTAAAAGTGTCTACAGTATTCGGAAGTTTTCTGTTGGGACATGCTCAGTACTGATTGGAACTTGCGCTGTTCTATTTGGTGCAAATCTTGCTGGAACAAGCCCTGTTTTTGCGGACGAAACGCCGATTACTGTGAATGCAGAGAAGGGTCTTGAGGAAGCAGTTCTGGAACAAGTCGCTGATACAAGTCAGACAAGTACAGTAGAGGAGACTGTAGCAAAAGAAAAGGAAGAACAAGGCCAAGTTATTAAGGAGGCGAAAGAGATTTCTAAATCTGTTGAAAAGGACACAAAAGTAGAGTTAGAAGCTTCTAGTCAAGAAAAACCTATCAAGGAAGAAGTTAAAGCTGCGACAAATGAAGAAGTAAATCAAATGATTGAAGACAGAAAAGTGAATTTTAATCAAAATTGGCACTTCAAACTCAATGCGAACTCTAAAGAAGCTGTGAAACCAGATGCAGATGTGTCAACATGGCAAAAATTGGACCTTCCACACGACTGGAGTATCTTTAACGATTTTGACCATCAATCACCTGCCCAAAACGAAGGTGGACAGCTAAATGGTGGTGAAGCTTGGTATCGTAAGACCTTTAAACTTGATGAAAAAGACCTCAAGAAGAATGTTCGTGTGACCTTTGATGGTGTCTACATGGATTCTCAAGTCTATGTCAACGGCCAGTTAGTGGGGCATTATCCAAATGGTTATAACCAGTTCTCATACGATATCACCAAATACCTTCACAAAGATGGTCGTGAGAATGTGATTGCTGTCCATGCTGTTAACAAACAACCAAGTAGCCGTTGGTACTCAGGAAGTGGTATTTACCGTGATGTGACCTTGCAAGTGACAGATAAGGTTCATGTTGAGAAAAATGGTACAACTATCTTAACTCCGAAACTGGAAGAACAGCAACACGGCAAGGTTGAAACTCATGTGACCAGCAAAATCGTCAATACAGACGATAAAGACCATGAACTTGTGGCAGAGTATCAAATCGTTGAACGTGGTGGTCAGGCCGTAACAGGCGTGGTTCGTACAGCAAGTCGTACCTTGAAAGCACATGAGTCAACAAGCCTAGATGCTATTTTAGAAGTTGAAAAACCAAAACTCTGGACAGTTTTAAATGACAAACCTGCCTTGTATGAATTGATTACGCGTGTATATCGTGATGGTCAATTGGTGGATGCTAAGAAGGATTTGTTTGGTTACCGTTACTATCACTGGACTCCAAATGATGGTTTCTCTTTAAATGGTGAACGCATTAAATTCCATGGGGTTTCCTTGCACCATGACCACGGAGCGCTCGGAGCAGAAGAAAACTATAAGGCAGAATATCGCCGTCTCAAACAAATGAAGGAGATGGGGGTTAACTCTATTCGTACAACCCACAACCCTGCTAGTGAGCAAACCTTGCAAATCGCTGCAGAACTTGGTTTGCTCGTTCAGGAAGAGGCCTTTGATACGTGGTATAATGGCAAGAAACCTTATGACTATGGTCGTTTCTTTGAAAAAGATGCCACTCACCCAGAAGCTAGAAAAGGTGAAAAATGGTCCGATTACGATCTTCGTACTATGGTCGAAAGAGATAAAAATAACCCAGCTGTCTTCATGTGGTCAATCGGAAATGAAATCGGTGAAGCCAACGGTGATGCTCATTCTCTAGCAACTGTAAAACGTTTGGTCAAAGTTATCAAGGATGTTGATAAGACTCGTTACGTTACCATGGGAGCAGATAAGTTCCGTTTCGGTAATGGTAGTGGTGGACATGAGAAAATTGCTGATGAACTGGATGCGGTTGGATTCAACTATTCTGAAGACAACTACAAAGCCCTTCGTGCGAAACATCCAAACTGGTTGATTTACGGCTCTGAGACATCTTCAGCAACCCGTACACGTGGAAGTTACTATCGTCCTGAACAGGAATTGAAACATAGTAACGGACCTGAGCGTAACTACGAACAGTCTGACTATGGTAATGACCGTGTTGGTTGGGGTAAAACTGCAACAGATTCATGGACTTTTGACCGCGACAATGCTGGCTATGCTGGACAATTTATCTGGACAGGTACAGACTATATCGGGGAGCCTACGCCATGGCATAACCAAAACCAAACTCCTGTTAAGAGCTCTTATTTTGGTATTGTAGATACAGCAGGTATTCCAAAACATGACTTCTATCTTTACCAAAGCCAATGGGTTTCTGTTAAGAAGAAGCCGATGGTTCACCTCCTTCCTCACTGGAACTGGGAAGACCCTACTCTAAAAGCGAATGTAGCTGATGCAGAAGGTAAGATTCCAGTTCGCGCCTATTCAAACGCTGCAAGCGTAGAATTGTTCTTGAACGGTCAATCTCTCGGAGTTAAGACCTTCAACAAAAAACAAACAAGCGATGGACGCACTTACCAAGAAGGTGCCAATGCCAAGGAACTCTATCTTGAGTGGAAGGTTGCTTACCAACCAGGTACTTTGGAAGCTGTAGCTCGTGATGAAGCTGGTAAAGAAATTGCACGTGACAAGATTACCACTGCAGGCCGACCAGCCGGTGTTCGTCTCATCAAGGAAGATCACGCCATCGCAGCAGATGGAAAAGACTTGACATACATCTACTACGAAATCGTTGACAGTCAAGGAAATGTGGTCCCAACTGCTAATAATCTGGTTCGCTTCCAATTGCACGGACAAGGTCAACTTGTCGGTGTCGATAATGGGGAACAAGCCAGCCGTGAACGTTATAAGGCCCAACCAGATGGTTCTTGGATTCGCAGAGCCTTTAACGGTAAAGGTGTTGCCATTGTGAAATCAACTGAGCAAGCAGGGAAATTCACCCTTACTGCCCACTCTGATCTTTTGAAATCTGGTCAAGTAACTGTCTTTACTGGTAAAAAAGAAGACCAAGAAAAGACTGTTCTCGGAACAGAAGTACCAAAAGTACGTACTGTTATTGAAAAAGAGCCAAAAATGCCGAAGACAGTCGGTTTTATCTACAGTGATGGCAGTCGTGAAAAACGTCCAGTAACCTGGTCTTCAGTTGATGTGAGCCAAGCAGGAGTTGTGACTGTTAAAGGTATGGCAGACGGACGTGAAGTTGAGGCTCGTGTAGAAGTTCTAGCAATTGCGAAAGAACTACCAACTGTTAAACGTGTTGCCCCAGGAACAGACTTGAGTGCTGTTGACAAATATGTTTCTATTGCCGTTACGGATGGAAGCGTACAAGAATACGAAGTTGATAAGTGGGAGATTGCGGAAACTGATAAAGCTAAACTGTCAGTTGCAGGATCACGTATTCAAATGACTGGTCAACTGGGCGGTGAGACTATTCATGCTACGCTTGTAGTAGAAGAAGGCAATCCTGCAACACCTGTAGTACCGACTGTAAGTGTTGGTGGTGAAGCTGTCACAGGCCTTACTAGTCAACATCCAATGCAATACCGCACTCTTGCTTATGGTGCATCCTTGCCAGAAGTCGCAGCAAGTACTGAAAATGCGGATGTTACTGTAGTCCAAGCAAGTGCAGCAAACGGCATGCGTGCAAGCATCTATGTTCAACCAAAAGATGGTGGACCTCTTCAAACCTATGCAATTCAATTCCTTGAAGAAGCACCAAAAATTGACCACTTGAGCTTACAAGTAGAGCAAGCTAACGGTCTTAAAGAAGACCAAACAGTGAAATTGTCCGTACTCGCTCACTATCAAGACGGAACACAGGCAGTTCTACCAGCGGATAAAGTAAACTTCTCTACAAGCGGTGAAGGGGAAGTTGCAGTTCGTAAAGGAATGCTTGAGTTGCATAAACCAGGAGCAGTCACTCTGAAAGCGGAATATGAGGGGGCTACAGGTCAAATCGCCCTCACCATCCAAGCCAATACTGAGACGAAGGTTGCGCAATCCATCCGTCCAGTAAATGTAGTGACAGACTTGCATCAAGAACCAAGTCTTCCAGCAACAGTAACTGTTGAGTATGACAAAGGTTTCCCTAAAGCTCACAAAGTCACATGGCAAGCTATTCCAAAAGAAAAACTAGACCACTATCAAACCTTTGAGGTGCTAGGTAAAGTTGAAGGCCTTGACCTTGAGGCGCGTGCTAAAGTCTCTGTAGAGGGTATCGTTTCGGTTGAAGAAGTCAGTGTGACAACACCAATCGCAGAAGCGCCACAATTACCAGAAAGTGTTCGTACCTACGATTCAAATGGTCACGTTTCATCTGCCAAGGTTGCATGGGATGCGATTCATCCAGACCAATACGCTAAGGAAGGCGTCTTCACAGTCACTGGCCGCCTAGAAGGTACCCAATTAACTACCAAACTTCATGTTCGCGTTTCTGCTAAAACAGAGCAAGGAGCGAATATCTCTGACCAATGGACAGGTTCAGAATTGCCACTTGCCTTTGCTTCAGACTCAAATCCAAGTGACCCTGTTTCAAATGTCAACGATAAATTGATTTCCTTTAATGACCGACCAGCCAACCGTTGGACGAACTGGAATCGTAGTAATCCAGAAGCTTCAGTTGGTGTTCTGTTTGGAGATTCAGGTATCTTGAGCAAACGTTCTGTTGATAATCTAAGTGTCGGATTCCACGAAGACCACGGAGTCGGTGTACCGAAGTCCTATGTGATTGAGTATTATGTTGGTAAGACTGTTCCAACTGCGCCTAAAAACCCTAGCTTTGTAGGTGAGGAAAACCATGTCTTTAACGACCCTGCTAACTGGAAACCTGTTACAAATCTAAAAGCTCCTGCTCAACTCAAGGCTGGAGAAATGAATCACTTTAGCTTTGATAAAGTTGAAACCTATGCTGTTCGCATTCGCATGGTTAAAGCAGATAATAAGCGGGGAACTTCTATCACAGAAGTACAAATCTTTGCGAAACAAGTTGCAGCAGCTAAACAAGGACAAACAAGAATCCAAGTTGACGGTAAAGACTTGGCAAACTTCAACCCTGATTTGACAGACTACTACCTTGAGTCTGTAGATGGAAAAGTTCCAGCAGTAACAGCAAGTGTTAGCAACAATGGTCTTGCGACGGTTGTTCCAAGCGTTCGTGAAGGTGAGCCGGTTCGTGTCATTGCGAAAGCTGAAAATGGTGACATCTTAGGTGAATACCGTCTACACTTCACTAAGGACAAAGACTTACTTTCTCGTAAACCAGTTGCTGCGGTTAAACAAGCTCGTTTGGTACAAGTAGGTCAACCGCTTGAATTGCCAACGAAGGTTCCGGTTTACTTCACAGGTAAAGACGGCTATGAAACCAAAGATTTGGCAGTGGAATGGGAAGAAGTTCCAGCAGAAAATCTAACAAAAGCAGGTCAATTTACTGTAAGAGGCCGTGTTCTTGGTAGTGACCTCGTTGCGGAGTTCACTGTACGAGTGACAGACAAACTTGGTGAAGCTCTCTCAGATAACCCTGACTATGATGAAAACAGTAACCAAGCCTTTGCCTCAGCAACTAATGATATTGACGACAGTTCTCATGACCGTGTAGACTATATCAATGACAGAGATCATTCTGAAAATCGTCGTTGGACAAACTGGTCTCCAACACCATCTTCTAACCCAGAAGTATCGGCAGGTGTGATCTTCCGTGAGAATGGTAAGATTGTCGAACGGACTGTTGCGCAAGCTAAACTTCACTTCTTTGCAGATAGTGGTACAGATGCACCATCTAAACTTGTTTTAGAACGCTATATCGGTCCAGAGTTTGACGTGCCAACCTACTATTCAAACTACCAAGCCTATGAATCAGGCCATCCATTCAACAATCCAGATAACTGGGAAGCTGTTCCTTATCGTGCGGACAAAGACATTGAAGCCGGTGATGAAATTAACGTTACCTTTAAAGCTGTGAAAGCCAAAGCTATGAGATGGCGTATGGAGCGCAAGGCCGATAAGAGTGGTGTTGCGATGATTGAGATGACCTTCCTTGCGCCAAGCGAATTGCCTCAAGAAAGCACTAAATCGAAGATTCTTGTAGATGGAAAAGAACTTGCTGATTTCGCTGAAAATCGTCAAGACTATCAAATCACCTATAATGGACAACGTCCAAAAGTGACCGTTCAAGAAAGCAATCAAGTAGCTTCAACAGTTGTAGATAGTGGAGACGATAGCCTTCCAGTACTTGTTCGCCTTGTTTCAGAAAGTGGAAAACAAGTCAAGGAATATCGTATCCAACTAGTCAAGGAAAAACCAGTTTCTGAGAAAACAGCCCCTGCTATTCAAGAAGAAAATCCAAGTCTTGAGGTTGTCGAAAAAGAACTTGCCTTCCAGACTGTTGAAAAGGAAGATTCAAGTCTATATGTAGGTGAAAGCCGTGTAGAACGAGAAGGACAAGTTGGCAAGGAACGCATTCTTACATCTGTAAGCCCAGATGGAACTCGTGAAGAGAAACTTCGTGAAGTACTTCAGACTCCTGTTAACCGGGTTCTTCTCGTTGGAACTAAGCGAGGTACAGCCCAACCACTTGATGGAGCTGCAGGTTTAGTTCATGAAAAACCAGAACTTCTAGTAGAAGAAGAGAACATTGATTTCCAAGTGCAAGAACGTAAAAACGATAAACTCCCACTAGGTCAAACCCGTGTTCTTCAAGAAGGTCAAAAAGGTATTCGTGTCCACCTAGTAGAAGTCGAAAATGGTAAGCGTACACTGAAAGAAACCTTTGATAAGATAGTTGCGCAAGATCGTATCGTGGAAGCTGGAACTGCTGTAGCACAAGAGAAACCAGAACCGCAAGCACCTGTTAAGCCAGATGAGCGTGAACAGGAACAGACGGAACCAAAACCGCAAAAAGAAAAAGCTAGTCAGACTGGAAAAGACCATCTTCCAAATACAGGAAGTGAGTCCTCTATGTCAATATTAGCAGCAGGATTGGCTCTCTTGGGCTTAGGTACAGGACTTGTAGCATCTATGCGTAAAAAAGAAGACTAAGTTTGGGTAGAAACTAAACAGGATAGTAGAAGGCCAGAGTGATGCTCTGGTCTTTCTATCTGTTGTTCTAATAAAGTTGTCCAGATTTCTTGTGATTCTGTTTGATGACTTAAAATAAGAAGATGAACTGCGAATGATTCTTCTAACTCTGCAATCGGCGTAGCTTTAAAGAGCCAAGTAATGTTTGAAGAAAGTCGCTAAATATGCTATACTAAAGGGAATTAGTGGATTTTTATAGAACGATTCATTCAGGGAAAATAAGAAATAAATCTAACAAAAATAGGTCGTCTTTCAGAGACTTTTATGTCATTTCTTAGATGAAAATGCTTGACAACCAAGGGATTTATCTTGAGAATTAGAACTGACTACAATGAAAAATTGAATGCTAAGGAGATAGAGGGAAATGTTTTACTTTGTACCATCTTGGTATTGTCAAGGTAGGAAATGGTATTCTACAGCTTTGCCTTTTTATTGTTCATCAAACCAGATGATGTTTGATGATACTATGAATTTATTACAGATGTTTCAACCAGAGAAAAAAGATAGTACAATTTTAATTTTGAACTATTCACCCCATATTCGAACCTTTTTTTATCAAGAGAGAATTGAGCCAGCTAGTATGTGGAATCTATTTGATAATCTACAAGGTTTGACAGATGTTTTGCCTCGAAAGCTCGGCTTGGATGATTTGAAATGGCCACAGGGAGCGGAATTCTTTTATACTCCCTTTCTTGTGGATGTTTATTTAAATCAGAACCACTATGCCCAGATTAATTTTTCTCAGACTGGCAATATTTTCGATATTATCTATTTTAAAAATAATCAGATGGATCACCGTTTGGTCTTTGATGATCGGGGCATAGTTTCTAGTGTGATTTATTTTGAAAATAATCAGCCAGACCATCAAGATTATCTGAATCCACAAGGTCAGTGGCAGTTTAGGGAATTCTTGACAAGAGATAATCATCAAGTGCTTGTCAATCCTGAAGTCCAAGAAGCATTCGCAAAGGATGTTTATAGTGACATTGAGGAGCTAATCAAGGAAAAACTGGACCAGTATTTATCTTCTGCCCTAACAAGAGATGATATGCTTATTGTTTCAGCAAATCCTCAACATAACCATCTTTTCCACAAGGCTAAGAGGCATTACAATCTTGCCTTCTCTTTCTTTGGTGAACGCTACCCAATTGAGGATAAAGAAAAAATCCTAGGGGATTTGCAGGGTACACCATTCTTTATTGTTGATAGCTTTAGTAAGGTTCAAAAGATGGATGAACTGATTGGCAAAGCCCAGCTTCCCCCTTATTATGAGGTGGCTCCTTATGACATTCGTCTGCAGGCAGAAGAAAGCCAGCAGGAAAAGCCAGCAACTGTCTATGTCAATGTTGATACTTTACCTCAAGAACATCTTCAAACTGTCTTTAGAACCATATTTGATATGATGCTAGAGAAGGAATGGATGAAGTTACTGATTGGAACCCAGAGTTTGGAGTCTGAAAGAGCGGTATTTATCAGACAATTTCTCAAAGAATATTTATCGTATCAGCTAGGTTCAGAAGAAAAAGCACAAATCCATGAAGATATAAAGCCTAAGGAGAGTAAGGCTCTTTTGGAACGAGGAAAAATTCTCAGAGAGAGAATGGAGATTGAGACACATCGCAGTTCTACTGAATTAGCAAAAATTTTGAAGGAGGTTCGTGTCCTTCTTGATTTGGGAAATCCAGCAGATATGCTTCTACAAATTGCAGGGCTAAGTGGGGGTATTCCTCAGATTAATTTATATAGTTCCTCTTATGTCAAGCATGCAGAAAATGGTTCGATTATAACTGACATTTCTATCCTAAAAAATGTAATATTGTATTATTTGACGGATATAGAGTCAGCATATAAATGCAAGGCTCATTCTTTGAGTAGGATGGAGCAGTACAAAAGGGGAGAAATTGTCGAAATGTGGAAAAACTCAATAAAGGGATTAAGGGAAAATGAGAGAGATTAGTGTTCTACAAATTGCTGATGAGAACTGGCAAGAGCAATATGATATTCCTAGTAATATAAGGTGGAGATTTGTTAAGCCAGAGGATATGGCATCACTTGTACCTACTGATATTGAGATGTTGAGTGGGGGCATAGAAGATAGGGTAAGGCTTGCAAAGATTTATGACCTTATATTGGTGGATACGCTAGAACATTTTGAATACATCACTGTTCTGGATAGCCTGATTCAGCCTTATCGTTTGTTTTACCATGAACGTTGCCAGATTACTACGAAAGATTTGGAAACATTCTTGTTTCGTAAGAAAGCAGTCAAATCTCAATTTGAAAATCCTGAGCAGATTTTGTATCGTTTTTCTCGTGCTTTCTTTCCTCAGCAAAGTGGTTCCAAGCTCAAAGTAAATCATTTAGCAGTTCATTCTCTCTTTAGTGGACAGATTAACTATGAAGGAAGCAATTATCTCAGTTTGGCAGGGGGATTTGGAGAGGACTATCAAACCCTAGCGAACTATCAGTATAATATCTATCTGGATGCAGATACTCCTTTGGATTTGTGGCCAGAATTTAGAATTTCAGGTGACTGCTCAGTCCGCTATGTCATCAAAGGGTATCCTGTCGCGCCTTCACCAATGCAAGAATGGGTTTATGATGAAACGGTCTATGACAAACCTCTAATTTTAGACACGCAGGATTCCTACTATCTAAGCATTAGTATTCAAGCTAAGGGACAAGGAATCGTGAAAATAGGTCCCCTTCATCATCGAGATTCTCATTTAGGCTATGGTGACTTGTTAGTTGGTGGAAATCGCATTATTGATAAAAATAGAGAGGAACTGATTTATTTCTTTCATCCAGGTGATTTGAGACCACCTCTCAATGTATATTTTTCAGGTTATCGTCCAGCAGAAGGCTTTGAAGGGTTCGATATGATGGCTGGTATGGGAGCTCCCTTTTTATTGATTGGAGATCCGCGTTCAGAGGGCGGTGGCTTTTATCTTGGATCGGATGAGTTAGAACAAAAGCTCATTCAAGTGATTCGCCACTGTTTGAATGAATTAGAATTTACAGCCGATCAGCTAGTTTTGTCTGGCTTATCAATGGGGACATTTGGCGCCCTGTACTATGCTTCTAAACTAGAACCTCACGCCGTTATTGTCGGTAAACCCTTGGTAAATTTAGGTGATATTGCTGTAAATGAGTCTTCCCTTCGTCCTGGCGGATTCCCAACGTCTTTGGATATCCTTTATCGTACGATGGGCAAGCTATCTGATGAGACAGCAACAAAACTAAATGAGTATTTTTGGAAAGCCTTTAGAGCTGCTGATTTTTCGAGAACAAAATTTATCATGGCTTATATGTGTCAGGATGATTATGATGGCCGTGCCTATTCTACCTTGGAGGAAGAGCTCGAAAATCGTAATTATAAGGTTAGCCTGATTAGCAAGGGCTTTGAGGGACGACATAATGATGATACACAGGGTGTCGTCGGATGGTTTTTTAATCAATACATAGCACTGCTAATGAATAGTTTTGAAAGGAAATTTAATTCGTGAGATATAAGGAGGAAGTCTATTTTGCTTATTGGGATATGCAAAGTGTATCTCAGTATTTATATGGTTCATCTGTCAGGGTCTTAGAGGATGGTCGAGTTTTATATGAGAATCAATTTATGCCGTCTGGGACAGTTATTCACGAATGGTACTCGAAAGCCAATTATCAGGATCTGAGAAATACAAGTCAACTTCCTGATTTGAAGCGGGGAGAGAAGTATGTCATTGGAAGCTATCTAGAAACTCTTCCTGAGAATTCAACTTACTTAAAAGTTATCTTTATGGATTCGGCTGATGAGGAGATTTTTTCTCATAGTGTGAAACCAGAGGAGACAGCGAGTGTTTATGTACCAACTGACACCCATCATTATAAAATTCAATTGGTCAGTGGAGGCTGTCAGCGCTTCTTGTTTGAGGGGATTTATATTACCCAAGAAGGTGTGGCAGACTATACAGTTAATCGCTATTGGATTTCAGATTTGCTTCATAAGAACAATGAGAAGAATACCATTTACGTTTGCTTTACAGAGCCTGAGTTCAATCGGACAGGTTTTGTTCCAGAAAGAGTGCAGGAACATTTTCCAAATTTGGTAATGGTGAACTCTTCCTACAAAAGTTCACTTTTATATATGGAAAAAGAGTTTTTTGGAATTTTACTCGAAAAAATTGAAAGCCTATCAAGACAGTATTCTTTTGAAAAAGTAGCTTTTATTGGCTATGGACCCATTTCAAATATTGCGGCCCTGTTTTACTCAAAACAATTTTCAACTTCCTATGCTTTAGTGACAGATAGTTTTCTAGCTGAATTAGACTATCATCGCTTACTGGAACGTCATCGAAAACGAGTGAATTATCCGATTTTTAGGGATTTATTGCTATATCGCTTTGATTCAACAAGAGTTAAAGAATATGGAAGTTCGAAGATGGAATCTCAGGACTTATCCAATTTTGTCTATCTGTTAGATCAGTCGGCTTTGTTGAAAAATATAAATCTAGAGACAACTGAAGAGTGGATGAGGGAAAATGTAACCTAAGAATGCCTTTCTATGAATCACTTGTCCTGAAAACCAGTAGGAAAGTCTAATCTGTGTATGACAGATTTTAGCAAAATGTAGTCAATATAAAAATTAGAGTTCAGATTGTCACGACAGTTTACACCTTTTGATGTTGAAAGGCTTTGATGAATTTTGTGAATGAAAAAACAGAAACAGAATGCTATTCACTGTGTAAAATGAGAGTCAATTCTATATTGATATGGATAACAAAAGAAAATTAGCGGTCTTTTCTGGGTAATGCTTTGACAGATTGAACTTCAACCCTTATAATAGTAGTGATAAATAGTTTTTGGGAGAAATAATAATATAATGAGCAAAAAAGAAGAGTTATCAGGATTTCAACGCCTGTTATCGAAGATTAAGCAATTGGTCAATGAGGAAGATAACGATTATGATGATCATCATTCTGATGCAGTCGAACTGAAACCTGTTAGCAAAAAGATGAAGGAACAGAAAGAAATGGTGAGGAAGGCCAGTGAGGACTTTGAATTACCACTAGAGTCTGTTTCGGTTATGGAAGTTTTAGAAGCTTTTCAGGAGAAAAATAGTTTAAACATGGCCGAGTTGATAAAAAATGTTAGCCAGAGTTTATCAACTAGTGCGCTCGCTTCTCTTAGCGACTTCATCGCGATTTCCTACAGTGAATCTTATAGTCAAAGTATTTCTGAAAAAGGCTATTCTCTGCGTAATTCAATGTCTGAGGCTAACTCACTCAGTGATTCTGTTTCGGTGTCAGAATCGCTTACGGCTACGTCTATTCAAGAATCTGTGAGTCATAGTTTATATGTTTCTGATTCGGTGAGTACGAGCATGCTATCAAGCAGTGAAAGTATTGCTAGTCATACTGATTCTAGTGAAGTTTCGAATCAGAGTGAACCTGATTCAGAGAATCTTTCGTCTAGCCAAAGCTCTAGTGTATCTGAGTCAAAATCGCCTAGTCTTTCGCAGTCCTTGTCAGTCATTGACTCTGTTTCAGAGAGTGAAGACCCAAGTGATTTAGACTCAGAATCAATTTCAGAAAGTGTTTCAGACTTTATCTCAGCAAGTGAAAGTCACAGTGACTCCGAATTGGAGCAGGACATCAACTCTGTTTCCACCATCACATCAGACTATGTCCCAGAGAGTGAAGACCCAAGCGATTTAGCATCAGAATCAATTTCTAAAATTTCTTCAGATTTTATCTCAGCAAGCGAGAGCCACAGTGAATCAGAATCCCAACAAGGCATCGACTCTGTTTCCACCATCACATCAGACTTTATCTCAGAGAGTGAAGAGCCAAGCGTTTTAGAACCAGAATCAATCTCTGAAAGTGTTTCAGACTTTATCTCAGCAAGCGAGAGTCATAGTGAATCAGAATTGGAACAAGTTATTGACTATGTCTCAGAGAGTGAAGAGCCAAGCGTTTTAGAACCAGAATCAATCTCTGAAAGTGTTTCAGACTTTATCTCAGCAAGCGAGAGACACAGTGACTCCGAATTGGAGCAGGACATCAACTCTGTTTCCACCATCACATCAGACTATGTCTCAGAGAGTGAAGACCCAAGCGATTTAGCATCAGAATCAATCTCTGAAAGTGTTTCAGACTTTATCTCAGCAAGCGAGAGTCACAGTGACTCCGAATTGGAGCAAGACATCACCTTTGTTTCCATCACCACATCAGACTTTGTCTCAGAAAGTGAAGACCCAAGCGATTTAGCATCAGAATCAATCTCTGAAAGTGTTTCAGACTTTATCTCAGCAAGCGAGAGTCACAGTGACTCCGAATTGGAGCAGGACATCAACTCTGTTTCCACCAGCACATCAGACTTTGTCTCAGAGAGTGAAGACCCAAGCGTTTTAGTATCAGAATCAATCTCTGAAAGTGTTTCAGACTTTATCTCAGCAAGCGAGAGTCACAGTGACTCCGAATTGGAGCAGGACATCAATTCTGTTTCCATCACCACATCAGACTTTATCTCAGCAAGTGAAGACCCAAGCGATTTAGCATCAGAATCAATCTCTGAAAGTGTTTCAGACTTTATCTCAGCAAGTGAGGAAATATTTATTACCGAATCTATCTTTGATAGCTCTTCAGATGAAGTGGATTCAAAACATCTAGTTAATTTAGTAGAAGTTGAAGATAATGTAGGTGAGTTTGTGGATGAGACAAATCCCCCGGTAGCTCTGCCAACGGAGGATTTGGAGAATGAAAATTCATGGATGGGGCAAGAGAGAGAAGAGGATATGCAAAAATCAGATTCTCAGCAGCTATCTCGTGAATTTAAAAATGTCGTAAGTGGATTATCTGGTTTGAGCTCTATTATTCATAACAAGGGCGGAAAGAATCATTCAATAGCTAATGATATTTTTGAATAATAACAATCTAGTTTATAAAGAAAAAAATAAAAGGAGTCGTCATGATTAGAAATTTTTTGTCAAATAGTGGGAAAGGTTTAGGAACAACAGATGTTCTTCCAGTTGGTGAATTTCGTGGAGGAGTATTGCACGGGAAAATCGACTATAAAACAGTACCACTAGGTTTTTACGATTTACTAGGACAATCGAAACCGATTAGTTCAAGAAACTATATTGAGGATTTGAATTTGATTCAATCTATGGGCTTTAATGCCTATCGTATCTCTATCTCTTGGGCTCGCCTATTTCCAACTGGAGAAGAGTTAGAGCCAAGCGAAGAAGGATTGAAGTACTATGAAACGATCATTGACGAAGTTCTGGAGAAAGATATCGAACCAATTGTTACGCTCAGTCATTTTGATATCCCTCTTAACCTACATGAAAAGTACGGTGCCTGGAGAAGTCATCAGATGATTGAACTATTTGAGCGCTACGCAGAAGCTGTTTTCCATTATTTTAAAGACAAGGTAAAATACTGGATTACATTCAATGAATTTAATATTTTGCACCATTTACCATTTTTGGGTGGAGGCTTGTTATTTGAAAATAGAGATAATCGTGAACAGTTAATCTGGCAAGCGGCTCATTATCAATTAGTTGCATCTGCTCGTGTTGTTCAACTAGGAAAAACAATCAATCCAGAGTTTCAGTTTGGTGGAATGCTTGTCGTCAGTCAAAACTATAGCCAGCAAATTGACAATGCTATAGATGCTATGGAAGCTGAAGTTAAGAATCGTGAAAACTATGTATTTACGGACGTTCAAGTTCGTGGTTACTATCCGAACCACTTCTTGCGTCGCTTGGAACGTGAGCAGATTGCTTTGGATATTTCAGATGAAGATCTTTCTAGCTTAAACAGAGGTACAGTTGATTTTATAAGCTTTAGTTATCATGCATCGAATAACTCTGAAGAAGTTTTTGCTGATAAGTATGTAGCTGAGACTAGCACAGAAAAATCAGCTGATCCAGTTGGTCTTCGTTTGGTTATGAATAGTCTATATGACCGTTACCAAAAAGCATTGTTTGTCGTAGAAGATGAACTAGTCTTGGATGGTCCAGATAACTCTGTTATGGAAGAATTGAAAACAAATATTCAAGAAATCGTTAAAACAGTAGAGTTTGATGGTGTTGAACTCCTAGGTTATACACCTCTCAGCTGGGTAGAACTTGATTTTTAAAATAAAATTGGAGCTATTCTATTGAACAGCACCTCAAAAGTTAGATTATTTGTGTCTAATTTTTGGGGTGTTTTCTGATGCCGTAATTTATGAGCCTAAAGTTCATATCTATTAGCTAAGGACAAAAGGAACTAGATTTAATCGCTTATAGAAAAATATAAGCTTATTCTTTCGAATCTTCTGGTTGAAGGCTGTTTGCAACTAAGTGTTTGGATTGAATTTGATCTTACGAATCGTGAAATGCTTCCGCCTTGTCTGCACAATATGAGAAAAACGTCTATACTTATTGCTTCTAAAAGAAGAGGAAGACTATCTAAAATGGGACATATCTAAAGATAAGTTGGGATTAAATGAAAGAATTAGGAAATCTTCAAGCAGAAAATAAAAAAACGATATGCTGTCTAGCATAACGCTGAACTTTATCCTTAACTTAACTATACTGTTCAATTTGTCATGGGCAGTGCATTGAGGAGGTCTTTTCGCCTCTTGAATATACAATATACGTACACTCATGATCTTTGACAAACTCGCCAATCTCAAGTCCAAGTTTGGGAATCGGAATTTCTGGGCGGAAAGTTACTATGTGAGTACAGTAGGACTTAATGGAACAACAATAAAGAAATAGATTCAAGATTAAAGAAATTATCCAGTAAATGATCTCTTCACGAGTATAGAAATTCGAGAACGAGTAAGGCATGATACTGCGCCAGATAAATTAAGTGTAAAAGAATATGAGAATTCCTTTAGGGATAGTGGTAAGTAATTCCAAAGTCTCTTTAAGAGGAAAGTGATGAGTCAAGAGGAATGAGGCTTGAACAATGTAAAAGTGAGGGTCTTTTGGCGCTGGCTGATAATTTGGACTTATAGCCCTGGTCGCTGTGTAAAATGGTATTTTCATAGTATTTCTCTGTAAAGGTCTACTCCAGCATAGCTTTCCCTTGTTCTAAGTTAGGCGAAGTGGAAAGATGATAAGCAATAATTTCGCTGTTAAAGCCATCTAAAACAGGCGATAAATACAGTTTCTGAGCGCCATTTTGAATGGCAAATTCTGTCACATCCGTATAGCATTTTTCCATTGGCCTTGATACTTCAAACTGGCGTTGAATGAGATTTTCTGCTTTCTTGCCAATCTCTCCTTTGTAGGAAGAATACTTCCGTTTCCGACGAATTCGAGCCTTTAAACCAAGGATCTTCATCAGACGTTGAACCTTCTTATGATTCACCATGAAGCCACGATTTTTTAGTTCAAGAGTAACTCTCCGATAGCCATAATTTCCTTTATGCTCACTATAATTGGAAGCATTCCTTGGTTTGGGAGGCCATAATCAAGACTAACACTTCTTTGCGAACGACCTTCAAGAAGAACTTTATCCATTATTTCTCGTTTTAGTTCTGGAGAACAATAACGATTCTTCCCTTTTTTAACGATTTCTATTCCATAACAGTCAATTAATGTCACCATATATTTTAGGCCAGCAATATCCACTCCAAATCTTTTTGAAAGCTGTTTGAAGCTTTGTCCTTGCTTTCTTAGTTCATAGATATGAACTTTATCTTTATAACTCAATTTCATAATAAAATCCCCAAAAGTTAGAGTTTTCTGTCTAACTTTTGGGGTGCAGGTCAAACTGAGTGGAGCTTTTGTATTTAGATGACTAGTCTTTATTTTCGTATGGCAGGATCAAGTTTAAAAGGATACCTGTCATCGCTGATAGGGCAGTACCTGAAAGGGTTACTGGACCGAGTTTAAGAATTGCTCCACCAAGTCCAAGTACCAGCATAGCACTTGCGATGATTAGGTTACGCATCTGGCTAAAGTCCACACGTTCCTTAATCAAGACTTTCAAACCGTTGCTGGCGATAACTCCGTAGAGAAGGATGGACATCCCACCAAGCACAGCATTTGGAATGGTTGAAATCAAGGCAGTGAATTTACCTAGGAAGCTAAGAGCAATTGCGATAAGGGCTGCGTTACGGATAACAGAGACAGAAGCGATGCGAGTCATTCCGATAACCCCTGTATTTTCTCCGTAAGTCGTATTAGCAGGTCCACCGAGGAAGGCAGATACAGATGTTGCAATCCCGTCACCGAGAAGGGTACGATGAAGACCTGGTTCTTTCAAGAATTGACGGCCACAGATTTGGCTCAAGACTGTGTGGTCACCAATGTGCTCTGAAATGGTTACGATAGCAATAGGCAAGATTGCGATAGTTTCAGGACCAAAGTATAAGTTGTACTCTTTAAAGGCACCACCAGTATTAAATGGCAAGTAGAAACCAGGAATTTCGAACCAGTTGGCTTCTAGAACGGGTGTAAAATTAACTAAACCAAGCATCATAGCGAAGATATAACCACCGATAATGGCAAAGAGGAAGGGAATGATTCGTAGGAACCCTTTTCCTTTTGTATTGATAAAGGCGGCAATCAAGAATGTAACAACGGCTACAAGAGCGTTTTTCCAGTTTCCGTCTGCCACAAGCCCAGCATTCGTTACAGCAGAACCAGCAAGACCAAGACCGATAACGATAATCATTGGTCCGATAATGATTGGTGGCAAGAGTTTGTCAATCCATTTCGTACCAGCAAAACGAACACTTGCGGCTACAAGGACATAGACCAAGCCAGTCAAGATAACCCCTGTTTGAGCAGCAGATACATCCCCACCCATCTCTTTCATAGCTAGAGACATAGCCGTGATAAAGGCGAATGAAGAACCTAGATAAACTGGGACTTTAAAGCCAGTTGAAACCATATAAATCAAGGTTCCGATACCAGATGCAAAGAGGGCAACGGATACAGGCATTCCCAAAATCAAAGGAACTAGGATGGTCGCACCAAACATAGCAAAAACGTGCTGGAAGCTGAGGAGGATACCTTTCCCAGCTGAAGGACGTTGATCAACGTCTAGTAACAAATCAACAGTTGATTCCTGTTTCATAAAAACCTCACTTTTGGGCACCAAAAAAGAGCCCATTATTTTACAGCAATAGGCTCTCAGAGTAAGACTTTTTAAAAAATAGCTATCTTTTAAAAATTTATATAAATCTGCGCCTTCGCCACCTCACAGGATGACATTAAAAACCTTTGCTTAGGATAGTATAGCAGAAAAAATTCGTTTTGTAAACGAATTTTTCCCGAGCCTAGAAATAAAAGAGCGAGGCAGATTTTGTAAATCATTTTTTCCCGAGCCCAGAAATGCGAGAGCGAGGTTAATTTTGTAAATCATTTTTTCCCGAGCTCAGAAATGTAAGAACGAGGTTGATTTTGTAAATCATTTTTTCCCGAGCCCAGAAATGCGAGAGCGAGGTTGATTTTGTAAATCATTTTTTCCCGAGCTCAGAAATGTAAGAACGAGGTTGATTTTGTAAATCATTTTTTCCCGAGCTCAGAAATGTAAGAGCGAGGTTGATTTTGTAAATCATTTTTTCCCGAGCTCAGAAATGTAAGAGCGAGATTGATTTTGTAAATCATTTTTTCCCGAGCCTAGAAATAAAAGAGCGAGGCAGATTTTGTAAATCATTTTTTCCCGAGCCCAGAAATGCGAGAGCGAGGTTAATTTTATAAACATTTTTTTACTAAAAAATTTAAAGCGGGCGTTTATTGGGCATGCCAGCCTTTCTAGGATACTTGTTTGGGGTCTCTTTTTTCTTTTCTACCACAGTGATGTAACGTGGATCTCCATTTGGTAGGGCGTAGCTGAGGTTGTCTTCTACCTTGCTGAAGAGGAGATTGAGGGCATTCTTAGCTTCTAGCAATTCCTCGGGGGCATTACTGGCCTTGAGTGCCAAGAGTTTTCCGCCAACTTTAAGATAGGGAATGGTCAGTTCAGACAAGACCTGCATACGAGCAACAGCACGGGCAGTTACCACATCAAACTGAGCACGGAAGTTCTTATCTTGGGCAAAGTCTTCTGCACGACCATGGTAGAAGTGAACACCATCCAAATCCAGCTCCTGAGCCAATAGTTGGAGGAAGTTGATGCGCTTATTTAGCGAATCAATGATGGTCACATCTAACTGGGGATAGAGGATTTTCATAGGAAGGCTAGGAAATCCTGCCCCAGCTCCGATATCAAGAAGTTTGATCGTTTCATTTGAAATCAAGCCTTGTAAGATGGGCGCAAGCGAATCATAAAAGTGTTTAAGGTAGACTTCTTCTTTGTCAGTAATAGCGGTCAGGTTCATCTTTTCATTCCACTCGACCAAGAGTTCAAAATACCGTTCAAATTGTTTTTTTTGCTGGTCTGAAAGTGGAAGATTTTGCTCGGCAAGCAAGCTGTAAAATGTTTCTGGTTTCATAGTAGATTCCTTCTTTAGTCTAATCTTATTTTACCACAAATAATAGAAAATTTGATATACTAGTACTAATCTAAAAGTAGAAAGGAATAGAATATGATTTGGATTGTTCTTGGAGTTTTAGCTCTTATCGTCATTTTTGTGATTGTTAGCTATAATGGTTTGGTTAAAAATCGCATGCAAACAAAGGAGGCTTGGAGTCAGATTGATGTTCAATTGAAACGTCGAAATGATCTTTTGCCAAACTTGATTGAAACAGTCAAAGGATATGCTAAGTATGAAGGTTCAACTCTTGAAAAGGTGACTCAACTTCGTAATCAAGTAGCAGCAGCAACTTCTCCTGCAGAGGCTATGAAGGCCAGTGATGCCCTTACTCGCCAAGTCTCAGGTATTTTTGCAGTTGCTGAAAATTATCCTGACTTGAAAGCTAGTACCAACTTTATCAAGTTGCAAGAGGAGTTGACCAATACAGAAAATAAAATTTCTTACTCGCGTCAACTCTATAATAGTGTTGTTAGCAACTATAATCTCAAACTACAAACCTTCCCAAGTAATATTATTGCAGGACTATTTGGATTTAAAGCAGCAGACTTCCTTCAAACTCCAGAAGAGGAAAAGGCGGTTCCTAAAGTCGATTTTAGCGGTTTAGGTGACTAAGATGTTGTTTGATCAAATTGCAAGCAATAAGCGAAGAACCTGGATTTTGTTGCTGGTTTTCTTCCTGCTCTTGGCCTTGGTTGGCTATGCGGCCGGTTATCTCTTTATGCGTTCAGGTCTTGGAGGCATCATCATAGCCCTAATCATCGGTCTTGTCTATGCCTTAACCATGATCTTTCAATCAACAGAGATTGTCATGTCTATGAATGGGGCGCGTGAGGTTGATGAGCAAACGGCACCAGATCTCTACCATGTAGTGGAAGATATGGCCATGGTCGCTCAGATCCCTATGCCACGTGTTTTCATCATTGAGGATTCTTCTTTAAATGCCTTTGCAACAGGTTCCAACCCGCAGAATGCGGCAGTTGCGGCCACTTCGGGTCTTCTAGCGATTATGAATCGTGAGGAGATAGAAGCAGTTATGGGGCATGAAGTCAGTCATATCCGAAACTACGATATCCGCATTTCGACCATTGCTGTTGCCCTTGCTAGTGCTATTACACTGCTATCTAGTATGGCTGGTCGGATGATGTGGTGGGGTGGCGCAGACCGCAGACGGAATGATAATGATCGTGACGGAAATGGACTAGAGATTATCATGCTTGTTATCTCTCTCTTAGCCATTGTTCTGGCACCTCTCGCTGCAACCTTGGTACAACTAGCTATCTCTCGTCAGCGAGAATTTTTAGCGGATGCATCCAGTGTGGAGCTGACTCGCAATCCTCAAGGGATGATCAATGCCTTGCGCAAGTTGGACAATAGCGAGCCAATGCATCACCATGTCGATGATGCCAGCAGCGCTCTGTACATCAATGATCCTAAGAAAGGTGGCGGACTACAAAAACTATTTTACACTCATCCACCTATCTCAGAACGAATCGAACGCTTGAACCAGATGTAAAAAAATCCAGAGCTCGTCTCTGGATTTTTGCTATATTCAAAATTTATAAATCTTGTAAATCAACGACTTCAAAACCATGTTCTGTCAATCGATAGAGGCTCGTACAGACCTCTTTTAAGAAACGTCGATCATGAGAAACAGTGACCAGCCCACCGGGATAAGTGGCAAAGAGTTTTCGGATTTCTGGTTGAGAGGTGGGAGAGAAATTTCGGGTAGGCTCATCCAGAAGGAGAAAGTTTGGCTTGCTCAGTACTAAATCCAACAGAAGTAGTTTGCCTTGTTGCCCACCAGATAAGGAACGGATTTGGTGTTGCATCTCTGGATAACTGAAATTGAGACTGGCTAAGTGGGATTGGATTTTCTGTAGTTCCTCTTTTTGCCCAGTTTGGCTGAGGTAGGCTACTGGAGATAGATCCAATTCCAGTTTTTTGTGGTAATCTTGTGGCATAAAACCAAGCGAAATTTCTCTTTTGGCGCTTAGTAGTTGTTGCAACTTGGCTAATAGAGTCGATTTTCCAACACCATTTGGCCCGATAATACCGATTTTATCTTGGCCACGGACAGTTAGTTGTAACCCCTGAGCTAAAACGCGCTGGCCAATGGATAAATTTTCTTTTTCCAGTTGGACTAAGACTTTAGAAGCCGCTAATGGTTGTATATCTGAGAAGAAGAGTTGGATTTGTTCCTCTTCAAGTGGCTTTTGTGTCATCGACTGAGCTGCTTTTTCAAAGCGTTTTTCTTGAGAGAGAACATTTTTCATCTTTTTAGCTAATAGGCGCCCAGCAACATCGTTTTTAGTGTTACGCAAGGCAGTTTCCACATTTTGTTTAACGCGGCGATGCTTTTCCATGGTTTTATCATAGGTTCTCTGGTCGTTAGCAGCTTGCTGTATTTGTCTGGCAAAACTAGCCTTTCTCTGGTTGTTATAGCGTTCATAATCTAAATGCTCTACTAGTGTTTCCGCTTCTTTCCGGTGTTTGACCAGTCGCAAGTGGACAATAGTATCTGCCGTCTGAGAAAGAAAGTCTTCATCATGGGAAATGAAAATGACAGTTTGCTCAATCTTCTGTATCTGCCTTTTTAGCCAATCAACTGTTTCAAGGTCCAGGTCATTTGAAGGTTCATCTAAAAATAGAACTTCAAAAGGTTTAGATAATTCATGGATGAGCTGAATTTTCAAAGCTTCGCCACCTGATAGACTACCGATTAGTTGTTCACTAGCAAAACGGTCGCTATCAAAATGCAACTCCTCAGCCAAACGATAGAGGAGACTGTAGTCTAAATCAGCGAAATCTAAAAAGAAGTAGTCGTGTAGAGTTCTATTTTTCAGCTCCTCAGCTAACTTTTGAGGAATGTAGGCCAGTGATTGAAAATCAGACTGGATGTCTCCCCTGATAGTGAAATCAGGTAATGCTTCCCCCATCAAAGCCCGTAGCAAGGTCGATTTGCCATTTCCTTCTTCACCAATAATAGCAATCTTTTTCCCGTCTTGGATAGTCATGGTTAGGTCAGATACAAGATCTCGTAGATCTTTGTTTTGAGTGATGGTTAGATGATTGATTTTTATCATATTGTTGCCCTTTCTAGAATGTCCATAGTTCATAACAAAAAGCTCTACTTTACCTAGTAGAGCCCAAAGTCACTGTCAAAAACTCCATTATCCACGTCGAAAATCTCTTCAAACTAGCTTAGACTTACCTAATCCAACCCAAGAGGAGCAGATGGTTAGCTTTCTAGTTTTTTGATTTTCAAAGTGGATAAAGCACCAGATGATCTAGTACAAAAAGAGCATGCAAAAAGAGACAAAAACACGATCTACTAAATAAAGGTTCTTTATTTGATAGATTAGTTGTTCATGTCTCCCTTACCTCCGAGTATTAGTACCTCTATCCTATACCTTTCAGGAAATTTTGTCAATAGAAAACAGGAAATTCTAAACTCTAAAATCTAAAATCCAAAAACAGGTCCATAAAGAGTTAGTACGTGTTTGACGTGCTCGTAATGGAACTTGTCATAGTTGCGCCAAGCGGTGCGTGCTTGATCATTCAGTTTTAGATTACCCAGTCCAATCAGAAGACTGGTACCTTGGTAAAATTTCTCGAGGTCGATTAAGATACTGTTGTCAATCTTTTCCGCTTTTTTAAGTTCCTTGAGAGTGCTGTTTAGCAGTTCTTGTAGACGAAAATCATCGGCTGTACCTTGTTTACAGCTTTGGTAGCTTTTATTTAACTCGGAAAGGAGTTGGTAAGCTTCAGTGATGAGTACTTTGTCTTCCATATGAACATCCTCCTTGCTCTAATGTATTCTTGCCTATAGTATAGCACTAAACAGAAAATATGTCATAGTAAATATGTTAAAAATGAGATTTTAATATCAAAGTTTGGAAGGCTGACTTGTAGCCTTTTCATGGTATAATCAAGTGAGTAAATCTTTATGGAGGAAATATGAAGTTAAACATTCAAGAAATTCGTAAGCAGTCTGAAGGCCTACACTTTGAACAAACTTTAGACCTGGCAGCAGACTTACGTACCCGTAATCAAGAAATTTTAGATGTCAAAGATATCCTAGCAGTGGGAAAGGTCCAGTACGAAGACCGTATGTATTTCCTAGATTATCAGTTATCTTATACCATCGTTCTTGCTTCCAGCCGCAGTATGGAGCCAGTTGAGTTGGCAGAGTCTTATCCAGTCACAGAGGTTTTCATGGAGGGAGCGACCAACCAACTAGATCAGGAAGTTTTAGATGATGACTTGGTCCTGCCTATCGAAAATGGGGAAATCGACCTTGCTGAGAGCGTAGCAGATAATATCTTGCTCAATATCCCAATCAAGGTCTTGACGGCAGAAGAAGAGGCGGGACAAGGTTTTGTGTCTGGAAATGACTGGCAAATCATGACTGAGGAAGAATACCAAGCCCAACAAGCAGTCAAGAAAGAAGAAAACAGTCCATTTGCAGGCTTGCAAGGACTATTTAATGGAGACGAGTAGATGGTTTTATCCAAGAAACGTGCTCGTCATGTCATAGAGGAAATCATTGCCCTTTTCCCAGATGCGAAACCAAGTCTAGATTTTCGCAATCATTTTGAACTCTTGGTTGCAGTGATGCTGTCAGCCCAGACGACAGATGCCGCAGTCAATAAGGCCACACCAGGTCTCTTTGCAGCCTTTCCAACGCCTCAAGCTATGTCCGTCGCGACAGAAAGTGAAATTGCTTCACACATTTCCCGTTTAGGACTTTATCGCAATAAAGCTAAATTTCTTAAAAAATGTGCCCAGCAGTTACTAGACGATTTTAATGGTCAAGTACCTCAGACTCGAGAGGAATTAGAAAGCCTAGCAGGTGTTGGACGCAAAACAGCCAACGTAGTCATGAGTGTGGGCTTTGGAATTCCAGCCTTTGCAGTTGATACTCATGTTGAGCGTATCTGCAAGCATCATGATATTGTTAAAAAATCGGCCACGCCCCTCGAAGTAGAAAAACGTGTCATGGATGTTCTGCCCCCAGAAGAGTGGTTAGCAGCCCACCAGGCCATGATTTACTTTGGACGAGCTATCTGCCATCCCAAAAATCCAGAATGTGACCACTATCCCCAATTATATGATTTTAGTAATGTTTAAGAGGACTCTGAAAAAGTTTTTGCTTGATTTTAAGGGTGCTTTGTGCTATAGTAAATGATAACTAAATAGTCCTTTAAACCTGTCCCGTGAGGCAGGCAAGGAGCGCGATAAAGTAGAAGGGTGAAGTCTATACTGTATACAGTGGGGCTCGCTTGGCTATACATTTCAAGTCTCCTTGTAGAAGGAGACTTTTCTTTTTGGAGGTTTGTCATGAAGACAAAAGAAGTTGTAGACGAATTGACTGTCAAACGAGCGATTACGCGAATTACTTATGAGATTATCGAGCGCAATAAAGATTTGAATAAAATTATCTTAGCTGGGATAAAAACGCGTGGTGTTTTCATCGCTCATCGTATCAAAGAACGCTTGGAGCAGTTGGAAAACATCACTGTTCCTGTTGTGGAATTAGACACCAAACCTTTCCGTGATGATGTTAAAAGCGGAGAAGATACTTCTTTGATTTCTGTTGATGTGACAGACCGTGAAGTTATCTTGGTGGATGATGTACTCTATACAGGTCGTACCATCCGTGCTGCGATCGATAATATTGTCGGACATGGTCGTCCTGCGCGCGTGAGTTTAGCAGTTCTAGTCGATCGTGGACATAGAGAATTGCCTATCCGTCCAGATTACGTTGGGAAAAATATCCCAACCAGTCGTTCTGAAGAAATCATCGTAGAGATGACAGAACTTGATGGCCAAGACAGAGTTCTGATTACTGAAGAAGCTTAGAAAGCTGAAGGAGTAGCTATGTCAGAAAATCAACAAGCATTGAACCATGTGGTGTCCATGGAAGACCTCACTGTCGATCAAGTGATGAAATTGATTAAGCGAGGAATTGAGTTTAAAAATGGAGCCCAGCTTCCTTATGAAGACCATCCGATTGTTTCAAATCTTTTCTTTGAGGATTCTACACGGACACATAAGTCATTTGAAGTGGCAGAGATTAAGCTAGGGCTGGAGCGACTTGACTTTGATGTGAAGACCAGTTCGGTCAATAAGGGTGAGACATTGTATGATACCATCTTGACCCTATCTGCTCTAGGAGTGGATGTCTGTGTGATTCGCCACCCAGATGTCGACTATTACAGAGAGTTGATTGCGAGTCCGACGATTACGACTTCCATCATCAATGGTGGAGACGGCTCGGGTCAACATCCTAGTCAGAGCTTGCTTGATTTGATGACTATTTATGAGGAATTTGGCCACTTTGAGGGTCTCAAGGTTGCTATTGCAGGCGACTTGGACCACTCACGCGTTGCCAAATCCAATATGCAGATTTTGAAACGCTTGGGAGCTGAACTGTTCTTTGCAGGACCTGAGGAATGGAGAAGTCAAGAGTTTGCGGACTATGGACAGTTTGTAACTATTGATGAGATTGTTGATCAGGTGGATGTTTTGATGTTACTCCGAGTTCAACATGAACGCCACGAAAGTGGAACAATCTTTTCAAAAGAAGACTACCATGCCCAACATGGCTTGAACCAAGAACGTTATGATCGTTTGAAAGAAACAGCAATCATTATGCATCCAGCTCCTGTCAATCGAGATGTGGAAATTGCTGACCACTTGGTTGAAGCTTCAAAATCACGGATTGTCCAACAAATGACCAATGGTGTCTTTGTTCGAATGGCAATCTTAGAATCCGTACTGGCGAGTAGAAACGCCAACTAAAACACAAGACGTTAAAAGACGCCAGTGAGCGTCCACGAGAGGTGAAAATATGACAAAAAGACTTCTAGTATTAGAAGATGGCACAGTTTTTGAAGGCAAGGCCTTTGGAGCAGATCTTGATGTAACAGGCGAAATCGTCTTTAACACAGGGATGACCGGTTACCAAGAGTCCATTACAGACCAGTCTTATAATGGACAAATCTTGACCTTTACTTATCCTTTGGTGGGAAATTATGGAATTAATCGTGATGATTACGAATCCATTATTCCAACTTGTAAGGGAGTCGTTGTTTTCGAAGAAGCACGTAGAGCTAGTAACTGGCGGAACCAAATGACTTTGGATGAATTTTTGAAAGCCAAGAAAATTCCAGGGATTTCAGGAATTGATACCCGTGCACTTACTAAAATCATCCGTAAGCATGGTACTATGCGTGCAACCTTGACTCATGTTGGGGACAGTATGGACCATGTGACGGACCAGCTCCAAGCAACAGTCTTGCCAACAGACAATATCAAACAGGTTTCTACTAAAACTTCATATCCAGCTCCTGGGGTTGGCTTGAGCGTGGTGCTAGTGGACTTTGGTCTCAAGCACTCAATCTTACGCGAACTTTCTAAGCGTAACTGTAACGTGACGGTTGTTCCTTATTCAACAACGGCAGAAGAAATTCTCCACCTCAACCCTGATGGAGTTATGTTGTCAAATGGTCCAGGTAACCCCGAAGATGTTCCAGAAGCACTGGACATGATTCGTGGTGTGCAAGGGAAAATTCCAATCTTTGGTATTTGTATGGGACATCAACTCTTTGCCATGGCCAATGGAGCTAAGACCTACAAAATGAAATTTGGTCACCGTGGATTTAACCACGCGGTACGTGAAATTGCTACAGGACGAGTAGATTTTACCAGCCAGAACCACGGTTATGCGGTTAGCCGTGAGGATTTGCCAGAGCATTTGATCATTACCCACGAAGAAATCAATGACAAGTCAGTTGAAGGTGTGCGCCACAGATACCAACCAGGTTTTTCTGTACAATTCCACCCAGACGCAGCTCCTGGTCCACACGATGCCAGCTATCTCTTTGACGAGTTTATCGAGATGATGGAAGCTTTTAAACAATCAAACTAAGGACGAGTAAAAGCTCGTCGGAGAATTTATTTAATGGCAACCTGAGAGTTGCCGAATAGAAAGGCAGGTCGTTTCTTTTAGTCGCTATCAGGCGAACTAAAAACTCCCTGCACTAGATTTTTTATCGAAAAATATCGTTTCTCTAAAAAATCGTCGGAGAATTTATTTAATGTCGCCCTGTGAGGCGACGAATAGAAAGGAGAAGGGTGGTCCGTATTTGCTGAATTGAATACGGGCTACGGACGGTGCTAAAAAGACAGTTATTCCTAGAACTGACAGTTCTTCGTCATAACTCCTATTTTAGCTTTGTCCGCTTGACACCCTTAATATCTTATAAATGCCTAAACGTACTGATATTCAAAAAATTATGGTGATTGGTTCTGGTCCGATTATTATTGGTCAGGCTGCTGAGTTTGACTATGCTGGGACCCAGGCTTGCTTGTCTTTGAAAGAGGAAGGTTATGAGGTTGTCTTGGTTAACTCAAACCCTGCAACCATCATGACGGACAAGGAGATTGCTGACAAGGTTTATATTGAGCCGATTACACTTGAGTTTGTAACGCGTATTCTCCGTAAGGAACGTCCGGATGCTTTGCTTCCAACTCTTGGAGGTCAGACAGGGCTCAATATGGCCATGGAATTGTCTAAAAATGGTATCCTAGATGAGCTTGGAGTAGAACTTCTCGGTACTAAATTGTCTGCCATCGACCAAGCAGAGGACCGTGATCTCTTTAAACAATTGATGGAAGAGCTTGAGCAGCCAATTCCAGAATCTGAAATTGTCAACACAGTGGAAGAAGCTGTTGCCTTTGCGGCATCAATCGGCTACCCTGTTATCGTTCGTCCAGCCTTCACTCTTGGTGGAACCGGTGGTGGTATGTGTGCCAACGAGGAAGAACTGCGTGAAATCGCTGAAAATGGGTTGAAACTGTCACCTGTTACCCAGTGTTTGATTGAGCGTTCCATTGCCGGTTTCAAGGAAATTGAGTACGAGGTCATGCGCGACTCAGCTGACAATGCCCTCGTTGTTTGTAACATGGAAAACTTTGACCCAGTTGGGATTCATACAGGGGATTCTATCGTATTTGCTCCTGCGCAAACCATGTCAGACTATGAAAATCAAATGCTCCGTGACGCGAGCTTGAGCATTATCCGCGCTCTCAAGATTGAAGGTGGATGTAACGTTCAGCTGGCCCTTGATCCGCATAGCTTCAAGTACTATGTTATCGAAGTAAACCCTCGTGTATCGCGTTCGTCAGCGCTTGCTTCTAAGGCAACTGGTTATCCGATTGCCAAATTGGCTGCCAAGATTGCAGTTGGTTTAACCCTTGATGAGGTCATCAACCCAGTTACAGGTTCAACCTATGCTATGTTTGAACCAGCCCTTGACTACGTCGTTGCTAAGATTCCACGTTTCCCATTTGACAAGTTTGAAAAAGGTGAGCGTCGTCTTGGAACTCAGATGAAGGCAACTGGAGAAGTTATGGCTATTGGACGCAACATCGAAGAGTCACTTCTTAAAGCTTGTCGTTCACTTGAAATTGGGGTTCACCACAATGAAATGCCTGAACTAGCATCTATTTCGGATGATGCCTTGATTGAAAAGGTTGTGAAAGCCCAAGATGACCGTCTCTTCTATGTATCAGAGGCTATTCGCCGTGGTTACACTCCAGAAGAAATTGCTGAATTGACCAAGATTGATATCTTCTATCTGGATAAACTCTTGCACATCTTTGAAATTGAGCAAGAATTAGGTGCCCATCCACAAGATCTAGAAGTCTTGAAAACAGCTAAACTCAATGGATTTTCAGACCGTAAGATTGCTGAACTCTGGGAAACGACAGCTGAGCAAGTTCGCCACCTTCGCTTGGAAAACAAGATTGTTCCAGTCTATAAGATGGTCGATACCTGTGCGGCAGAGTTCGACTCTGAAACTCCATATTTCTATTCAACCTATGGATGGGAAAATGAGTCTATCAAGTCTGACAAGGAATCCGTTCTAGTTCTCGGTTCTGGTCCAATCCGTATTGGGCAAGGAGTTGAGTTTGACTACGCAACTGTTCACTCAGTTAAGGCTATTCAGGCTGCTGGTTATGAAGCTATTATCATGAATTCAAACCCAGAGACCGTTTCTACAGACTTCTCGGTATCTGACAAGCTCTACTTTGAACCATTGACATTCGAAGATGTCATGAATGTCATTGACTTGGAGCAACCAAAAGGCGTTATCGTTCAGTTTGGTGGCCAAACAGCCATCAACCTTGCGGAGCCTTTGGCAAAAGCAGGTGTGACCATCCTTGGTACGCAAGTCGCTGACCTAGACCGCGCGGAAGACCGTGACCTCTTCGAGCAAGCCCTTAAAGACTTGAATATTCCACAGCCACCAGGACAGACAGCAACCAATGAAGAAGAAGCAGTGCTTGCAGCACGCAAGATTGGTTTCCCAGTCCTTGTTCGCCCATCTTATGTCTTGGGTGGACGTGCCATGGAAATTGTTGAAAACGAAGAGGACCTCCGTTCTTACATGCGTACGGCTGTTAAGGCTAGTCCAGACCATCCAGTTCTTGTTGACTCTTACATCGTTGGGCAAGAGTGTGAAGTTGATGCCATTTCAGATGGACAAAATGTCCTTATCCCAGGTATCATGGAGCATATCGAACGTGCCGGTGTCCACTCAGGTGACTCAATGGCCGTTTACCCGCCACAAACTTTGTCGCAAAAGGTTCAGGAAACCATTGCAGACTACACAAAACGTCTTGCAATCGGTCTTAACTGTCTTGGTATGATGAACATTCAGTTTGTCATCAAGGATGAGAAAGTCTATGTTATTGAGGTTAACCCACGTGCCAGCCGTACGGTTCCTTTCCTTTCTAAAGTGACCAATATTCCGATGGCTCAGGTAGCAACCAAGCTCATTCTTGGGCAAAGTTTATCAGAACTTGGCTACCAAGATGGACTTTATCCTGAAAGCACTCGCGTTCATATCAAGGCACCTGTCTTCTCTTTTACCAAACTAGCTAAGGTAGACAGCTTGCTCGGTCCTGAGATGAAGTCAACAGGTGAAGTTATGGGTTCTGATACGACTCTCGAAAAAGCTCTCTATAAAGCCTTTGAAGCTTCTTATCTCCATTTGCCAACCTTTGGAAATGTAGTCTTTACCATCGCAGATGATGCCAAAGAAGAAGCCTTGAACTTGGCTCGACGTTTCCAAAATATCGGTTACGGTATCCTTGCGACAGAAGGAACTGCAGCCTTCTTTGCCAGTCATGGACTGCATGCCCAACCTGTTGGTAAGATTGGTGACGATGAGAAGGACATTCCAAGCTTTGTCCGCAAAGGAAAAATCCAAGCGATTATCAATACTGTCGGAACAAAACGAACTGCTGACGAAGATGGAGAGCAAATCCGCCGTTCAGCCATTGAACACGGGGTGCCCCTCTTCACAGCCCTAGATACAGCTAATGCCATGCTCAAAGTGCTGGAAAGCCGTAGTTTTGTCACAGAAGCAATCTAGTTGAGAAAAAAATTTCACAGTTAAAAAGTCAGCGTAGAAAACGCTGGCTTTTACAATACTGATCTTGCTTATTTCAACTATCATTCTTTCCTTAAGAATCATTCCAAAATGTGATATAATAAGGAAAGATTGGAAATAGGCAAACTATTTTCATTGTATTTTCAAAAATTCCATTAAGGAAATTGGTAAAGACAGATTAGAAAGTGGGAAATCCCTATGTCCTCTTATGAAAAAGTCTCTCTTTCTGAGATCAATCAATCTATTGAAACTCCAAATAACAACCATTTTTGGCAAAATCTAAAAGCATTTTTAGGACCTGGTGCACTTGTGGCAGTTGGCTACATGGATCCAGGAAACTGGATCACCAGTGTGGTTGGTGGCGCCTCCTACAAGTACAGCCTTTTATTTGTTATTTTAATTTCATCCATCATTGCCATGCAGCTACAACAGATGGCTGGAAAGCTCGGTATCGTAACTAAGATGGACCTAGCACAGGCAACAGCTCATCATGCTCCCAAGTGGCTTCGCTATAGTCTGTGGGTGATTTTAGAATTAGCTTTAATGGCAACAGACTTAGCCGAGGTTCTAGGTTCAGCGATTGCTTTAAATCTTTTATTTAAGATACCGATTATGGTCGCTATCCTCTTAACCGTTTTAGATGTATTTTTGTTACTTTTATTGATGAAATTTGGCTTTAAAAAAATCGAAGCCATTGTTACGACTCTTATTTTAACCATATTAGCCATCTTTACCTATCTGGTGGCCTTATCCAGTCCAAGTATTCAGGGTATTTTTGGTGGTTATTTACCGACTCCAACATTATTTGAGACACCATTGCCGGGTCATGAAAGCCAATTGACCTTGGCTCTAGGGATTGTAGGAGCGACAGTCATGCCCCATAATCTCTATCTCCATTCTTCTCTATCCCAAACAAGGAAAATCAACCACAAAGATAAGAAGGACGTTCGAAAAGCTGTTCGTTTTATGACCTGGGATTCAAATCTTCAGTTGTCCCTAGCTTTTATTGTCAATTCCTTACTTCTTATTTTAGGGGCCTCCCTCTTTTTTGGTCATGCGTCCGAAATTTCAGCTTTCTCCCAAATGTACAATGCTTTACAGGATTCGAAAATAGCAGGAGCAATAGCCAGCTCAACTCTGTCAACTTTATTTGCTCTAGCCCTCCTAGCAAGTGGCCAGAATTCGACCATTACAGGTACCTTAACTGGACAGATCGTTATGGAAGGTTTCTTGCATCTGAAATTGCCTCAGTGGATTATCCGTATCGGTACACGTATTTTTGCCTTGCTACCTGTGATTATTGTCGCCGTTTTGTTTGGGCATCAAGAAAAAATCTTGGATCAGTTATTGGTCTATTCACAGGTCTTTCTTTCGATCGCTCTTCCGTTTTCAATCTTCCCCTTGATTTATCTGACCTCTAAGAAGTCACTGATGGGAGAATTTACCAATGCCAAGTGGAACACAATCCTAGGTTACGCAGTTTCAATCATCTTGACCATTCTTAACATCAAACTTCTTTTTGATATTTTTTAATCTCATTTGAAATCAATCATAGTATCAGCGTGGAGGTTGACAAAGAGAAAGTAGTAGTGGTTGATTCATGAAAAGAAGTAAAAAAAAAGAACAGTTGAAACTGTTCTTTTTTATCATTATTTGAGACCGTATTTTTTGTTGAAACGATCCACACGTCCATCTGCTTGAGTGAACTTTTGACGTCCAGTGTAGAATGGGTGTGAGTCTGATGAAATTTCCACACGGATCAATGGGTAAGTTTCGCCTTCAAACTCAACAGTTTCGTTAGAGCGTTTAGTTGAACCGCTAAGGAATTTGTAACCAGTAGTTGTGTCCATGAAGACAACTGGGCGATATTCTGGATGGATATCTTTTTTCATTTTGCAATATTTCCTTTCTGCCATGGTCTCTTTGCGAGCCATAGATTGTTACCATACTAGTCTATCAGATTCTGAAAAGTTTGGCAAGTATTTTCCCTGATTTTATTAAAAATATTGATAAAAATCACCCCAGTTTTTACTGAGGTGATATTAGAAGAATTATTGGTCCACTTGACTTGGATCTTTTTGTTCTTCTTTCTCTTCATTTTTAGTTTCAGTTGTTTCTTCTTCGGCTGTTTCTTTTACTGTTTCACTTTCTTCAACAGTCTTATTTTCAGTATTTTCTTCTTCAGCTAGTTCAGTTTCAACTGGTTCTTCTTTAACAGGTTCTTTGTTTTCTGTTTCAGCTTCGACATGAGCTGGTTCTGTAGTTTCTTCTTTTTGCTCAGTTTCCTCTTGTGTGGTCTCTGTTTTTTCAGCTGTAGTTTCTTCTTTTTTATGTTCTTGAGTTTCTTTTTTGATTTCCTCAACTGCAGTTTTTACGGTAGTACTCGTTACACGTCCGACTGTTTGAGCAAAATCTTTTCCAGATTCAGCTAATTCAGTAAATGACTCTTTTGTAATTTTACCACCTGACATTGCCAAGAGACCAGTTACAACTAGTGCAATACTAGCAAGAAGAGCCAGAATCAAACCAAAGCCGATTGAAATGCCATATCCACCAAAGTTAGACATGTACTTATTTACATTAAAAAGATTAATTAGTGTGACGAGAGTTGCAATTGCACCCGAAACAATGACACCAATTGAGAACCCTTTAGACATTGCTTTATTCATATTATTCAAGCACGCAAGAACAATAGATACAATAGCTGCGATAATGACAAGCCACCCATCTCCTTGGTAACCATTCATACTATAGGACCCAAAAGCACCCGCATTTATACTAGCCCATGGCAAGAGAGAACCAAGGATTGCTACTCCAGCAGAAATGAGGATAAACAAACGATTTTTTTCCATTACTAAGTCTCCTTTTTTCAGTTTGACTTATTATACCATAAACTGAGGTACAAAGAAACCGTATATTTTAAGAATAGTGCATATAAAAGGCCAAGAAAATTCTTTCTTAGCCTTGGTGAATCTGCAGAGCATCTTTAAGCTCTTTGTATATTTGTTCATTTTCTTCTAGACTATAGGAATTGGCGCCACTGGCTAATGGATGTCCGCCCCCATCGTGGCGTTTGGCAATCTCATTGATAGGGGTGATTTTACTGCGCATACGAACGCGGAAGTGGCCATCAGCTTGCTCAACAAAGATAGCCCAAGCCTTAACAGTATCAATTCGACCAGGTGCACCGACAATCGCTGCGGTTTCAGCATCTGTAACCTTATATCTTTTCAAGATTTCTTGAGTAAGTAGAACGCGTGCGGCTCCGTTCTCATCAACTTCTAAGTGATCATAGACATAGCCTTGAAGTTTTGCAATCTTGAAGCTCATGGTATCCATTTGACGAGACAATCCAGCAAAGTCAAAATCAACTTCTCGGAGCTGGGCAGCTATTCTAAAGGTACGAGCACTAGTTGACGGGTAGAGAAAACGCCCAGTGTCCCCGACAATTCCTGCATAGAGAAGTCGTGCCGCTTCACTAGACAAAGCCAGCTGATTTTTTTGAGCAAATAGAGTAATCATCTCACTGGCACTGCTTGAACTTGTATCCACCCAAGATAGGTCACCATAAACATCATCATTTGGATGGTGATCGATTTTGATGGTAAAATCAGCTTGTTCATAGCGTTTATCATCGATACGCGGACGATTCGCTGTATCACAAATAATAGCAAGAGCACCTTGGTAGTCACTATCTTGGACAGTATCCATTTCTGCCATCCAAGTCAAAGTCGGTTCATTATAACCAACAGCTTTGATGGTCTTTTCTGGAAAATGGTGATTGAGCAAGGCTTTCAAGCCTACCTGACTTCCCAAGGCATCAGGGTCTGGTTTCATATGCCGATGAATGATGATGGTATCGTATTCTTTGATTTTCTCTAAAATTTGCTGGCAAATTTCCATAAATAACCTCAATTCTTTCTCATTTCATTGTAGCACAAGAATTTTTATTTTTAAAATGAAAAAGATATGATATAATGGAGAAAGATAAATTGAGGAGGACGATATGGCATTAGCAAAAATTGTATTTGCCAGTATGACCGGTAATACCGAAGAAATTGCAGATATTGTAGCAGATAAATTGCGTGATTTGGGCTTGGATGTCGATGTGGATGAATGTACGACTGTTGACGCTTCAGACTTCTTGGAGGCGGACATCGCAATCGTTGCGACTTATACTTACGGTGATGGAGAATTGCCAGATGAGATGATGGACTTCTACGAAGACCTAGCTGATCTCAACTTGAATGGCAAAATCTACGGAGTGGTCGGTTCAGGTGACACCTTCTACGACGAATTCTGTAAGGCTGTCGATGACTTTGATCGCGTTTTTGTAGCGACAGGAGCAGAAAAAGGTTCAGAGTGTGTTAAAGTAGACCTTTCTGCCGAAGAAGAAGACATAGAACGTTTGGAACAATTCGCAGAAGAATTAGCTGCAAAAGTAGGATAAGAATCAAACTGCGCTGACTGGAAGAAGTTAGTGCGTTTTTTTATTAGTCATTTTGGGATTTCACTAGCCTATTTGGTGGCTTTTTGATACAATAATTCAAATAAAGGAGGAGACACTATGGATTTAAATAGTATTCGGCAAGAAATTGATCAAATAGACGACCAAATCGTCAAGCTCCTAGAAGAACGGATGCACTTAGTTGAAGGGGTTGTCGCTTATAAGAAAGCATCTGGTAAGCCAATCTTAGATACTAAGAGAGAAGAAGTTATTTTTGAAAAAGTCAGAAGTCGTGTAGAAGATAGGCGCTATCAGGAGACTATTGTCGCAACTTTTTCGGACATACTCAAACGTTCGCGTGAATATCAGGATCAAAACATCAAATGAAAAAAGAACAATTCTATCCGCTAGGGATTTTTTTAGCTGCTATGTTGGGTGGACTTGTCCGCTATTTTCTATCTATTCAGTTGCCAACTAGTCCTGACTTTCCATGGGGAACCCTCCTTGTCAACTATCTGGGGATTTTCTGCTTGATCTATCTTGTAAAAGGCTATCTGGTCTATAAGGGAAGCAGTAAAGGCTTGGTTTTGGCGCTTGGTACAGGCTTTTGCGGTGGTTTAACAACCTTTTCTAGCCTGCTCTTGGATGCTGTGAAATTGCTTGATACCGGGCGTTATCTTAGTTTAGTCATGTATTTGCTTTTGAGTATCGGTGGAGGCTTGCTCTTGGCTTATTTTCTAGGGAGGAAGAAATGGTAATCATCTATCTTGCAATCGCCTGTGGCTTTGGAGCCCTAGTGCGCTATTTCTTTTCCCGATACAATCAATCCTCGAAATTGCCCCTAGGAACTCTCATAGCCAATCTTCTCGGTTGTTTTTTGATTGGCTTATTCTACAACCATGTGGAGTCCAAGGAAGTCTACGCTATCCTAGCGACAGGTTTCTGTGGTGGGTTGACGACCTTTTCAACCTTGAATGATGAGCTGCAAAGACTACTTAGTGACAAGAAGGTATTTTATAGCTATTTACTCTTAACCTACATAGGTGGTTTTCTAGCGATTTTTTTAGGAATTCTGCTATAAATTTCTTTACTTTTAGGTGGAAATTTGGTAAACTGTATCTTGTGTGTAATGGACGCACAAAAATACAGTTTATCCGCTGAGGAAGGTTCCTCAAGATTGACAAAGATAGGAGAATAAAATGAATCCATTAATCCAAAGCTTGACTGAAGGTCAACTTCGTACAGATATCCCATCATTCCGTCCTGGTGACACTGTTCGTGTACACGCGAAAGTTGTCGAAGGTAACCGTGAACGTATCCAGATTTTTGAAGGTGTTGTTATCGCACGTAAAGGTGCTGGCATCTCAGAAAACTACACAGTTCGTAAAATCTCTAACGGTGTAGGTGTTGAGCGTATCTTCCCAATCCACACTCCACGTGTTGAAAAGATCGAAGTTGTTCGTTACGGTAAAGTACGTCGTGCGAAATTGTACTACTTGCGTGCACTTCAAGGTAAGGCAGCTCGTATCAAAGAAATCCGTCGTTAATTCGACTAAAAACTCTGCTCACCCAGCAGGGTTTTTCTCTAGCTCCCTTAGTTCAATGGATATAACAACTCCCTCCTAAGGAGTAGTTGCAGGTTCGATTCCTGCAGGGGGCATTTTTAGAAATGTAAAGAAGTATAAAGAATATTCAAAGTGTTTGTTTATGGGCAATCATCACAATTTAGTTTTTAATATAGGATAGTATTTTTGGAATCTTTGACCAAAGTGTGACCAAAAGTCAATGAATATAGAATAAATTGGATCAGGAAACTGGTCTATTTTATTTTGTATTTATTGAGAAAAGTGGTTTGTTTTAATTCGACAAATATACGCATAATGCGTATAATAGCAAATGTAAGGAGGTAATAGCGATATGTGCCACTTACAGATAAAGAAATGGTGAAACTAGTTCTTGAGAATGGATGGGTTGAAATTCGTCAAAGGGGAAGTCGTCATCATTTTAAGAAAGAGGTTTTTTTATCTTGTCACGATTTCAGTTCATGGAAATGAAGATTTTGGGAAGGGATTAGAAAGATTCTCAAAGATTTAGTATTGTAAGTCTTACATTCCTAAGTCTTTTTACATCAGAGGTAGTAGAATATTAAAAACGTATCCAGCTATTTTTCATAAAGAAGGAACAGGATATTGGGTAGAATTCCCAGAATTTGGCGGTGGTACAGAAGGAAAAAATATCGATGAAGCGATGAAAAATGCTCGTGAAATACTTGAAAATGTTTTAGCTTCTTATATCGATGAAGGGATGGTGCTGCCTACTCCAAGTGATATTTTAAAGATTGAGGTTTCAGATGGTTTTGTATCAATGATTCAAATCGATCCTGCGCCTTTTGTGAGAAGTAACAAGGCATTAGGAAAAATGTGACTGTTCCTGAGTGGCTAGTCCGTCTTGCTGATCGAGAAAGGAATCGAAAATATCGGACCAGAATTCCTCAACCAGTCATTTGATCCAAATAACCAGTACTCTATTCCATACTTCTGGGGGACTTTAGAAATTGTCTACAACGAAACCATGGTAGAGGAGGCTCCTGAACATTGGGATGATCTCTGGAAGCCAGAATATAAGGATTCTATCATGCTCTTTGATGGGGCACGTGAGGTGCTGGGGCTCGGGCTTAACTCGCTCGGTTACAGCCTCAACTCAAAGGATCCACAGCAGTTGGAAGAGACAGTAGATAAGCTTATTAAGCTTACTCCAAATATCAAGGCCATTGTGGCGGACGAGATGAAGGGTTACATGATCCAGAACAACGCTGCTATCGGGGTGACCTTCTCTGGGGAAGCCAGCCAGATGTTGGAGAAAAATCCTAACCTCAAATATGTTGTTCCGACTGAGGCCAGCAATCTCTGGTTTGATAACATGGTCATTCCAAAAACTGTGAAAAACCAAGATGCAGCCTACGCATTTATCAACTTTATGTTGAAACCCGACAATGCTCTGAAAAATGCGGAGTATGTCGGCTATGCAACACCAAATAACACAGCCAAGGAACTGCTCCCAGAGGAGACCAAGGAAGACAAGTCCTTCTATCCAGACGCTGATACCATGAAACACCTAGAAGTTTATGAGAAATTTGATCATAAATGGACAGGAAAATACAGCGACCTCTTCCTACAGTTTAAAATGTATAGGAAGTAGGAGTTATCCATCATGAAACGAATCAGTCAGGCTGGTTCGTTTTTTGTATTAAAAAAAATTTATATTTGGGCTTGACAAAAGTAATTTTAATGATAAAATAGTATCCTTTATACATTTAGGAGGAATAAAAAAGATATGTGATTTATTTGGTATTCAGAAATGAAAACTCTTACAAAATATGGTATACTAATAGTAGTTTCCAAGAGCTTATATCTAGTGCTTGTTATAGGTTTACATACAAGATATGGGGTATAGATACCTATCTACCTCGAGAGGGGCCGGAAACTAAAAATAACCTCGTTTCTAAAGAACTATTTTTAATTAGTATAGATACCTATCTACCTCGAGAGGGGCCGGAAACGCTAACCAAATCTCTCGTAGATTCATCCGATCAGTGTATAGCTCCCTATCAACCTCGAGAGGGGCCGGAAACTAGGACAGTTCCTGTTCTATTTTGGAAAAAATTTCAGTATAGATATCTATCTACCTCGCAAGGGGCCGGAAACTTCTTGTCTTTGAGTCCTGTTGATTGCATGAGTACAATAGTATAGCTACCTATCAACCTCGCGAGGGGCCGGAAACTCAAATACATGACATACAATTCCTGTATGCCCATAAGTTGCGTATAGCTCCCTATCAACCTCGAGAGGGGACGGAAACTATTTTTCGAAACTTTTTTTACTTTTTGAATTGTGCTTGAGTATAGCTACCTATCTACCTCGAGAGGGGCCGGAAACGCGCTGTCGGTTCGTGTAGCGTGAGAACTGCTATAGTATAGATACCTATCTACCTCGAGAGGGGCCGGAAACCTTCAATGAATTTTCTATTTTCACGAATAATTCGAGTATAGATACCTATCTACCTCGAGAGGGGCCGGAAACCGGTCTGAGATTTCTTTGTTCATTGGGATCCAGTCGTATAGCTACCAATCTACCTCGAGAGGGGCCGGAAACGGGCTTCCAATTATGTTTATAGACTGCTATTGTATAGCTACCTATCTACCTCGGGAGGGGTCGGAAACGTGCAAGTGCGATAGTTGAAAGTGCTAGTGTAGCTAATGTATAGCTACCTATCCACCTCGCGAGGGGCCGGAAACAAGAATTCTGCGCTTTTTGTAAATGCTACTGCCGTATATCCACCTATCTCCCTCGAGAGGGGCCGGAAACAGGTAGCGCTCAAAGTTCTTGTTCAATCGGTCATTCGTATAGCCCTCTATCTACCTCGCGAGGGGCCGGAAACCTTTTGATTTCAGAAATCTTTGATTCGATTTTTTTCGTATATCTCCCTATCTACCTCGCGAGGGGCCGGAAACATAACTTCAGGTGTGCTGAGCGGAGCTTGATTACGTATAGATACCTATCTATCTCGAGAGGGGGCGGAAACAGAAACGACCAGAATATATCTTCTTTTGGTTCTGTATAGATACCTATCTACCTCGCGAGGGGCCGGAAACTGTGTTCGTAAAAACTTAAACGTTAGCTTGCCCATGTGGTATATCTACCTATCTACCTCGGGAGGGGCCGGAAAATGAGTCATAGTTCTTCCATATAAAACAGCTTTTTCAATGTATATCCACCTATCTACCTCGCGAGGGGCCGGAAACAAACATAGACCAAGCATGCTTTAGTCCATCGGTAAGTATAGCCACCTATCTACCTCGCGAGGGGCCGGAAACCGGTCTGAGATTTCTTTGTTCATCGGGATCCAGTCGTATAGCTACCTATCAACCTCGAGAGGGGCTGGAAACTGAATCCAAGCACGCTCAAACGTGCGCTCATAGTAGTTGTATAGCTACCTATCTACCTCGAGAGGGGGCGGAAACCAGTGGGATAGTTTGTAAAAGTCTGTGCTAAGGTAGGTATATCTCCCTATCTACCCCGCTAGGGGCCGGAAACCCAAACAACCCACCTACGATTGAATATGAAGTATCAGAGTATAGATACCTATCAACCTCGAAAGGGGCCGGAAACAATTATTTTTCTAGTAATTCGTCGAGCGTGATCGCACGTATATCTCCCTATCTACCTCGAGAGGGGCCGGAAACTTCCATCTCCTTAATCAACCAGTCAAGGTTCTTGCAAGGTATAGCTACCTATCAACCTCGGGAGGGGCCGGAAACATAACTTGCTTATCTTTTCCTTGTAAAGTAATTTTTGTATATCTCCCAATCTACCTCTCAAGTGGCCGGAAACTTTGGTGGTTCAGGAGTATGAGTTGTTACCTTCGCTACAAGTATATCCACCTATCTACCTCGAGAGGGGCCGGAAACGTTGACAGTAAGGGCATTTTTGATTTTGTTGTTGTTTTTGTATAGATACCTATCTACCTCGCGAGGGGGCGGAAACCCCGCATATGCCCAACGCTCGTCATGGTCGTTGATTGTATAGTTACCTATCTACCTCGAGAGGGGCCGGAAACTTCTTGTCTTTGAGTCCTGTTGATTGCATGAGTACAATAGTATAGATAGCTATCTACCTCGTGAGGAGCCGGAAACGTGCAAGTGCGATAGTTGAAAGTGCAAGTGCGATAGTTGAAAGTGCAAGTGTAGCTAATGTATAGCCACCTATCTACCTCGAGAGGGGACAGTTTCATAAGGGCAAAGGATTCCAAAAGTAAATGAAAAAAGCGCTCATGAGAAAGCAAAGCGCAATTGTATCAATAAAGGAGGCATATGAAACGCATCGAACTATCATTTAAGCGGATTGACCAATCACCGAGCGACCTATCGACAAAATTCCAAGGTTTTCTCATGGAGAACCTGGAACCAGACTATGTGACTTGGCTACATGAGCAGGAGACCAACCCCTACTCACTAAAAATCATTCATCAAAAGGACAAGACCCTATGGTCCCTTCATCTCCTGACGGATGAGGCTGTCAAGCAGATCCTGCCTGTTCTATTGGAGCTAAAGAGAGTAGAGCTTCATGATTTACCGACTCTCATGGTAGAGTCTTTATCCATGCAAGATCTCAGTTCGGAGCAACTCTTTGAGTTCTTTAATGAAAACCAAGATCGGTCACTCTACACCATTCATTTTCAAACTCCAACAGGATTTCGCTCCCAGGGAGAGTACGTGCTCTTTCCGACCATGCGTCTCATCTTTCAGAGTTTGATGATGAAGTATGCACGTTTGGTCGAGAATCGTCAGGACATCGAAGAGGAAACTCTGGACTACTTGGTCAAGCACAGTAGAATTACCAGCTATCGATTGGAGTCCAGCTATTTTAAAGTCCATGGCAAAAAAATCCCTGGTTTCAGGGGGAGATTGACCTTTAAGATTACAGGTCCAAATACCTTGAAAGCATACGCCAATATGCTTCTGAAATTTGGGGAGTACTCAGGTATCGGCATGAAAACTAGTTTAGGGATGGGAGGTTTAGAACTTGAAGAAAGAAAAGATTGATTTAGTTTATGGATCACTTTTGCACGCTATCGGCAAGGTGATTCAAGGTTCCAGGTATGATGAGAAAGATCTGGGAACCATTGGGTCCGAATGTTTTAGACGCTTTTCGGATAATGAAAAAATAGCCCAGCAGATAGCCAAGGCGACTTCTAGCAATTTGCCGACGGATTTAGCTCCTGATAGTTTGGTCTATATCACGTCAGCTGCGGCAAAGATTGCTTCAGGACTAAAAGGGGCAGCAAGAACTCATGGAGGAAAAGAAGATTTCCTAAGCAAACAATCGGATATCTTCAATGTATTTTCTGATACCCCTAGTCAGCGTTATCTTTATGCACGACCATTAGAGCTTGACGGGGAACCAAACTATGCTAAGGAATCGAGTGAGCCGTCTGACCAGTCAGATTATGACTTGATAGTAGAGACCTTAGAAAAAGAGTTTGAGAGATTAGACTTTAGCCAGTCTGAGATAGATGCCCTTTTGAATCTCCTTGAGTCTACTCTTTCCTATGTGCCTGTTTCGACAAGAACCAAGGAATTATCGGATATTTCTCTAGCAACCTACAGTCGTCTGACAGCTGGCTTTGCCCTAGCTATAGAGGACTATTTAGCAGACAAGAATTGCCGTGACTATGAGAAGGTACTAGGGCAAGATTTAGAAGCTTTTTATAGCGAGAAGGCCTTTTTACTAGCAAGTTTTGACTTATCAGGGATTCAGGATTTTATCTACAATATCGCAACAGCTGGAGCAGCCAAGCAACTAAAAGCACGTTCCTTGTATCTAGATTTCATGGGGGAACATATCGCTGACAGCTTACTGGAGAAGTTAGAGTTGACAAGGGCTAATCTTCTCTACGTCGGTGGAGGGCACGCCTACTTTATCCTTCCAAACACCGAAAAAACTAGAGAAACCTTGGCTAGCTTTGAAGCAGTATTCAATCAGTTTTTGGTCAAGCATTTCCAGACAGGTCTGTACGTAGCATTTGGTTGGAGTCCGTTTTCTGCTAATGATATGACAACGACACTTGCCGACTATCGAAAAGTTTATCAAACAACCAGTCGGATGATTTCTCAAAAGAAAATTTCTCGCTATGACGCCAAAACTCTCCTTGAACTCAACCAAGGAGGAAAAAGTTCCCAGAAAGAATGCGCTATTTGCCACTCAGTCGAAAAGCTTACCAAGTCTAATGGTCAAGAAGTCTGCCATATCTGTGCAGGAATGTATCGCTTTGCCAAGGAAATACAAGAAAACTACTATATTGTGACAAAAGAAAAAGGCCTGCCGATAGGTCCGGGAGCCTATATTAGTGGTATTTCAAAAGCCAACCTTGCTAAAGAAGAGTGGGACCGTGTTTATGTCAAGAATAGCTATAGTACAGATATCTTAAAAGCCACTCATGTCTTTGTCGGAGATTACAAGTATGATGAGATTTACGAGTATGCTAAACTATCCCAGGAGTCTGGTCAAGGTATCAAGCGTCTGGCAGTCGTTCGACTAGATGTGGATGACCTAGGAGCAGCCTTTATGGCTGGATTCTCTTATCAAGATAGTGGCAAGTATAATACTCTGGCACGCTCGGCGACCTTCTCTAGAAGTATGAGTCTCTTCTTTAAGGTCTATATCAACCAGTTTGCCAAAGAGAAAAAACTATCGATCATTTATGCCGGTGGAGATGATGTATTTGCTATCGGTTCCTGGCAGGATGTTATTGAGTTCACCATTTGTCTCCGACAAAACTTTATCAAGTGGACTAATGGCAAATTAACCCTATCAGCAGGGATCGGCCTCTTTCCAGATAAAACTCCGGTTAGCCTCATGGCTGAAGAAACTGGTAAGTTAGAAGGAGCAGCCAAGGATAACGATAAGGATAGTATTTCCCTTTTTGAAAAAAATTATACCTTGAAGTTCGACCAATTCATTAACAATGTTTATAATGGAAAACTTAAGAGTATCCGATACTACTTTAATATTCAAGATGAGCGCGGAAAGAGTTTTGTATACAGACTGATTGAGCTCCTTCGTAACTACGATCGTATGAATATTGCTCGATTAGCTTATTATTTGACCCGTTTAGAAGATCAAACTTCTAAGGATAAAAAAGAAGAGTTTAGAAAGTTCAAAGATTTATTCTTTTCTTGGTATAAAGGTAGCGACAATGAACGTAAGGAAGCAGAGATAGCTTTACTTCTATATATTTATGAGATTAGAAAGGATTCATAGATGGCAATTTTAACAGATGATAATTACGTAGATAAGGCAGAAAAGGTTATTAAATCATTGAATCGAAATACTAGGAATTTTAGAAATCCTGATGCATTCCTTTTAACAACTACAAAAATTCGAAATCTACTAAATTTAACTAGTAATCTTTTTGATGAAAGTAAGATCAGAGAGTATAAGGAATTGGCTGATAAAATTGCTTATTTGAGAGTGCAGTTTGTTTATCAATCGGGCCGAGAAACTGCGGTTAAAGACTTGGTGAAAAAGGCTGAGATTCTAGACATTCTAAAAGAAATAAACAATAAGGAAAGTCTCCAACGTTTTTGCCGCTATATGGAAGCACTAGTAGCTTATTTCAAATTTTATGGAGGAAAAGATTAATGGCATTTGCAAAAATTCAAGTAACAGGACAAATTCGTCTAGAGACAGGACTTCATATTGGAACAAGTGATGCCTTTGCAGCAATTGGAGCTACGGACTCACCGGTGATTAAAGATCCTATTACTAACTTGCCCATTATTCCTGGTTCAAGTATCAAAGGAAAGATGCGTAGTCTTCTTTCAAAAGTTCATAATGAACGACTAGCTAAGAAACCAGGAGAAGATGGAGAAATTCTAAGTCGGCTTTTTGGGAACAGTTCAGATAATCGCTATAAAATGGGACGACTCATTTTTAGAGATGCTTTCTTAATCAATAAGGACAAGTTAGATTCATTAGGGGTCAAGAGTTATACTGAAGTTAAGTTTGAAAATACTATTGACCGTATCACTGCTGAAGCAAATCCAAGACAGATTGAACGTGCTATCCGAGACAGTGTCTTTGGATTTGAGTTGATCTATGAGGTGACAGACAAGAGTCAAGCTCAAGTAGAAGAAGACTTCAAAGTGATTCTTGATGGATTAAAACTGTTGGAACTTGATTATTTAGGCGGTTCAGGCTCTCGTGGATATGGTAAAGTTGTTTTTGAGGATCTTAAAGCAAATACAGTTTTCGGAAACTATGATGTTAGTAGATTGAATGAACTTTTAACTACGGAGGTCTAGTATGACCTACAAGATGTATATTATGAACTTCCATACTGCTCACTTCGGAGCAGGAACTCTGGATAGTTCTAAAATGACTTTTGCAGCGGACCGATTGTTTTCAGCCTTAGCTATAGAAGCAAAAAAAATGGGGAAAATGGAGGAATTCGTGTCAATAGCGGGTCAAGATGAATTTGTTTTGACTGATGCCTTTCCTTACCAGTCAGGACCATTTTTACCTAAGCCGATAGGATTTCCAAAGTTTGATCAGGCAGATTTAACGACAGATGTCAAAGAAGTGCGACGCCAAGCGAAAATGGCAAAGAAACTTCAGTTTATTCCTCTAGATAAATTTGATTCTTATGTAAATGGGACTCTTTTTGAAGACGCAGAACATGGAGTAACAAACATCGTCACTAAAAACCAACCTCATATAGATGGGGCTCTTTATCAAGTTTCTACAGTTCGATTTGCTGATAAGTCTGCTCTCTATGTGATTGCTACCGAATCAGAACTCTTAAATGAACTCATGGCAAGCTTGCAGTATACAGGAATTGGTGGGAAACGCTCCAGTGGTTATGGACAATTTGATTTGACTATATTAGATTTACCAGATAGCTTCAAAAATCGTCTCACCAAGGCCCATCAAGGACCTGTCATGACCTTGACGACTTCTCTACCAGTCGAAAAGGAACTTGAATATGCTATGGAAACTGGTTCCTATTTACTAAGTAAATCAAGTGGTTTTGCTTTTAGTACAGAAACTAATGAAAATTACCGTAAGCAGGATTTATATAAGTTTGCTTCTGGATCTACTTTCTCTGAAACCTATACAGGACAGATTGTAGATGTAAGACCTCTTGATTTTCCACATGAAGTATTAAGCTATGCTAAACCATTATTTTTAAAGATGGAGGGAGAAAGATGAAAACAGAGTATAGAACCTTTCAATTCAGTCTCCTAGCCATGGCTCCTATCCATACTGGCAGTGGTGATAAGTACACATCTCGTGAATTTATCTATGAAGATGGGTACTTTTATTTCCCTGATATGGGTAAGTTTTATAATCGAATGGTGGAGAAAGGTTATGATCAGAAGTTTGAGCGCTTTTTACAAGAGAGAAAGGCAAGTGCCAGTAATAATCGTTTGGTTTCCTTTTTAGAGGATAACCGTATTTCTGACCGTGATTTTGGTGGTTATAGGATTAAAGAGACTGGTTTTGAAACCGAAAAGAACAACATTGATTCCCAGTTAGGTACTATTAATGAAGTAGCAAAGTTTATGAGAGACCCTTATGGTAATCCTTATATACCTGGTAGTTCGTTAAAGGGAGCCATTCGAACTATTTTAATGAACACAAATCCTCACTGGAACAATAAAAAGGTGGTTGATACTAGAGGTAAGAATCCTAAGGAAAATAAAAATATGATTCCTTGGGTGCCTAAGAAGGGTAAAGAATTCAATAACATATTTAATGCCATTCGTGTTAGTGATAGCAAACCATTTAACAATGACAGTCTTATTTTAGTTCAAAAATGGGATTATTCAGCCAAGTCCTTAACTCCCAAGCCTCTTCCCTTATACAGGGAAGCCATCGCACCCTCAACTAAAATCAATTTCACCATTACTACAACTACTAAGGAAGCTGGAATCCTAATGGAAGAATTAGGACAGAGAGCGCAAGCCTTTTACAAAGAATATAAAAACTTTTTCTTATCAGATTTTCCTGAAAATAAAATTCAGCCAAATAGTCAATATCCTATCTACTTGGGTGCTGGTAGTGGAGTTTGGACAAAAACAATTTTTAAACAAGCATATGAAATTGTAAAAGAGAACCACAAGAAACCAGTACAAACTAAGATGAAGGGTAAAGGTGTATTAAAGCTTACAAAAGCCCCTATCCTTTTGGAAGATGACTCTGTTCAGCCTTCCATATTAATAAAAAATGATGAATTCTTCTATGAAATGGGCAAGGCAAACTTTATGATTAAGGAGATTACTAAATGAAGGTTTTGATTTCAGCAGTGGGTGATACAGATCCAATCCGTAATTTTCACGATGGAGCTTTAGTACATATTGCGAGAAAATATCGTCCAGAAAAGATTATTATTGTTTTTTCAGAGAGAACAATTAGTAAGAAAGATGATATTGAGAAAGTAATTCACTCTATCGATTCTGAATACCTCCCAGAAATTGTATGTCATGAACCAATTATCTTGAATGAAGATGTATTTGTTTTTGATACTATGTATGATCAATTTGATGCTATTATACAAGAGTATTATACAAAAGACGATGATTTTATTCTTAATCTTTCAAGTGCAACTCCTCAAGTAAAATCAGCTTTGTTTGTGATTAATAGACTTAGTGAAATCAATGTCAAGGCAGTACAAGTTTCAAGTCCTGAAAATGATTCAAATGCAGGAGTTGGACATGATGATTCAGAAGATATTGACGCACTAATTGATACGAACTTAGATAACAAACAGGACTATATCGACCGAACCATTGAAGATACTTCAGAGAAGTTTAAACAAGGCTTAATGAAGAAAACTTTACGTGATTTTATTACGAAATATGATTACAAAGCAAGTTTAGAGGTTGCTAATCAATTATCAGACTTTCCTGGATTGAAAGATTGTCGCAAAAAGTTGCAAGATATTGTGGATTCATTAGACAGGCAAGCTGTACCTCAAGTCCTCCAAAAGAAAAAATGGAGCGAAGAACAGAAAAAAGTATTAAATGCTTATTTGACTATTGATTTGCAAAAAGAACGTGGTAATTTTAGTGAAGGTCTGATTAGAATTAAAAACCTCACAGAGTTTATCTTAGAAGACTATATCGAAAATCGTTATCCAGGATTTTTGGATAATTACGTGAGTGAATCAGAGAAATATTATCTCGGGATTTGGGATTATAGTAAGATCTTAAAAGAAAAACATGAGTGGAATCAATATAAAAAAATCAAACCGATTATTAACATGAATTCAACTCGAAATACTGTAGCTCACAAATTGGATCCATTAGATTCTGCGGAATTAAAACAGTTAGGTCCTGTTCTAAAAACTCTAAAAGGGCTAATCAAGGAACAGTATCAACTCACTGAGAAGGATTTTAATTTTTACAATGATTTTAATAAGGAATTATTAGAATTACTGAAATAATGAGAGGTAGAATATCTTGGAAATTTTAATTTCAGCAGTTGGAACGACAGATCCGATAAGTTATAATCGAGATGCAGCTTTATTACATATTGCTCGAACTTACAGACCTGAATAGATTGTTTTGGTTTATAGTGAAGAAATGTTAGTAAAAAATGATCTAGTTGAGAAAGCATTATGTTCAATAGAGGGTTATCATCCTAAAGTGGTTATTGAATCAATCATATTGAAAAATGATGAAGTCTATCTATTTGATAAAATGTATGAAGTGATGGGACAGATTATCGAAAAATACTCTGGAACAGATCATCAATTAATCTTAAATCTATCCTCAGGAACACCTCAGATTATTTCTGCTTTATTTGCCTTAAATCGAATTAATGATTATAATACGCAAGCTATACAGGTTGCAACACCAAACAAATCAGCAAATAGAAAGTATGTGCCACTTTCAAGTGAAGATGAACAGAGGCTTTTTGACGAGAACGAGGATAGCCAAAAGGATTACGAAGATCGTACAATCAAAGATGAAGCTGAAAAATTTAACCAGTCTCTTATCAAGCGCCACTTAAGAAATTTAATCTCTTCTTATGATTATCTTGCTGCGGAAGAATTAGTTACTAGAAAAGAATACAATAAATTACTTTCTAAAAAGAAATTAGCTCGTTTAAGATACATATTAAATGATTTTGTAAAAGTATTTAAAACTCAAGCGATTTTAAAAAATATTCAGGGATATTCACTTACAGAAGTTGAGAAAAAAGCTCTTAATTACTTTTTAATGATTGAAGTTTTGAAAGAAAGAGGGCAGGTTGCTGATGTCTTAATCAAATCAAAGTCTTATGTTGAATTTATCATCGAAGAAAAGATAAAGAAAGATTATCCAGATTTGATCAAATATGATGGAACTTTTCCAAAGTTAAATGAAGAATACAAGGATTTTGAAGCTATATTAGATTTCATTGATCTAGAATTTAAGAAAGCCAAGGGTATAAAAGATGAGAAGGAAAGAATCTATTCCCCTCAGTCAACCTTAAATCTCTTGTCATATGAAAATATTCTATCTTATTATCAAGTTTCTCCTGAATTACTTAAGTCCATAAAGCTAATAAATAGCTTAAATGGTGAGAGAAATAAGGTGGCACATGGCTTGTCAGAGATTAATAGTAAACTAGTCAATTCTAGAAAATTGCAACAGACAATAGATACCTTACGCTTTATTTTACAAGATACATTTGAGATTGATGACAGCTATTTCTCTTGTTATCAAACACTCAATAATGAAATGCTTGACTTACTTCGTTAATAATATACTTTATCAATAAATCTTTTTTTGCTGATGATACATATAATGAGATTGCATGTGCCTGCTTTCCCAGTTGACTAAAACTCAAAAAAACAGTATAATAGGAATGTTGAGAATTGATTTTCTGTCATCTTAGTCCAGAGAAATGGCGGTGCTGCGAGCCATCTAAGCTAGGAAATCATGCTACTCAATCTAATAATTGCATAAGATTTTGAGAATGACAAGTTCATTGAATGAAGGTGGTACCGCGGTTTTTCGCCCTTCGTGATATGAGCTTGTCTTTTGATTTTTGGAGGTGTTTATGAAGACATTTCTCGTGAAACAAAAGTTTCGTCTCGGAGGCGAACGCTTTGATATCAAGGATGATAGAGGAGTGGTGAACTATCAGGTGGAGGGATCTTTTTTCCAAATTCCTAAGACCTTTACCATCTATGACGCCTATGGTGAGCAAGTCAGTGAAATCAGTAAAGAATTTTTTACTTTGCTTCCCCGCTTTAACATTCAGTTACGGGACGGGTCAAATTTCGTCATTCGTAAGAAGTTGACCTTCTGGCGAGATAGGTATGAGTTTGATAATCTGGGACTTCGTATCGAGGGCAATATCTGGGATTTGAATTTCAAATTGCTGGATGACCGAGATCAACTTGTCGCCGAGATTAGGAAAGAAATTTTCCATTTAACCTCAACTTACACCGTAACCGTCTATGAAGACTCTTATGCAGATCTGGTCATTTCCCTCTGTGTCGCGATTGACTATGTGGAGATGCTAGAAAGCCAATCAAATTAAACAAGTGAAATAAGGAGACAATATGAAACAACTATCTAGTGCACAAGTACGCCAAATGTGGCTGGATTTCTGGGCAAGCAAAGGCCACTCTGTAGAACCATCAGTAAGCTTGGTTCCTGTAAATGACCCAACACTTTTGTGGATCAACTCTGGGGTAGCAACCCTTAAGAAATACTTTGACGGAACCATCATTCCTGAAAATCCACGTATTACCAATGCGCAAAAAGCGATTCGTACCAACGATATCGAAAATGTCGGAAAAACTGCTCGCCACCATACCATGTTTGAAATGTTGGGCAACTTCTCTATCGGGGATTACTTCCGTGATGAAGCTATCACTTGGGCTTATGAACTCTTGACAAGCCCAGAATGGTTTGACTTCCCTGCTGAAAAACTTTACATGACCTACTATCCAGATGATAAAGATTCTTACAACCGCTGGATTGAAGTGGGAGTGGACCCAAGTCACTTGATTCCGATCGAGGACAACTTCTGGGAAATCGGTGCGGGACCTTCTGGACCAGATACAGAAATCTTCTTTGACCGTGGGGAAGCCTTTGATCCAGAAAATATCGGTATTCGTCTCCTTGCAGAAGATATCGAAAACGACCGTTATATCGAAATCTGGAACATCGTTTTGTCACAGTTTAACGCAGACCCTGCTGTTCCTCGTAGTGAGTACAAGGAATTACCGCACAAGAACATCGATACGGGCGCTGGTTTGGAGCGTTTGGTGGCAGTTATCCAAGGGGCTAAGACAAACTTTGAAACAGACCTCTTCATGCCAATCATTCGTGAAGTAGAGAAATTGTCTGGTAAGGTCTACGACCAAGATGGCGACAACATGAGCTTTAAGGTTATCGCTGACCATATCCGTTCTCTTTCATTTGCTATTGGGGATGGTGCTCTCCCAGGAAATGAAGGCCGTGGTTATGTCCTTCGTCGTCTCCTTCGTCGTGCTTCCATGCATGGTCAAAAATTGGGTATCAATGAGCCTTTCCTTTACAAACTCGTTCCAACTGTTGGAAAAATCATGGAAAGCTACTACCCAGAAGTACTTGAAAAACGTGATTTTATTGAAAAAATTGTCAAAAGCGAAGAAGAGTCATTTGCCCGTACCCTTCATTCAGGTCAACACTTTGCCCAAGGCATCGTAGCAGACTTGAAAGCGAAAGGTCAAAGCGTCATCGCTGGACAAGATGTCTTCAAACTCTACGACACTTATGGATTCCCAGTTGAATTGACAGAAGAAATCGCAGAAGAAGCTGGCATGACTGTAGACCGTGAAGGTTTTGAAGCAGCCATGAAAGAGCAACAAGAACGTGCGCGTGCGTCAGCTGTCAAAGGTGGCTCAATGGGTATGCAAAACGAAACCCTTCAAAACATCACTGTTGAGAGCGTCTTTAACTACAATGCCAGTCAATTGCCTTCTAAACTGGTGGCTATCGTAGCGGACAATGCAGAAGTAGAAACCGTCTCTGAAGGAACTGCCTCTCTCATCTTTGCTGAGACTCCGTTCTACGCTGAAATGGGTGGACAGGTTGCAGACCATGGTAAAATCTTGGACGCTGCTGGAAACATCGTGGCTACGGTGACAGATGTTCAAAAAGCACCAAACGGCCAACCACTTCATACGGTTGAAGTTCTTGCTCCGCTTGCTTTGAACCAAGAATACACACTTAGCATCGACACCAACCGTCGTCTTCGTGTCATGAAGAACCACACAGCGACTCACTTGCTTCATGCAGCGCTTCACAATATCCTTGGTAGCCATGCAACTCAAGCAGGTTCGCTTAACGAAGTCGAATTCCTTCGCTTTGACTTTACGCACTTCCAAGCGGTGACAGCAGAGGAACTCCGTGCCATTGAACAAGAAGTCAATGAGAAAATCTGGGAAGCAATCGCAGTGGAAACTGTTGAGACTGATATTGAGACAGCTAAAGAAATGGGAGCCATGGCTCTCTTTGGTGAGAAATACGGTAAGGAAGTTCGTGTTGTGACGATCGGCGATTACTCAGTCGAGCTTTGTGGTGGTACCCACGTTGGCAACACTTCTGAGATTGGCCTCTTCAAGATTGTCAAAGAAGAAGGGATCGGATCAGGAACTCGCCGTATCTTGGCCGTGACTGGTAAAGAAGCCTTCGAAGCTTACCGTGAACAAGAAGACGCTCTGAAAGCCGTCGCAGCAACCTTGAAAGCACCTCAACTCAAGGAAGTGCCTCATAAAGTTGAAGGCCTTCAAGAGCAACTCCGCCAATTGCAAAAAGAAAATGCAGAATTGAAGGAAAAAGCAGCAGCAGCAGCGGCAGGTGATGTCTTCAAGAATGTTCAAGAAGTAAAGGGGCACCGTTACATTGCGAGCCAAGTATCTGTATCAGATGCAGGTGCCCTTCGTACCTTTGCAGATAACTGGAAACAAAAAGACTACTCTGACGTGCTAGTCCTAGTTGCAGCTATCGGTGACAAGGTAAATGTTCTTGTAGCAAGTAAGAGCAAAGATATCCACGCAGGTAATTTGGTTAAAGAATTGGCTCCGATCGTTGATGGACGTGGTGGTGGAAAACCAGACATGGCCATGGCAGGAGGAAGCAACCAAGCTAAGATTCAGGAATTGCTGGATGCAGTAGCAGGTAAATTGTAAGAAAAAATGAGTCCCGGCCAACTATTGTTGGTAAATAAGAAATCATACTCTGAAGAGAGCCGTACTGGTTCTCTTCTTTTTGATATCCAGTGACTATTCTAACTTTAAAGTTGTCAAAAATACAAAAAATAAAAACATTTTGCTTAATTATCTTGGATAGGGATTTTATTGTAGGGACTAAACATGTTCCATTTTAATGCCCTTCACTTGGTCTTTCTCTGTTTGGAATATCATAGGAAAAGATTGGTTACATTTGTCACTCCATAGTCCGTTCCCTCCTCCCAAGATATGCAAACAGCAGTTAAAACAGAGCTTTAGATTCATGTTGGTTAAGAATGCAGTTGGAACCGGTGACAGGTAAAACTTTTCTCGATAGCAGTCGTATGGGGCATCTTTATCGGTCGTTGAGTGAATTTAGGAAGACCTATTTAACCAAGTAGTCAATACTGTGGGGACATTTTGGAGCAGGATAATTCAGTCTAGCGCTGTCTCTCTTGCGACTTTTAGTTTATAGATGGTATAGAATAGAAAATTTGTTATTTTTAGTCTAGTTATAAGAAACAGTATGATAAATCGTAATCTTCTCCACTTTCCAACTTAAAATGAGGAGTTTGGTTAAAGAATAGGAATTTTTAATAATCGTTGGTTTTACATTCTGGGAACATTCTTGTTGGTATTGAAAAATTGAGAGAATACATGATTTTTGTGGATATTTTTCGATACCAGAAAATCAAGAAAAAGAGCAGTTGAGATGAGACTGCTCTTTCTTGTATTTATGTTAACTAGTTAATGTCTTTAGACAAGTTCATCAATCGAAGTGTGGTCCTTATCTAGCCCTTGGGCAACTGGAAGACTGGTTAAGTAGCCTTGATAAGTTGTAACTCCTTCGCGTAAGCCTTGATCTTCAGTGATTGCTTTCTTAAAACCTTTTCCAGCCAAGGATTCGATGTAAGGAAGGGTGACATTGGTTAGGGCGATGGTAGAAGTACGAGCTACCGCACCAGGGATATTGGCAACGGCATAGTGGAGAACACCGTGTTTTTCATAGACGGGTTCATCGTGTGTTGTCACACGATCTGCTGTTGCGATAACGCCACCTTGGTCAACAGCAACGTCAACGATGACAGATCCTGGGCGCATTTGTTTGACCATCTCATCTGTCACCAGTTTTGGTGCCTTGGCACCAGGGATGAGAACCGCTCCAATTACCACATCAGCATCTTTCACGCTTGCTTCGATATTGAATGAGTTTGACATAAGAGTTTGGATTTGGTTTCCGAAAACATCTTCTAGGACTGAGAGACGTTTAGCACTGATATCTAAAATCGTCACTTGAGCACCAAGTCCAAGAGCGATGCGGGCAGCATGTGTACCGACGACACCGCCACCGATGATGGTTACTTTTCCTTTTGGGACACCCGGTACACCACCAAGTAAGACACCAGAGCCACCAGCTTGTTTGGTAAGGAAGTGAGCTCCGATTTGAACCGCCATACGACCAGCAACCTCACTCATAGGAACGAGGAGTGGCAGATGTCCTTGGCTGTCACGGACAGTCTCATAGGCAATTCCTGTTGTTTTTGCTGCTAGCATAGCATCTGCTAACTCTGGTGCAGCAGCCATGTGCAAGTAGGTGAAGAGGAGCAGGTCGTCGCGCAAGTAGCCATATTCAGAAGCTAATGGCTCTTTTACTTTCACGACTAACTCAGCTGCCCAAGCTTCACCAGCAGTAGCGACAATCTCAGCACCTTGCTTTTGATAGTCAGCATCAGTAAAGCCTGAACCGAGTCCAGCGTTTGTCTCGATAAGGACGCGATGACCACGGCTAACTAGGCTATAAACACCAGCAGGTGTGAGGGCAACACGGTTTTCATTATTTTTAATTTCTTTTGGAATTCCGATTAACATAAAGGCTTACTCCATTTTCTAAATTCGGGTTTTTAAAATCAAACATCACAGAGAAACCCGATTATCGTGATGTTTTTATTTTATATAAAACTGTTTCAAAAATCAAGAAAAACTTTTGCTTTGATGAGCTTTTTTTGCTAAGCTAGTAGAAAAATACTTGTAAAGAGAGGGGGTTTGTATGGAATCAATCTTTTTAAAACTAGCCAGTATCCAATAGTGGAGAAATAGCGTTTATTGATCAGATTTCTAACCTTGGATGATACGGAAGCAATGTTTGAGTATGTATCAGATAAGAAAAATAGGAGATTCTCTTGGACAAAAATCAAATTATAAAGTTAAAGGACGTTGAATTTGTAGGAATTGGTAATTTTGAAGGGGAAACAGTTTTTTTTGATAAGAAAACGGACAAATTGTTCTTAGGTCATTCTAAAACAAAGTTTAAAGTGCCTCCTGTCGCTTTCTTAACAGGAGCAACACTTATCCTTTATGTTCTTGTAAGAGAAGTAACAAAAGTTCAGGTGTTCAGTGGGTTTTGGCCCTTGATTTTTGGTTTTTTTCTAATGATTATTATCTCCAAACTTCTCTATAGACCAGCTTTGAATGAAGAATTAGTTATTAGTCCTTTTGTGCTTTCAAACATTGATATGATAACTTTTCTTAAAAACGAGAAGAAAAATATAGTTAAGAGTCATCTAATTATATTATTGGCATTCCTTCTTCCAGTGCTTTTTTCTATAGTTTATTTATTGACTTCTAATTTTTTGTTTTTGTTTTTAGCCATTTTATTTTTTATGTTCCCCCTATTGTTATTAAACACGAAACCAATACAGAGATTTAAAGTGGTTCATATGTTAGACAAAAAATATTCCCCTAAGGAAAATGATATATGAAAAAATATTTAAAAAATATGGTTCCTATAGGAACAATTGATAAAAATCCAGTTTATTTTGATAAAAAAGATTCTAGTTTATACATAGTAAGAAAGAAGACTTCTTTTTTGGAAACTGCTGGCAGTAGCATGGTCATGATTATTTATGTCATAATTGGAAAAGTTAATTCCAAATACTATTTAACCATTCTGGGAAGATATCAATTTTTAATGATAGGCATCCTGATTTCCTTTATAATAGCCTTTGTTGTTTGTTATGCGACCTTCCATCGTGAGAGAGAAGTGGAAAAACTTCAATTAGAGGAAAAAGCAATGAGGGACTTCGTGTTAAGAGAGCGAAAGAATATCTTTTTGACCTATTTATCTTTTATTATATTACCACTAATTATACTATTTTTTGCACATCTCTTTATCACATATGGCAATCTTCCGTGGGAAGTTGTTTCAATTTTATGTATGACTATATATTTTATGTTCTTTTATAATAAGATATTCCAAAGAGGAAAAATCATAAATGAACTGTATAAAACTTATAAATGAGAAAGATAATTATGAAAAGTAACACTAAAAATTTCATTGTCCTAGGTATATATCAGGAAAAATCTGTCTATTATAACAATGAAAATCATCAACTTTTATATCCAACAAAGGATAAAACTATTGGAGCAACTGCCATTACTGGTTACAGTTCAATTGCTCTTGTTTTATATATTGTTTTAAGAAGTATAAGTAAAAATGGGGAAGTACCAACAGATTTTCGGATACTGTCTTTAATCTTTGCTTATATTATAATTAGTATTGGTAGTAGTCTCTTACTTTATTATGTTTTAAATCGTGTCATTGAGTTAGAAGAATTTCAAATTGATTTAAGAAACTATCAAAACTTTTTAAAGCAAGAAAAAAGGAATGTTTTAATATTATATATAACGATAATCTGTTTTTTGCTCATAGGCATAGTGACTGCTGCAATTTTTATAAGCTCGGGTAACTATATTAGTCTTGTATTAACTTTATCATCATATTTTATCGTATACACTATTTTAAATACCAAATTGATTAAACGCAGCGTGATTTTAAGACAGTTATACAAAGAATTAGAAAATAAAGATATTTCATTGAAAGATTGAGTTCTATACATTTTTTAATTTATTGAAAAATTAGAATAAGCTGATTAAGGTATGATTTTTAATTAAACGGATTTAGAGTTAGGTCAATTTAGGAGGTTAAGTATGCAAGAAAAAACAATAGAAGATATTCAGAATGCAAATAAACTATATTTTAAAAGTTTAGCAAATACACGAGCCTCTGTAAGTATGATGGTTATTTCATTTGCAGGAGCCTTCGTTTTGGCATTGTTTCTGCTTTTCCAATATTTTTATTTTGTTAAAGGCTACGGAATAAATCCTTTGGAAAATTACTTTTTTGATTTTGTTTTGATTTATGTTATTTATCTTGTCGTGGCAACCTTTATTCCGCTAGGAATGACATTTATTTATCGTAGACAGATTTTATCAACCATATTATTACTTTTATCTTATATAGGTATTTTTTTATCCTTGATACTTATATCTTATATTATTCTTGTTTATTCAGGGACTAATTTGCAAGAATATAACGAACGTTCATTATACACCATTCCTTTTTTGTTAATCTGTACAGTTGTTGGTTTTGTTTATCACTATTTTTGGCTAAAAAGAGAGTTAAAAAAAGGTTTTTCTACCAATAGAACAATGGGTAATTATTTTGCGAAATCTAGTGCCCACAATAATAATTCTCTTCTCATTATTTTTACAGTTTCCATGCTAGGCGGTTTTCTTTCTGGTAAGTTTGCGCTAGTTTTAGGAATTCTAACAGCGGTACTTTTTAGCTATGGCTTCTCCCAACTCATAACAGAAGTCGCCTATTTTTTATATCTAAAAACTCAAAGCAAGGAGTACTGGGAAGATGTACCTACGAAAAAAGAGACTTTTCGAGATTTATTTAAGGGTTTTAGTTTAAAGAAAGCAAAAATTAGAATTTCCCTTGAGATTTTGTTTTGTTCAATATTCCTTGGTATTATGTATAATATAGGCTATTTTAGTCCTAGTTCATACACCCCCCTTTGGCTTATTTGGTTTGGGAGAATATTTATAATTTTGATAGGACTGGATATTTTGGGAAGTTTTATTCTTTATGTCATAAAAAAAGTAAATATTAGATTCAAAAAAGGAAAGAAAAAAAGATAAATCCTCATTGTCAGTAGGCCTCTGAATTATATAATTATTGATTTTAAGAAACATTTAGAAATGCTTCCAAATACCAGAGGACCCTCTGCTCTAGATCAGTTATTTGGTATTCTTTGTCAGCGCATCTTGTTGTAACTTCTTTTTTATGCTAGACTGGGAGAATCAAGTTTTAATGGAGGAAAAAGCATGGAATCAATATTTGTGAAATTTTCCCAGTATCCGTCTATAGAAACGGAACGTTTGTTGCTCCGACCTGTAACTTTGGATGATGCAGAAGCTATGTTTGAGTATGCCTCAGACAGAGAAAATACACGCTACACTTTTCCAACCAACCAAAGCTTGGAAGAAACCAAGAATAACATAGCTCAGTTCTACTTGGCTAATCCCTTGGGACGCTGGGGGATCGAACTAAAAAGCAATGGTCAGTTTATCGGAACCATTGATTTGCACAAGATTGATCCTGTTTTTAAGAAGGCAGCTATTGGCTACATTATCAATAAAAAGTATTGGAATCAAGGATTGACGACAGAAGCCAATCGTGCGGTGATTGAGCTGGCTTTTGAGAAGATTGGAATGAATAAGTTGACTGCCCTTCACGACAAGGATAATCCTGCATCTGGCAAGGTCATGGAGAAATCAGGTATGCGTTTTTCCCACGAAGAACCTTATGCCAGAATGGACAAAAAAGAACCAGGTCGAATCGTTACAAGAGTTCATTATGTCTTGACCAAGGAAGACTATTTTGCAAATAAATAAGCAGTTGAAAAGAAATTTTCGACTGTTTTTTTCTTCCTCTTACGAATAACTTAAGAGAGGAGAAAATATGGAAGCAATTATCGAGAAAATCAAAGAGTATAAAATCATTGTCATCTGTGCTGGTTTAGGTCTGGCCTTGGGAGGATTTTTCTTGCTAAAACCAACTTCACAAACATCTGTCAAAGAAACAAATTTGCAGACTGAAGTCGCAGCTGTTTCAAAGGATTCATCGTCTGAAAAAGAAATGAAGAAGGAAGAAAAGGAAGAGTCCCCTGAACAAGATCTGATTACAGTAGATGTCAAAGGTGCTGTTAAATCGCCAGGGATTTATGATTTGCCAGTAGGGAGTCGAGTTCATGATGTCGTTCAGAAAGCTGGTGGATTGACAGAGCAAGCAGACAGCAAGTCGCTCAATCTAGCTCAGAAAGTCAGTGACGAGGCTCTTGTCTATGTTCCAACTAAGGGAGAAGAAACGGCTAGTCAGCAGGCTGCCTCTGGAACGACTCCTTCGTCAAGTAAAGAAAAGAAGGTCAACCTCAATAAAGCTAGTCTGGAAGAGCTCAAGCAGGTCAAAGGACTTGGAGGAAAACGAGCTCAGGACATTATCGACCATCGTGAGGCAAATGGGAAGTTCAAGTCGGTTGATGAGCTCAAGAAGGTCTCTGGTATTGGTGCCAAAACAATAGAAAAGTTAAAAGACTATGTTACAGTGGACTAAGAGTTTTCCTATTCCCCTAATCTATCTGAGTTTCCTGTTACTCTGGCTTTACTATGCCATTTTTGGAGCGTCCTATCTCGCACTGCTAGGTTTTGTTTTTTTGCTTGTCTGTCTCTTTTTCCAATTTCCTTGGAAATCGGCTGGTAAAGTTCTAGTGATTTGTGGAGTTTTTGGATTTTGGTTTTTGTTTCAAAACTGGCAACAGACACAAGCTAGTCAAAACCTAGTGGATTCTGTTGAGAGGGTACGGATTTTACCAGATACTATTAAGGTCAATGGAGATAGTCTGTCCTTTCGTGGCAAGGCTGACGGCCGTACTTTCCAAGTTTACTATAAACTCCATTCTGAGGAGGAGAAAGAGCAATTTCAAGCCTTGACGGACCTTTATGAGATAGAACTAGAAGGAAAACTGTCCGAGCCAGAAGGTCAGAGGAATTTTGGTGGATTTGACTATCAATCCTATCTGAAAACTCAAGGAATTTACCAAACTTTGACTATCAAGAGTATCCAGTCAATGAAACAGGTTAGCAGTTGGGATATTGGTGAAAACCTATCAAGCCTACGTCGAAAGGCCGTAGTTTGGATCAAGACGCACTTTCCAGACCCTATGCGAAATTATATGACGGGTCTTCTGCTGGGACATCTGGATACGGACTTTGAGGAGATGAATGAGCTTTATTCCAGTCTAGGGATTATCCACCTTTTTGCATTGTCGGGTATGCAGGTAGGTTTCTTTATGGATGCCTTTAAGAAACTCCTCTTGCGATTGGGCTTAACTCAAGAAAAGTGGAAATGGTTGGCTTATCCATTCTCTTTGGTCTATGCAGGGCTGACAGGATTCTCTGCTTCGGTCATCCGCAGCCTCTTGCAAAAGTTACTAGCCCAACATGGTGTTAAGGGCTTGGACAATTTTGCCTTGACGGTGCTTGTCCTCTTTATCATCATGCCCAACTTTTTCCTGACAGCAGGAGGTGTCTTGTCCTGTGCCTACGCTTTTATCTTGACTATGACAAGCAAAGAAGGGGAGGGGATTAAGGCTGTTGCCAGAGAAAGTCTAGTCATTTCCTTGGGAATATTGCCCATTTTATCCTTCTATTTTGCAGAATTTCAGCCTTGGTCTATCCTTTTGACCTTTGTATTTTCCTTTCTTTTTGACTTGGTCTTCTTACCGCTTTTGTCTATCTTATTCATTCTGTCTTTTGTTTACCCAGTCACTCAGCTTAACCTTGTCTTTGAATGGTTGGAGAGCATCATTCGCTTGGTATCGCAGATGGCAAGTAGGCCCTTGGTCTTTGGACAACCAAGTTCCTTGGTTTTAATGTTACTGCTTATTTCCCTAGCCTTGGTCTATGATATGAGAAAAAACTTCAAAAGACTAGCAATACTAGGCTTGTTTGTCGTGGATCTCTTTTTCTTGACCAAGCATCCACTGGAAAATGAAATTACCATGCTGGATGTGGGTCAGGGAGAAAGTATTTTCCTACGGGATGTAACTGGGAAAACCATTCTCATAGATGTGGGCGGCAAGGCAGAATCTGATAAGAAAATTGAAAAATGGCAAGAAAAGGCGACGACCAGCAATGCCCAGCGAACCTTGATTCCCTATCTTAAAAGTCGAGGAGTAGCCAAGATTGATCAGCTGATTTTGACCAACACAGAGAAGGAACATGTTAGTGATTTGTTGGAGGTGACCAAGGCTTTCCATGTCGGTGAGATTTTAGTATCAAAAGGAAGTCTGACACAGAAGGAATTTGTGACAGAACTACAAGCGACTCAAACCAAGGTGCGCAGTGTGACAGTTGGGGACAAGTTATCCATTTTTGGAAGTCAGTTAGAAGTGTTATCTACAAGGGAAAATGGAGAAGCTAATCTCGATGATTCCTTGGTTCTTCATGGAAAACTTTTGGATAAGCACTTTCTCTTTACTGGAAACTTGAAAGAGAAGGGAGAGAAAGAACTTTTAAAGCAATACCCTGACTTAGAGGTGGATGTCTTGAAAGCTGGGCAGCATGGTGCTAAAACATCATCAAGTTCGGTCTTTTTAGAAAAACTCAAACCAGAAATTACACTCATCTCAGTTGGAAAGAACAATCGTGTGAAGCTCCCCCATCAGGAAACCTTGACACGACTGGAATCCATCAAGAGTAAGATTTACCGAACCGATCAGCAAGGAGCCACTCGCTTTAAAGGATGGAAGAGTTGGCAAATCAAAAGTGTTCGTTAGGAAGAAAAATGTTATATATTAGTGAAATAAACTAAAAATCTGTTGCATAATACTTAGAAAAGCGATATAATGAAAGTGTTTCCAATAGTAAAGATATAAATGCAATGAAAACATGAAAAATCAGCAAAAGTCGTTTTATTAGCTAGTTTGTTATCTATTTGTCTTTTTCAGTCCAGTGTATCTGCTGTGACAGTCACTAAAAGTTATTGGTATGATTGGAATACCGCTTGGAAGTTTAGTATGAATTACCACGGACGTAAATATGTAAACATTTCAAGATGGTCTGCTTATTACTCTATAATGACTAAAAAGTTGGTCCGATTGATATTATGTTCGCTATGAGGTCATTAACTACTAGACAGGAAACTATTAATCCTTAAAGAGTGAGAAAAAGGAGGGCTGGATATGATAACTCTTACTCATGTTACCTTAAAAACGCGACAAGTCATCTTGCAAGATGCGGATTTCATCTTTAAAAAGGGTAGGATTTATGGCCTTCTTGCTATCAATGGCTCGGGAAAGACGACACTATTCCGAGCTATGAGCAAGCTGCTTCCCCTTAGTAGTGGACATATCGCAGCTCCTCCTTCTTTGTTTTATTATGAGAGCGTTGAATGGCTGGATGGAAACTTAAGTGGGATGGACTACCTTCGTCTTATCAAAAACATCTGGAAGTCAGAACTGAACTTGATGGATGAAATTAATTACTGGGAAATGTCTGACTATATCAGCCTTCCTATCCGAAAGTATTCCTTAGGCATGAAGCAACGCTTGGTGATTGCCATGTATTTCCTCAGTCAGGCGAAATGCTGGCTCATGGATGAGATAACAAATGGCTTAGATGAGTATTATCGACAGAAGTTTTTTGATAGGCTGGCACAAATCGATAGAAAAGAACAGCTGGTTCTTTTGAGTTCCCACTACAAAGAGGAGTTAATGGAGATTTGCGATAGCATGGTAACCATTCATCAGGGGCAGATAGAAGAGGTTCCGTTATGAAAGATATTAGCCTATTTTTATTAAAGAAAGTTTTCAAAAGTCGTTTAAACTGGATTATCTTACTTTTATTTGCATCTGTACTCGGTGTTACCTTTTATTTAAATAGTCAGACTGCAAACTCACACAGCTTGGAGAGCGAGTTGGAAACCCGTCTTGTAAAAGATGAGAGAGTCATCAATGGATATGAAGAGAAACTCTCCCAAATATCTGACACCAGCTCGGAGGAATACCAGTTTGCTAAAAGTAATTTAGAATCGCAAAAAAATCTTTTGAAGCGAAAGACAGAAATTCTGAATTTATTAAAAGAAGGGCGCTGGAAAGAAGCCTACTATTTGCAGTGGCAAGATGAAGAGAAGAATTATGAAGTTGTGTCAAATCAACCGACTTCTGACTCTGAATTTAAAATGTCAGTTGACCGCCAACGAAAGATTTACCAAGCCCTGTATCCCTTAAACATAAAAGCACATATTTTGGAGTTTCCGACCCACGGGATTGATCAGATTGTCTGGATTTTAGAGACGATCATCCCGACCTTGTTTGTGATTGCTATTATCTTTATGCTAACACAACTGTTCGCGGAAAGATATCAAAATAATCTCGATACAGCTCAGTTATATCCTTTTTCAAAAGTGGCATTTGCAGCATCCTCTCTTGGAGTTGGGGTGGGTTATGTAACCGTGCTGTTTATCGGAATCTGTGGCTTTTCTTTTCTAGTGGGAAGTCTGATAAGTGGTTTTGGACAGTTAGATTATCCCTACCCAATCTATAGCTTAGCGAATCAAGAGGTAACTATTGGGAAGATACAGGATGTGTTATTTCCTAGCTTGCTCTTAACTTTCTTAGCTTTTATCGTCATTGTGGAAGTCGTCTACTTGATTGCTTACTTTTTCAAGCAAAAAATGCCTGTCCTCTTTCTTTCACTCATTGGGATTGTTGGCTTGTTGTTTGGTATCCAAACGATCCAGCCTCTTCAGAGTATTGCACATCTACTTCCCTTTACTTACTTGCGTTCAGTAGAGATTTTATCTGGAAGATTACCTAAGCAAATTGATAATGTCAATCTAAATTGGAGCATGGGGATGGTCTTACTTCCTTGCCTGATTATCCTTTTGTTAGTGGGGATTCTATTTATCGAAAGATGGGGAAGTTCACGTAAAAAGGAAGTTTTTAATAGGTCTTAGCGTTCCTATACGGAAGGTAAGGAAAAACTAACATAGAGAGAGAATCAACTAGGTTCTCTCTTTTTGATGCAGACATCAAGAAGAAAACAGAAAGTTTTTCGAAAAAATGACTTTTTATCTTGACAAGGGAGAGAAATATTGGTATTATATAAAAGTTGAGAAAAGCAGAAGTGAGAGCTTCTCGCCTTGTGACATCAAGTTGCCTGGCCCTACGGATGAAAAGTTTCTAAGAAACGCTATCATAACGTGCGGGCTTGTATCATTACGAGCCCGCTCTTGTTTTTCTCTAAAATAAAAAAAGAGGTGAAAACCATAGCAAAGCAAGACTTATTCATCAATGATGAAATTCGTGTACGTGAAGTTCGCTTGATCGGTCTTGAGGGAGAACAGCTAGGCATCAAGCCACTCAGCGAAGCGCAAGCATTGGCTGATAGTGCAAATGTTGACTTGGTATTGATTCAACCCCAAGCAAAACCGCCTGTTGCTAAAATTATGGACTACGGTAAGTTCAAATTTGAGTACCAGAAGAAACAAAAAGAGCAACGCAAAAAACAAAGCGTTGTGACCGTGAAAGAAGTTCGCTTGAGCCCAGTTATTGATAAGGGTGATTTCGAAACGAAACTTCGCAATGCTCGCAAGTTCCTTGAAAAAGGGAACAAAGTTAAGGTATCTATTCGCTTTAAGGGTCGTATGATTACCCATAAAGAGATTGGTGCAAAAGTTTTAGCCGAGTTTGCTGAAGCAACACAAGATATTGCGATCATCGAACAACGAGCTAAGATGGATGGACGCCAAATGTTCATGCAGTTGGCGCCAGCAACTGACAAAAAATAATTGTCAGAAAGTTAAATAAAGGAGAAAAAATCATGCCAAAACAAAAAACACACCGCGCATCAGCTAAACGTTTCAAACGTACAGGTTCTGGTGGACTTAAACGTTTCCGTGCTTACACTTCTCACCGTTTCCACGGAAAAACTAAGAAACAACGTCGTCATCTTCGTAAAGCATCTATGGTGCATTCAGGAGATTTCAAACGTATCAAAGCAATGCTTACTCGCTTGAAATAATAGCCTAACAGTAAGTAAACAATTCTAGGAAATATTTGGAGGAAATAAAACATGGCACGTGTTAAAGGTGGCGTTGTATCACGTAAACGTCGTAAACGTATTCTTAAATTAGCAAAAGGTTACTATGGAGCTAAACACATCTTGTTCCGTACTGCAAAAGAACAAGTAATGAACTCTTACTACTATGCATACCGTGACCGTCGTCAAAAGAAACGTGACTTCCGCAAATTGTGGATCACTCGTATCAACGCGGCAGCTCGTTTGAACGGACTTTCATACTCACAATTGATGCATGGTTTGAAATTGGCTGAGATCGAAGTGAACCGTAAAATGCTTGCTGACTTGGCTGTTAACGATGCAGCAGCTTTTACAGCTCTTGCAGATGCAGCTAAAGCAAAACTTGGTAAATAATAATTGATAAGACTGGAACAGGATTGTCCCAGTCTTTTTAAAAATAAAGGAGAAAGCTATGGCTTCAAAAATGCTACACACTTGCTTGCGAGTAGAAAACCTTGAAAAATCAATCGCATTCTATCAAGATGCTTTTGGTTTTAAAGAATTGCGTCGCAGAGATTTTCCAGACCATGCCTTCACGATTGTCTATCTAGGACTTGATGGTGATGACTATGAGTTGGAGTTGACCTATAACTATGACCACGGCCCTTATGTGGTAGGTGATGGCTTTGCTCATATCGCTCTCAGCACACCTGACCTTGAGGCACTTCATCAAGAACATAGCGCGAAAGGCTACGAGGTTACAGCGCCTAATGGACTTCCAGGAACTCAACCAAACTATTACTTTGTCAAGGATCCTGATGGCTACAAGGTTGAAGTCATTCGTGAAAAATAATCCAGTAAAGTCAAGTAGAATGTTCGTTTTCTACTTGACTTTTTTTCTTTGAAAGAGTATACTAATACAAATTTAACCTTTAAGGGGAGTCCAGTGAGACTCACAAGGTGTCAGATAAAAGTGATAGGGAAAACTCTCTGCGGAGATTTTTTAGGTGTGCGCATGAGTTCCGTCCTATCTCGACTGAGACCTTGCTATTGCAAGGTCTTTTCTTTATCTGGTCCCCTTAAATTTAAGGAGGAAAAGTCATGAATCCCACATGTAAGAAGCGTTTGGGTGCGATTCGTTTGGAAAGTATGAAGGTGGTTGCACAGGAGGAAATCGTGCCAGCAATCTTTGAATTAGTCCTAGAAGGGGAAATGGTTGAAGCTATGCGAGCAGGCCAATTTCTCCATCTGCGTGTACCTGATGATGCCCATCTCTTGCGTCGCCCTATTTCGATTTCGTCTATTGACAAGGTTAACAAGCAGTGTCGCCTCATTTATCGGATTGAAGGTGCTGGGACAGCTATTTTTTCAACATTAAGTCAGGGTGATACTCTTGATGTGATGGGACCTCAGGGGAACGGTTTTGATTTGTCTGATTTGGACGACCAGAGCCAAGTTCTCCTCGTTGGTGGTGGGATTGGTGTTCCACCCTTGCTTGAGGTGGCCAAGGAATTGCATGCGCGTGGGGTGAAAGTAGTAACAGTTCTCGGTTTTGCTAACAAGGATGCTCTTATCCTTGAAAAGGAATTGGCCCAATATGGTCAGGTCTTTGTAACGACCGATGACGGTTCTTATGGCATCAAGGGTAATGTATCAGTCATTATCAATGATTTAGATAATCAGTTTGACGCCGTCTACTCATGTGGAGCTCCAGGAATGATGAAGTACATCAATCAAAGATTTCATGACCACCCAAGAGCCTATCTATCTCTAGAATCTCGTATGGCTTGCGGGATGGGGGCCTGCTATGCCTGCGTTCTAAAAGTGCCAGATAGTGAGACGGTCAGCCAACGCGTCTGTGAAGATGGCCCTGTTTTCCGTACAGGAACAGTAGTATTATAAGGAGAAAGTCATGACTAACAAACGTTTACAAGTTTCTCTACCGGGTTTGGACTTGAAAAATCCTATCATACCAGCATCAGGCTGTTTTGGTTTTGGTCAAGAGTATGCCAAGTACTATGATTTAAACCTTTTAGGCTCCATTATGATCAAGGCGACGACACTTGAACCCCGTTTTGGCAATCCTACTCCCAGAGTAGCAGAGACACCTGCTGGTATGCTCAATGCAATCGGCCTGCAAAATCCGGGTTTGGAGGCTGTTTTGGCTGAAAAACTTCCTTGGCTGGAAAGAGAATATCCAAACCTTCCCATCATCGCAAATGTTGCGGGCTTTTCAAAACAAGAGTATGCTGCCGTTTCTCGAGGAATTTCCAAGGCAACTAATGTAAAAGCTATCGAGCTCAATATCTCTTGTCCTAATGTGGATCACGGCAATCATGGACTTTTGATTGGGCAAGATCCTGATTTGGCCTACGAAGTGATAAAAGCGGCTGTGGAAGCTTCCCATGTACCAGTCTATGTCAAGTTAACCCCTAGTGTAACGGATGTTGTTACTATTGCTAAAGCCGCAGAAGATGCAGGAGCAAGTGGGTTAACCATGATCAATACTCTTGTCGGTATGCGCTTTGATCTCAAAACTAGAAAACCAATCTTAGCCAATGGAACGGGTGGGATGTCAGGCCCAGCAGTTTTTCCGGTCGCCCTCAAACTCATTCGTCAAGTCGCCCAAACCACAGACCTCCCCATCATTGGAATGGGGGGAGTGGATTCGGCTGAAACAGCGCTAGAAATGTATCTGGCTGGTGCCTCTGCCATCGGAGTTGGAACAGCCAACTTTACCAATCCTTACGCCTGTCCTGACATCATCGAAAATCTACCAAAAGTTATGGACAAATATGGCATTAGTAGTTTAGAAGAACTTCGTCGAGAGGTCAAAGCCAATCTGAGATAAGTTAGATCTTCTTTATCGATAACAAGACATAGAATCTTCATCAATTTGTAATATTTCCGTTAGTTAACTATGTTACAATAGGTTTTATAAAATAGTAATAGTGTAGATCGTTTTCTACTGAGGAGAATAAAATGAAGAAGATATTACTTGCAAGTACTGTCGTTCTTTCTATGGCAGGATTTGCAAAGACATCTGTATATGCTGAAGAATCTCAGGTTACGAAAAAAACTCAGACCACAGATGTAGTCGATAAAAAAGAAGAAACTGCTCCCCCAAAAAAAGTTCCTCAGGCTACTCCGAAAAAAGAGGTTCCCCAAGTGGAGCCCAAGAAAGAGTCGATTGTAAAAGAGGAAAATTCTTCTAAAGATGCCTCGTCCAAAAAGGAAAAAAACGAGGACGTTATCAAGGAAGGTTGGAAAAAAGAGCAAGGAAACTGGCGTTTTTATGAAAATAACCAGTCTGTCGTAAACTGGAAAAAAATTGGTGGCGTCTGGTATTACTTTGATAAAAACGGCATTATGCTCAGTAATACCATGGTTGATGATTACCTTGTCAAAGGTAACGGTGCTATGGCGGAAAACGCTTGGGTGAAAATATCTGACAAGTGGTACTATGCTACAGCTTCAGGCAAGATTTCTCGCGACAAATGGGAAAAAATTGAAGGTGTCTGGTATTACTTTAATAAAGATGGTGTCATGCTTAGTCGCACTATCTACAATGACTATCTCTTCCAAGGTAGTGGTGCTATGGCGGAAAACGCTTGGGTGAAAATATCTGACAAGTGGTACTATGCTACAGCTTCAGGCAAGATTTCTCGCGACAAATGGGAAAAAATTGAAGATGTCTGGTATTACTTTAATAAAGATGGTGTTATGCTTAGTCGCACCATCTATAATGACTATCTCTTCCAAGGTAGTGGTGCCATGGCAGAAAACGATTGGGTAAAAATATCTGACAAGTGGTACTATGCCACAGCTTCAGGAAAGATTTCTCGCAACAAATGGGAAAAAATCAAAGGGACATGGTACTATTTTAATAGCGATGGCGTGATGGCAAGTAGCCAGTGGAAAAGTGACTATTATCTGAAAGATAGTGGCGCTATGGCGGAAAAAGAGTGGATTTTTGATAAATCCTACAATAGCTGGTTCTACTTGAAGTCAGGTGGGGCCTACGCTTCCCGTGAATGGATTGGTTCATACTACCTTAAATCAGGTGGCTATATGGCCAAAAATGAATGGATTTTTGACAAAGATTACGATGCTTGGTACTATCTAAAAGATGATGGTCGATATGTAACAGGTACTTTCACGATCAAAGGTAAAGAGTATTCCTTCCAGAATAATGGGAAGTGGATATCAGAGGCAAAATATTACAAAGTGAAGCCAATTACTGCTTATGTTTATAGCGCTTCTGGTGAAAGATTAAGTTATGTATCACAGGGAACCATAGTCTCGCTTGGAGATGCTAAATCTAAAAAAGATAGTCAAATACCAGTCAATATTTCTGGTTTATCCGGCTTCATGAATAAAAGTGATTTAGTAGCTATTGATAAAGACAGTGAATTTGTTCCTCATTATACAAGTGATGGCAAGTATTTTTACCATGAGTTGTCACCTTATGTGAGTCTCCGTGTTGCTCCACATAGCTCAGCTATGACCATTGGTAAGAAATATTATTCGACTGATGGAATTCATTTTGATGGCTTTACCATTGAAAATCCTTTCCTCTTTAGAAATTTGACTAAACCAAGTAATTACAGTGCAGCTGAATTGGATAAAGTTTATTCTTCGATGAATATTCGGGATAGTCGCCTTGCTGGTAAGGGTGCTATTTTTAAGGAAGCTGAGGAACGATATGGTGTGAATGCTCTTTATCTGATGGCCCATAGTGCACTTGAGAGTGCTTGGGGACGGAGCCAGATAGCTAAGGATAAGAATAATTTCTTTGGAATTGCAGCTTATGATTCGAGCCCGTATACCTCAGCCAAGAAATTTGATGATGTGGATAAGGGGATCCTCGGCGCGGCTAAGTGGATTCGTGAGAACTACATTGACCGTGGAAGAGACCACTTGGGGAACAAGGCGACAGGAATGAATGTTCTCTATGCTTCTGACCCATATTGGGGTGAAAAAATAGCTAGTATCATGATGACTATCAATAGCAGACTTGGTGGGAAAGACTAACTAAATGGTGCTATGTGGTAATATATTTCCCCAAAATAATTAGGCATTATACTAAAAGTAAGGATTGAGTTCTGTATTGTACAGGGCTCAGTTCTTTTAGTTATGCGACTATTAATCCGTATAGCTTTGTAAGGTGCGAGACAAATTTATAAGAAAACATTCGTGTGATATAATAGAGAGGAAAAGGGGTTAAAACTAAAGTGGGTAGATGTCATTCAATTCGAGGTTTTAAGAGCTTGTATCTTTTGATTATGGAGTGTTTGAGTTAGGGAGGGAGTGGAAATGAGAGAAAAGAATAAACAATATAAAGGACTAGTTCATCTAGGAGAGTTTAAAAACAAATTGGTTTACTATGACCTAAAAGGAAGGAAACTGTATTTTTCAATTCTAGAAAGAACTTCTAAGAGTCAACAGTACTTTACTCTTTCCTTGATATTACTAGTTCTTCCATTTATTAGATTTCTGAATGGTCTGACCATCATTAGTATAGCTGAGCACAAGTACCTTTATTTGATTTTATTCTCTTATATTTCCTTACTTATCGGGAAATTGCTGGATGTCTATTTTAAAAAAGACTTGGATTTGTATCCTTCTTTATTTACAGATTTGGAGTACATAGAATTCCTAGAAGTAGTAAAGAAAAACGGAGCTGTTGTTACTTCCGTAATTCGTGCTAGCTTAATTAGCTTATTAGTATCCTTGACAATCTACCTAATATATCCTAGTTTTTTGTCATTATTTTTCTACTCCATGCTTTTGTTTATTCTCTATTTGTGTACAGCCAATAATTTGCACAGGAGAAAGAAGGTAATGGAGAGTTTGATAAGAAATGTGCGCACCAACTAAATCTTTTTGCCTATTATAACGAATTAAGAAAGCAAATTTATATGACAATAGAAATTCAGCAATACAAAAGTTGTACGATATTAAAAAACAACAATGATTATGAGATTATGTGGAATAGAGGGAAAAAAGTGCTTAACTTTCCCATTAGCCAAGCATTAGCAGAACGTGTTTCAAAATCAGAAAAAGATTCTTTAGAAGTAATGTTTTATTGTGAACATCATCGTTGGCCAAAGGCAGATGAGTTAGAAGATTATAATCAATCGGATACGATTGTACATCGAGGCGATGGATTTGTTGTATATGAAACTGATGGTTATTACGAAATTAGCTTCTTTAAAGAAATTGGCGGAGCCATGGGACCTGAAGTATGCTATCCCATAACTAAGGAACTGATGGATAAAGCGTTTGAATCTTCTAGGGGAGCATATGAAGTTATGATCTATGCTGAAACAGGAAACTGGCCTTTATAGTAAAGTGGATGACATCATAAGAACAGCCAATAGAATTCAGATGAAGTCTCAACAGTTGATTCTTTTGCATTAAGGAATAATAAATCAGTAGACATTTAGTAAAAGACAAAGGAGATAAGAATGGAATCAATTTATGTAAGTCAAAAAGACATGTTGGAAATCTGTCAAGATGGGGACAAGTATTTCTTGCGTTATCCAACTTTTAATATTACCTGCCCAGAAGTGATTAGAGAAATCCCCAAAGAAGCTGCAGATAGTTACATGTCGGGAGAACATACTGGCAAGGAGTTGATGAATTATGCGCAATATGGTTTTTGGAAATCTAAAAAACAATATACACAAGAAGAGTCGAATAAAATTTTTATACAAAATAATCCTGACTTAATTTTCAATGATTTATCTTATAACCAAAAAATATTTTCTCCTGAAGAATTTACCCAAATCATCACCAAAGCCATTGTTTCAGAACTGGAACCTAGCGAACTTGACGCTATTGGTATAGTTGATAATCATTTAGAGTTACTCCTTGTTGATCCAGTCGGCTGGCAGGAAGAGATAGAAGCAGTCCATCTTGAAATTCTGCAAGAAAAAATTAACAATTATATTCACTTCCTCAAAAGCAAGCAGTATGTGGAGCGGTATGGCGATAAGTTTGACAAAAAAAGTCATCCATATCACCTTCCAATATTCTCCATCAGATAATGGACTAGCCTTCCTCGCAACAGTTCAGAAAGTGTTGCAGCCTACAGATATGATCTTGAAGGTAGAATTACCGGAGTACTAGAGAGAGCGAAATTCGCTCTCTTTTTGTGATATAATGGGACAAAGACATTTTTCTTTTGTTATTCTGTTTGGCAATCATTTCAAAACAGATTCAAAAACTAACGGATTGTCTAAATCAGGTTAAAGGAAAGGATTTTCTAACGTATTTCGAACAGAAATATGGTAAATAGGGGGAGAAAAATGAAGAAAGTGCTAACAATGGTCGGATCCGTCCTGTTGGGTGTTCTGCTTCTATGGGGTTATCATAGTTATCAACAATCAGAGCAGGATAAACAAGAACGCCAACAATCAGAGCAGGCCAAGCAAGAACGCCAAAAATATGAAAATATGGGTTACTATACAGGAAAATGGGAAATTGATTCTTATGAATTTTTAGAAGATGGTAGGGGAGTTGCCGTGCATTGGAAGTCTCTGACTCCAGAAGAGGATCGATTGTTTGCCAAATATAATCCGGACTTGAGCGAAAACTTTTTGGGAGTTCATGGGGCTTCCAATCAACGCTATATCATACGCAAGTACTTCCATAATTCTACCTATAGAGGAACACAAAAATTACCAAATGAGGATCCTGAAGTTTATTATGCCATGTCCATTTATCGAATAGATGATCAAAAATTGGAAGGCAGTCAGCTCGATCTTTATAAACTTGTAGAGGACTACAATCCTGATTATATACCCGAAACAACTGGTGGTATTATTGAAAAAGATGGCAAAGACTATATATCCATACAAGTATACAAACGAGGATGGGAACTATCACAGAAAAAACAATTATGGCTGAATTTAGAAACCAAGCAAATTGATTGGGAAGATACAAAAATACAACAGTATCCTGAAAGCCCTTCGGTAGATCTGGGTCCTTTAAAGGATAAGATGGGAAAGATGACAACCGATTTGAGAACATCTACAGCGGATGATTTATGGAATCAAAATAAATTGTCTTTTCGTCAAGATGTATTGAAGGGAAGTGTTTTGGAGACAGCTGCGCCTAAAGTTTATCAAGTATTAAGTAAGCAAGATTCTCAGTTTTTCCTTTTGATTGATTCTAAGTATGATTATGATAAGGTTTATGGAGATGTTCCACAGTTTCTTGATTTGTATCAGCTTTTTGTCCCAGCCAATACGAATCTTTACGAAGGGCTGACGATTCCAGCCGAACTTAGTAAGGATGGTCAAGAGCATTCAGTTAATAGCAAAGAAGAATTTGACTTGTATTACGATGTTGCCAAAGACCGTGAGTTGAACAAACAACGTCGAATATTGGTTGAAAAAGGAGAATAAGAGGATGATCATCTCTATCCTTTCAAAGTCAAATAAAGGAGGATTTTTACCAAATGAAATACCTAAAGACTCTCAGCTTCCGAACTAAGGTGTTTGTGGGCTTGCTTCTAGTTTCTTTGGTGGGCTATGGTGTTTATGCCTATACCTGGCCCATATATGTCCAATGGCAGGAAGACCATGAGGTATTGATAGTTAAAACAGAGGTGGAGCGTATCGAAACCTTTGGTTCCCAGAACCGTTATGTTTATTATAAAATGAAGGAGCCTACGATTCCAGTTGTTTTATCCAATCATTTTGTTATAAGTAATGCAAAGTTTGTTGGGAGGAGCGAGAGTAATCTAGTGGAATTAACGCTAGATGTTTATGATCTCAATCATTTAGAGAACCAACCAAAGACGATTGATGTAGTCAAACTAATCCAAACCTATGACCAAAGTTATAGAGTGGATTTTTATGAGAAAAGAGGCTACACTGATAACGGGAAAGATTATTTAGTTTTTTCTTTGACGAATAAGCAAAATAGAGAAGATAAGAAGGAGGTTGCTTTGGATGTAGCTTCCGAACAGATAGTACCGGCTCTACCTACAGATAAAGCAGAATCAAAACGAACCCCTTTTTCGTTCGATTATACCAATCTAGATAAGATAGCTACTGAATACGGCTTCATACCCACTTACGATTTAGCCTACAGTAATGATTCAAAAGTGAGAGAAGATACTAATATAAACTTTATTAGGGACTACCCCGAATATTATAAGGCTATGGAGGGAGCCGCTAATATAGTAGTTAGAAAAGGAGCCTATTCCGATCCGGAAGCTATTTTCCAAGATATGCGCCATTGGTTTGCGCCGGTCGGTCAGGATAAGCTAGATGTTGTTGGGATAGATCCCAAAACAAAGGAAGAGACTCCGCTCAACAGTTATCAAGAGTATCAGGAATGGTATAAGAAACACATAAAATAGATTTGGAAGGACTCCACCAGGGCTTGGAGACTGTCAAAAGTGTGGGCAAGAATGTTTCTGATTTTCTCCATGGTATTTCTATTCGATGAAATTCAATCACAAATTAGTTTAGTTCAGTGGAAGAAATAGATAATGAATTAGTAAAAATTGACTGGATAAAAAGGTTATGTCATCTGCAGATAATCTGATTTCGTATTTCAATTCTAGTATGAAGACTATGTAGAAATGATTTTATTGGTCAAATTTGAAAGCAACATTCAGTGCTGAGATGCAATATTGTTAATAAAAATTTAGAACTAGTTTTCCTATATTTTTGCGTTGATTCAGTCAGATAAATAGCTTATAATGGAACTACCTTTTACGATAGATCAATAGAGAGATGACTTTATCAAAGTAATTCTATTTTAAAAAAGAATATCCTTTATTCTCATTCTTATTGAAATTGTAAATTGTAAACAAAAGGAAGGTTCGACTTTCATGATGAAAAAAATAGCTTTAATCTTAATATCTTTTTTTACAATCCTGTTATTTTTTATTGGACCAGCTCAAGCAGATTTAGTGATACCAGATAGACCTTCTAATGGCATTTATGATCCAAACCATTATTTATCAGGAGCTGTTTCAGATAAACTACAGGAACTAAATAGCAAATCGGAAGTTCAAATTGGCATTTATATTGTTGAAAGTCTAAATGGTGAATCTTTAGAAGAATTGTCAAATACGATAGCCAGATCTTGGAAAATCGGTTATTCGGATTCAAATAAGGGGGCATTGTTACTGATTGCTATAAAAGACAGGAAGTTTCGCATCGAAACTTCTAATCAACTAGCTATTACATTGACTGATACAAAGGCTAAGAAAATATTAGATGCCTCTCGTGATAAGATGCGAGCCAAAGACTATGACGGTGCTGTTATTGATATAATTCAAAACATTTCCGATCAAGAGTATAAATTAGCTGACGCACCTGTGGTGGAGAGAAATTATTTACTTGAAATCGCAAAAGGATTATGGGACATGTCAATAGGAATTATTTTGTTATGTGGCGGATATTTTATAATTTCTTATTTGATTAATCTTTTTAAGAATGGTACTGTTTCGGAAAGAAAACGAAAATCTAATAAATCATATAAGGGTAATGATAAATTATTCCCCTATGATCCCGCCTTTATTAATGATGGTTCATGGTCGCAAAAAGCATTAAGAGACTTCCGTAGCAAAAATAGAGATAAGTATCCTGAGGAAAGTAGCAGTGATTCCTCATCGTCTTGGTCGAGTGACGATTGGTCTGGTGGTGGTTTTGATGGTGGAGGATCATCAAGTGATTGGTAATTTAGCATAGTTCATAGCGATTTATCTACCTAGATGAATTAACTTGATTACTTTAAAAATGATGGGATAGAAAAACTATTGATTTGAAAAACCCCGCTCTGCTGAGCGGGGTTCGTCTATTCTTACCTTTTTACAGTACCCACGTACGGATGGCATGGGCAACGCCAGATTCGTCATTTGTTTTGGTGATGTATTTGGCGATTTTTTTGAGTTCTGGATTTCCATTTTCCATAACAACGGGGTTTCCAACGACTTCCAGCATGGCACGGTCATTTTCTTCATCCCCGATCGCCATGGTTTCATCTTTGGTCAATCCGAGTTTTTCAGCCAAGTGAGTGATGGCTGAACCCTTGTCTACATTCTTTTTAAGGAGTTCGAGATAGAAAGGAGCAGATTTGTTGATAGAGTAGCGTTCGTAAAATTCTGCTGGAATCTTTTCAATCGCAGCATCGAGAATTTCTGGTTCATCAATAAACATACACTTGACGATTTCCTTGTCAGCCATTTCTTCAGGTGTACGGTAGAAGATAGGCATGCTGACGAGGGTTGATTCGTGTACCGTGTATTTTCCGATATTGCGATTGGCTGTGTAGATACCGTCCTTAGTAATAGCGTGCATGTGGACACCGAGCTTACGACTGAGGAATTCCATATCCAGATAATCCTCATAGGTCAAGGATTCGCTGATAATCTCATGGCCAGTAGCAGTTTCTTGGACAAGGGCACCGTTGAAGGTTACAACATAGTCACCCTCGTCTCTCAACTGCAAGTCGTCCAGAAGTTTGGCAACACCTGCAATGGGACGACCCGTTGCAATCACGACTTTGACACCGGCTTGTTTAGCGTCTTGGATAGCAGAAAAGACTTCAGGAGTGATTTCCTTTTTACTGTTGACTAGGGTACCATCGATATCGACGGCGATTAGTTTAATACTCATATATTTCCTCTAATAGCTCTTATTTGGGGTAAAATGATCGTTCTCAATCAAGTGTAAAAATTGCTGGGTAATGCTTGCGAAGATGCTATTTTGATCTAACATTTCTTTTGGAAAATAGAAACGATTATCTCCGTGGCGACTGCCAGCAAGGGATTGAACAATAGGAGACAGGCTAGAGAGTTCTGCCAGTTCTCCATTTTTTTGTAAAATTTCAATCTGAGTCCGTGGATTTTCAGATTCGGGACGATAGATATCATAAGGAAGGTCAAAGTTCTTATGAATGGCAGTGTAGTAGTCTGGATCAAAACCGATTTCTTCAACCAGTTGTCTCATGGTTGCGAGTTGGTCTTGGTCTTCTTGTGAAAAGGTGATGGATTTAAAGACCTTGCGGTTGACAAACCGTTGCGATAAGTCTGCGAGAATCTTGTCAGGACTGGTCATCCAAAGCTGGAAGTAGGTATTCATCACACCATCATCAAGAGCCAGATAGTCAGACAAGGTCACATTTTTTTCAAAGAAAGGAAGGAGATGTGGAGAAGTGCGTGCAAAGAAGTCCTTGTCCTCAGGGTAGAGTTCCTTAGCGCGCTTGAGAAGATTCTGCAGGAGAACTTCCATGGCGCGTGTTGCTGGGTGAAAATAAACCTGCATATACATCTGGTAGCGACTGAGGACGTAATCTTCGATGGCATGCATGCCATTGCGCTGAAAGGCGATCCCATTTTCGACAGGACGAATCACTCGAAGGATCCGTGTCAGGTCAAATTCTCCATAAGATGCTCCTGTAAAATAGGAGTCGCGCAAGAGATAGTCCATGCGATCCGCATCAATCTGACTGGAAATGAGCTGTACGACCTGCTTGTTAGGATAGGTATGGTCAATGACACTGGCTACCTTTTCTGGAAAATCTGGCGCTACTTGAAGCAGGACTTGGTGAATCTCTGTTTCAGGGCTTTGGATGATTTCCTGAGTAATGGCCTCATGATCTGTATCAAAGAGATGTTCAAAAGTATGGGAGTAGGCACCATGCCCAAGGTCATGTAGGAGAGCAGCGGTCATGGTCAAGAGAGACTCAGCAGGATCCCATTCTTCAGGATATTTTTCTTCAAAAATCTCCGTGATACGTCGTGCAATCTCATAAACCCCCAAACAGTGGGAGAAGCGGCTGTGCTCCCCACCATGGAAGGTATAACTGGAAGTTCCTAGTTGCTTAATACGGCGCAGACGTTGAAATTCCTTTGTATTGATCAAGTCATAGATGATCTGATTGTTTACATGGATATAGTTGTGAACTGGGTCACGGAATACTTTTTCGTTCATATGACCATTATAGCAAAATCCTGCTCTTTTTGGTAAAATAGTAGGACAAGAGACAAGAAAGAGGACATGATGTGAAGATTCGGATGCGAAATACGATTCAGTTTGATGAACAGTTGGAAGTGATTGACCAACTCTATGACGTGGAAGTGCGTGAAAAAGGAGATTATACTTACTTGCTTTTTTACAACGAGGAAAAGGAAAAAGTGGTACTCAAGTTTCATGGTCAAGAACTGGTAATGACCCGTTTCTCGAGCCCCAAGACCATCATGCGTTTTCTAAAGGATAGTGATAGTTTGGCCTATATTCCTACTCCAATGGGGATGCAGGAGTTCATCATTCAGACAAGTCACTACAAACTGGATGGGCAAAAGATTGAGCTAGCCTATCAACTACAAAATCAAGAGGGACACCCCTTTGCCAGCTATCAATTAGAAATTACTTGGGGATAAGAAAAAGGTTGGTGTGAGCCAACCTTATTTGATATAGAGTTCTTGGTTTTTTAGGACAATTTCTCGAACTGTAGCAAATTTCTTGAGTTTTTTAAGCTCTTCTGGATGGGTTACGAGAGTGATCACATAGCCCTCTTTGCTCATGCGACCTGTACGGCCAGCGCGGTGAGTGTAAGTTTCCATGTCTCTAGGAATATCAAAGTTTACGACACATTCTAGACTATCAATATCAATTCCACGAGCCAGAAGGTCTGTTGCAAGGAGCAGGGTTAGCTGCTTGTCTTTAAACTTTTCCAAGATAACTTTTCTAAACTTGACATTGACATCGCTAGCGAGAGAAACAGCCAAGATATCCCGATACTGTAGTTTTTCCTCTGCGCTTCCAAGGTCTGAGAGGCTGTTAAAGAAGACCAAACCACGGAAATCCTCAACATGAGCCAGTTTTCGTAGCATATCCACACGATGGCGTTGGTCCACCTGCATGTAGAAATGTTGGATGTTGTCCAACTTTTGGTCAGAAAGATCAATGGTGCGCGTTTTTGGAGCAATCTTTTCTTGGTCAAACTTGGTCGTCGCACTCATATAGACGAGTTGGTGGTCACGAGGTGCGTAGTGGGTAATTTTCTCAACAAAGTGAATCTGAGAATCATCGAGCAATTGGTCAAATTCATCTAGAATGATGGTTTCCACATTCATCATCTTGATTTTTTTCAATTTAATCAACTCAAAGATACGGCCGGGAGTTCCAATCAGAATTTCTGGTCCTTTTTTTAGGCGTTCAATCTGACGTTTCTGACTCGAACCTGATAAGAAGAGCTGAGCAGTCAAGCCGATAGCCTCTGCCCACGTTTTACATACATCAAAAATCTGTCCAGCAAGTTCCGTATTTGGTGCTAGAATCAAGAGTTGCTGGGCTTTTTTCTTTTGTAGTCTGAGTAGACTTGGGAGTAAGTAAGCGAGGGTCTTACCAGTTCCTGTTGGGCTCACTCCTAGGAGGTTTTCTCCAGCAAGAATGGGTTCAAATAGTTGAGTTTGAATGGAAGTAAATTCTTGGAAACCGAGTTGGTCGCTCAATTCCTGCCATTCAGTGGGTAGTTTGGTTTTCATTTTTCTGCCTCAAATCTAATGCCAGCAGTCTGGCGCATAGTATATAGTAGCTCATGAACAGAGCCTGCATCATCCAGCCAGTTCTGGTAACGTGTCTTGTCTGGTTGCTGGATCATGTGTGCAAATGCAGCGACTTCCTCAGTCATCGTATGAGGAGCCTGTTGGATAGGGAGCTGGACTCGATTTCCTTTGTGGTCAGTAAAAATAGCTGAGTGGACATGCTCAATCGTGTTGAGAGTCAAGGTTCCATCTTCTGTGTAGATCTCGCAAGGAAGATTGGAAGTGATGTTTTTTCCAGCCTTGATATGAACTTGAAAGTCAGGGTAGAAGAGCATACCGTCTCCATTTAGGTCAATGCTATTGTCGAGCTGTTGAGCCTGATAGGTCGCGTCCTGAGCTTTTCCAAAGAGGCGAACGGCAGCGTAGAGAGGATAAATCCCCAAGTCCATAAGAGCTCCGCCAGCAAAACGGTCTGAAAAGACATTTGGCGTCTGCCCAGCCAACAAGTCCGGCATCTTGGAAGAATACTTGGCATAGTTGAAATCTGCTCCCAGCACTTGCTTGTCTGCTAAAAAGTTTTTGATAGTAGTAAAAGCTTCCTCGTGGTAATTACGAGCGGCTTCGAAGATAAAACAGTGATTTTCCTTAGCCGTTTGAACCAAATCTAGCCATTCATGTGGCTGAGTGACAGCTGGCTTTTCAAGAATGACATGCTTACCAAAAGACAAGGCAGCCTTGGCTTGAGCAAAATGCAAGGAGTTTGGACTGGCAATATAGACAACATCAAAGGAACTCTTGAAGAAGTCCTCTAATTGATCAAAGAGCTGGATATCTTGATAGCGAGAAGCAAAGGTTGCTGCGGTTTCTAGTTTTCTAGAGTAGACAGCGACCAGCTGGTATTCTCCACTGGCATGGGCTGCTTCTATGAAGTGATGACTGATAGCACTAGTTCCGATAACACCTAATTTAAGCATAGATACTCCTTTTCCGACTTTAAATCCTTCCTTCATTATAGCATAGAAAAGAAGGACTATCCAACAGATGGTAAAAATTTTCAAATGGACTACGAATTTCTCAAAGAAAGTGGTACAATATTTAGATAAGTAGATGAAATGAGAAGGGGGAGAAAATGAGATTATTACCAATAAGAAAAATATCACGTCAGTCTAAAAGACTAGCGCTTTTTTTGACTTTTTGTGCAGGATATGTAGATGCCTATACCTTTATCGTGCGAGGGAATACCCTAGTAGCAGGCCAAACTGGGAATGTCGTCTTTCTTTCTGTAGGACTCATTCAACACAATGTGTCAGATGCCAGTGCAAAAGTAATGACCTTGCTTTCCTTTATGATGGGGGTCTTTTTACTGACATTGTATAAAGAAAAACTACGAATAGTTAAAAAGCCAATTTTGTCCTTGATACCACTTGCAGTCCTGTCCCTAATTATTGGCTTTGTGCCGCAAACAGTTGATAATATCTATCTAGTACCGCCCTTGGCCTTTTGTATGGGACTGGTAACAACTGCTTTTGGAGAAGTGTCAGGTATTGCCTATAATAATGCTTTTATGACAGGGAATATCAAACGAACCATGTTAGCTTTTGGGGATTACTTCCGGACCAAACATACGCCTTTCCTACGAGAGGGCTTGATTTTTGTTAGCTTGCTTAGCAGTTTTGTCTTTGGAGTCATTTTTTCGGCTTATTTGACGATTTACTATCAGGAGAAGACCATTCTTGGTGTTCCTATTATGATGAGTATCTTTTACATCAGTATGCTTTTTGCTTCTTGGAGGAAAAAAGGAAAAGAAAAAGCTTAAATTTGATTGATTTCGCTTGTAAGAAAAAAGAAGATATGCTATACTTGAAGAGTTGACTATGCACAGTCCTGTGCAACCGCACGAACATCGTTGCTCATCGTATAACAAATTTAAACTTTGTTATACTTAGAGCTCATTTACTAAGTGGTTCGTCCCACGATGCTAGGCGAGTCTTCACAAAATACGGGGAAACCCAAAAAATCATAGGAGGTGCATAATGAGCACATACGCAATTATCAAAACTGGCGGAAAACAAGTTAAAGTTGAAGTTGGTCAAGCAGTTTACGTTGAAAAATTGAACGTTGAAGCTGGTCAAGAAGTTACTTTTAACGAAGTTGTTCTTGTTGGTGGTGAAAACACTGTTGTCGGAACTCCACTTGTTACTGGAGCTACTGTAGTTGGAACTGTTGAAAAACAAGGAAAACAAAAGAAAGTTGTTACTTACAAGTACAAACCTAAAAAAGGTAGCCACCGTAAACAAGGTCACCGTCAACCATATACAAAAGTTGTCATCAACGCAATCAACGCTTAATTTTAAGGAGAACACATGATACAAGCAGTCTTTGAGAGAGCCGAAGATGGCGAGCTGAGGAGTGCGGAAATTACTGGACACGCCGAGACAGGCGAATACGGCTTTGATGTCGTGTGTGCATCGGTTTCTACGCTTGCCGTTAACTTTGTCAATTCCATTGAGAAATTTGCAGGCTATGAACCAATCCTAGAATTAAACGAAGATGATGGTGGTTTTTTAAGGGTTGAACTACCGACGGCTATCCCGTCACACCAGAGAGAAATGACCCAGTTATTCTTTGAATCATTTTTCTTAGGTATGGCAAAATTATCGGAGGACTCATCGGAGTTCGTCCAAACCAGAGTTATCACAGAAAACTAACACGGAGGAAAACATAATGTTAAAAATGAATCTTGCAAACTTGCAACTTTTCGCCCACAAAAAGGGTGGAGGTTCTACATCAAACGGACGTGATTCACAAGCGAAACGTCTTGGAGCTAAAGCAGCCGATGGACAAACTGTAACAGGTGGATCAATCCTTTACCGTCAACGTGGTACACACATCTACCCAGGTGTAAACGTTGGTCGTGGTGGAGACGATACTTTGTTCGCTAAAGTTGAAGGCGTAGTACGCTTTGAACGTAAAGGTCGCGATAAAAAACAAGTTTCTGTTTACCCAATCGCTAAATAAAAAGGTCCAGTGAACCTTTTTATCCCGAGCCTTGAAATGTAAAGGCGAGGAAGCTAGAAGTAGCATTAAATAAGGCTTTCCGAGTTTCTCGGAGAGCCTTTTTGTTATATGTGTATTAATCCGTCTCACGCTGTAAGGTCTCAAACAAGTAAATTAATCACTATGCTAGTGTGATATTTGATAAGTTTATTAGAGATAGTGTTCAGTAATATCATGATTTCTTTGAGAGGCATATAAGGAATCAAAACCGTTAGTTACTCTCTAGAATGTTTGATACTTGAGTTAATTAGAAACTTTAAATTTTTTTATAAAAAGACTTGACATTTTTAGGGAAGGGTTGCATAATAGAGATAATAATATATAAAATGCGTTATTTGAAAGCGCTTACTCAATTTTAGGAGGAGAAAAGGAAAATGGATAAGAGATTTTTTGAAAAAAAATCTACCTATAGCATTCGGAAATATGCTGTAGGAGTGTGCTCTGTTGTGATAGGAACTATGTTATTCAGTTCCCAACCAGCTGCAGCTGCAGAAGTTACCCCTACAAGTCCTGTTTCGAGTGCTAGCTCGGCGACTGAGACTGATGAGACTGCTTCGGGGGCGGTAGAGAAGATTCAACCCTTAGATGAATTGCCAGCAGATTTAGCTGATAAACTAGCTAAAGCAGAGGCGGGGGGAAATGATACTCCAAGTATAGAAGGTCATGAACCAACTTCCGAAGCATCTGCAGAAGCGACTTCACCTAAACCAGCTCAACCTAAGGTGAGCAATGAACCAACTCATCCAGAATCAGCAACAACTGCACCAACAACAGAAGTGGAAAAGACCCCTGATATCAATCATTTATTAAATGTTCGTGTAAGCGCATCCAATCACGAACAAAACACTTCTTTTACTGCTGATAAGGCAGTCGATGGAGATAATACTAGTCGTTGGGCGACAGATAAGGATGTAGTCAATCCTCAGTTGACTATGACACTAGATAAAGTGACATCAGTCAAACGGATTGAGATTGATTGGGATCGTAGACAGAGGACAGGAAAGCCGAACGATCCAAATATTCAAGGATGGAAACTATACTATGCTACAGCTGAAGCTATCAATGAAGAGGAAGCGACACGTAAGTGGAAATTGGCTTATGAAAAAGATGGTCAACCAGTTTTAGACGAAAGAGTCAATTTGGATGTTCCGATTGAAGCTAAATATCTCAAATTGGAAATCACTAAATATGCTGAAGGTAGTATGCGCTGGCGCAATGTCGGTATTCAGGAAATACGAGCTTATTCTAACATTCCAGAACCAGGTAAGGTGACAAGTCTTAACCAAGTAGAGTCGCTGACTTTGGCTCAAGATGGCCATTCACTTGTCCTACCTAAATTACCGGGTAAGGTTAGCTTAGTTGGTAGCAATAAAACAGGTGTGATTGACCTGAATAATAAAATCTACCAGCCTCTAACGGAGCAGACAGTTAAAGTTTCTTTGCAACAAGTGCATGAAGGTCAAACCATTACCAAGGAATTTGAAGTTAGAGTTCCTGGTCGCTATGTAGATGAGGGAGTTGGAGACAAACCAACAGTGGCTCCAACTGTTCAGCAATGGCATGGTGAGGAAGGACGTTCTTCTATTTTGGAAGATACCGTTCTATCTGTTGGAGATTCAGGATTTGACAAGGCAGCTAATTTCTATGCCAATGATTTGATTTCTCGAGGTTTAGAGCTTGCCAAGGGAGACAGTACTTCCGCGCATCGTATTGAGTTTAAAAAGGTAACGGACAAGGGCTATGGTGAAGAAGGCTATGGTATTACGATTCGTGATAATGTCTTTACCATTGAAGCGCAGACCAATAAAGGTGCCTTTTATGCTACTCGAACCTTACTTCAAATGGGGCAAGAGAATATCCAAAATGGTGAAATTCGAGACTTTCCAAGTTTTAGCCACCGTGGATTTATGCTAGATACTGGTCGTAAGTTTATTCCTTATGATACTCTTGTGGACATTATGCTAAACATGGCTTACTACAAGATGAATGACTTGCAGTTGCATTTGAATGATAACTATATTTTCCTCAAGGAGCACTTAGCAGGTAAAAATCTGACCAAGGAGCAGGAAATTGAGTATGTGCTCAATCATGCAGATACAGGTTTCCGTTTACAGACAGATATTGTCGGTGACAATGGTGTGCCTTTGACTTCCAAGCAACACTATACCAAAGATGAAATGCAAAGACTCATCGCTTTGGCTGATGAGCTAGGAATCAACTTGGTGCCAGAAATTGATACACCGGGGCATGCTTTATCATTTGTGAAGGTTCGTCCAGACTTGATGTATAAAGGACAGCTGAGTCCGAATAAGCACAATGTAGAGCGTGTTGCGATGCTTGATTTGGATAAGAATTATGATGAAACATTGCGCTTTGTCAAGTCTGTTTATGATAAATTGTTGGATGGAGAAAATGCCCCACTTCGAGGTGTTAAGACGATTCACATCGGAACAGATGAGTACTATGGCAACAATGAAAACTATCGTCGTTATGTCAATGATTTGATTACCTACATTAAAGGTAAGGGTTATACGCCACGAATTTGGGGTTCACTTAGCCGTAAGAGTGGTCAAACCCCAGTTGATTTGAAGGATGTCGAAGTGGATATCTGGAGTCTAGGATGGCAACATCCCCAAGCGGCTTTGAAGGCTGGTGCTAAAATTATCAATATTACTGATGTTCCGACTTACAGTGTGCCAAATGGTAATAACCAGCAAGGAGCATATGGTGATTACTCTTCTTATGAGTATCAATATAATCGTTGGACACCAAATGATTTTACGACAGCAGGAAATGGTCCAAAATTAGCGGCTTCAAACCCTCATATCTTGGGTGGTGGACATGCTGTTTGGAATGATAATATTGATCTCCACGAAACAGGCATGACTTCTTATGATATTTTCAAGCGCTTCTTTGAAGCAACAAGAGTTACTGCTGAAAAGACATGGGGATCAAATCGAGCTGCTAACAACTTTGAAGGAAGAACCTTACCACACGCAGACTATGTTTATGCACCAGGTAGTAATCCAGAGTACAAGATTGATGATACTGAGACCTATGAAATCAATTCAAAGACAATCAAGCGTTACGATGCAGAAAACATCACACAAAGCGCTAAAGGTCTAGTCTTCAATAAAGAAAGTAAGATTGAAAATGCTATTGGGAACGTCGGTCCAAGTCACGTCTTAAAAGTTGATGTGACGGTTACAGGTGATGGTGTGCAGGAGTTAGCTTCTAGTGAGGGGAACAAGCTCTATTTGTCTGATGAGTCAGGTAAAGTAGCCTATAAGTTTGAGCAACACCATATTCAGTTTGATAAGACATTGGAAAAAGGTAAACGCTATGAGCTAGTCTTTGTCACCAAACCTCAGTCAACTGAGCTCTATGTCAATGGTGAAAAGATCAATCGTATTGCTAACCCAGCTCACCCAAGATTGGCTCACACAAGTCTTGTCCTACCTCTTGAAAAAATCGGAGGTTTTGAAGGTACTTTGCACAATCTCAGCTTGTCTGATAAGCCATTTGTCAATCCACGTTTGATTGCACAGGATCAGATTGCTCGTGTGGAGGCAAGCAGTGAGCAACTACCAGGAAATGCGACAGAAGGAGCTGTTTCTAAAGCCTTTGATGGCAATCCTGCAACCTTCTGGCATTCACATTGGACGAAGAAGGATCCGTCTTATACGGTTACTATGACCTTGAAGCAAGCGACAGCTGTAAATGCTTTGACTTATCTTCCTCGTCCAGGTGGCGGAAATGGTCTTGTGACTAAATATGAAATCTATGCTAAAAAGGCTGATCAATTGGTTAAGGTAGCTGAAGGTACTTGGGATAATAATGCAGCTGAAAAGATTGCAAACTTTGAAGCTGTCGAAACGGATACAATCCAGTTGAAGATTCTACAGGGAGTAGAAGGATATGCTAGTGCAGCTGAAATCAATCTTTTGAAACCAATAGCTACATCAGATGAGCCTGCTACACCACCAGCACCAAAACCAGATCCAAAACCCGAAACTCCAGCTCCGAAAGATGACGGAACTGTTGAATTGGAAGATACCTTTATCGCTAAAAAACCAGCAGATCCAAGTGTAGTAGAAGCAGCTTTGAGAAGCCAAGAATACCTTAAGAAACAGTATAAGATTTTCCCAACTCCTCATAAGGTTACTTATGGCGATGGCTTGGTACGTCTAGATAAGAAAGTTCATTTGGTAATTGGTGAGCAAGTTGATATTTATACTCGTAATCGACTCAAGTCTATTTTGCAAAATAGCAATATCTCCTATACTACTGGTAAGACAGCCGAAGCTGGAGCAACTAATATCTATCTGGGAGTTCACCAGACTGGCTCAAAAGCGGAAGAAGCTCAGAAAACAGAGTCTGTCAACCAAGGACTATTTGATAAGATTGATGCTTATTCATTAGTGGTTAAAGGTCAGCAAATTTCCATTGTCGGAAAAGATACAGATGCTGTCTTCTATGGACTAACAACACTCAAGCATATGCTAAATGATAGCTCTGCTCCAGTTCTGCGTGAGGTCAATGTTGAAGACTATGCTGATGTGAAGAATCGTGGTTTTATCGAAGGCTATTATGGTAACCCATGGTCCAACGAAGATCGTGCGGCCTTGATGCGCTACGGTGGTGATTTGAAACTGACCCAGTATTTCTTTGCACCAAAAGATGACCCATATCACAACAGCAAGTGGAGAGAACTTTATCCAAAAGAAAAACTAGAAGAAATCCGTCAGCTCGCTAAGGTGGGGAACGAAAACAAGACTCGTTATGTTTGGACCATTCATCCATTTATGAATAGTCGAATTCGCTTCCAAAACGAGACGGTTTACCAAGAAGACTTGAATGCAATCAAGGCTAAATTTACCCAGTTACTGGACGTCGGCGTTCGTGAGTTTGGTATCCTTGCAGATGATGCAGCTCAGCCTTATGGTGGTTATGAAAGTTATAACCGCTTGATGAAAGATATGACCGATTGGTTGACTGAAAAACAAGCGACTTATCCGGGCTTGAAGAAAGAGATGATCTTTGTTCCAAGTCAGTATTGGGGCAATGGTCGGGAAGACGAATTGCGTTCCCTAAACCGTAATCTTCCGAAAAGTAGCATTATGACTCTGACAGGAGGAAAGATTTGGGGTGAAGTTTCTGAAAACTTCTTGACTCAACTTAAGCAAAATATAGAGGCATCTGGTCAACCATATCGTCCTGTTCAACTTTGGATCAACTGGCCGTGTACAGATAATTCTAAACAACACCTTATCTTGGGTGGTGGTGAGAAATTCCTACACCCTGGTGTGGATCCAAGCCTAATCGGTGGGGTCATGCTCAATCCGATGCAGCAATCAGAACCATCTAAAATTGCTCTCTTCTCAGCTGCAGAGTACAGCTGGAATATCTGGAAGAATGAGGCGGAAGCCAAGGCTGTTAACGATGTAGCTTTCAACTTTGCAGAAACAGGTCGTTTCACAGAGACCAAAGAATCTGCAGCCTTCCGTGAGCTAGGTAAGCACATGATTAACCAACATATGGATAATCGTGTTGTGAAGCTAGAAGAGTCTGTAGAGCTAGCTCCGAAACTGACAAACTTCATGAGCAAGCTGAAAGCAGGTCAAGATGTCTCAGCTGAGCGCAAAGAGTTGAAGGCAGAATTTGCTAAGCTAAAAGCTGCAGCTGAGACCTATAAAGCATCAGGAAATGAACAGATGCGTGAGCAGATTAAGTACTGGCTTGACAATACCATTGACCAGATGAATGCCTTAGATGCTCTCTTGACAGCTACTGAATTTATTGGTAGTAAAAATGCTGACGGCCTTTGGAATAATTACTACAAGGGCTTGAAAGATTATGAGCAATCTAAGAAACATTCCTTCTGGTATGTTGACCATTACGAAAATGCTGAGCTAGGTGTACAGCATATCCGTCCATTTATCCTTAACCTTAAGGAATATCTGGCCAAGGAAATCGAAAAAGAACTGAACCCAGATAAAGTTGTAACGACCTTTATTACTAACCGTACAGGTGGTGAAGGAGATTTGACTCAGGTCTTGGACGGAGACTTGTCAACTCAAGTTATCTTTAAAAATCCAACCAGAATTAGCACTGGTGATTATGTTGGTCTGCAGTTTAACAAGCCTGTTTCTATCAAGAAGTTGAGCTTTGCTATGGGAGCTGTTAGCAATCCGAAAGACACCTTTAATAAGGCTAAGGTTGAATACCTAAATGAAGCCGGTGAATGGACTGCCCTTCCTCAAGGTAACTATGTCGGCAATGAGTCTGAGATTACCTTAGATAATCTTGATATCAAAGCCAAAGGTATTCGAATGGTTGCAACAGAAGATCGAGACAATACTTGGTTTGCAGTCCGTGAAATCGCAGTTAACCGTCCTCTTGAAAATGCCAAGAAGAAAGCTGGAAGTATTACCATCAGTCCAAATCTGGTCTATAAACTCAATACAACGGCTGCCAAGATGACTGACAATAGTGATAGCACAGAAGCAATGTTGGCAAGTTCTTCAACAGCAAATGGAGAAAGAGATACAACCCCAGTAGATGCTTGGGTACAGTTGGATCTTGGTTCTCAACAAACAGTCAAGAAGATTCGTTTGGTACAAGGAGTGACAGATAAGCTAGCAGCTGGTGTCATCGAAGTCTCTACTGACGGACAAAACTGGACAACGGTAGCCAACTTAACAGGTGAGCAAAGCAAAGAAGTTGAAACCAATCAGAATATCCGTTATGTACGCGTTAGAAATACGCAAAAGACTAATTTCTGGTGGCGAATTGGCAACCTATCTGTCGAGTCAGAGACTGGAACAGACCAATACACAGACACTAATGTTGAACAACTCAAGACTACTCAAGTCCATGAAAAATTGGGCCGCTACGAGATGGATATTCCAGCTGGAACAACTTTAGATGCGGGCCAATATCTTGGAATGAAACTAGATCGTCTCCATGAAATTGAGGATTTGAAACTGGGTGAGAATGCTAATCAAGCACTCCAGCTCCGCTATTCTCCAAATGGAGTGGAGTGGTATAGTGCCTCTGAGTTACAAGATCACCAGCTTGTCCGCTATGTACGTCTTGAAAACAAGACAGGTCAGAAACAGGCAATCGGAACGACTTCCTTGTTCTTGACTACTAAGGAAATTCAACCAACATCAATTGAGTCTACCAGCATGGGTATCAATCCTAACTATGGTAGCGGAGATGTTCGTAAAGCGAAAAACCTAGACCAGCTCTTTGATGGTGATTTAAACAATTATGTTGAATTTTCTGATTATCCACAAACCGATGGTCATATGACTCTCAATCTTGGAGCAACCCGTCAAATCAAGAAGATTCGTGCCTACATTAAAGATGGTACACAGAACTATCTTCGTGATGGAAAGATTCAAGTTAGCGCAGATGGCAAGACCTGGAAAGATGTAGTTTCAGTAGGAGACGGTCAGGAAAATCCAGCACGTGATGACTCCTTAACTGATGGCTGGAAACATGATTCACAGCGACCTGGAAATCGCTATATTGAGGGAGAATTGCCAGAAGCAACTGCAGCGAAATATCTCCGAGTGCTCTACACAGCTCCTTATCGTCATCGCTTTGTTGGATTTACAGAGTTAGTTATCAATGATGGAGAATACACTAAGTCAGTCAATAATCCAACTGTGGAAGGTGCGGGTACAGAGAGCAAGTCATCTGAAAAGAATAATATAGCAGATGGCAATATTCTCAGCAGTTACAAGGCGACCCAAGACAGCGGTGAGTTGATTTACCATCTATCTGAAAAGACAGAATCAAATCATGTTCGCCTGATTTCAGATATTCCAGCAGGAAGCTCAGCGCACGTTTGGGCAAAAACCATTTCCAAAGATGGGCAAACAGCTTGGCAAGACTTGGGTGCGGTTACCACAAGCTTCCAAACCTTCCAGCTCGCTAACAGCGCCTACTTATTAGATGTTAAATTGAAGTGGGAAGGTGGTCGCCCTGAGTTTTATGAGGTTTCTACCTATCATGCTGAGATAGCTGAGACACCTAATCCAGATACACCAATACCACCAGTTCACAAGACGACACCAGCTGAAGGCGTTCAAGCTCCTGTAGTTGAACAGCCGCGCTTGGATGTGGTAACTGAAGAAGTTGGCTTCAAGACCGTCGAACGCGAAAATCCGCAATTGCCTAAGGGCACTCGAAAAGTTGTCCAAGAAGGCAAGGTTGGTGAGAAAACCACGCTTGTTGAAGTGACGATTGAGAAGGGCAAGGAAATCGGTCGAGTGACTCGAGATAGCTTTGTTTCCAAAACTCCAGTCGATCAAATCGTGGAAATCGGTAAACCAGTTGAGCAGGTAACGCCAGCTGCGGGCGATAAAGAACTTGTAGTTGAACAGCCACGCTTGGATGTGGTAACTGAAGAGGTTACTTTCAAGACCATCGAACGCGAAAATCCGCAATTGCCTAAGGGCACCCGAAAAGTTGTCCAAGAAGGCAAGGTTGGTGAGAAAACCACGCTTGTTGAAGTAACGGTTGAGAATGGCAAGGAAAGCAGCCGAGTGACTCGAGATAGCTTCGTTTCCAAAGTTCCAGTGGATCAGATCGTGGAAATCGGTAAACCAGTCGAGCAAGTAACACCAGCTGAAGGCGTTCCAGCTCCTGTAGTTGAGCAGCCACGCTTGGATGTGGTAACTGAAGAGGTTGCTTTCAAGACCGTCGAACGCGAAAATCCGCAATTGCCTAAGGGCACTCGAAAAGTTGTCCAAGAAGGCAAGGTTGGTGAGAAAACCACGCTTGTTGAAGTGACAATTGAGAATGGCAAGGAAATCGGTCGAGTGACTCGAGATAGCTTCGTTTCCAAAGTTCCAGTGGATCAAATCGTGGAGATTGGAAGTAAGGAAGAAAAACCAAGCACTCCACCAGTACCATCTAAACCGGAAAGTGATTTGCGTATTCTGACTGATAAAGCTACCAAGGTTCAAGTCATTGGTACCAAGGCTACACTGGATAAAGTTGTTAGTCTGAAAGTCAAGAAAGTGACAGCACAAAACTTGGAAGGCAAGACTTATGATGCCTACGATATTACTCTGGAAGATCAAGATGGTCAGCCAATCCAGCCTAAAGGCAAGGTATTTGTCAGTCTGCCTCTAGCTGCGAACAAAGAAATTGAAGCTGTCTATACTGTTAAAAGTGCTCAGCAAGTGGATAGACTTGTTTTCCAACAAAAAGGTCGCTATGTCGAATTCATGACAGATCAACTTAGTGTTTATGCAGTTGTGTACAAGACTAGTGCGAGCCAAGTACAGGAAGAAAAACCAGAAATTCCTTCACAAGATCAAACTAACAAGCCTGATTCTCCTCAGAATCAAGAAGCTAAACCGGATGTACCGCTACAGACTCCAGAAAGAAAAGAGACTGCAGTTTTGCCAAATACAGGAACAGCAACAGATTCCGCCTTCTTACTTGGTATTTTAACGGCCTTGACAGGATTGTTCCTGTTCAAAAAGAGGGAAGAGTAAGTATTTGACAAGGATCTTGTGGTTGATGGACGATAAAGAGTTCCTGAAATCGAAAGTTTAGGAGAAGGCCATATGGTCTTCTCCTTTTTCAGGCTTTTTGTCAACTGAAATGAGCGACTTATGTAGAGGTCATTTGATTGGGTATCAGTTTAGTGGATTGGATGATTAAAAGAGAAACCTGGTCTCTATGACCGACTGGCTCAATGCTGGAACAGATAATACTAATCAAGAAAGCATGCTTTACTATGAAAACCGTTTGGATTATTGGTTGGGCAATCACCCGAACTACTATCTTGACTACAAAGTGACTCCGATTTATCAAAAGGATGAATTGATCCCGAGAAAGATTGAGTTGCAGTATGTGGGAATCAATTATTTGGAAGCTGTTGCTAAAAACACAGTCAAAAAGCCGTTGGAAAACGGTTTTTTGTTATAATTAAATTATGATTTCAGAATTAAAGGAGAAAAACATGACATTTGAAGAAATCTTGCCTGGATTAAAGGCTAAGAAAAAATATGTACGAACGGGTTGGGGAGGGGCTGAAAACTATGTGCAACTTTTTGACACCATCGAGCAAAACGGGGTTGCACTTGAAGTGACGCCTTATTTCCTCATCAACGTGTCTGGTGAGGGAGAAGGATTTTCCATGTGGAGTCCGACACCTTGTGATGTTTTGGCGACGGATTGGGTAGAAGTGCATGACTAGACGCGTATTGATTACGGGAGTAAGTTCAGGGATCGGTCTAGCTCAAGCTCGCCTCTTTTTAGAGAATGACTATCAAGTTTATGGTGTAGATCAAGGAGAAAATCCAGTTTTAGATGGTGATTTTCACTTTTTACAGAGAGATTTAACCTTGGACTTGGATCCTATTTTTGGCTGGTGTCCTCAGGTGGATATTTTGTGTAATACTGCTGGAGTCTTGGACGAATATAAACCCCTATTGGAACAATCAGCGCAGGAAATGCAAGAGATTTTTGAAATCAACTATGTGACTCCTGTCGAGCTGACTCGCTATTATTTGACACAAATGCTGGAAAATAAAAAGGGAATCATTATCAATATGTGTTCTATTGCCTCAAATCTAGCTGGTGGAGGTGGACATGCCTATACTTCCTCTAAGCATGCCCTGGCTGGTTTTACCAAGCAGTTGGCTCTAGACTATGCTGAAGCTGGGATTCAGATCTTTGGTATTGCTCCAGGTGCTGTCAAGACTGGCATGACTGCTGCGGACTTTGAGCCAGGTGGATTGGCGGACTGGGTGGCTAGTGAAACGCCTATCAAACGCTGGATTGAGCCAGAGGAAATAGCAGAGATTAGCCTTTTCTTAGCAAGTGGAAAAGCGAGCGCTATGCAAGGACAAATCCTGACCATTGATGGTGGTTGGAGTTTGAAGTAGGGGAATCTGATGGAAATCAAAAATCACTTTGGCGTCTATGGCGTTTGCTTTGAAAATGGGGAGTTACTTTGCATTGAGAAAACGAGAGGACCCTATCAAAATCGTTATGATCTACCGGGTGGTAGCCAGGAAGTAGGTGAGGGGCTCACGGAAACACTTGCCAGAGAGCTTCAAGAAGAGACAGGATATACTCTCAGTAGTTATTCAAAACTTAGAATCTATGATGTGCTGGTTCAAGAAGATGGGCAAGACTTTGCAGTACACCATATCATGGCCTTTTATGATATAGTACTTGATTTCGAACGCTATCAAAAATCACTTCCTCATGAAGTTCTTGATAGAAGTAATGATTCAGCAAATGCACTTTGGTTGAATTTGGAAGAAATTACTGCCGATAATGCTTCTCCTTTAGTGTTGCAGGTTAAGGCAGAGTTACTAGGATTTCCAGAATTAGATATGACAAGCTATAGAAATTGGAAGGTAAAGATGGGGGATAATGGAACTATTTAAAACATGGAAGAAAAATATGGTTCTCTATGGTCTTCAATCTCAAATCGGAGCTGTCTACCGAAACAGTGATAGGACAACAAGCTTTTATGATGTTGGGAATTTTCTATACCTAGCAGGGGAGTTGAATTCCAGATTTTGGGAAGATTTTGTTAGGAAATATGGTTTAGATTATAAGATTATTATTTCAGAAAATACTAATTGGCAAGATTTTCTGCATCGGAGAGTGGGGCTAGTTTCTTTTACTCGCTATTCTTTTAAAGATAAGGCAAATTTTCAAGTTGAATTTCTAAATGATCTAGTTACTCATTTAGAGGAAGGTTACAGTATTGTGCCTATTGATAATCATATTTATAACTGCTTTTCTGAGGAAGAATGGTCACAAGATTTAAAGGGAGATTTTGAGTCTTATCAGGATTTCGCTTTAAAAGGTGGATTTGGCTTTGTGGTTCTTAAAAATAATGAACTGATTGCTGGGATTTCCTCAGGGTTAGTTTACCGTGGAGCAGTTGAAGTGGAAGTTGCAACTAGACCAAACGAACAAGGAAAAGGATTTGCTAAAAAGCTTGGTGCTGCAATGATTCTAGAGAGTTTAAATAGAGATATGTTTCCTCTCTGGGATGCTCATAACGAGGCTTCCAAAAAAGTAGCAGAATTTTTAGGATATGAGTTAGTGGAACCTTATGAAGCTTTTGAACTAGATGAAAGCGGCATATAATGATATCTGATATTGTATCTCTTAAGACGAGGTGAATGGACATGCAAAACCAACTGGCTTTTAGTGGAGAAAAAATTATTGAAAAAGTTTATCCTCAGTTATTGCACCATGTTGGAATGATTCGTGGGGAATATTTGTTGAGAGAGCTCAATCAAAACATACTGTTACCAAGTTGTCAGCAATTTGTGAAAGATTATCTAAGCTCAATTTGCTCCTTGTACTCAGATGAAGAGGTTTGGTATCGTTTTTCTGAATTAACGAGTATGGAAGCTAATTGTTTAGAGGGGACTAAAGAGTATTTTGATGAACGCCATCCTTTGTTTGGTTACAGAGGGACTAGGCGTTTACTGGCGTGTCCGGATGAATTTCAGGCTGAGGCAAATGTCGTTACAGATGTTTATCAAAATAATCCCAATCTGTCTGTTATTTTTCCTTTTGTGAATGATGCTGAGCAGTTAAAGCAAGCTATTACAGTACTGCGTCAGCATGGTTTTACTGGGAAAATCGGCACAATGATTGAATTGCCGTCAGCTTATTTTGACTTGGACAGAATATTGGAAACAGGTATTTCAAAGATTGTAGTTGGAATGAATGATTTGACTTCTTTTGTTTTTGCGACTGTGAGAAACAGTCAATGGCATGATATGGAAAGTCCAATTATGTTAGACTTACTCCAACAAATGAAGGAAAAAGCAAATACTAAAAAGATTAACTTTGCTGTGGCAGGTTATTTGAATGATTCTTTCATACAAAAAATGAATCAGATGGGGATTAAGTGCATTATCCACTATAGTTCTATTCCAGAGATTTTTGATTTAGAAATTGAACATCCAGACCATCTCAAACACATAAAAGAAAAAAGTAAAAAATTACAAAGGAGCAACCTATGACACCGCAAGAAATGTGGAATGCCTACAAGAAAATTAACCCTTCTATCGGAGGTGAGATAGATGCCTGGGCTTTTGGAGTGGAAGCCGATCTCTTGGCAGAATTGGTTTTAAAAGGCGAAAAGACGGCAACCGCCTCAGCCTACGACCTCTACGCACTAGAGGATGAACCCCTTCCGCAAGAAGGGACCTTTGATGTTATTTTAGATAGCCAAGATCAGGCTGTCTGTATTGTCGAAATTACCAAGGTTTCTGTTGAACCCTTCAATCAAGTTTCTGCTGAACATGCCTTTAAGGAAGGGGAAGGTGACAAATCCCTAGCCTATTGGCGTCAGGTTCATGAGGACTGTTTCGCCGAGTGGCTGAGAGAGGCAGGACTGACTTTTACACCTGATAGTAAGGTTGTATTAGAAGAATTTCGCAAGGTTTATCCACAGTAGACCGCTAGAAGGAAGAAAGTTTTGGAAATCGCCGTCCAATCCTTTTTTCTTAAGCAAAACATGATATAATAAGTTTGTTTGAAGAAGAGCAGCAGCTCTTAAACTTAGAATAGGAGAAAACTATGCAAGCAGTTGAACATTTTATTACCCAATTTGTTCCTGAACATTATGATTTGTTTTTAGACTTGAGTCGTGAGACCAAGACGTTTTCTGGGAAGGTGACCATTACTGGTCAAGCACAGAGTGACCGTATTTCCCTTCATCAAAAAGACTTGGAAATCGCTTCTGTAGAAGCTGCAGGTCAAGCTCGTCCATTTACAGTTGACCATGAAAACGAAGCCCTTCATATCGAATTGGCTGAGGCTGGTCAAGTTGAATTAGTCATTGCTTTTTCAGGAAAAATCACAGACAACATGACAGGGATTTACCCTTCTTACTATACTGTTGATGGAGTGAAGAAGGAAGTCTTGTCTACTCAGTTCGAGAGTCATTTTGCGCGTGAAGCCTTCCCATGTGTGGATGAGCCAGAAGCCAAAGCAACCTTTGATCTCGCTCTACGTTTTGACCAAGCAGAAGGTGAGTTGGCCTTGTCTAACATGCCTGAGATTGATGTTGAAAACCGCAAGGAAACAGGCATCTGGAAGTTTGCGACAACACCTCGCATGTCTTCATACTTGTTGGCCTTCGTCGCAGGTGATTTGCAAGGGGTTACCGCTAAAACGAAAAACGGTACCCTTGTAGGTGTCTACTCAACCAAAGCCCACCCACTATCTAATCTTGATTTCTCTTTGGATATCGCAGTTCGCTCCATCGAGTTTTACGAAGATTACTATGGAGTTAAGTACCCAATCCCTCAATCGCTCCATATCGCCCTTCCTGACTTCTCAGCGGGTGCTATGGAAAACTGGGGTCTGGTAACTTACCGTGAAGTTTACTTAGTTGTGGATGAGAACTCTACCTTCGCTAGTCGTCAACAAGTTGCCCTTGTCATTGCTCACGAACTTGCCCATCAATGGTTTGGTAACCTCGTTACTATGAAATGGTGGGATGACCTCTGGCTCAATGAAAGCTTCGCTAACATGATGGAATACGTCTGCGTGGATGCCATCGAGCCAAGTTGGAATATCTTTGAGGACTTCCAAACAGGTGGTGTTCCAGCGGCGCTTAAACGCGATGCAACAGATGGCGTTCAATCTGTTCACGTCGAAGTCAAACACCCAGATGAAATCAATACACTCTTTGATGGAGCTATCGTCTATGCCAAAGGAAGCCGTCTCATGCACATGCTTCGTCGCTGGCTCGGTGATGCTGATTTTGCTAAAGGTTTGCATGCCTACTTTGAAAAACACCAATATGGAAATACCATTGGTCGTGACCTATGGAATGCCCTTGGACAAGCGTCTGGACGTGATGTCGCAGCCTTCATGGATTCTTGGTTGGAACAGCCTGGTTACCCAGTTCTCACTGTCAAAGTTGAAAATGATGTCTTGAAGATTTCACAAAAACAATTCTTCATCGGTGAGCACGAAGACAAGAACCGTCTCTGGGTGGTGCCACTGAATAGCAACTGGAAAGGCTTGCCAGATACACTCGAAACTGTAAGTATCGAAATCCCTGGCTACGCCGCTCTTCTTGCTGAAAATGAAGGAGCTCTTCGTCTCAACACTGAAAATACAGCCCACTACATTACAGACTACCAAGGAGACTTGTTAGAATCTGTTATTGCTGAGCTAGAGACACTTGATAACACAAGCAAACTGCAAATCGTTCAAGAACGTCGTTTGTTGGCTGAAGCAGGGCACATTTCTTATGCTGACTTGCTCCCAGTCCTTGATAAACTTGCTAAAGAAGAGTCTTACCTTGTAGTTTCAGCTGTTTCTCAAGTGATTGCTGCCCTTGAGCGCTTTATCGATGAAGGAACAGAAACTGAGAAAGTCTTTAACAGTCTAGTTGCTAAATTGGCTCGTCACAACTATGACCGTCTTGGTTTTGAAGCCAAAGATGGGGAATCAGATGAGGATGAATTGGTTCGTCAGTTGACCATTTCCATGATGATTCGCTCCAATGATGCAGAAGCTAGTCAAGTCGCTAGCCAAATCTTTGCAGCTCACAAGGAGAACCTTGCAGGACTTCCAGCAGCCATCCGTGCACAAGTTCTTATCAATGAAATGAAACACTATGAGACCAAGGACTTGGTCGCAACTTATCTGGACCTCTACACTCATGCGACGGATGCGGTCTTCAAACGCCAGTTGGCAGCTGCTCTAGCCTACAGTACAGATGCTGACAATATCCAAACCTTGATTCGTTCATGGAAGGACAAATTTGTGGTGAAACCACAAGACCTTTCTTCATGGTACCTCCAATTCCTCGGACACCAAACAACTCAAGAAACTGTTTGGGTATGGGCGCGTGAAAACTGGGATTGGATCAAGGCAGCTCTTGGTGGGGATATGAGCTTTGATAGCTTTGTCATCTTCCCATCACACATCTTTAAAACAGAAGAACGCTTGGCTGAGTATAAGGAATTCTTTGAACCGCAACTTTCTGACCTAGCTCTTAGCCGTAATATCCGCATGGGGATCAAGGATATCGCAGCGCGTGTTGACTTGATTAAGCGTGAGAAAGCAGCAGTCGAAGCTGTTGTAGCCCAATATGGCAAGGCTTAATTCGTTCAAAATGTAAACAAAAACTCAACTTTCTATCTGAAAAGAAGAGAGAGTTGAGTTTTTTTTAAGGCAATTTTGGTATAATAATCATAACAAGGAGGAGTTTCTGATGATAAAAATCTTATTAGTAGAAGACGACCTAGGCCTGTCAAACTCAGTATTTGACTTTTTAGATGATTTTGCAGATGTCATGCAGGTTTTTGATGGAGAAGAAGGTCTCTACGAAGCAGAAAGTGGCGTCTATGACTTGATTTTGCTTGACCTGATGTTGCCGGAAAAAAATGGCTTCCAAGTTCTGAAAGAATTGCGTGAAAAAGGAATTACGACACCAGTCCTTATCATGACAGCTAAGGAAAGTTTGGATGACAAGGGACATGGTTTTGAGTTGGGAGCGGACGACTACCTTACCAAACCTTTCTACCTAGAAGAACTTAAAATGCGGATCCAAGCCCTTCTCAAACGTTCAGGTAAGTTTAACGAAAACACCTTGACCTATGGGGATATTGTCGTCAACCTTTCAACGAATGAGGTTAAGGTGGAAGACACGCCTGTGGAACTACTCGGAAAAGAGTTTGAGTTATTGGTTTATTTCCTTCAAAATCAAAATGTTATTCTTCCCAAGACACAAATTTTTGACCGTCTATGGGGATTTGATAGCGATACGACGATTTCCGTTGTAGAAGTCTATGTCTCAAAAGTTCGTAAGAAATTGAAGGGAACAGCCTTTGCTGAAAATCTTCAAACCTTGCGTAGTGTCGGGTATATTTTAAAAGATGTTCAATAAACTAAAAAAAACATGGTATGCAGATGATTTCAGCTATTTCATTCGAAACTTTGGAGTGTTCACACTGATCTTCTCTGCTATGACCTTGATTATCCTCCAGGTCATGCACTCGAGTCTCTACACTTCTGTAGATGAAAAACTCCAAGCTCTTAGTAGCAGTTCCCAAGCTGTTATCCAGTTAGCCCTGAATCGGGCAACTGAAGAGGTCAAGGATATTCAACCAGCAACAGCGGATGCCAACAAGGCTGAAATCAAGCCCAATGTCAGCTCCAATACGGAAGTCTTGCTCTTTGACAAGGATTTTAACCAACTCTTACTGGGCAATCGTTTTTTAGGTTTGGACAAGATCAAGCTGGACAAAAAGGAGTTGAATCACATTCGCCAAATCCAAGTTGTCAATAGCTACGGTCAGGAAGAAACCTACCGAATGATCTTGATGGAAACAAATTCGTCCACTGTTTCAAGCAACGTCAAATATGCGGCGGTTTTAATCAATACCAGCCAGCTCGAGCAAATCAGCCAAAACCACGAGCATTTAATTGTTGTAGTCATGGCTAGTTTCTGGCTCCTGTCTTTAATTGCCAGTGTTTACTTGGCACGTGTCAGTGTCAAACCCTTGCTGGAAAGTATGCAAAAGCAGAAGTCCTTTGTTGAAAATGCCAGTCACGAACTGAGAACGCCTTTGGCCGTTTTACAAAATCGGTTAGAAAATCTCTTTCGAAAACCAGAGGCGACGATTATGGAATCCAGTGAAAGTATCGCTTCGAGTCTTGAAGAAGTTCGCAACATGCGTTTCCTCACGACCAATCTTCTCAACCTTGCACGTCGCGATGATGGAATCAAACCAGAAATAGCAGAAGTTTCTCCGCAATTCTTTAAAACAACCTTTGCTAACTATGAGTTGATTGCTTCTGAAAATGATCGTATTTTTGAGTATGAAAATCGGATTTATCGTCCCTTCATGACCGATCAGTTGCTCCTAAAACAACTCATGACCATCTTGTTTGACAATGCCATCAAGTATACAGAAGAAGATGGGAAAATTGAGTTTGTAGTTCATGCTACAGATCGCCACCTCTATCTAACAGTAACGGATAACGGAATTGGAATTTCAGCTCCTGACAAGAAGAAAATCTTTGACCGATTTTACCGTGTGGACAAGGCGAGAACCCGTCAGAAAGGTGGCTTTGGTCTTGGACTATCCTTGGCCAAGCAGATTGTTGATGCTTTGCGAGGAACGATTAGCGTGAAAGATAACAAACCTAAAGGAACGATTTTTGAAGTTAAGATCGCTATTCAATCTCCTTCAAAACGAAAGAATAAATAAAAAGACAGTTTTATAACTGTCTTTTTAGATAACTGAAAAAGAGGTTGGTAGTAGTACCAACCTTTATTTTGAAAATTTTCGTTTCATCATCTTTCGTTGAAGTTGTAAAAGGGCAAAACTAAGACCCATTGCAGCGACAAAGGATAAAGCTGTATTTAATTTTATAGCTAAAAAGATAAAACTAAAAAGTGCCATAAAAATACAGAAACAAGCGATATTTACAAAAAATAAAATCTCTTTTAGGTTAGGGCCGACTGGGGCTTCAGGTGTGTAATCTTGGTAAAGCGGAGTTTGTTTCGATTCGGGAGCTTGTTCAAACTCATATGCTTCTAGTTTTCTTGCGGACATGATTCTCTCCTTAACAGTACATAACTATTTTATCATTTTTTATGCAGAGAATTATTACAGAATTGTTACAAAACTACTAAAGTCTCTTATCAACTTCTAAGTCTCTCTTCTTGACACCCACTAGAGAAAATGATAGCATGGATGTTACACTTAAAACAGATGACCTAACTTTCTCTATTATAAATATACTGAGAAAGGTAAGGATAACTTATATAAATTGATAGCAAGCTGAGGCTTTTTCCTAAGATGATTTGTTGAGTTGCTACCTGGATACTTTTGAAGAGTATTGATAGGAGTTGTTTTGAATGGATGATAAGACAGAGATTCTGTCTATTGGTCTGGGTGGCATTCTTGCTACCTCTGGGAAAAGTAAAAGGAGATAAGCATGTATCTTGCTATCAAAGAGATATTACGAAACAAACTTCGATATAGTTTGATCTTAACGACCATTTTTCTTATCGCTTTTATGGTCTTTTTTATGACCAGTCTAGCTCTTGGTCTTGTGCGAAACAACCGGGCCGCTATTGATAATTGGCAAGCGACGGGTGTCGTTTTATCCGACTACGCAAATGATAATTTGACGGCATCTTTTATTCCTGAAAAAGACTACAAGGAAAAGAGTTCTGAAGAGGCTGCTCCATTGGGCTATATGTTCGCTGTGACCAATCTAGTCGATGGTAGTGAAAAGATTAACGTTTCCATCTTTGCTCAAAACTGGGACTCTTTTATCTCTCCTAGTTTGACGGAGGGTCGTTATCCTGAGGGAGATAATGAGGTTGTCGTGGATCAGTCTTTTGAGAACTATGGGATGAAGCTAGGTGATGCCATTCAGCTCAATGGAAGTGAGACAAGTTACAAGATCGTAGGCCTGACTCAAGGAAATAAGTTTTTCACCGAGCCTGTTGTCTTTACGAGTCTGACAACTTATTGGACCTTACAAGGAACCTTGAAAGCCAATCGTTCCATCTCTGCCTTAGTTTTGAAAAATGACATAGAAGTGTCTGGCGATGGACTGAAACAGATTTCCATTCCAAAAATGATTTCGAAAATTCCTGGTTACACACCTCAGGTTAATGTATTTTCAGGAATGATTCTTGCTATGATTGTCATCACAGGCTTGATTGTGGGGATTTTTGTTTATATCATTACTATCCAAAAACTAGGACTTTATGGAATAATGCGGGCTCAGGGAATACAGATCAAAACCATTGTATGGTCTCTTTTCTGTCAAATCTTCCTCCTAGCTGGTATGGGGATTGCTTTAGCCTTGCTGGCTATTGGAGGAGTGATTTTATTCTTACCAGCTACCTTCTTTTTCTATCCAAGCTGGTTAGCCTACTCTATCCTAAGTTTGGTAATTTGCCTGATGGCCCTTCTAGGTGGTGTCATTTCACTTCCACGCTTGCTAAAGGTGGACCCGATTACTGCGATTGCAGAGTGATAAGGAGAATAGTATGACAGCATTGATTGAAATGACTCAAGTTACAAAAACCTACGGGGAAGGAAAGATGAAAGTCGTAGCTCTGCATGAGACGAATTTTCAGCTAAATGCGGGAGAGTTCGTGGCTATCGTTGGATCTTCAGGCTCTGGAAAGACGACCTTTCTAACGACTCTTGGACAACTTCAGGAAGCATCGAGTGGAAAGATTTTGGTAAAGGGGAAGGAAACAGGCAGTTTAACGGAGAAGGAGAAAACAGACCTCCGTTTTAGAGAGTTTGACTTTATTCTACAGGCTTCAAACTTAATTCCTTTTCTTACGGTCAAGGAACAGCTGGATTTGATTGACAGACTGGATAAGGGAAAAAATAGGAAGAGTGATCGAAAAAAGTTACTTGACTTGTTGGATTTGGAAAAAGTTCAAAATCAGTATCCCAAGGCTTTATCAGGTGGCGAACGTCAACGTGCGGCCATTGCTAGAGCGCTCTATAACAATCCAAGTATTGTGCTTGCAGATGAGCCGACAGCCAGTCTAGACACCCAGCGTGCTTATCAAGTAACGGAAATGTTGGCTGCCATTGCCCATGAACAAGGAAGAGGAGTTGTTATGATTACGCATGATACTCGTCTTCTTGATAAGGTTGACCGTATTTATGTTATGAATGATGGTCACCTAGTAGAAAAAACACATGCATAAAAAAGAGAGTGGATGGTACTGGTTACTGTTCACTTTTTGATTGCAAACTTTAAAAATGACGTTGACTTTTTTATAAAACTCTCAGTACCCATAGCTGATTTTTGAGAAATGTGGTATAATTTTTCTTATGGAAAAGATTATCATTACAGCAACTGCTGAAAGTATTGAACAAGTTGAACAGTTACTCGAAGCTGGCGTAGACCGTATCTATGTCGGTGAGAAAGATTTTGGCCTTCGTCTGCCAACGACCTTTAGTTATGAAGAGTTGCGCACCATCGCTAAGCTCGTTCATGATGCGGGTAAGGAATTAATCGTTGCAGTTAACGCCCTCATGCACCAAGATATGATGGACCGTATCAAGCCCTTCCTAGACTTCTTGGAAGAAATCAAGACAGACTATATTACAGTAGGAGATGCAGGTGTTTTTTATGTGGTCAACCGTGATGGCTATTCCTTCAAGACTATCTACGATGCTTCAACTATGGTGACAAGCAGTCGTCAAATTAACTTCTGGGGTCAAAAGGCAGGAGCTTCTGAGGCGGTTTTGGCGCGTGAAATTCCATCTGCTGAACTCTTTAAGATGCCTGAGATTTTGGAAATTCCTGCTGAAGTGTTGGTTTATGGTGCCAGTGTCATTCACCATTCTAAGCGTCCGCTCTTACAAAACTACTATAACTTTACGCATATAGATGATGAAAAGACACGTAAGCGTGACCTTTTCTTGGCAGAACCGAGTGACCCTGAGAGCCATTATTCCATCTTTGAAGATAATCATGGTACCCATATCTTTGCTAACAATGACCTTGATTTGATGACTAAATTGACAGAATTAGTGGAGCATGGTTTCACCCATTGGAAGCTAGAAGGACTCTACACACCAGGTCAAAACTTTGTTGAGATTGCTAAACTCTTTATCCAAGCGCGTAGCTTGATCCAAGAGGGCAACTTTAGTCATGACCAAGCCTTCTTGTTAGATGAGGAAGTGCGCAAGTTACACCCTAAAAACCGTTTCCTCGATACAGGATTCTATGATTACGATCCTGATATGGTTAAATAGGACACCAAAACCCGAAATAAAAATGTTCGGGTTTTTCAAGTGTATTCATGAAATAAAAACGGATACATGTTATAATAAAAGTAACTCTTTAATGGAGGTATTTAAGTGGAGAATCTGAAAAAGATGGCAGGTATCAAGGCTGCTGAGTTTGTCAAGGATGGTATGGTAGTCGGTCTGGGAACTGGCTCTACTGCCTACTATTTCGTAGAGGAAGTAGGTCGTCGGATTAAGGAAGAAGGTTTGCAGATTGTTGCTGTAACGACTTCCAGTGTGACCAGTAAACAGGCTGAAGGTCTTAACATCCCACTCAAGTCGATTGATCAAGTAGACTTTGTCGATGTGACGGTTGACGGGGCGGATGAAGTAGATAGCCAGTTCAACGGGATCAAAGGTGGTGGTGGTGCCCTTCTGATGGAGAAGGTTGTAGCGACACCATCAAAAAAATACATTTGGGTAGTTGATGAAAGCAAACTGGTAGAAAAACTAGGTGCTTTTAAATTGCCAGTAGAAGTGGTTCAGTATGGTGCAGAACAGGTCTTTCGTCGTTTTGATCGAGCTGGCTACAAACCAAGTTTCCGTGAAAAAGACGGCCAACGTTTTGTGACTGATATGCAGAACTTTATCATTGACCTAGCCTTGGATGTCATTGAAGATCCAATTGCCTTCGGGCAAGAATTGGACCATGTCGTTGGTGTCGTAGAGCACGGTTTATTCAACCAAATGGTGGATAAGGTCATCGTAGCTGGACGAAATGGCGTTCAGATTTTAACTTCAACAAAAGGGAAATAAAAGGAGACACACTATGTCAAAATTTAATCGTATTCACTTGGTGGTACTGGATTCTGTGGGAATCGGTGCTGCACCAGATGCCAATAACTTTGTCAATGCAGGGGTTCCAGACGGTGCTTCTGACACACTAGGACACATTTCCAAAACAGTTGGTTTGAATGTGCCAAACATGGCTAAAATCGGTCTAGGAAATATTCCTCGTGAAACTCCTCTGAAGACTGTACCAGCTGAAAGCAATCCAACAGGTTATGCAACGAAATTAGAAGAAGTTTCCCTTGGTAAGGACACAATGACTGGTCACTGGGAAATCATGGGTCTTAACATTACAGAACCTTTCGATACTTTCTGGAACGGATTCCCGGAAGAAATCTTGACGAAAATCGAAGAATTCTCAGGACGCAAGATCATTCGTGAAGCCAATAAACCGTACTCAGGAACAGCTGTTATCGACGATTTTGGACCACGTCAGATGGAAACTGGGGAGTTGATTATCTATACTTCAGCAGATCCTGTTTTGCAGATTGCTGCCCATGAAGACATCATCTCTTTGGATGAATTGTACCGTATTTGTGAATACGCTCGTTCGATTACCCTTGAGCGTCCTGCCCTTCTAGGTCGTATCATTGCTCGTCCATATGTTGGTGAGCCTGGTAACTTCACTCGTACAGCAAATCGTCGTGACTTGGCCGTATCTCCATTTGCTCCAACTGTTCTCGATAAACTCAATGAAGCAGGTATCGATACTTATGCTGTTGGTAAAATCAACGATATCTTTAATGGCGCTGGTATCAATCATGACATGGGCCACAACAAGTCAAACAGCCACGGAATTGATACATTATTGAAGACCATGGGACTTGCTGAGTTTGAAAAAGGATTCTCATTTACAAACTTGGTAGACTTTGATGCTCTTTACGGTCACCGCCGTAACGCTCATGGTTACCGTGATTGCTTGCATGAGTTTGATGGGCGCTTGCCTGAAATTATCGCAGCCATGCGAGAGAATGACCTTCTTTTGATTACTGCGGACCATGGGAATGACCCAACCTACGCCGGTACAGACCACACTCGTGAATACATTCCACTTTTGGCTTACAGTCCATCCTTTAAAGGAAATGGTGTCATTCCAGTTGGACATTTTGCAGATATCTCTGCAACAGTTGCGGATAACTTTGGTGTTGAAACAGCCATGATTGGAGAAAGTTTCTTAGATAAATTGGTATAAGATGAAGAGGTATGCTTTACTTGTTCGGGGCATTAATGTCGGTGGGAAAAATAGGGTTGTCATGGCGGAGCTTCGTCAAGAACTGACAGAGTTGGGACTGGAAAAGGTTGAAACCTACATCAACAGTGGCAATATTTTCTTTACTTCGACCGCTCCCAAAGCCCGATCGGTTGAACAGTTAGAGACTTTCTTTGAAGTCCATTATCCATTTATTCAGAGCTTTTCTTTGCTGAGTCTAGAGGACTTTGAGGCGGAGCTTGACAATCTACCAGGTTGGTGGAACGAAGACTTAGCACGAAAAGACGTCCTCTTCTACACGGAGGGCTTGGATGTGGATCAAGTCATCGAGAAAGTGAACGGTTTGGAACTGGAAGATGAAGTCGTTCATTTTGGAAAACTTGGTGTTTTCTGGGGAAAATACTCCGAAGAATCGTACTACGAAACGGCCTATCACAAATACTTACTCAAGATGCCTTTCTACCGCCAAATCACCATTCGTAATGCTAAAACTTTTGACAAAATCGATCAAATGCTAAAAAATAATAAAGGAGACACACAATGACATTTTTAGACAAAATCAAGGAAACAGCTACTTTTCTGAAAGATAAGGGAATCCAAGCGCCTGAGTTCGGTCTAATCCTTGGATCAGGTCTGGGAGAACTGGCAGAAGAAATCCAAAATCCTGTTGTTGTAGACTATACAGACATTCCAAACTGGGGTCGTTCAACAGTAGTTGGTCACGCTGGGAAATTAGTATATGGAGAACTTGCAGGTCGCAAGGTCTTGGCTCTTCAAGGTCGTTTCCATTTCTATGAAGGAAATCCTCTGGAAGTGGTGACTTTCCCAGTACGTGTGATGAAAGTTCTCGGATGTGAAGGTGTCATTGTAACCAATGCTGCAGGAGGTATTGGATTTGGTCCTGGTACCTTGATGGCTATCTCAGACCATATCAATATGACGGGTCAAAATCCATTGATGGGTGAAAATTTGGATGATTTTGGTCCACGTTTCCCAGATATGTCTAAAGCCTACACTCCAGAATATCGTGCTACTGCCCATGAAGTGGCTAAGAAACTTGGTATCAAGCTTGATGAAGGTGTCTATATTGGTGTAACAGGTCCGACTTATGAAACCCCAGCAGAGATTCGTGCCTATAAGACACTGGGAGCAGATGCTGTTGGTATGTCTACGGTTCCTGAAGTTATCGTGGCAGCCCACTCAGGTTTGAAAGTTCTAGGTATTTCATGTATCACTAACCATGCTGCTGGATTCCAAGAAGAACTCAATCACGAGGAAGTTGTAGAAGTGACTGAACGTGTCAAAGGCGACTTTAAGGGCTTGCTGAAAGCTATTCTTGCAGAATTGTAAGGGGGTACGATGTTAAGTTTATTTAATAATCCATTTTTTAGAATTATTCGTGGGATTTTAATAATCGTTCTCCTAACCTTGGTTTGGCTATTTATTTTTGCAGCCTTTAATAATTCTGGTAGTGAAACCAATTACGAGCCATTTCAAGGAGCGTCCATTGTTTTTTCAGTTTTGAGTTATCTAATCATAGTCTTTCTATTTCAATACCATAAAGTTATTAACTTAAAAGAACTCATTCGCTCTTCCTATAGTGCAATTCAAATTAAAGAACAGTATGTTGAAAAATTAATTATCCAGCTTCGTGAATTAACGGATAAGATTGTAGACCATGAATTAAAAATGTCCGTTCGTAAAAATGTTTCAGACTTGTTAGAAGAAACACGTTCTGTCAATAATTCCACAAATGATAAAAACCAGGCAAATCATTCGGAGTCTAAGCGTAAATTTTATGGAGAATCTGGGACGGTTTCATCCCACGCACACTCTTCTCAAGTAGAGGAAACGAAGAGCAAAATATTGGAACAAATTGAAAGGGACACCAATATTACAGCCGATCAAAGTATTAAGGATCTGATAGCTGAAATCAAAGAATCAGAAGTACTAGTTGCCAATCAAAAATTACACTACAATGAAATGGTGTCGGAATACAATAAGGCGATTTATAGTTTGCCCTTAGCTTTTTTAAGAACAACTCTAGGTCTATTTGAAAAAGAGTATTTATAATTTACACCTAGTATCAAAAGTCGAGATTCTATCTAAAATTTATAAAAATTATAGAAAGGTAGAGCGAGGTGTTCTAATTTGAACACGAGCGGAAAACTCGGAAAATAGATAATCTGACTGAGAAATCAGGATCTCTCGTCAGATTCCTAATTTTCAGTCGTTTTCTTGTCGCTCTTTGTATCATAAATTATGTCTATCCATATTGCTGCTCAGCAGGGTGAAATTGCTGACAAAATTCTTCTTCCGGGGGATCCTCTTCGTGCTAAATTTATTGCGGAGAATTTCCTTGAAGATGCTGTTTGTTTTAATGAAGTGCGTAACATGTTTGGTTACACTGGTACTTACAAGGATCACCGTGTATCTGTCATGGGAACTGGGATGGGAATGCCATCGATTTCGATTTATGCGCGTGAGTTAATTGTAGACTACGGAGTGAAAAAATTGATCCGTGTCGGAACCGCTGGTTCCTTGAACGAGGATGTTCATGTCCGTGAATTGGTTTTGGCGCAGGCAGCTGCGACTAACTCAAACATCATCCGCAATGATTGGCCACAGTACGATTTCCCGCAAATCGCTAGCTTTGATTTGCTAGACAAGGCCTACCATATTGCAAAAGAACTTGGTATGACAACCCACGTTGGGAACGTTTTGTCATCTGATGTCTTTTACTCAAATTACTTTGAAAAGAATATCGAGCTTGGTAAATGGGGCGTTAAGGCTGTGGAAATGGAAGCAGCAGCCCTTTACTATCTTGCTGCCCAACACCACGTTGATGCACTTGCTATTATGACCATTTCTGATAGTTTGGTCAACCCAGACGAAGACACCACTGCAGAAGAACGCCAAAATACCTTCACCGATATGATGAAGGTTGGCTTAGAAACCTTGATTGCAGAGTAAATTTGTAATAGAAAATCCTGATTTCAAGTGAAATCAGGATTTTTTCATAGATGCGATTTTTTCTGGGTCTGGTGTGACACGGAGGGTCTTTTGTCCAGTATAAGTAACAAAACCGGGTTTTCCACCTGTTGGTTTGTTGAGTTTCTTGACTTCAATCATATCCACTTGCACGAGATTTGATAAGCGCCCTTTGGAGAAGTAGGCTGCGAGCTCGGCTGCGTCTGTCTTCACTTCATCAGAAGGATTCAGATTTCCTGAGATAACAACATGGCTGCCAGGGATGTCCTTGGCATGGAACCAAAGTTCTTCCTTGCGAGCCATTTTAAAGGTTAGTTCTTCATTTTGCAAGTTGTTTCGTCCGACATAGATGATGGTTTTCCCGTCACTAGCCAGATACTGTTCTGGTTTTTTGCGTTTTTGGATTTTCTCGCGTTGTCGTCTTCTAATAAAGCCTGTTTGGATCAATTCTTCACGGATTTCAGCGATTTCCTCTAGTCCAGCTTGACTGAGAACAGTTTCCACACTTTCCAGATAGAGAATGGTATACTTGGTTTCTTCGATCAGCTCAGTCAGGTATTTGACAGCTTCTTTGAGCTTCTGGTAGCGTTTAAAGTAGCGCTGGGCATTCTGACTGGGTGTTAGAGCCTTATCAAGAGCAATGGTGATAGGCTGATTGGTGTAGTAGTTGTCCAAGGTAACCTGGTCTTGGTCATTAGGCACTTGGTGGAGGAAGGTTGTCAGCAATTCTCCTTTTTGGCGAAATTCCTCAGCATTATCTGTCGCCAGTAACTCTTTTTCTTGTTTTTTGAGTTTGTGGCGATTTTTCTGAAGCTCATTTTCAACGCGGCGAATGAGTTCACTGGCTTGCTGTTTGACGCGGTCGCGTTCAGCCTTGTCCTTATAGTAGGTGTCCAGCAAGTCAGAAAGGCTGGCAAAAGGCTCTCCTACATGATTGGCAAAAGGAACTGGACTGAAAGAAGTCTCCGTTAGGAAAGGCCTGGTTTCTTGCCCGAAGAAGTTTCGGAAAGTAGACAGTTTATCACTGACAAGAATGTTTTCCAATTCATTTGCCGTATCACGTCCTAGACCTTGAAAGAGACTTTGAAGATTTTTAGCTGTTAATTCCTGTGTTTGCAGGATTTCAAAGAGTTTTTCATCCTTGATAGTAAAAGGGTTGCGGGATTCGGTACTTGGCGGAGCGATATAGGTCGAACCTGGAAGTAAGGTGCGGTAGCTATTTTGTGAAAAGCCAACGTGTTTGATAACTTCGAGGATTTTATGGCTACTTTTATCCACGAGAAGAATATTACTGTGTTTGCCCATGATCTCTATAATCAGAGTCGCCTGGATGTGATCCCCAATCTCGTTTTTATTGGAAACCGTGATCTCTACGATACGGTCATTTTCGATTTGCTCAATGGACTCAATCACGGCACCTTGTAAATACTTCCTCAAAACCATGATAAAGGTAGAAGGTTGGGCTGGATTTTCAAAGGTCGTTTGGGTCAGCTGAATGCGTCCAAAAACGGGATGAGCAGAGAGGAGCAGGCGATGGCTTTGGCGATTGCTGCGGATTTGCAAGACCAACTCTTGTTCAAAAGGCTGATTGATTTTCTGGATGCGACCATTGACCAACTCACTTCGCAATTCCTCAACCATGTGGTGTAAAAAAAATCCGTCAAATGACATCGTTCTCTCCTTGTGATTGTATTCCATAGTATTATATCAAAAAGGTAGAATAAAATCATGAAAATATGGTATAATAAAGCCAAGTAAAGAGAATCGAGAAGTACATGTATATTGAAATGGTAGATGAAACTGGTCAAGTTTCACAAGAAATCTTGCAACAAACCCAAGAAATTTTGGAATTTGCAGCCCAAAAAATAGGAAAAGAAGACAAGGAGATGGCAGTTACTTTTGTGACCAATGAGCGTAGTCACGAACTCAACCTCGAGTATCGTGATACAGATCGCCCGACAGATGTCATCAGCCTTGAATATAAACCGGAATTGGACATCTCCTTTGATGAGGAAGATTTGCTTGAAAACCCTGAATTAGCAGAAATGATGTCTGAGTTCGATGCCTATATTGGGGAACTTTTCATCTCTATCGATAAAGCGCATGAGCAGGCTGAGGAATACGGTCACAGCTTTGAGCGTGAGATGGGCTTCTTGGCAGTACACGGCTTTTTACATATCAACGGCTACGATCACTACACTCCGGAAGAAGAAGCGGAGATGTTCAGTTTACAAGAAGAAATTTTGACAGCCTATGGACTCACAAGACAATAAACGAAAATGGAAAAATCGTGACCTGGTATCCAGTTTAGAATTTGCCCTTACAGGAATTCTGACTGCCATTAAGGAAGAACGTAATATGCGAAAACATGCAGTGACGGCTCTAGTGGTCATTCTTGCAGGTTTTGTTTTTCAGGTGTCACGAATCGAATGGCTCTTTCTCCTAATGAGCATTTTCTTGGTAGTAGCCTTTGAGATTATTAACTCTGCTATCGAAAATGTGGTGGATCTAGCCAGTCACTATCACTTTTCTATGTTGGCAAAGAAAGCCAAGGACATGGCAGCTGGTGCCGTGCTTGTGGTTTCCCTTCTTGCCGCAGTGATTGGTGCACTTATCTTTCTCCCACGCATTTGGGATTTACTATTTTAAACAATAAGAGGAAATTATGACATTTAAATCAGGCTTTGTAGCCATTTTAGGACGTCCCAATGTTGGGAAGTCAACCTTTTTAAATCACGTCATGGGGCAAAAGATTGCCATCATGAGTGACAAGGCGCAAACAACGCGCAATAAAATCATGGGGATTTACACCACGGATAAGGAACAAATCGTCTTTATCGACACACCAGGAATTCACAAGCCTAAAACAGCTCTTGGGGATTTCATGGTGGAATCTGCCTATAGTACCCTTCGTGAAGTGGATACTGTTCTATTCATGGTGCCAGCTGATGAGCCACGTGGTAAAGGCGACGACATGATTATCGAGCGTCTGAAAGCAGCCAAGGTTCCAGTGATTTTGGTGGTCAATAAGATTGACAAGGTCCACCCAGACCAACTTCTGGCTCAGATAGATGACTTCCGTAACCAGATGGACTTTAAGGAGATTGTGCCTATCTCAGCCCTTCAGGGAAATAATGTTTCTCGTCTAATCGACATTCTTAGTGAAAATCTGGAGGAAGGTTTCCAGTATTTCCCAGCTGATCAAATCACAGATCACCCAGAGCGTTTCTTGGTCTCAGAGATGATTCGTGAGAAAGTTTTGCACCTAACTCGTGAAGAGATTCCTCACTCAGTCGCAGTAGTGGTTGACTCTATGAAACGTGACGAAGAGACAGACAAGGTTCATATCCGAGCTACCATCATGGTCGAGCGCGATAGCCAAAAGGGTATCATCATCGGTAAAGGTGGCGCTATGCTCAAGAAAATTGGGACTATGGCTCGTCGTGATATCGAACTCATGCTAGGGGACAAGGTCTTCCTAGAAACTTGGGTCAAGGTCAAGAAAAACTGGCGTGATAAAAAGCTAGATTTGGCTGACTTTGGCTATAATGAGAAGGAGTATTAAAACTTAAGAGTAGCTTGATGTTTAGTTATAAGTCGAGGAGTTTGGGTTGGTTATCTTCTTATGATTAAAAATTTCTATGTAAAGTGAAGGGATTAATAAAGTGGGACTATGCAGGGAAATAAAAGAAATACTTTTTTAGGTTTGGTAGGTCTGCTACTAATTTTAGGAGTATTGTATTTTTCTTTCAATTGGTTTTTGAAGTTGTTCTCCATTCTAAAAACATATGATGCAATCATAGTTGTTGCGATTATTACAGGATTTGTCACCATTGCTACGACTACATTTAAAGTAATTTTTGATATAAAGCAGACTAGGTTACAATATTTAACGCAAAAACGTGAAACGGCTTATTATCATTTTGTTGAAATGATATATAAAATAAATCAATCTGATAAAGAAAATTCGCCATATCCATCTGAGGAACAAATTGCAGATTTGATAAAATTTAGTAAAGAAATAACGTTATGGGGTTCTAGAAAAGTTGTCGAAAAATGGATGGAATTCCGAAAAGTTGCTACTTCTGATTCGGATGGTAAAAAATTACTCAAAATCTCAGAACAACTAATGAATGAAATGAGAAATGATTTAGGTGTCTCAAGAGTTAAAGAAAAAGCCTTGCTATCGTTTTTTATAAATGATATTGAAAATTTAGATTAGAAAGTATTAAATATGACCCAAGACTATATTTCCTATATTCGCTCCAAGGTGAGGCATGATAAGGTTATACTGAATTTTGCTGGTGGAATTCTGGCAGACGAGGAGGGTCGTGTGCTTCTGCAGTTGCGAGGCGATAAGAAAACATGAGCGTTTCTTGGTTTCAGAAATGATTCGTGAGAAAGTTCTTCATTTAACTCGTGAAGAAATTCCTCACTCAGTTGCAGTGGTAGTTGACTCCATGAAGCGTGACGAAGAGACCGACAAGGTTCATATTCGGGCGACCATTATGGTCGAGCGCGATAGCCAAAAAGGCATTGTCATCGGAAAAGGTGGCGCTATGCTTAAGAAAATTGGGACTATGGCCCGTCGTGATATCGAACTCATGCTAGGGGACAAGGTCTTCCTAGAAACTTGGGTCAAGGTCAAGAAAAACTGGCGTGATAAAAAGCTAGATTTGGCTGACTTTGGCTATAATGAAAAAGAATACTAAGTAGAGGTGGGCTCATGCCTGCTTCTTGTTTTTACAGAAGGAGGAACCATGCCTGAATTACCTGAGGTTGAAACCGTTCGTCGTGGCTTAGAAAAATTGATTTTGGGAAAGAAAATTTCTAGTATAGAGATTGCTTATCCTAAGATGATCAAGACAGATTTGGACGAGTTTCAAAAGGGAGTGCCTGGTCAGATTGTTGAGTCCATGGGGCGTCGTGGAAAATATCTACTTTTTTACCTGACAGACAAGGTCTTGATTTCCCATCTGCGAATGGAAGGAAAGTATTTTTACTATCCAGACCAGGTACCTGAACGCAAGCATGCCCATGTTTTCATTCGGTTTGAAGATGGGGGCACGCTTGTTTATGAGGATGTACGCAAGTTTGGTACTATGGAACTGCTGGCACCCGACCTATTGGAAGCTTACTTTGTTTCTAAAAAACTAGGACCTGAGCCAAGGGAGCAGGACTTTGATTTGCAGGTCTTTCAAGCTGCCCTAGCCAAATCTAAAAAGCCTATCAAATCCCATCTCCTAGACCAAACCTTGGTCGCTGGTCTTGGAAATATCTATGTGGATGAGGTCCTCTGGCGGGCTCAGGTCCATCCAGCTAGAGCTTCCCAAACTTTGACAGTAGCAGAAGCGACAGCCATTCATGACCAGACCATTGCTGTTTTGGGACAGGCAGTTGAAAAAGGCGGATCAACCATTCGAACCTATACCAATGCCTTTGGGGAAGATGGAACCATGCAGGATTTCCATCAGGTCTATGATAAGACTGGTCAAGCATGTTCATGCTGTGGCACCATCATTGAGAAATTCCAGCTTGGCGGAAGGGGAACTCATTTTTGTCCTCAGTGTCAAAGGAGGGACTGATGGGAAAAATCATTGGAATCACAGGAGGAATTGCTTCGGGTAAATCAACTGTGACAACTTATCTTCGACAGCAAGGCTTTCAAGTGGTAGATGCTGACCGACTTGTCCACCAGCTACAAAGACCTGGTGGGCGTCTATATCAGGTCTTAGTTCAGCATTTTGGACAGGAAATTATCTTAGAAAGTGGAGAACTCAATCGCCCTCTCCTAGCTAGTCTCATCTTTTCAAATCCTGAGGATCAGGAATGGTCTAAGCAAACACAAGGAGAGATAATTCGTGAGGAACTGGCAGCATTGCGAGATCAGTTAGCCCAGACAGAAGCAATTTTTTTCATGGATATTCCCCTGCTTTTTGAACAGGGATATGCCAACTGGTTTGATGAAACGTGGCTGGTCTATGTGGACTATGATATCCAATTAGAACGTTTCATGAAACGGGATCATCTTTCTAAGGAAGTCGCCGAGTCGCGTCTGGCTACCCAGTGGTCTTTAGCAGAAAAGAGAAAATTGGCGAGTCGTATATTAGATAACAATGGCAGTCGTGATCAGCTTGTGAGTCAAGTAGTCAAGTTACTTGAAGGAGGCGATAGCTGTGCAAGAGATTAGTTGGAAAGAGAATCTTCGTGTCGCCTGGTTTGGTAGTTTTCTAACTGGGGCCAGTATATCCTTAGTCGTCCCTTTTATGCCTATCTTTGTGGAGCAGTTGGGAATCGAACAGGATCAGGTTGCTTTCTATGCTGGATTAGCCATCTCAGTTTCAGCTGTTTCCGCAGCTTTGGTTTCTCCCATCTGGGGCATTCTTGCTGACAAGTACGGTCGAAAACCCATGATGATTCGAGCAGGCCTTGCCATGACCATTACTATGGGAGGTTTGGCCTTTGTTCCGAATATCTATTGACTACTCTTTCTGCGCTTGCTTAATGGTGTATTTACTGGATTTGTCCCCAATGCAACAGCCTTGATTGCTAGTCAGGTACCTAAAGATAAGTCGGGAGCAGCTCTGGGAACTCTATCTACAGGTGTTGTTGCAGGAACACTAACGGGTCCCTTTGTTGGAGGTTTTATTGCTGAAATTTTTGGCATTCGTAATGTCTTTTTATTGGTAGGTGCTTTCTTATTTGTAGCTGCAATCTTAACTATTTTCTTTATCAAGGAAGATTTTCAGCCAGTAGCTAAGGAGAAGGCTATCCCAACGAAAGAAGTATTTTCTTCTTTCAAGTATCCTAGGCTTTTAGCGAACCTATTTTTGACGAGCTTTGTCATTCAATTTTCAGCTCAATCAATTGGCCCCATTCTAGCTCTCTATGTGCGGGACTTAGGGCAGAACGAAAATCTCCTCTTCGTCTCAGGCTTGATTGTATCTAGTATGGGATTTTCTAGTATGATGAGCGCTGGAGTGATGGGAAAGCTTGGTGATAAGCTAGGGAATCATCGACTTCTTATTCTGGCTCAGATGTATTCAGTCATCATTTACCTTCTTTGTGCCCATGCGACCAGCCCCCTTCAACTTGGCTTGTACCGTTTTCTCTTTGGTTTGGGAACGGGCGCTCTCATACCGGGTGTCAATGCATTACTTAGTAAGATGACTCCCAAAGTAGGCATTTCAAGGATTTTTGCATTTAACCAAGTCTTTTTCTATCTTGGAGGTGTTGTTGGTCCCATGGCGGGATCCGCAGTTGCAGGCTATTTGGGCTACCATGCTGTCTTTTATGCGACAGCAGCCTGTGTGGCTTTCAGTTGTCTATTTAACGTGGTGCAATTTAGATCGTTATTAAAAGTAAAGGAAATCTAGTGCGAGTAAAAATCAATCTCAAATGCTCCTCTTGTGGCAGCATAAATTATCTAACCAGTAAGAACTCCAAAACCCACCCAGACAAGATTGAAGTTTTAAAGTATTGTCCCAAGGAAAGAAAAGTAACCCTACATCTTGAATCTAAATAGAATTTATGGTAAAATAATAGGGATTTTAAGGAGTTTGATATGTACAACCTATTATTAACCATTTTATTAGTATTATCTGTTGTGATTGTGATTGCGATTTTCATGCAACCAACCAAGAACCAATCCAGCAATGTATTTGATGCCAGCTCAGGTGATTTGTTTGAACGTAGTAAAGCGCGTGGTTTTGAAGCCGTGATGCAACGTTTGACAGGTGTTTTAGTCTTTTTCTGGCTAGCCATTGCCTTAGCACTGACGGTATTATCAAGTAGATAAGAAATGGGCGAGACTAGGTCTTAGCCTATTTTTATTTTGAATAATGTTTACTAAAGTTATCCATCAAAAAAATTATAAAAATCTAGAAAGAAAATATGAAAGATAGAATAAAAGAATATTTGCAAGAGAAGGGGCGAGTGACGGTAAATGACCTGGCTCAGGCTCTCGGAAAGGATGGATCCAAGGATTTTCGTGAGTTGATTAAAACCCTGTCTCTGATGGAAAGAAAGCACCAGATTCGATTTGGAGAAGATGGTAGCTTATGTCTGGACCAAAAGAAGAAACATGAGATTACTCTCAAGGGGATTTTTCATGCCCATAAAAATGGCTTTGGCTTTGTCAGTCTGGAAGGCGAGGAGGACGACCTTTTTGTAGGGAAAAACGATGTCAACTATGCTATTGATGGCGATACTGTTGAGGTTGTCATCAAGAAAGTCGCTGATCGTAACAAGGGAACAGCGGCGGAAGCCAAAATTATCGATATCCTAGAGCATAGTCTGACAACAGTTGTCGGCCAAATCGTTCTAGATCAGGAAAAGCCCAAGTATGCGGGTTACATTCGTTCAAAGAATCAGAAAATCAGCCAACCCATCTATGTTAAGAAACCAGCCCTCAAACTTGATGGAACAGAAGTTCTCAAGGTCTTTATCGATAAATATCCAAGTAAGAAACACGATTTCTTTGTCGCTAGTGTGCTGGACGTGGTAGGGCATTCGACAGATCCAGGTATTGATGTTCTTGAGGTTTTGGAGTCTATGGATATCGTATCCGAGTTTCCAGAGGCTGTCCTTAAAGAAGCAGAAAGTGTGCCTGATGCTCCCACAGAAAAGGATATGGAAGGGCGTCTTGATTTGAGAGATGAGCTTACATTTACCATTGACGGTGCGGATGCCAAGGACTTGGACGACGCGGTGCATATCAAGGCTTTGAAAAATGGCAATATCAAACTCGGAGTTCACATCGCGGATGTTTCCTACTATGTGACCGAGGGTTCTGCCCTTGACAAGGAAGCTCTTAACCGCGCGACGTCTGTCTATGTGACAGACCGAGTGGTTCCAATGCTTCCAGAGCGTTTGTCAAATGGTATCTGCTCTCTCAATCCTCAAGTTGACCGCCTGACCCAGTCTGCCATTATGGAAATTGATAAGCATGGTCATGTAGTCAACTACACTATCACACAAACGGTTATCAAGACAAGTTTTCGTATGACCTATAGCGCTGTCAATGACATTCTGGCTGGCGATGAGGAAAAGAGACAAGAGTTTAAGAGAATTGTTCCTAGTATCGAGTTAATGGCCAAGCTTCATGAAAGGCTAGAAAACATGCGTGAGAAACGTGGTGCCCTTAATTTTGATACCAGTGAAGCTAAGATTTTGGTGGATAAAAAAGGCAAGCCTGTGGATATTGTCCTTCGTCAACGCGGCGTTGCTGAGCGCATGATTGAGTCCTTCATGCTGATTGCCAACGAAACGGTTGCCGAGCACTTCAGCAAGATGGATCTACCTTTTATCTATCGGATTCATGAGGAGCCCAAGGCTGAAAAAGTTCAGAAGTTTATTGATTATGCTTCGAGCTTTGGCTTGCGCATTTATGGGACTGCCAGTGAGATTAGCCAGGAGGCCCTCCAAGACATCATGCGTGCTGTTGAGGGAGAGCCATATGCGGATGTATTATCTATGATGCTTCTCCGTTCTATGCAACAAGCTCGTTATTCGGAGCACAATCACGGCCACTATGGACTTGCTGCGGACTATTACACTCACTTTACCAGTCCGATTCGCCGTTATCCAGACCTACTAGTCCATCGGATGATTCGCGACTATGGACGTTCCAAGGAAATAGCAGAGCATTTTGAGCAAGTGATTCCAGAGATTGCGACCCAGTCTTCCAATCGTGAGCGTCGTGCCATCGAGGCAGAGCGTGAAGTCGAAGCCATGAAAAAGGCTGAGTACATGGAAGAATACGTGGGCGAAGAGTACGATGCGGTTGTATCCAGCATTGTCAAGTTTGGTCTCTTTGTCGAATTACCAAATACAGTCGAAGGTTTGATTCACATTACCAATCTTCCTGAATTTTATCATTTCAACGAGCGTGATTTGACTCTTCGTGGAGAGAAGTCAGGAATAACCTTCCGTGTGGGGCAACAGATTCGCATTCGCGTTGAAAGAGCGGATAAGACGACAGGTGAGATTGACTTCTCTTATATCCCAAGTGAGTTTGATGTCGTTGAAAAAGGCTTGAAACAAGTTGATCGCAAAAAAAGAGGGCGTAGTTCAAGTCGTCGTTCGGATAAGAAGGAAGACAAGAAGAAACAAGGTCGTTTTAATGATAAGCGCAAATCGTCTTCTAAAGACAAAAAGAAAAAGGGTAAGAAACCATTTTACAAAGAAGTAGCTAAGAAAGGAGCCAAGCATGGCAAAGGGCGAGGGAAAGGTCGTCGCACAAAATAAAAAAGCGCACCACGACTATACAATCGTAGATACACTAGAGGCAGGAATAGTCCTGACAGGAACGGAAATCAAGAGTGTACGAGCGGCTAGAATCAATCTCAAGGACGGCTTTGCCCAAGTAAAAAATGGGGAAGTCTGGTTGAGCAATGTTCATATTGCTCCTTACGAAGAAGGCAATATCTGGAATCAGGAGCCAGAACGCCGTCGCAAACTCCTGCTCCATAAGAAGCAAATCCAAAAATTGGAACAAGAAACCAAAGGAACAGGAATGACCCTAGTTCCCCTCAAAGTCTATCTCAAAGATGGCTATGCCAAACTCCTTTTAGGCCTTGCAAAAGGGAAACATGACTATGACAAACGGGAGTCGATCAAGCGACGTGAACAAAATCGTGACATCGCGCGTGTGATGAAAGCTGTGAACCAGCGATAAGAAGAGGAATAATAATGGAAAAACTAATCGCCTATAAACGCATGCCCTTGTGGAATAAACAAACAATGCCCGAAGCTGTCCAGCAGAAGCACAATACCAAAGTGGGTACTTGGGGCAAGATTACAGTTGTAAAAGGAGCACTCAAGTTTATTGAGTTGACAGAGGATGGTGAGGTTCTAGCTGAACACCTTTTCCAAGCAGGGGCCGACAATCCCATGGCGCAACCGCAAGCCTGGCATCGAGTAGAGGCAGCCACAGATGATGTAGAATGGTACTTGGAGTTTTATTGTAGACCCGAGGATTACTTTTCTAAGAAGTACCAGACCAATCCAGTCCATTCAGAGGTCCTAGAGGCTATGCAGACGGTAAAACCTGGAAGAGCCTTGGACTTGGGTTGTGGTCAAGGACGTAATTCCCTCTTTTTAGCCCAGCAAGGTTTTGATGTGACAGCTGTGGATCAAAATGAACTATCTCTTGAAATCTTGCAAAGTATCGTAGAGCAAGAGGATCTAGACATGCCTGTTGGACTTTATGATATCAATTCAGCCAGTATTGGGCAGGCGTATGATTTCATCGTATCGACAGTTGTTCTGATGTTCCTACAAGCGGACCGTATTCCAGCTATCATCCAAAATATGCAGGAGAAAACTACGGTCGGTGGCTACAACCTCATCGTCTGTGCCATGGACACGGAGGATTATCCTTGCTCGGTTAACTTCCCATTCACCTTTAAAGAAGGGGAATTGGCTGACTACTATAAGGAGTGGGAGTTGGTCAAGTACAATGAAAATCCAGGACATCTGCATCGTCGCGATGAAAATGGCAATCGCATTCAACTCCGATTTGCGACCATGCTCGCCAAGAAAATCAAGTAAATCAAATCTTTACAAATGAATAGAAACCACTTTGCAAGGTTTCTGTTCGTTTTTATTTGTGGCGTCAGATCGGGACAAGCCTAATTTTATGCTATACTAGAAGTAGGAAATGCGAGCAGTAGAGCTGTATTGCTCTCGGCGCAAGAAAGTGTAGATGATGGAGGTGGTCCAATGGCGAGTCTTTTGGTGGAATTGTATGATCGGCATGTATTGGAAAAGAATGTCTACCAAGCCTTTGTCAGTGATTGTGACGAGATTCTCTTCCTTTCTTTGACGAAAATAAGCAATAACGATAAACTTTCACTGCGTCACTTTATCACGGACGAAGTCCCCCATATCCAGCGTGTGATCTTTCGTCAGCTGTCTTTAGAACAACTAGCGGACCAGTTAGATTATTGCCTAGCAGGCTATGACAAAATCCTTCTTGATGTTTTTGGCGGAGATTCACTACTAGCCTTATCTCTCTATCAATATGGCTTGGATCGCCACCTCCCCATCGTTGCCATGGATGTCGAGCGGGGCAAACAATACAAGTGGACAGCTAGTCAGTTGGAAAAAGAAGACTTGGACATTCCAACCCTAAGCATACAACAGTTGATAGCCTTACGTGGTGGAAAAATGCTCAAATCCAAACGCCCTATCCACTCAGTTGAGCAAATTGCAGCCATCAAAAAACTAGCTAGCTCTGCCATTTCCAACCCTGCCCACTGGTATCAAGTGACCCAATTTTTCTCTCTAGCTAAGACCAATGACCTGCATGCGGAAACCGAAAAGATACTGGAAAACAACGGCAGGTATTATCACTATCCAGAAACCGTCATCCCCTTACTAGTGGAAGCGGGGATGCTTCGTATTGAAAACGAGGACAAGGAGCGAATAAGCTACAGCTTTCCGAGTCAAGAAGCCCAAGTCTTTTGTCGCAACAAAGGGCATATTTTAGAGTTGTATCTTTATCTCTTGGCGCTTGAATCTCAGCTGTTTGATGAATGCATGATAGGCGCTGAGATTGATTGGAATGGTATCTTTCCAGAGACAGACAATGTTCAAAATGAGATTGATGTCATTCTGAGAAAGGGGCGCTCGATTACCTTTATCTCCTGCAAGATGACAGATTTATCAGTTGAAGCCATCAACGAACTAGAAGTCTATGCCAATCATTTTGCTGGGGAGAGTTGCCTCAAGTTAATTGTTTGTACGGGAAAAATCAATCCAGTTTATGCCAATCGTTGTCAGGAATACGGTGTCCTCGTCATTAGAAGCGAGCAAATTCCCAATCTCATTCTCATGCTGAAAAAATACTCTAAGAGGTTTAAAAGATAAAAAAGCAATATGAAAGACTGGAATTCCGGTCTTTTTTACTTCTTTTTCGAATAGAAAAGAAAAGGAGGTAGTCCATGTTTGTAGCCAGAGATAGCAAGGGAAATTTGGTAAATGCCCTCGAAAAAGAGGTGACCAAGCAGGCTTATACCTGCCCCGCCTGTGGGGGCGGACTGCGATTACGTCAAGGGCAGAGCATGCGAACGCATTTTGCTCATGAATCTTTAAGAGATTGTATGGCTATTTTTGAGAATGAAAGTCCAGAACACTTGGCCAACAAAGAGGCCCTCTATCACTGGGCCAAGAAGGACAATCAGGTTGCCGTAGAATATAGTCTGCCTGCGATTCAGCAGATAGCGGATGTTCTCGTAAATGAGAAACTAGCGCTAGAGGTCCAGTGTAGTCCCTTGTCCCAAAAGCTTTTATGCGATAGAAGTCAAGGCTACCGTAGTCAGGGCTACCAAGTTATCTGGCTACTGGGAGAAAAACTCTGGTTAAAAGAGAGACTGACACAACTGCAAAGGGGATTTCTCTATTTTAGTCAAAATATGGGATTCTATGTATGGGAACTAGATTTCAAAAAGCAAGTTTTGAGACTGAAATATCTTTTGCATCAGGACCTACGGGGTAAGCTTCATTTTCAGGTCAAGGAATTTCCCTTTGGTCAAGGAAACCTCTTGGAAATTCTACGATTTCCTTATCAAAAACAAAAGCTAGCTCGTTTTACAGTTTCTCAAGATTCCACTATCTGTCACTACATTCGCCAACAGTTGTACTACCAAACGCCTTACTGGATGAAAAAACAGGAGGAGGCTTATCAACGAGGAGATAATCTATTAAACCGTCAACTGGACGACTGGTATCCTCAAGTTAGACCAATAGAATCAGAAGATTTTTGTCAAATTAATCAAGATTTAAGTAGCTATTATAAAGAATTTTTCGCTTACTATCAAAAAAATATAAAAAATAATCGCCAAAAGCTCTATCCACCAGCCTTTTATCACTTATATTTTTCAGAAAATGTGATAAAATAGAAAGGATGGAGGAATCTTATGGTATTACAACGACATGAAATAAATGAAAAAGATACATGGGATCTTTCAACAATCTACCCAACAGACCAGGCTTGGGAAGAAGCCTTGAAAGATTTAACTGAAAAAGTACAAATAGCATCTCAGTATGAGGGGCATCTCTTGGATAGCGCAGACAGTTTGCTTGAGATTACAGAATTCTCACTTGACTTGGAACGTCAAGTTGAAAAGCTTTATGTCTATGCACATATGAAAAACGACCAAGATACGCGTGAAGCTAAGTATCAGGAGTACTATGCTAAGGCAATGACTCTATACAGTCAGTTAGAACAGGCCTTTTCATTCTACGAACCAGAGTTTATGGAGATTAGCCAAGAGCAGTATGCAGCCTTCCTAGAAGCTCAACCAAAACTCCAAGTTTACAAACACTTTTTTGACAAGCTCTTGCAAAAGAAGGACCATGTTCTTTCGCAACGTGAGGAAGAATTGCTTGCTGGCGCAGGAGAAATCTTTGGCGCTGCTAGTGAAACCTTTGCCATCTTGGACAATGCTGATATTAGCTTCCCATACGTCCTTGATGATGAAGGCAATGAAGTGCAGCTCTCACACGGTACTTACATTCGCTTAATGGAGTCTAAAAATCGTGAAGTGCGCCGTGGTGCCTATGAAGCCCTCTATGCGACGTACGAGCAGTTCCAGCACACTTACGCGAAGACTTTACAGACAAATGTCAAGGTGCAAAACTACCGAGCAAAAGTTCGCAACTATAAGAGTGCTCGCCATGCAGCCCTTGCAGCCAACTTTGTCCCAGAGAGTGTCTATGACAATCTAGTAGCAGCAGTTCGCAAGCATTTGCCACTCTTGCATCGTTACCTTGAACTCCGCTCTAAAATCTTGGGAATTTCAGATCTCAAGATGTACGATGTCTACACACCACTTTCGTCAGTAGATTATAGCTTTACCTACGAAGAAGCCTTGAAAAAAGCTGAAGAAGCCTTGGCGGTCTTGGGTGACGACTACTTGAGCCGTGTCAAACGTGCCTTTAGCGAGCGTTGGATTGATGTCTATGAAAACCAAGGCAAGCGTTCTGGTGCCTATTCTGGTGGATCTTACGACACAAATGCCTTTATGCTTCTTAACTGGCAGGATAACTTAGATAATCTCTTTACCCTAGTACACGAGACTGGTCACAGTATGCACTCTAGCTATACTCGTGAAACCCAACCATATGTTTACGGAGATTACTCTATCTTCTTGGCAGAGATTGCCTCAACGACCAATGAAAATATCTTGACGGAGAAATTACTGGCAGAAGTAGACGACGATGAAACTCGCTTTGCTATCCTTAATAACTTCTTGGACAGTTTCCGTGGAACAGTCTTCCGTCAAACTCAATTTGCTGAGTTTGAACATGCCATCCACCAAGCAGACCAAAATGGAGAAGTCTTGACCAGTGATTTCCTGAATAAACTCTACGCTGACTTGAACCAAGAGTACTATGGACTCAGCAAAGGAGACAATCCTCAAATCCAATACGAATGGGCACGCATTCCTCACTTCTACTATAACTACTATGTATACCAATATTCGACTGGTTTTGCAGCGGCTTCAGCCTTGGCTGAGAAGATTGTCCATGGTAGTCAGGAAGACCGTGACCGTTATATCGACTACCTCAAGGCAGGTAAGTCTGACTATCCTCTCAATGTTATGAGAAAAGCGGGAGTGGATATGGAGAAGGAAGACTATCTCAACGATGCCTTTGCAGTCTTTGAACGTCGCTTGAACGAGTTTGAAGCTCTTGTTGAAAAATTGGGACTAGCTTAAGATGGTAGAGTCTTATAGTAAAAATGCCAATCACAATATGCGTCGTCCCGTCGTCAAGGAAGAAATCGTTGAACTCATGCGCCAGCGTCAAAAGCAGGTGACTGGTTCTTTGAAAGAATTGGAAACCTTCGCTCGTAAGGAAAATATTCCCATTATTCCTCATGAAACAGTCGCATATTTCCGTTTTCTCATGGAAAGTCTGCAGCCCAAGAACATTTTGGAGATTGGAACGGCAATTGGCTTCTCAGCTCTCCTGATGGCGGAACATGCCCCAAATGCTAAGATTACAACTATTGACCGTAATCCTGAGATGATCGGCTTTGCCAAGGAAAATTTTACCCAGTTTGACAGGCGCAAACAAATCACCCTCCTAGAGGGAGATGCAGTCGATGTCTTGTCAACCTTGACAGAAACTTATGATTTTGTCTTTATGGATTCGGCCAAGTCTAAGTACATCGTCTTTCTACCAGAAATCCTCAAACACTTGGAAGTTGGTGGAGTAGTAGTTTTGGATGATATCTTCCAAGGAGGCGATGTTGCCAAGGATATCATGGAAGTCCGTCGGGGTCAACGCACCATTTACCGTGGTTTGCAAAGACTGTTCGACGCAACTTTGGACAATCCAGATTTAACGGCGACTCTAGTTCCACTTGGAGACGGCATTCTCATGCTACGAAAGAATGTGGAAAATGTAACTTTGCCAGAAATGGAATAAATTAAAAAATAGTACAATCCTCCTGTACCAAGTAATAGGAGGATTTTTATGTCTCAAAACATCATCAATATCGGCTATGCACGCGTTTCAACCCACAAGCAAGATTTGGGCTTAGAGGTGCAAATTGATGCTCTCAAGCATTGTGACCAGCTTTTTATCGAGCGTGAATCTGGTTCCAACAATGTACGTCCAGAACTCGAAAAGGCCTTAAAATTGGCTCAAACGCTTTCAAAAAAAGGAATGCAAGTCACTTTCACCATCTACAAGCTTGATAGGCTCACCCGCTCCATGTTCAAATTGCTAGAACTAATTGAACAATTTAATGCTTCTGATATTCAGCTAGTTAGTTTGCATGAAAAACTGGAAACCGATTCGCTCATTGGTAGGTTACTTTGTATGATTTTAGGATTTGTGGCAGAAAGTGAACTGGAAAATCTGCGATTTCGTACCCGTGAAGGACTTCGGAAAGCCAAGGAAAATGGTGTCAAACTAGGTGCTAAGCGAATATCAAGAGATAAGGAAGAGAGAATTGTTGAGCAGTATTTGGCAGGGGAATCAAGCATCAGAACAATAGCAAAAACAGAACGAATTTCGACCTCAACCATCTATAAAGTCTTGGAATGAAACAAGGTGGCCATCAATCGTAAAAATGTTTCGCAAAATTCTTGCTAAAAACAAGATAAAATGCTACAATGAAGGCGTAAATATGTTTCGATTAACGACCGTTTTGCGAAACATTCAAAATAACAATGTGAATATTTCAGAAAATACGAATTTAACAAGGATTTGAGCCTGTGTTGGATTTGTATTTTTTTGTTTTTTAAGTGTATCGTTTAACGGTCGTTACACGATACACCAAAACCTTTGTCGTTTAAGTGGTTGAGGTGAATTGTTCGAAGCACTAATATCAAAAAATTAGGATTTTTGTAGTATTTACACACATTCAAAAGTAGTCTACATTCCTAAGGAGGAAATTATGAAAACAAATAAAGTGACCAAACTTGGTATTTCTTTGCTCTCTGTTGCAGCTCTTGGTGTTGTTGCTCCAGCTTTGACTGATTCACCTATTTTTGGGTATACTGTCGTAAAAGCTGAAGAACGGCAAGGGCAAATCAAAATCCGCATTAGGTATTTAGATGAGCATAGTAGAGAAATAGCACCTATGTATACTGGGGTCCTAAACCCTGGTGAGTCTGTAAATATCTACAAGGATATTGAAGGACACCAAGTGGTATCAAATTTTTCCTGGATGCCGGGCTATAACTTAACCTATAATATCGCAAGCACATACTTTTACGGTGCTAATGATGGGTATCTGGAAGGATACCTAAGATATAAGAAGTTAGATCCAGCACCAACGCCAGATCCAGCACCAACGCCAGATCCAGCACCAACGCCAACTCCGACTCCGGAACCAGAAGTAAAACCGGAAACTAAACCTTCAGAAACACCAAAACCAGAAGTGAAACCGGAAACTAAGCCTTCAGAAACTCCGAAACCAGAGGTTAAGCAGGAAACTAAGCCTTCAGAAACACCGAAACCAGAAGTAAAACCGGCAACTAAACCTTCAGAAACTCCGAAACCAGAGGTGACACCTGAGACTAAACCATCTGAAACTCCAAAACCAGAAGTGAAACCGGAAACTAAACCTTCTGATACGCCAAAACCAGAAGTAAAACCAGAGACTAAACCATCTGAAACTCCAAAACCAGAAGTAAAACCGAAAACTAAACCTTCAGAGGCTTCAAAACCAGAAGTAAAACCAGAAACTAAACCTTCAGAGACTTCAAAACCAGAAGTTAAACCGGAAACTAAACCTTCTGATACACCAAAACCAGGAGTTAAGCCGGAAACTAAGCCTTCAGAAACTCCAAAACCAGAAGTGAAACCGGAAACTAAACCTTCAGAAACTCCGAAACCAGAGGTTAAGCCGGAAACTAAGCCTTCAGAAACTCCAAAACCAGAAGTGAAACCGGCAACTAAACCTTCAGAAACTCCGAAACCAGAGGTAAAACCGGAAACTAAGCCTTCAGAAACTCCAAAACCAGAAGTAAAACCGGAAACTAAGCCTTCAGAAACTCCAAAACCAGAAGTTAAGCCGGAAACTAAGCCTTCAGAAACTCCGAAACCAGAAGTGAAACCGGAAACGAGACCTTCAGAAACTCCGAAACCAGAGGTAAAACCGGAAACTAAGCCTTCAGAAACTCCGAAACCAGAAGTGAAACCGGAAACTAAGCCTTCAGAAACTCCAAAACCAGAAGTTAAGCCGGAAACTAAGCCTTCAGAAACTCCAAAACCAGAAGTGAAACCGTCAGAAAAGCCTGTTGCTAAACCAGAAACTAACAAACCAACTACCAAACCACAAACTGGTTTAAATAACGCTCCAACAGCTCCTATAAATCCTGTTGGGCAAGATTCAAACACTAAAGCTGACAAACCTGTTTCGAAAACCGAAACTACAGCTTTACCAAACACTGGCGAACAAAATTCAATTCTTGGATTTGCAGGCTTCCTTCTTGCAAGTCTTGGTCTAGCAGGCTTGACTTACAAAGGACGTCACTAAAAAATAATACAAGACAAACAAAGGACTTGAACGATTGTTCAGGTTCTTTTTGGAATGAAAAAAATTGAATCGTTAAAAATTTAAAAGCTACTATTTTTAGTCTTATTTAAGTTATCTGCTATAAAATATGGTATAATGATTGAGTCGGTCTAGAGAAATTTTTGACCGTTTTTAGAAAAAGGAGTAAACATGAAGAAAAAACTATTGGCAGGAGCCATTACTTTATTATCTGTAGCGACTTTGGCTGCTTGTTCAAAAAGTTCTGAAGGGGCTGACCTCATCAGCATGAAGGGTGATGTTATCACCGAACACCAATTTTATGAACAAGCTAAAAACAACCCAACTGCACAACAAGTCTTGCTCAATATGACGATAGAAAAAGTATTTGAAAAGCAATATGGGTCTGAAGTGACTGAACAAGAAGTAGATGACGCTGTTGCCGAAGAGCAGAAGAAATATGGGGACAGTTATCAAAATGTTCTTTCACGTGCAGGAATGACTCCTGAAACTCGTAAAGCTCAAATTCGCACCAGCAAATTAGTTGAATTGGCAGTTAAAAAAGCAGCGGAAAATGAACTGACTGATGAAGCTTACCAAAAAGCTTTCGAAGCTTACACACCCGATGTGACAGCACAAATCATCCGTATGGATAATGAAGACAAGGCAAAAGAAGTGCTCGAAAAAGCAAAAGCTGAAGGAGCTGATTTTGCCCAGTTGGCAAAAGACAACTCAAATGATGACAAGACAAAAGAAAATGGTGGAGAAATCACTTTTGACTCGGCATCTACTGAACTTCCAGAACAAGTCAAGAAGGCTGCCTTTGCCTTGGATGTGAATGGGGTGTCTGATGTGATTAGAGCAACTGGTCCCCAAGCTTATAGTAGCCAATTCTACATCATCAAAGTAACCAAGAAAACAGAAAAATCCTCAAATTTAGATGATTACAAAGAAAAATTAAAAACTGTCATTTTGACACAGAAACAAAACGATGCTTCCTTCGTTCAGAGTGTCATCGGAAAAGAATTCCAAGCAGCAAATATTAAAATAAAAGACCCTGCTTTCCAGAGTATTTTTGCTCAATATATTGGAAGTGGAGACTCAAGCTCAAGTTCAAGCAGTAGCTCATCAGCAGAATAAAAAAGAAAAATACAAACTTTGTCTTGAAGTTTGTATTTTTTTCTAATCAATTTAGTCCAAAGAGCAAAATTCGAAGGATTAAAGGATAAGAGTTTTTTTCTTTCTGAAAAAATGGTATAATAGCAATCAAAACTAGAAAATAAAACGGAATTGGGAACAGATTTCTCTGTTCCTATTAGAGTGGTGACATATGAAAATTAGTAAAAGGCACCTATTGAACTATTCCATTTTGATTCCTTACCTCCTTTTATCGATTTTGGGTCTAATCGTCGTTTACTCAACGACGAGTGCTACCCTGATCCAAGAGGGGAAAAGCGCTCTTCAGTTAGCTCGGAACCAAGGAATGTTTTGGATAATCAGTTTGATTTTGATTGCCTTAATTTATAAACTGAAACTTGGTTTTTTAAGAAATGAACGCTTGATTTTTATCGTTATGTTTGTGGAGATGATTCTCTTGGCTTTGGCGCGGTTAATTGGTACCCCAATCAATGGTGCCTATGGTTGGATTTCTGTAGGGCCAGTGACGATTCAACCCGCAGAGTACCTAAAGATTATTATTATTTGGTACCTAGCCCATCGATTTTCAAAACAACAAGATGAGATAGCGGTCTATGATTTTCAAGTCTTGACCCAAAATCAATGGCTGCCTCGTGCTTTTAATGACTGGCGTTTTGTTTTGTTGATTTTGATAGGTAGTTTGGGAATTTTCCCAGATTTGGGAAATGCGACTATCTTGGTGATGGTATCACTGATTATGTATACAGTCAGTGGGATTGCCTACCGTTGGTTTTCAACTTTCTTAGCTCTTTTGGCAGGTGGTTCGATTCTAGTCTTGTCTGTCATTCGCTTTGTCGGGGTTGAAAAGTTTTCTCAAATTCCAGTGTTTGGCTACGTTGCTAAACGTTTCAGTGCCTTCTTTAATCCTTTTAATGACTTGGCAGGCGCAGGACATCAGCTTGCAAATTCCTACTATGCCATGGTGAATGGTGGCTGGTTTGGACTTGGATTAGGAAATTCCATCGAAAAGCGTGGTTATTTGCCAGAAGCCCACACAGATTTCGTCTTTTCGATCGTTATTGAGGAATTTGGATTTGTAGGAGCGAGTATGATTTTGGCACTCCTCTTCTTCTTGATTTTGAGAATCATCCTAGTCGGTATTCGAGCTAAGGATCCCTTTAACTCTATGGTTGCTATCGGTGTCGGAGGCATGATCCTTGTTCAGGTCTTTGTCAATATTGGTGGGATTTCCGGGTTAATTCCTTCTACAGGGGTAACCTTCCCCTTCCTTTCACAAGGGGGGAATAGTCTCCTGGTCTTATCCGTAGCCATTGCCTTTGTACTAAATATCGATGCCAGTGAAAAACGTGCCAAACTTATCAGAGAATATGAAAGTCAAACTTCTGCTACTCTGTAAAGATTGTATGGAAAGGAAAGTTTATGTCACTTCAAAAATTAGAAAACTATAGCAATAAAGCCGTTGTCCAAGAAGAAGTCTTGATTTTGACGGAGCTATTAGAAGATATCACAAAAAATATACTGGCCCCAGAGACCTTTGATAAAATCATGCAGTTGAAGAACTTGTCTACAAGCGAAGACTATCAAGGACTCAATAAATTGGTGACCAGTCTTTCGAATGAAGAAATGATTTATATTTCTCGCTATTTCTCAATCCTTCCACTCTTGATCAATATCTCTGAAGATGTGGATTTGGCTTACGAGATTAACCATCAAAACAATATCGACCAGGACTATCTAGGAAAATTATCTACAACCATTAAGATGGTGGCTGAAAAAGAAAATGCAGCTGAAATTTTAGAAAAGTTAAATGTCGTTCCTGTCTTAACTGCCCATCCAACGCAAGTACAACGCAAGAGTATGTTAGACTTGACCAACCATATCCATACTCTCTTGCGCAAGTACCGTGATGTCAAACTAGGTTTGATTAATAAAGAAAAATGGCACACGGATCTCCGTCGTTATATTGAAATTATCATGCAAACGGACATGATTCGCGAGAAGAAATTGAAAGTAACCAACGAGATCACCAACGTGATGGAGTACTATCAAAGTTCTTTCTTGAATGCTGTTCCTCGTTTGACAGCTGAGTATAAGAAACTAGCTAAGGAACAAGGAATCGAACTCCAACATCCAAAACCGATTACCATGGGGATGTGGATCGGAGGAGACCGTGATGGAAATCCTTTCGTAACTGCAGAAACCCTCAACAAATCAGCCTTGACCCAGTGTGAAGTCATCATGAATTACTACGATGAGAAGATTTATAACCTCTATCGTGAATTCTCACTTTCAACCAGCATCGTGAATGTCAGCGACAAGGTTCGTGAGATGGCGCTGAAGTCTCAGGACAACTCGATTTATCGTGAAAAAGAACTCTATCGTCGTGCTCTCTTTGATATCCAAGCTAAGATGCAGGCAACCAAGGCTTATTTGATTGAAGACAAGGACCTTCAACCTAGATATGCCACTGCAGATGAATTTTATCAAGATTTGTTGGCCATTTGCGACTCTCTCCTTGAGAACAAAGGAGAATACCTGATTTCAGGAGAATTTGTCGAGTTGATGCAAGCTGTCGAAATTTTTGGTTTCTACCTTGCTTCTATTGATATGCGCCAAGATTCTAGTGTTCACGAAGCCTGTGTGGCAGAATTGCTAGCATCAGCTGGTATTAACGACCATTATAGCGACCTTTCTGAAGACGAAAAATGTACCCTCCTCTTAAAAGAGTTGGAAGAAGATCCTCGTATCCTCTCAGCGACTCATGCTGAAAAGTCAGAACTGCTTGAAAAAGAACTCTCTATCTTTAAAGCTGCGCGCAAGTTGAAGGATAAACTGGGTGAAAATGTCATTCGTCAAACCATCATTTCTCATGCAACTAGCGTGTCTGATATGCTCGAACTAGCCATCATGCTCAAGGAAGTCGGCTTGGTAGATGCTCAAAAAGCCCGCGTTCAGATTGTTCCCCTCTTTGAAACGATCGAGGACTTAGATCACTCAGAAGAGACTATGAGAAGATATTTCTCTCTTCCTTTGGCTAAAAAATGGATTGCTTCAAAAGACAACTACCAAGAAATCATGCTTGGCTATTCTGATAGTAATAAGGACGGTGGATACCTGTCATCATGTTGGACATTATATAAAGCTCAACAACAACTGACTGCTATTGGGGATGAATTTGGCGTTAAAGTTACTTTCTTCCACGGTCGTGGTGGTACCGTTGGTCGTGGTGGTGGCCCTACTTATGAAGCTATCACATCCCAACCACTCAAATCCATCAAGGACCGTATCCGTCTGACTGAGCAAGGAGAAGTGATTGGAAACAAATACGGAAACAAAGATGCTGCCTATTATAACCTTGAAATGTTGGTTTCTGCAGCCATTAACCGTATGATTACCAAGAAGAAGAGTGATACCAATACATCAAATCGTTACGAAGCTATCATGGATCAAGTAGTGGACCGTAGCTACGATATCTACCGTGATTTGGTCTTTGGAAATGAACATTTCTATGACTATTTCTTTGAATCAAGTCCAATCAAGGCTATTTCAAGCTTCAATATCGGTTCGCGTCCAGCAGCTCGTAAGACCATCACTGAAATTGGCGGTTTGCGTGCCATTCCTTGGGTCTTCTCATGGTCACAAAGCCGTGTCATGTTCCCTGGATGGTACGGAGTGGGATCAAGCTTCAAAGAATTTATTGATCAAGATCCAAAGAATATCGAGTTTCTTCGTGATATGTACCAAAACTGGCCTTTCTTCCAATCCCTGCTCTCTAATGTGGACATGGTCTTATCTAAGTCTAATATGAACATTGCTTTTGAATATGCCAAGCTCTGTGAAGATGAAGAAGTGCAGGCTATCTACTACACTATTTTAGATGAATGGCAGTTGACTAAGGACGTTATTTTAGCTATCGAAGGTTATGACGAACTCTTGGCAGAAAACTCTTACCTAAAAGACAGTCTAAACTATCGTATGCCTTACTTTAATATCCTGAACTACATTCAGTTGGAGTTGATCAAACGTCAACGTCGCGGCGAATTGTCAGCTGACGAAGAAAAACTGATCCATACAACTATCAACGGAATTGCAACAGGTTTGCGTAATTCAGGCTGATATTCTACAAACTTCCTCTTTTTTCAAGGGGAAGTTTTTGAATTGTTTAAAAAATTCTAAAAATAAGCTTGACAAGTAGTTGAAAAATGATATAATTTAAACATTCAGAAAGTAATCATTGAAGTTTTTTAGAGAATCTGTGGTTGGTGGAAACAGATAAATGAAAGTGATGAAAATTGGGCTGAATGTTCTTAGGAATTTGAAATCATAAAAATTCGGTGAGCACACCTTACAGTGCAACTCGTGAATGCGAGAAAGAGCGATAGGGATAATCCCTATAATTGAGGTGGCACCGCGCATCGACGTCCTCACACAAGTTTTTTGTGTGAGGACTTTTTTGTTGGAGGAGACTTATGGAATTTAAACGATGGCGTCGCTTGTTTTGAGTGAAAAGAGTATAGTACAAGTGATTTAAAGGAGAAAAAATATGAAAAATAAACGTTTAATTGGAATTATCGCTGGATTAGCAGTATTGGTAGTGGCTAGCTTGATCTATTCTTCAATGAACAAGCCAGTAGCTAAGGAAGAGCAAAAGGTTGCTAAGGTTGGTGTCCTTCAATTTGTTAGTCACCCATCCTTGGACTTGATTTACCAAGGGATTCAAGATGGACTAGCTGAAGAAGGCTATAAGGACGACCAGGTAAAAATCGACTTTATGAACTCTGAAGGCGATCAGAGCAAGGTTGCAACCATGAGTAAACAATTGGTTGCTAATGGAAACGACGTTGTTGTTGGGATTGCGACACCAGCTGCTCAAGGACTTGCTAGTGTTACAAAAGACCTACCTGTTATCATGGCTGCTATTACAGACCCAATCGGTGCTAACTTGGTCAAGGATTTGAAAAAACCAGGTGGCAACATCACAGGGGTGTCAGACCACAACCCTGCTGAACAACAAGTAGAGTTGATAAAAACTCTCACACCAAATGTCAAAACAATCGGCGCTCTCTACTCAAGTAGCGAAGATAACTCAAAAACACAGGTAGAAGAATTCAAGGCTTATGCTGAAAAAGCAGGTTTGACAGTCGAAACATTTGCCGTTCCTTCAACAAATGAAATTGCTTCAACAGTTAATGTCATGACAAGCAAGGTCGATGCAATTTGGGTTCCAATTGACAACACCATTGCATCCGCATTCTCAACAGTTGTTTCAAGTAATCAAACAGCTAAAAAGCCAATCTACCCAAGTGCCACTGCCATGGTAGAAGCAGGTGGATTAGCATCTGTAGTAGTTGACCAACACGATCTTGGAGTGGCTACTGGTAAAATGATTGCCAAAGTTTTGAAAGGTGAAAAACCAGCTGATACGCCAGTTAATGTCTTTTCAACTGGTAAGTCAGTGATTAATAAAAAACTAGCGCAGGAACTTGGTATTACCATTCCTGAGTCTGTTCTAAAAGAAGCAGGACAAGTGATTGAATAAGGATAAAGGGGGAGTTGGAGACATCTCCTCCCATTTTTACTAAAGAAAGAAATGAGTGAAAGATTATGATAGTATCCATTATTTCTCAGGGAATGGTATGGGCGATTTTAGGTTTGGGAATCTTTATGACCTTTCGAATTCTAAATTTTCCTGATATGACAACTGAGGGTTCTTTTCCTCTAGGGGGAGCAGTCGCTGTAACCTTGATAACGCAAGGGGTGAATCCATTTTTAGCGACCTTGGCTGCAGTAGGAGCAGGCTGTCTAGCTGGAATGGCGACAGGTCTCTTATATACCAAAGGAAACATTCCAACTCTCTTATCAGGAATTTTGGTCATGACTTCTTGCCATTCCATCATGCTCATGATTATGGGGCGTGCCAATCTGGGGCTTCTTGGAACCAAGCAAATTCAGGATGTCTTGCCCTTTGATTCGGACCTCAATCAACTCCTGACTGGATTTATTTTTGTTGCCCTTGTTATTGGTCTCATGCTCTTTTTCCTAGATACCAAACTAGGTCAGGCCTACATCGCTACAGGTGATAATCCTGACATGGCTCGTAGTTTTGGAATTCATACTGGTCGTATGGAACTCATGGGTTTGGTTCTTTCAAATGGGATTATCGCGCTTGCGGGTGCTTTGATTGCTCAACAAGAAGGATATGCGGATGTTTCTCGAGGAATTGGAGTGATTGTCGTAGGACTTGCTAGCTTGATTATTGGTGAGGTTTTGTTCAAGAGTTTGACCCTGGCAGAACGACTCATGACCATCGTTGTAGGGTCTATCGCTTATCAGTTCCTCGTTTGGGGAGTGATTGCTCTTGGATTTAACACAAGTTATCTTCGTTTGTACAGCGCCTTAATCTTAGCGGTTTGCCTTATGATTCCAACCTTCAAAAGCAAATACCTGAAAGGAGTCAAGTTTAGCAAATGACAGCAATTGTAGAATTAAAAAATGCTACCAAAGTCATCACGAATGGCTTTGACGAGGAAAAAATCATTCTGAATGATATTTCTCTGGAAATTTTTGAACATGATTTCATTACCATCCTAGGTGGAAATGGAGCTGGAAAGTCAACGCTTTTTAACACTATTGCAGGCACCCTACCTTTAACAAGCGGAAGTATCCGTATCATGGGCGAGGATGTGACTCATTTTTCACCTGAAAAGAGGGCTAAGTATTTGTCTCGCGTCTTTCAGGATCCTAAGATGGGTACGGCTCCCCGTATGACGGTAGCGGAAAATCTCTTGATTGCCAAGTTTCGTGGTGAGAAGAGAGGACTCCTTCCTAGAAGGCTATCAAGCCATAGAGAAGAGTTTCAGGCAACCATTGAAAAAGTGGGAAATGGCCTTGAAAAACATTTGGACACTCCGATTGAGTTTCTATCAGGCGGTCAGCGCCAGGCCTTGAGTCTCTTGATGGCAACCTTAAAGCGACCAGAGTTGCTCCTGTTGGATGAACACACAGCAGCTCTCGACCCAAAGACCAGTGTTGCATTGATGGAGTTAACAGATGAATTTGTCAGCAAAGACCATCTGACAGCCTTAATGATTACCCACCATATGGAGGACGCACTAAAGTATGGAAATCGTCTGATTGTCATGAAGGAAGGTCGTATCATCCAAGACCTCAATAAAGAAGAAAAAGCTAAGATGGAAATCTCAGACTACTATCAATTATTTGAATAGATGAGTTAAATAATCATCAAAAAATAGTGAAGATTAACTTAGAAACATGGAAGTGTTTCTGAGTTTTTTATCTTCCCATTCTATCAAGAAAAATAAGGCAAAGAGAATTACGGAAAGCGTATGAAATGGTTTACTTTTTTTCAGAAATAAGCTATACTAGTTTACGTGAAACTATGATAAGATGGAGGTATTGTGTATGGTTGACAAACAAGTCATTGAAGAAATCAAAAACAATGCCAACATTGTGGAAGTCATAGGTGATGTGATTTCTTTACAGAAGGCTGGACGGAACTATTTAGGGCTCTGTCCTTTTCATGGTGAAAAGACCCCCTCTTTCAACGTTGTGGAAGACAAGCAGTTTTATCACTGTTTTGGATGTGGGCGTTCAGGAGATGTCTTTAAGTTCATCGAAGAATACCAAGGTGTGTCCTTCATGGAAGCCGTTCAACTCTTAGGAGAGCGTGTCGGTATTCAACTAGCTATGCCTGTACAGTCTCGTCCTCAACAGGCTTCACCTCATCAAGCTCTATATGATATGCATGAAGAAGCCGCCCGTTTTTACCATGCCATCCTCATGACGACCAAGATGGGAGAAGAAGCAAGGGCTTATCTCTACAAACGTGGATTGACGGATGATGTTCTGAAGCACTTCCAGATTGGACTAGCTCCAGCAGAGAGAACCTATCTCTACCAACGTTTATCTGACAAGTTTGAGGAAAAGGATTTATTGGATTCGGGCTTGTTTTATCTGTCAGATGGTAATCAATTTTATGATACTTTTTTTGGACGGATCATCTTTCCTTTGACCAATGACAAGGGGCAGGTTATTGCATTTTCAGGTCGTATCTGGCAAGAAACGGATAGTCAGACTGCCAAATATAAAAATAGTCGCTCGACTGCAATTTTTAACAAGAGTTACGAATTGTATCATTTGGACAAGGCAAAAAAGGGAACAGGTAAGATTACAGAGCTCTATCTGATGGAAGGTTTCATGGATGTGATCGCAGCCTACCGTGCTGGTATAGAAAATGCTGTGGCTTCCATGGGAACAGCCTTAAGCAAGGAGCATGTTGACCACCTCAAACGCTTTACCAAAAAGATAGTTCTCAGCTATGATGGTGACAAGGCAGGGCAGGCAGCAACAGCCAAGGCTCTAGAGGAATTAGAAGACTTCTCAGTGGAGGTTGTTCGAGTACCTGATGCCATGGATCCAGATGAGTATTTGCAAAAGAATTCTCCTGAAGATCTGGCCTACCTCTTAACCAAGACACGTATCAGTCCCATAGAGTTCTATATTTACCAACTCAAACCTGAGAATAGTGATAACTTGCAAGCGCAAATTGAGTTCATTGAAAAGATTGCGCCCTTAATCGCCAAAGAAAAGTCAATCACAGCCCAGAATTCTTACATCCACATTCTGGCGGATAACCTACCTTCCTTTGATTACCAGCAGGTGGAACAGATTGTAAATGAAAGTCGGATTGTTCAAAGGCAGGAGAGGGTCAAAGAGCATCCTACGCCAGTAGCGATTAGTTTACCTGTGACGCGGCAACTGACAGCAGTCATGAGAGCAGAGGCTCATCTCCTTTATAGGATGGCTGAAAATCCAGTTGTGTTAAATGACTACCGATTAAGAGAAGATTTTTTCTTTGATACCCCAGAATTTCAGATTCTTTACGAATTATTAAGTGTAGAGGGAGAAATCGGATCAGAGGAACTTTCTCATCAGAGTCCTGAAGTTGAAAATGCTTGGTACCATGTGCTTAGTCTGGATTTGCCAGCTGAGATGTCGCCTCAGGAGCTAGTGGAAGTCGAAGAAACTCGAAACCGTGCCCTCCTCAGCAAGGACAACTTACGAATTAAAAAGAAAGTGCAGGAAGCTAGTCATGTAGGAGATACAGACACAGCCTTGGAAGAATTGCAACGATTGATTTCCCAAAAGAGAAGAATGGAGTAATAATGGCAACAAAACAAAAAGAAGTAACGACATTTGATGTGCAAGTAGCAGACTTTATCCGTAACCACAAAAAAACAGGAACAGCAACAGATGACGAAATCAATTCAAGTCTGGTTATTCCTTTTACCTTAGATGCAGACGGCATTGAAGACCTTTTGCAACGGATTCAGGATGCTGGAATTTCTATCACTGATAACGAAGGGAATCCAAGTGCGCGTGTGCTTAGTACAGAAGAAGAGCCAGAGCTCAGTGATGAGGACTTGATTGGTTCAACTTCTGCTAAGGTTAATGACCCTGTCCGTATGTATTTGAAGGAAATTGGGGTTGTTCCTCTCTTGACCAACGAAGAAGAAAAAGAATTGGCCCTAGCTGTTGAAGCTGGTGATATCGAAGCCAAACAACGTCTTGCAGAAGCCAACCTACGTTTGGTAGTTTCGATTGCTAAGCGCTACGTAGGTCGTGGTATGCAGTTTCTTGACTTGATTCAAGAAGGAAACATGGGCTTGATGAAGGCCGTGGATAAGTTTGACTATTCAAAAGGATTCAAGTTTTCTACTTACGCAACTTGGTGGATTCGTCAGGCGATCACTCGTGCCATCGCTGATCAGGCTCGTACCATTCGTATTCCTGTTCACATGGTGGAAACCATTAACAAGCTTGTCCGTGAACAGCGTAATCTCCTTCAAGAATTGGGCCAAGATCCAACTCCTGAACAAATCGCTGAGCGTATGGATATGACACCTGACAAGGTCCGTGAAATCTTGAAAATCGCCCAAGAACCAGTATCCCTTGAAACACCGATTGGTGAAGAGGACGATAGCCACCTTGGGGACTTTATCGAAGACGAAGTGATTGAAAATCCAGTGGACTACACAACTCGTATCGTTTTGCGTGAACAGTTGGATGAAGTCTTGGATACTCTCACAGACCGTGAAGAAAACGTTCTGCGCCTTCGTTTCGGTTTGGATGATGGGAAAATGCGCACCCTTGAAGATGTTGGCAAAGTTTTTAACGTAACTCGTGAACGTATCCGTCAGATCGAGGCCAAGGCTTTGAGAAAATTGCGTCAACCAAGTCGCAGCAAACCGCTTCGTGATTTTATTGAAGATTAGAGTGAGGATGAATATGGCTTATACAGAAGAGCAAATTGAGACTATCAAAACACGCATTTTAAATGCCTTGGAAGAAGTCATCGACCCTGAGTTGGGGATTGATATTGTCAACCTAGGTTTGATTTATGAAATTCGTTTTGATGGTGAAACTGGCCACACTGAAATTGATATGACCTTGACAACTATGGGCTGCCCATTGGCTGACCTTTTGACAGACCAGATACACGATGCGATGACAGATGTGCCTGAGGTAACTAATACCGAGGTCAAATTGGTCTGGTATCCAGCTTGGACGGTTGAAAAAATGAGCCGATACGCGCGTATCGCCCTAGGAATTAAATAAACAGTAGAAAAATATGAGAGACGATTGGAAAATAGGATAAATTCCTCCTTTTTCCACTGGTCTCTCTTTCTTTTGCTGATTTTCTAGAAATAAAATGGTATAATGAAAGGTATGGAAAACGAAAAATTGCGTATTAATATGCTAAGCTCAAGTGAAAAAGTGGCTGGTCAAGGAGTATCAGGAGCCTACCGTGAGTTGGTCCGTCTCCTACATCGTGACGCCAAAGACCAGTTAATTGTTACGGAAAATCTTCCTGTAGAGGCGGATGTAACTCACTTTCATACCATTGATTTCCCTTATTATTTGTCTACTTTCCAAAAGAAACGCTCTGGGAGAAAAATTGGCTATGTACATTTTTTGCCTGATACACTTGAGGGAAGTTTGAAAATTCCATTTTTCTTAAAGGGAATTATCAAACGCTATGTTTTCTCTTTTTACAACCGAATGGAACACTTGGTGGTGGTCAATCCCATGTTTATCGAAGATTTGGTGGCAGCTGGTATTCCACGTGAAAAAGTAACGTATATTCCAAATTTTGTAAACAAAGAAAAATGGCATCCGCTGCCAGCTGACCAAGTAGCAAAACTTCGTAAGGAAATGGATTTAGCTGAAGATCAGTTTGTTGTTGTCGGTGCAGGTCAGGTTCAGAAGCGTAAAGGAATTGATGACTTTATACGTCTTGCGGAGGAATTGCCAGAAATTACTTTTATCTGGGCCGGAGGTTTTTCATTTGGCGGGATGACAGATGGTTATGAACGCTATAAAAAAATTATGGACAATCCACCTAAAAATCTAATTTTCCCAGGTATTGTTCCTCCTGAGCGAATGCGAGAGCTCTACGCTTTGGCGGATATCTTCTTGCTACCAAGTTACAATGAATTATTCCCTATGACCATCTTAGAGGCTGCTAGTTGCGAGGCGCCTATTATGTTGAGGGATTTAGATCTATACAAGGTCATTCTCGATGGGAATTATCGTGCTACAAGTGATGTTTCAGAGATGAGAGAAGCCATTCTCGAATACAAAAATCATCCTGAAAAGTTGAAAGACTTGAAAGAAAAAGCTCGCGAGATCTCCAAAGAGTACTCAGAAGAGCATTTGTTGGAAATCTGGTTGAAGTTCTATCGGGAGCAGGCGGCTCTAGGCAAAAAGTGAGGTAATCTATGCGAATTGGTTTATTTACTGACACCTATTTTCCTCAGGTTTCTGGGGTTGCGACCAGTATTCGAACCTTAAAGACAGAGCTTGAAAAGCAAGGACATGCAGTTTTTATCTTTACAACCACTGATAAAGACGTGAACCGCTACGAGGATTGGCAAATTATCCGAATTCCGAGTGTTCCCTTCTTTGCATTTAAGGATCGACGTTTTGCTTATCGTGGCTTTACAAAGGCACTTGAAATTGCCAAACAGTATCAGCTAGATATCATTCATACGCAAACAGAGTTTTCGCTAGGTTTACTAGGGATTTGGATTGCAAGAGAATTGAAAATTCCTGTTATTCATACCTACCATACCCAGTACGAAGACTATGTACATTACATTGCCAAGGGTATGCTGATTCGGCCAAGTATGGTAAAATATCTGGTACGGGGCTTTCTTCACGATGTGGACGGAGTGATTTGTCCTAGTGAGATTGTTCGGGACCTTCTCTCTAAGTACAAAGTCAAGGTTGAAAAACGTGTTATCCCAACTGGTATTGAGCTAGCTAAATTTGAACGACCTGAGATTAAAGAAGAAAATTTAACTGCCCTTCGATCTAAACTTGGAATTCAAGAAGATGAGAAAATGTTACTGAGTCTTTCTCGTATCTCCTATGAGAAGAATATTCAAGCGGTTCTGGCCGCCTTTGCGCAGGTTTTGAAAGAAGAAGACAAGGTGAAACTGGTTGTTGCTGGTGACGGTCCTTATCTGGACAGTCTGAAAGAACAAGCAGTCCAGTTGCAAATTCAAGATCAGGTGATTTTTACTGGTATGATAGCCCCAAGTGAAACAGCCTTATACTATAAGGCGGCAGATTTCTTTATCTCTGCATCCACTAGTGAAACCCAAGGCCTGACTTATCTAGAGAGTCTAGCCAGTGGAACGCCTGTCATCGCTCATGGCAATCCTTATCTGGATAATCTGATTAGTGACAAGATGTTTGGAACCCTCTACTATGGAGAACAGGAACTTGCAGGTGCCATCTTGGAGGCTTTGATTGCCACTCCGGATATGGATGAGCAGAAGTTGGCTGACAAGTTGTATGAGATTTCTGCTGAGAATTTTGGGAAACGAGTCCATGAGTTTTATCTCGATGCCATTATTTCAAATAAATTTGAGCAGGAGCTACGTGGCGACGAACCCATGACACAGCGATTCCTGAAGACGGTTCTTTATCTACCTCAGCAGGCTGTTTCAGCTCCAGTTAAAGAATCCAAACGAATATTAAAGGCTTCTAAAAAGCAGTTGTCTAGCATCCGGGATTACTGGAGAGATTAGTAAAAATATAGGAGAATAAAATATGGCAAAAAAATTTATGAGAAGTGGTAGAGATCAAAAAATTGGAGGTGTTTGCGCAGGTGTAGCCCATTATTTTGATATTGACCCTACCATTGTCCGTGTGATTTGGGGAGTTCTTGCCTTTTGTTATGGGGCAGGGGTACTTGCTTACATAATCCTATGGATAATTGCGCCAGTCTCTACAGACTATTAAGCTATAATTTAAAAAATAAAAATAAATTGAAAAGGAGACCACATGGCTTTCGGAGATGAAGGAAAACGTAAAAAAACAATGTTTGAAAAATTAACATTATTGATTGTTATTGTCATGTTGCTTGCAAGTTTGCTTGGTATTTTTGCAACAGCAATAGGTGCGTTGAGTAATCTATAAAATGTGATAAATCAGGATTGTTTAGTGACTGGATTTTCCAGTCCTTTTTAAAGTGAGAAGAAAATATGAGTATGTTTTTAGATACAGCCAAGATTAAGGTCAAGGCTGGTAATGGTGGCGATGGTATGGTTGCCTTTCGCCGTGAAAAATATGTCCCGAATGGCGGTCCTTGGGGTGGTGATGGCGGACGTGGAGGTAACGTTGTTTTCGTTGTAGACGAAGGCTTGCGTACCTTGATGGATTTCCGCTATAACCGTCATTTTAAGGCCGAATCCGGTGAAAAAGGGATGACCAAAGGAATGCATGGGCGTGGTGCAGAAGACCTTCGTGTTCGCGTACCACAAGGAACGACTGTACGCGATGCAGAGACAGGTAAAGTCATTACAGACTTGATTGAGCATGGCCAAGAATTTATCGTGGCACATGGCGGTCGAGGTGGTCGTGGAAATATCCGCTTTGCAACACCAAAAAATCCTGCACCTGAAATTTCGGAAAATGGAGAGCCGGGTCAGGAACGTGAGTTGCAACTAGAATTAAAAATCTTAGCGGATGTCGGTTTGGTAGGTTTCCCCTCAGTCGGTAAATCAACCCTTCTTAGCGTGATTACCTCTGCTAAGCCCAAAATCGGTGCCTACCACTTTACGACTATTGTCCCTAATTTAGGCATGGTTCGTACACAATCAGGTGAATCTTTTGCCGTAGCGGATCTTCCCGGTTTGATTGAGGGAGCTAGTCAGGGTGTCGGCTTGGGGACTCAGTTCCTTCGTCATATTGAACGCACTCGAGTTATCCTTCATATCATCGATATGTCGGCCAGCGAAGGACGTGATCCTTACGAAGATTATCTTGCTATCAATAAAGAATTGGAATCATACAACCTTCGTCTGATGGAGCGTCCACAGATCATCGTAGCTAACAAGATGGACATGCCTGAAAGTCAGGAAAATCTGGAAGCCTTCAAGAAGAACTTGGCAGCAAACTACGATGAGTTTGAAGAACTTCCAGCCATCTTCCCTATTTCTGGTTTAACCAAACAAGGGTTGGCACCCCTTTTGGATGCGACAGCTGAATTGTTAGATAAGACTCCAGAGTTCTTGCTCTATGACGAGTCTGATATGGAAGAAGAAGCTTACTATGGCTTTAATGAGGAAGAAAAAGCCTTTGAAATTAGCCGTGACGATGATGCTACATGGGTACTTTCTGGTGAAAAACTCATGAAACTCTTTAACATGACCAACTTTGACCGTGACGAATCTGTCATGAAGTTTGCTCGTCAGTTACGTGGTATGGGAGTTGACGAAGCCCTTCGTGCGCGTGGTGCCAAAGATGGAGACTTGGTTCGAATCGGTAAATTTGAGTTTGAATTTGTAGACTAGGAGATTGATATGGGAGATAAACCGATATCATTCCGAGATGCAGATGGAAATTTTGTCTCCGCAGCAGACGTATGGAATGAAAAGAAACTAGAAGAATTGTTTAATCGTCTCAATCCCAAACGTGCCCTTAGATTAGCACGAGAAAAAAAAGACAATGAGAAGGTTGATAAAGAAGAAAAATAGCCTATCGATATTGATAAAAAACTCTTTGAAATTTGTAGTAGAAGTTGAAAAGCTAATAGTGGGAGAGAACAAAATTTGTTCTCCCCCTTTTGATATGTCTTGTAGAATCAAGTAAAATTAAATCTACAGAAGTTTATTATTATAATTATTTTATAGAATAAACTTTTAAAATAGTTGTATATTATAAAAAAATATCGCCAGATAATTTTTAAAAGATTTAGAGCAAAAATTCGATAATATCAGTCAGTTATGGTAGAATAAAAGTTATAAAAGAAAAGGAGGGCTGAAATGTTTTTTCAGGATAGAGAGATAAAATATTCAATTCGCAAGTTGTCAGTTGCTACTGTCTCCCTTGCAATTGGATTTTTATTTGCTCCGGCTTCTCTTGGAGCGACTCAGGTAACTCATGCAGATGAACTTGCGGTGACAGAGAAGGTGGAGCAGAAACTAGAGTCTCAAGTTTCGGCAGAGGCTGGTGAAATATCTCAAGCAGAGTCTAGCCGTGAAATGCAGAAATCTGCTGCGACAGAGACAAGTCAAGCGACAGATTCGATTGCCTTTAAAAATGCTCAGTCAGCTGTAGCCACTGTTCAACCAGCGACAGCAAATGCAAGTCTAAACAAGAGCACTTTAGAGAACTACCTCAAAAACTTGCGTAGCAAGGACTTCTCAAGTAAGACAGACGATAGTCTAGAAATCTTGAACGGCGTGATGACAGCCGCTGATGGTGTGCTTCAAACTGCAACCAAGCAAGAAGAAATTGATAAAGTTTATCGAAATCTGGTAACCTTCGTTAATTCGGGACTTCGTAATAAAAAACCGAAAATCATCTTGGGAAAGGATAAGATTCCTTCAAAAGAAGTAGAGTCTGGAGACACTTCCTCTAAAGGAAAATTGCCTGAGGATTCTACCAAACAGACGGATACTACCTACAGAGTAGAATATAAATTTAAGAACTCAACTCCGATCTATCCTCTGCCCAATAAGATTCGCGATATGCTTCCAGCTGGCACTGATTTCGTTGCAAGAGCTGACGATTATAAAGATGCAAGCAAACTTGATACATCCACAGTAACAGTTCCGACAGGTACATGGACCTTCCATGGTTTTGATGCGGATAAATACGGAAAAGCTATTGTAGGTACGAAAGTGAAGACCATCACAGGATCTTGGAGCTTTACGCCAAATGGTATAGACTATCAGTTCCAATCAACTGATCCTGATTTCGTATTGCCAGATCATATCACCAAGTTGACTCCGAAAAACCCAATTGATTATAAAATGGGCGGTCTGTTCCTTACAGAAGTAGACGCTGAGCAACCAAGTGAAGCGACTTATGTTGACAGAGCAAACAAGGTAACTTGGACATTTGCAGGATACGATAAAGAAAAAATCGTTGTAGCAAAAGGTAGACAGACTTTCCTTGGAAGCTGGGTACCTACTCCAAATCCAGAATATGTATTCAAATCTTCTAAAGCAGGTGTTCCATTGCCACAAAGTATTTTGGGAATGCTCCCAAGTGATGAGGCTTCTTATAAGGTTGGTGATACCATTGTAGCCAAGCAACTTGCTAAAGAATCAGTAGTTGAAGAAGAAAAAGATTATGTCTGGACCTTCAAAGGTTACGATCAGAAGAATGCGACGTATAATGGCAATCGCGTGACATTTACGGGTATCTGGGAAGTAACGCCTAGACCACATCATGTAAGCTATGCTTTTGTGAGCGAAACGGCTGGTGTTGATTTGCCTGAATTTATCCAGAAGAAAGCACCAAAAGATAGCTCAAGCTATTACAACACGCAAAAGGTTGTACCAGAAGAGTTGACTACAACAACTTACACAGATGATGTGAACGACGGTACCTGGACTTTCGCTGGTTACGATGCCAAAAGTAAGATTGTGAAAAAAGCTGATTTGACTTTCACAGGTAAGTGGGCATTTAAGGCGAATCAGTATCAAGCAGGTTACCGTTTCGAAAGTGCGACAGCCGGAAAAGATCTTCCAGTAGCTATTACAGCCTTGTCTCCAAATGATAGTGTAACTTATGTGAATGGCGCAGCGGTTTCAGCTAAACAGCCAGCGAAGACGATTTACACAGACACGGTACATGACGGTACCTGGACCTTCAAAGGCTACGCTGCAAATAATGCGGTCGTGAACAAGGCTAATGTAGAGTTTGTAGGTAAATGGTCATTTGAAGTCAATAAGTACCAAACAAATTACCGCTTCGAGAGCGCAACAGCAGGTAAGCAACTTCCTGCAGAAATCACAGGTTTGACTCCAAGCGACAGTGCAACATATCTGAATGGTGTTGCAGTTTCGGCTAAGCAGCCAATCCAAACCACTTACGTAGATTCAGCGAACGATGGGATATGGAAATTTAAGAGGTATATTCCAGCTGGTGCAGTGGTCAATAAGACAAATGTCACCTTTGTTGGTCAGTGGGAGTTTAGAGCCAACAAGTATCAAGCAAGTTACCGCTTCGAAAGTGCGACAGCCGGAAAAGATCTTCCAGTAGCTATTACAGCCTTGTCTCCAAATGATAGTGTAACTTATGAGAATGGTAACCCTGTTTCAGCTAAACAGCCAGCGAAGACGATTTACACAGACACGGTACATGACGGTATCTGGACCTTCAAAGGCTACGCTGCAAATAATGCAGTCGTGAACAAGGCTAATGTAGAGTTTGTAGGTAAATGGTCATTTGAAGCCAATAAGTACCAAACAAATTACCGCTTCGAGAGCGCAACAGCAGGTAAGCAACTTCCTGCAGAAATCACAGGTTTGACTCCAAGCGACAGTGCAACATATCTGAATGGTGTTGCAGTTTCGGCTAAGCAGCCAATCCAAACCACTTACGTAGATTCAGCGAACGATGGGATATGGAAATTTAAGAGGTATATTCCAGCTGGTGCAGTGGTCAATAAGACAAATGTTACCTTTGTTGGTCAGTGGGAGTTTAGAGCCAACAAGTATCAAGCAAATTATCGCTTCGAGAGCGCAACGACGGATAAAGCACTTCCAGCAGCCATCACCGCTTTGACTCCAAGCGACAGTGCAACTTATGAAAATGGTAATACTGTTTCCGCTCAGCAACCATCACAAACCACATACACAGATTCAGTGAATGATGGCACTTGGACCTTCAAGGGCTATGATGCAGCTAGCGCCGTTGTCAACAAGGCTGATGTAGAGTTTGTAGGAAAATGGGAATTCAAGGCGAATCCGACAAATGCTGAAACTTATACGCCTCAAGTAACGGAAGAAACTATCAAGGTTGGAGAAACACCAGACTTGACCGATAATGTGACGAACTTGCCAAGCCTTCCAGCTGGCACTAAGGTAGTAGATATCACGCCTGCGGATCAAATAGATACTACAAAACCAGGTACTTATAGCGGTACAGTTCGTGTTGATTATCCAGATGGTTCTTCTACTAAAGTTCTTGTACCAGTTAATGTTTTACCTGCACCGGTAATTGAAACCTATAAAGCAACCTACCGCTTCGAGAGTGCTACAGCAGACAATAACTTGCCAACAGAAGTATTGAGTTTACTTCCACAAAGTGGAACATATACTACAAGTTCTTCTGCAGCGATTACTTTTGTTCCAGAAGCACCGATGCCTGTAGAAGTTGCTGTTGCAAATGGTACATGGACATTCCTAGGTTATCAAGAAGTGGAAGAGGGAGGAAATCTGACCTTAGTTGGTAAGTGGGGCTTTGAAGCCAAGCAAGCTCCTAGTCCACAGCCACAACCTCAGCCAAGTCCAGTTCCACCAGTGACTCCAGAAGTGAAGCCAACTCAAGAGACTGATTCAGCAGCTAAAGTTCAAACGGATCAGTTAGAGAAGAAGCTTGAAAGAAAACCTGTTGCAAATGATAAGCCAGCTGTTCCAATTCCTGCAGGAGATAAGACTAAACAAGCGACTTTGCCAAATACAGGTAGCACTTCTCTAATTTCAATTGAGGGAGCAACGACAAGTGCTATTCTTGCAGGTCTAGGAGGATTACTTCTTGGTCGCAAGCGGGAAGATGATTAAGTACTGATTTTATCTAGAGTATATCGACTTTTAAAAGATTCTTAAGCATCTGCTTGACTGTTTGACAAATCTATCTGAGTCACTAGCTTTAAGGCAAAGAGAAGACCAATTTGGTCTTCTCTTTTTGAATTTTGGATAGAAATAAAATGTGTGATTTCAAGTCTAAGAGTGGTATTTAGAGAAGTTGATAGCCTTGTGATAGGTCAGACTAGTTGAACTACTGAAAATGCTCAAAATATGGTATAATGGTTAGATGAATAGAAGCGAGGATAATATGTCATTTACGAAATTTCAGTTTAAAAACTATATAGAAAAGGCTTTGGAGGAGATGGAATTTACAACTCCGACAGAGGTACAGGATAAGTTAATTCCTATTGTCTTAGCAGGTCGAGACTTGGTCGGTGAGTCAAAAACAGGTTCAGGAAAGACTCATACTTTTTTACTCCCCATTTTCCAGCAATTAGATGAAACTAGCGATAGTGTGCAAGCGGTCATTACTGCACCGAGTCGTGAGTTGGCTACTCAAATCTACCAAGCAGCTCGTCAGATTGCAGCTCACTCAGATGTCGAAGTTCGTGTGGTTAATTATGTGGGTGGGACGGATAAGGCGCGTCAGATTGAAAAACTTGCCAGCAACCAACCACATATCGTTATCGGAACGCCAGGTCGCATCTATGATTTGGTCAAATCTGGTGATTTGGCTATTCACAAGGCCAAGACCTTTGTCGTCGATGAAGCCGATATGACCTTGGATATGGGATTCTTGGAGACAGTCGATAAGATTGCAGGGAGCCTTCCAAAAGACTTGCAATTCATGGTCTTTTCAGCGACAATTCCACAAAAATTACAACCGTTCTTGAAAAAATACTTGTCAAATCCTGTCATGGAAAAAATCAAGACCAAGACAGTCATCTCAGATACGATTGATAACTGGTTGATTTCGACCAAGGGCCGCGACAAGAATGCTCAAATTTACCAGTTGACTCAAGTCATGCAACCGTATTTGGCAATGATTTTTGTTAACACCAAAACGCGTGCAGATGAATTGCATTCTTATTTGACTGCTCAAGGTTTGAAGGTAGCGAAGATTCATGGAGATATTGCCCCTCGCGAGCGCAAGAGAATCATGAATCAGGTGAAAAATCTTGATTTTGAGTATATTGTTGCAACAGACTTGGCAGCACGTGGAATTGATATTGAAGGTGTCAGTCATGTCATCAATGACGCCATTCCGCAAGACTTGTCCTTCTTTGTTCACCGTGTGGGACGTACTGGACGCAATGGTCTTCCTGGTACAGCTATTACCCTTTACCAGCCAAGTGATGACTCGGATATCCGTGAGTTGGAGAAACTAGGAATCAAGTTTACTCCTAAGATGGTCAAAGACGGAGAGTTTCAAGATACCTATGATCGTGATCGTCGTGCCAACCGTGAAAAGAAGCAGGATAAGCTTGATATTGAAATGATTGGCTTGGTTAAAAAGAAAAAGAAAAAAGTCAAACCAGGCTATAAGAAGAAGATTCAATGGGCGGTGGATGAAAAACGTCGCAAAACCAAGCGTGCTGAAAATCGGGCGCGTGGCCGTGCTGAACGGAAAGCCAAACGCCAAACTTTTTAAAAATTATTCAAAAAGTATAATAATTATATCTTTAAAATAATTTGACAAATAAAATAGTAATAGCCTTAAAATTTATTTTTAGTTCGATATGATATCGAAAATGTAAGAAAAAAATTGAAAACTATACAAATTTGTGTTATTATACTATAAAACAATCGGATTATATAATTTGATCCGTGAAAAGAAAAGGGGACTTCTATGGATAAAACATTTATGAAACAACAACGTTTTTCATTTCGTAAAATGAAAGTTGGGTTGGCTTCTGTAGCAATTTTGTTTGCTTTTGCTCAGGTCGGACAAGTGTCTGCAGATGAAGCAACAAAAACAGCGTCTACTTCAACTGAAACAGTAAAGAAAACCGAAGCAAGTATGTCTGCTGCCGAAACTGCTGTAGCAGAAATCAAAGCTGACGAGGCAAAACCAGTCGTTAACAAATCAGATGCAAAACCTGGAGAACTTGTAGACGTTTCTAAGAAGGTTTCACCTATTGACGTGAAAGAACGCCAAGAGGGTAACCAAAAGATTCATGAAGAAACTGCAACAGTCGAAGTCACAAAGACAGAAGTGGCACCTGTAAAAAGCGAAGAACTTCCTGCTCCAAAGACTGAAACAACTGAGAGTACAGTGAGCGGGAAAGATGAAGATGGAAATTCTTATACCCAATATGAACGTGTTGATAAAACAACTACAGTCGAAATCAAGAAAGCGACAAGGACGATTTCAGAATCTAAATCAGCCGATATCGTTTTTGTTGTTGACCGTTCAGCATCTATGTATCGAACTATTGACACTGTCCGTAACAATATCAATGAGTTTGCAAGAAATCTTACTAAAGATGGAGTAGCAGCACGTTTTGGATTAGCTACCTTTAGTGATGAAGTATATGGACGTAAAAGTGGAGAAGCAGATGAGGGTACAATTTTAACAAAATTTAATGGATCTTATTTTACCTCTGACCCAGCTGAGCTTGAAAAAGCCTTAGCAGGCATTAAGATTGCACATGGTGGAGACTTCCCTGAAACACCTACACCTGCTCTTACACAAATTGTTTCAACCTACGACTGGTCTAAGTCACCTAAAAATAAAAAGTTTGTCGTATTGTTGACAGATGCTCCAATGAAGGAGGATCCTTCAATTCCAACGATTGCGAATACTCTTGCGTCTTTGAAAGCCGCAAAAATCGAAAGAATTGTTGCAACTTCGAAGGTGATTGGTATTGGCTATAAAGATTTTGTATCTGAAGGTCGATTAATGGATATTGATCATAACTTAGCTGATTCTTTAACTAAGGATGCAACTACATGGATTGTAGAAACTGTGACTGAAGGACACAATTATAAGGTAACGAAAGATAATTATCGTTTTTACTTAGAACGTCGTACAACATTACCAGTTGTTCAGACAGAGAATCCGATTCAAACGACCTCTCTTCCAGTAGCTACAGCTCATAAACAAGAATCAGCTAAACTCCCTGATACAGGAAGTAATGATACAGCGAACTATGGTATTGCTGGACTTGGCCTCCTAATAGCTGGACTCGGCTTAACTGTAAGCAATAGAAAGTCAAAGGAACAGTAACCTAAAACTGGCAGATTGTTTGTAAAAATATCATGAGAAAATAAAAGCAGATAATAAAAAGTAGGTAGTATGTATACCTATGCATAGAAGCATAGGTATATATTTCGTATTGTAGAATACAAGCCGAATTTTTATGACGAAAAAAGAGCCGTAAGGTTCTTTTTTCGACTTAGAGAAAATACTGCAAAAAAAATTAAAAAGTGGTATAATGATAAGGTTATATAGTCCCGATAAGATGGTAGAAATATCTATCAGTACTTTGTAACTCGCAAAGAATGACGGCTCCAAAGTCGCTCGTCATTCTACGGTTGCCGCTATAATGCGGTCACCCTATGCGCCTTACTAGCTTCAGAAATAAAAAAGTATCGTTTTTATTTCTTTCGCGTCGTAACTCTTAGACAATAGAAATATCTACCAGTACTTTGTAACTCTATAACAATATTTTTTAAGGGGGGACATTTTTATGTCAGAACGTAAATTATTCACGTCTGAATCTGTATCTGAGGGGCATCCGGATAAGATTGCAGACCAAATTTCAGATGCGATTTTGGATGCTATTTTAGCTAAGGATCCAGAGGCGCACGTTGCTACTGAGACAGCTGTATATACAGGTTCTGTCCATGTTTTTGGTGAAATTTCTACAAATGCCTATGTGGATATTAACCGTGTAGTTCGTGATACCATTGCAGAGATTGGCTATACCAATACCGAGTATGGATTTTCTGCGGAGACGGTGGGAGTCCATCCGTCTTTAGTGGAACAATCTCCAGATATTGCTCAAGGTGTTAACGAAGCCTTGGAAGTTCGTGGAAATGCAGATCAAGACCCATTGGACTTGATTGGAGCTGGCGACCAAGGTCTTATGTTTGGATTTGCTGTGGATGAGACTGAGGAACTCATGCCATTGCCAATCTCACTTAGCCACAAACTGGTTCGTCGTTTGGCAGAACTTCGCAAGTCTGGTGAAATCAGCTATCTTCGCCCAGATGCCAAATCCCAAGTGACTGTTGAATACGATGAGAATGACCGTCCAGTGCGCGTGGATACAGTCGTTATTTCTACTCAGCATGATCCAGAAGTCAGCAACGAACAAATTCACAATGATGTTATTAACAAGGTTATCAAAGAGGTCATTCCAGCCTCTTACTTGGATGAGCAAACAAAATTCTTCATCAATCCAACTGGTCGCTTTGTCATCGGTGGACCTCAAGGAGACTCAGGTTTGACTGGTCGTAAGATTATCGTGGATACTTATGGTGGTTACTCTCGTCACGGTGGTGGTGCCTTCTCTGGTAAGGATGCGACTAAGGTGGACCGTTCAGCCTCATATGCGGCTCGTTATATTGCCAAAAATATTGTTGCAGCGGGTCTAGCTAAAAAGGCAGAGGTTCAATTGGCTTATGCTATCGGTGTTGCCCAGCCTGTTTCTGTCCGTATCGATACCTTTGGTACGGGCACAGTAGCTGAAAGCAAACTTGAAAAAGCGGCTCGTCAAATCTTTGACCTTCGCCCTGCAGGAATTATCCATATGCTGAACCTCAAACGCCCAATTTATCGTCAAACAGCGGCTTATGGACATATGGGACGTACAGATATTGACCTTCCATGGGAACGTTTGGACAAGGTAGAGGCCTTGAAAGAAGCTGTGAAATAAAAAATTTCCAATGTACTGACTCTCAAAAGTTAGACAGCTAATTTAAGTAAAGGATTTAGTTCTGTATTGTACAGGGCCAAGTCCTTTTAGTTTGACTTTAAGTGGGTAAGGAATCCAGTGGGAGTTGACCTTCTCAAGGTTTGCTAATGATTAAATATCTTTGAGTTGAAAGTAAAACAACATTTTTTGAAAGCTTTTTTAAACGGGCTCTTTATTCCCCTAATTTATGATTTTAGACTCTATTGTCATAACAGATAACTTCTAAAAGAATGTATTCTTGTGTCGAACTTCTGGGAAATTATAGATGAAATCTTATGTTTTTATTAGCTCTATATACCCGATTTGAGTGTAGTTGAATTTTATGATGGATATTCTTTTTCCTTTGTGGAAAACTTCTGAATTATGGTATAATGAACAGATAGAGAAGTTGGGGGTAAAAGATGAACATTCAACAATTACGCTATGTTGTGGCTATTGCCAATAGTGGTACTTTCCGTGAAGCTGCTGAAAAGATGTATGTTAGTCAGCCGAGTCTGTCAATTTCTGTTCGTGATTTGGAAAAAGAGCTAGGTTTTAAGATTTTTCGTCGGACCAGCTCAGGGACTTTCTTGACCCGTCGTGGTATGGAATTTTACGAGAAAGCGCAGGAATTGGTCAAAGGATTTGATGTTTTTCAAAATCAGTATGCCAATCCTGAGGAAGAAAAAGATGAATTCTCTATTGCTAGTCAGCACTATGACTTCTTACCACCAACTATTACGGCTTTTTCAGAGCGCTATCCTGACTATAAGAGCTTCCGTATTTTTGAGTCTACTACAGTTCAAATCTTAGACGAAGTAGCTCAGGGTCACAGTGAGATTGGGATTATCTACCTCAACAACCAAAACCAAAAGGGCATCATGCAACGGGTTGAAAAATTAGGTCTCGAAGTCATTGAGCTGATTCCTTTTCATACCCACATCTATCTGCGTGAAGGACATCCCTTGGCGGAAAAAGAAGAACTGGTCATGGAGGATTTAGCTGATTTACCAACAGTTCGCTTTACTCAGGAAAAGGACGAGTACCTTTACTATTCAGAGAACTTTGTCGATACCAGTGCTAGCTCCCAGATGTTCAATGTGACGGACCGTGCTACCTTGAACGGTATTTTGGAGCGGACGGATGCTTATGCGACTGGGTCTGGATTTTTAGATAGTGACAGTGTTAATGGCATTACAGTTATTCGTCTCAAGGATAATTTAGATAACCGCATGGTTTATGTCAAACGTGAAGAAGTGGAGCTGAGTCAAGCTGGGACACTCTTCGTTGAGGTTATGCAAGAATATTTTGATCAGAAGAGGAAATCATGAAAAAAAGAGGAATAGTGGCAGTGATTGTACTGCTTTTGATTGGGCTGGATCAGTTGGTCAAAAATTATGTTGTCCAGCAGATTCCACTGGGTGAGGTGCGCTCTTGGATACCCAGTCTCGTTAGCTTGACCTATCTGCAAAATCGTGGGGCGGCTTTTTCCATGTTGCAAGACCAGCAGTGGCTATTTGCTGTCATTACACTGGTCGTCATGGTCGGTGCTATTTGGTATCTACATAAACACATGGAGGATTCTCTCTGGCTGGTTTTTGGACTGACTTTGATAATCGCGGGAGGTCTAGGCAACTTTATCGACAGAATGAGTCAAGGTTTTGTGGTGGATATGTTTCACCTAGACTTTATCAACTTTGCGATTTTTAATGTGGCTGATAGCTATTTGACGGTTGGTGTCATCGTTTTATTAATTGCAATGCTTAAAGAGGAAGTAAATGGAAATAAAAATTGAAACGGGTGGGCAACGTCTTGATAAGGCTCTGTCGGACCTGACAGAATTATCACGTAGTCTCGCTAATGAACAAATCAAAGCAGGACAAGTTTTGGTCAATGGCCAAGTCAAGAAAGCTAAATACACTGTCCAAGAGGGGGATGTCGTCACTTATCATGTGCCAGAACCAGAGGTTTTGGAGTATGTTGCCGAGGACCTTCCTCTGGAAATTATCTACCAAGATGAGGACGTAGCCGTTGTCAATAAGCCACAGGGTATGGTGGTTCATCCCAGCGCCGGTCATACCAGTGGAACCTTGGTCAATGCCCTCATGTACCATATCAAGGACTTATCAGGTATCAATGGGGTTCTCCGCCCAGGAATCGTTCACCGCATTGACAAGGATACGTCAGGTCTTCTCATGATTGCTAAGAATGATGAGGCCCACTTAGCACTTGCCCAAGAACTCAAGGATAAAAAGTCTCTCCGCAAATATTGGGCGATTGTTCATGGCAATCTTCCCAATGATCGTGGTGTGATTGAAGCGCCGATTGGTCGGAGTGAAAAAGACCGTAAGAAACAGGCTGTGACTGCTAAAGGGAAGCCAGCAGTGACCCGTTTTCAGGTCTTGGAACGTTTTGGTAATTATAGTTTGCTCGAGTTGCAACTGGAGACAGGGCGTACCCACCAAATTCGTGTTCACATGGCTTATATTGGCCATCCCGTCGCTGGGGATGAGGTCTATGGTCCTCGCAAGACCTTGAAAGGACATGGACAATTTCTCCATGCTAAAACTCTAGGTTTTACCCATCCGAGAACAGGTGAGACCTTGGAATTCACAGCAGATATTCCAGAGATTTTTAAAGAAACGCTGGAAAGATTGCGTCAAACTGAGAATAGATAAAAGAGTTGAGATGCCTTGTCTCAACCTTTTTTATTTCAAGTCTTTTCTATTTTAAAGCATTCATGTTATAATGGATAAATATGAAGAATCGGAGTGAGAATATGAACTACAAACGAATCGTCTTTAAGGTGGGGACTTCGTCCTTGACAAATGAAGACGGAAGTTTATCAAGGAGTAAAGTAAAGGCCATTACCCAACAATTAGCTATGTTGCATGAAGCTGGGCATGAGTTGATTTTGGTATCTTCTGGGGCAGTAGCGGCTGGCTTTGGAGCTTTGGGTTTTAAAAAACGTCCGACCAAGATTGCAGATAAGCAGGCTTCGGCTGCAGTAGGACAAGGTTTGCTCCTAGAAGAATACACAACCAACCTCCTCATGCGCCAAATCGTCTCTGCGCAAATCTTGCTGACACAGGATGATTTTGTAGATAAACGTCGCTATAAGAATGCCCATCAGGCCTTGTCTGTATTGCTTCATCGTGGTGCCATTCCTATCATCAACGAGAATGACAGTGTTGTTATTGCTGAACTCAAGGTTGGGGACAATGATACTCTAAGTGCTCAGGTAGCGGCTATGGTTCAAGCTGACCTTTTGGTTCTCTTGACAGATGTGGACGGTCTCTATACTGGAAATCCCAACTCAGATCCAAGAGCCAAACGTCTTGAGAAAATCGAGACTATCAATCGTGAGATTATTGATATGGCTGGTGGAGCAGGTTCGTCTAATGGTACTGGGGGTATGCTAACAAAAATCAAAGCAGCTACGATCGCAACGGAGTCAGGGGTGCCAGTCTATATCTGCTCGTCCATGAAATCAGATGCCTTGATTGAGGCAGCGGAAGAGACCAAGGATGGTTCTTTCTTTGTTGCGCAAGAGAAGGGACTTCGTACTCAGAAACAATGGCTAGCCTTCTATGCTCAAAGTCAGGGAACGATTTGGGTAGATGGTGGAGCTGCAGAAGCACTTTCAAAAAACGGAAAAAGTCTCCTTTTATCAGGTGTGGTAGAAGTGGAAGGCAACTTCTCTTACCATGATATTGTTACAGTAGCAGATAAAGAAACAGGTCAATCTCTTGGAAAGGGACGAGTCCAATTTGGTGTCTCAGCCCTAGAAGATATGCTCCGTTCTCAAAAAGTCAAGGGAGTCTTGATTCACCGTGATGACTGGATTTCCATCACTCCTGAAATCCAGCTACTCTTTACAGAATTTTAGAGGTGAGCGATGGTAAGGATACAAGAACAATTTGAACAAGTACAGGCTGTTAAAAAGTCGATCAACACAGCCAGTGAAGCAGTGAAAAACCAAGCCTTGCTAGCCATGGCTGATCATTTATTGGCAGCTACTGAGGAGATTTTAGCGGCCAATGCCCTCGATATGGTATCAGCCAAGGGGAAAATTTCAGATGTCATGCTGGACCGTCTTTATTTGGATGCGGGACGTATAGAAGCGATGGCAAGAGGGATTCGTGAAGTGGTTACTTTACCAGATCCCATTGGTGAAGTCCTAGAGACAAGTCATCTTGATAATGGCTTGCTTATTACCAAGAAACGTGTGGCTATGGGTGTTATCGGTATTATCTATGAAAGCCGTCCAAATGTGACATCTGACGCGGCTGCCTTGGCTCTTAAGAGTGGAAATGCGGTCGTTCTTCGTAGTGGTAAAGATGCCTATCAAACTGCCCATGCTATTGTCTCAGCTTTGAAGAAGGGCTTGGAGACGACTACCATTCATCCTGATGTGATTCAACTAGTGGAAGATATCAGTCGAGAAAGTAGCTATGCCATGATGAAGGCTAAGGGTTATCTAGACCTTCTCATTCCTCGTGGAGGGGCTGGTTTGATCAATGCCGTGGTTGAAAATGCTATCGTGCCTGTTATTGAGACAGGAACTGGGATTGTCCATGTCTATGTAGATAAGGATGCAGACGAAGACAAGGCTCTAGCCATCATCAACAATGCTAAAACCAGTCGTCCTTCTGTCTGCAATGCTATGGAGGTTCTGCTGGTTCATGAAGACAAGGCAGCAAGCTTCCTTCCTCGTTTGGAGCAAGTTCTGGTTACAGATAGAAAAGAAGTTGGACTGGAACCGATTCAATTCCGCCTAGATAGCAAAGCAAGTCAGTTTCTTTCAGGTCGAGCAGCTGAGGCTCAAGACTTTGACACCGAGTTTTTAGACTATATCTTAGCGGTTAAGGTCGTTAGCAGTTTAGAAGAAGCGGTTGCGCATATTGAAGCCCACAGTACCCATCATTCGGATGCCATTGTGACAGAAAATGCTGAATCTGCGGCTTACTTTACAAATCAAGTGGACTCTTCAGCGGTTTATGTCAATGCCTCAACGCGTTTCACTGATGGTGGGCAATTTGGGCTTGGATGTGAGATGGGGATTTCTACTCAGAAACTGCATGCGCGTGGTCCAATGGGCCTGAAAGAGTTGACTAGCTACAAGTATGTGGTTACTGGTGACGGACAGATAAGGGAGTAAGAGATGAAGATTGGATTTATCGGTTTGGGGAATATGGGAGCTAGCTTGGCCAAGGCTGTCTTGCAGGCCAAGACGGGTGCTCAGATTCTCCTTGCCAATCGTAGTCAAACCAAGGTGGATGCTTTCATTGCTAACTTCGGTGGTCAGGCTTCCAGCAATGAAGAAATTTTTGCAGAAGCAGATGTGGTTTTTCTAGGAGTTAAGCCTGCTCAGTTTTCTGAACTGCTTGCTCAATATCAGACCATCCTTGAAAAAAGAGAGAGTCTTCTTTTGATTTCAATGGCGGCTGGATTGACCTTGGAAAAACTGGCAAGACTTCTTCCGAGTCACCACCGAATCATTCGCATTATGCCCAATACTCCAGTGGCTATCGGCCAAGGAGTGATTAGTTATGCCATGTCCGCAAACTGTCGTGCTGAGGACAGTGAACTCTTTTGTCAATTATTAGCCAAGGCTGGTCTCTTGGTTGATCTTGGAGATGGCTTAATCGATGCAGCGACAGGTCTCGCAGGTTGTGGACCAGCTTTTGTCTATCTCTTTATCGAGGCTATGGCAGATGCGGGTGTACAGACAGGATTGCCACGAGAAATGGCTTTGAAAATGGCAGCCCAAACAGTAGTCGGCGCTGGACAAATGGTCCTCGAAAGTCAGCAACATCCTGGAGTCTTGAAAGACCAAGTTTGTAGCCCAGGAGGTTCGACTATCGCTGGTGTAGCAAGTCTGGAAGAACATGCCTTTAGAGGCACAGTCATGGATGCAGTTCATCAAGCCTATAAACGAACACAAGAACTAGGTAAATGAGAGGTTGGATGAATTCCAGCCTCTTTTATGGTCGATTGAATAGAGAGGACGCAAAAAGATTGTCACAAAACCCCATTTTTTTGATAGAATAGAAGGTAGAAAAAAAGAAATGAGTTAGACATGTCAAAAGGATTTTTAGTCTCTCTTGAGGGACCAGAGGGAGCAGGAAAGACCAGTGTTTTAGAGGCTTTACTCCCAATTTTAGAGGAAAAAGGAGTAGAGGTGCTGACAACTCGTGAGCCAGGCGGAGTCTTGATTGGGGAGAAGATTCGTCAAGTGATTTTGGATCCAAGTCATACTCAGATGGATCCTAAAACAGAGCTCCTTCTCTATATCGCTAGTCGCAGACAGCACTTGGTGGAAAAAGTTCTGCCTGCTCTTCAAGCTGGTAAGTTGGTCATTATGGACCGCTTTATCGATAGTTCCGTTGCTTATCAGGGATTTGGTCGTGGCTTGGATATTGAAGCCATTGATTGGCTCAATCACTTTGCAACAGATGGTCTCAAACCCGATTTGACACTCTATTTTGACATCGAGGTGGAAGAAGGAATGGCTCGCATTGCTGCTAATAGCAATCGTGAGGTCAATCGTTTGGACTTGGAAGGTTTGGACTTGCATAAAAAAGTCCGTCAAGGCTACCTTTCTCTTCTGGAAAAAGAAGGAAATCGTATTGCCAAGATTGATGCCAGTCTCCCTTTGGAGGAGGTTGTGGAAACTACCAAGGCTATCTTGTTTGAGAGAATGGGATTGGCAAAATGAAACAAGATCAACTAAAGGCTTGGCAACCAGAGCAGTTTGACCGTTTTGTCCGTATCCTAGAACAAGGGCAGCTCAATCACGCCTACCTTTTTTCAGGTTTCTTTGGAAGTTTGGAAATGGCGCAATTTTTAGCTAAGAGCCTCTTTTGTAGGGATAAGGTAGGTGTTTTACCGTGTGAGAAATGCCGAAATTGCAAGCTGATTGAACAGGAAGAATTTCCCGATGTCACCTTGATTAAGCCAGTCAATCAGGTCATCAAGACAGAACGGATTCGAGAATTGGTGGGGCAGTTTTCCCAAGCAGGGATTGAAAGCCAGCAACAGGTCTTTATCATCGAGCAGGCGGAGAAAATGCATCCCAACGCAGCCAACTCTCTGCTTAAGGTCATTGAAGAACCCCAGAGTGAAGTTTACATTTTTTTCTTAACCAGTGATGAGGAAAAGATTTTACCGACCATTCGTAGTCGGACCCAGATTTTTCACTTTAAAAAGCAAGAAGAAAAGCTCATCCATCAATTAGAACAAGCCGGTCTGGTCAAGAAAAAAGCGATTCTCTTAGCTCAGTTTAGTCAATCACAAGCTGAAGCTGAAAAGTTGGTAAATCAGGCAAGCTTTTGGACTATAGTTGATGAAAGCGAGCGCTTACTGACCTGGTTAGTAGCCAAGAAAAAAGAAAGTTATCTCCAAGTAGCTAAATTAGCGAGTTTGGCAGATGACAAGGAAAAACAAGATCAGGTTTTGCGCATCCTCGAAGTTCTCTGTGGACAGGATTTCTTGCAAGCAAGGATTCGTCAGATTTTACAAGATTTGCTAGAAGCTAGAAAAATGTGGCAAGCCAATGTTAGCTTTCAAAATGCCATGGAATATCTGGTCTTGAAAGAAATATAAACTCAATGAAGAATAAAGAAAGGAAAGGGCTGGTTTATGGATAAGAAAGAATTATTTGATGCGCTGGACGATTTTTCCCAACAGTTATTGGTGACCTTGGCCGATGTGGAAGCCATCAAGAAAAATCTCAAGAGCCTGGTAGAGGAAAATACAGCTCTTCGCTTGGAAAATAGTAAGTTACGAGAACGCTTAGGTGAGGTGGAAGCAGATGCTCCCGTCAAGGCCAAGCATGTTCGTGAAAGCGTCCGTAGGATTTATAAGGACGGGTTTCATGTATGTAATGATTTTTATGGACAGCGTCGAGAGCAGGACGAGGAATGTATGTTCTGTGACGAGTTGTTGTATAGGGAGTAGGCATGCAAATTCAAAAAAGTTTTAAGGGGCAGTCTCCCTATGGCAAACTTTACCTAGTAGCAACGCCGATTGGCAATCTAGACGATATGACCTTTCGTGCCATCCAGACATTGAAAGAGGTGGACTGGATTGCTGCTGAGGACACGCGCAATACTGGTCTTTTGCTCAAGCATTTTGATATTCAAACCAAGCAGATCAGTTTTCATGAGCACAATGCCAAGGAAAAAATTCCTGATTTGATTGGTTTTCTGAAAGCGGGGCAGAGTATTGCTCAGGTTTCGGATGCGGGGCTGCCTAGCATATCGGATCCTGGTCACGATTTAGTCAAGGCAGCCATCGAGGAAGAGATTGCTGTTGTCACGGTTCCAGGTGCCTCTGCTGGGATTTCAGCCTTGATTGCTAGTGGTTTAGCGCCACAACCACATATCTTTTATGGTTTTTTACCGAGAAAATCAGGCCAGCAAAAGCAATTTTTCGACTCAAAAAAAGAGTATCCAGAAACTCAGATTTTCTACGAATCACCCCATCGTGTGGCAGATACATTAGAAAATATGCTAGAAGTCTACGGTGACCGCTCAGTAGTCTTGGTTAGAGAATTATCCAAAATCTATGAAGAATACCAAAGAGGAAAGATCTCTGAATTGCTGGAAAGCATGGCTGAAACTTCACTCAAAGGCGAGTGCCTTCTCATCGTTGAAGGTGCTAGTCAGGATGTGGAGGAAAAAGACGAGGAGGACTTGTTCTTAGAAATTCAAGCTCGTATCCAGCAAGGCATGAAGAAAAATCAAGCTATTAAGGAAGTTGCGAAACTCTACCAGTGGAATAAAAGTCAGCTCTACGCAGCCTACCACGAATGGGAAAAAAATCAAGAAAATGACTAAACAGGGAAGTTTGCCTTCTTCCCTTTTTTTGTTATACTAGTAAGAGTGATTATCTATAGAAAGCTTATGGGAGGCTGTTACTAATAGCTAAGAAAAGGAGGAGCGAATTGTTCTCTTCGGATTTTACTCTCATAATGGTAAAAAAGTCTTATGTCTCAATCTTATATCAATGTTATCGGTGCAGGTTTAGCGGGGTCTGAAGCTGCCTACCAAATTGCAGAACGTGGTATTCCAGTTAAACTCTATGAAATGCGTGGTGTCAAGTCAACACCCCAGCACAAAACAGACAATTTTGCAGAGTTGGTTTGTTCCAATTCTCTTCGTGGAGATGCTCTAACCAATGCTGTTGGGCTTCTCAAGGAAGAAATGCGTCGCTTGGGTTCGGTCATCTTGGAATCTGCTGAGGCTACTCGTGTTCCTGCAGGAGGAGCTCTTGCAGTGGATCGTGACGGTTTCTCTCAAATGGTGACCGAGAAAGTAGCCAACCATCCCTTGATTGAGGTGGTGCGTGATGAAATTACAGAATTACCGACAGATGTTATTACGGTTGTCGCTACTGGTCCTTTGACCAGCGACGCCCTAGCTGAAAAGATTCATGCCCTTAATGGCGGCGATGGCTTCTATTTCTACGATGCGGCGGCACCTATCATCGATGTCAACACCATTGATATGAGTAAGGTTTATCTCAAGTCCCGTTATGATAAGGGAGAAGCGGCCTATCTCAACGCTCCTATGACCAAACAAGAGTTTATGGATTTCCATGAAGCCTTGGTTCATGCGGAAGAAGCTCCTCTCAATTCTTTTGAAAAAGAAAAGTACTTTGAAGGTTGTATGCCGATCGAAGTCATGGCCAAGCGTGGTATTAAAACTATGCTTTATGGTCCTATGAAGCCAGTTGGTCTGGAGTATCCAGATGACTACACAGGCCCGCGTGATGGTGAATTTAAAACACCTTATGCGGTTGTCCAGCTCCGTCAGGATAATGCGGCTGGTAGCCTCTACAATATCGTCGGTTTCCAGACCCACCTCAAATGGGGAGAACAAAAGCGTGTCTTCCAAATGATTCCAGGTCTTGAAAATGCTGAGTTCGTCCGTTATGGGGTTATGCACCGCAATTCTTACATGGATTCACCAAATCTTCTTGAGCAGACCTATCGTTCTAAGAAACAGTCCAATCTCTTCTTTGCTGGTCAGATGACGGGTGTGGAAGGCTATGTCGAGTCAGCAGCTTCAGGCTTAGTTGCAGGTATTAACGCGGCTCGTCTTTTCAAGGGAGAAAGCGCAGCTATTTTCCCAGAGACAACAGCGATTGGCAGTCTGGCTCATTACATCACCCATGCGGACAGCAAGCATTTCCAACCGATGAATGTCAATTTCGGGATTATCAAGGAGTTGGAAGGTGAGCGTATCCGTGATAAGAAGGATCGTTATGAAAAAATTGCAGAGCGTGCTCTTGCTGACTTAGAGGAATTTTTAACTGTCTAATTTTTTTGAAAGAATTGCTCATGATACTATAAAAATCTTAGAAATTGTGATAAAATAGGTAGGATGAAAAAAGGAGAGTAAAAATGGCGAACCCCAAGTATAAACGTATTTTAATCAAGTTATCAGGTGAAGCCCTTGCAGGCGAACGTGGCGTAGGAATTGATATCCCAACAGTTCAAAAAATTGCAAAAGAGATTCAAGAAGTTCATAGTCTAGGGATCGAAATTGCCCTTGTAATTGGTGGAGGAAATCTCTGGCGTGGTGAACCTGCTGCTGAGGCAGGTATGGACCGCGTTCAGGCAGATTACACTGGAATGCTTGGGACCGTTATGAATGCTCTTGTAATGGCAGATTCATTGCAGCAAGTTGGTGTAGATACGCGTGTGCAGACAGCTATTTCTATGCAACAAGTGGCTGAACCTTACGTACGTGGACGTGCCCTTCGTCATCTTGAAAAAGGCCGTATCGTTATCTTTGGTGCCGGAATTGGTTCACCTTACTTCTCAACCGATACAACAGCGGCACTTCGTGCAGCTGAAATCGAAGCAGATGCCATCCTTATGGCTAAAAATGGTGTCGACGGTGTTTACAATGCCGATCCTAAGAAAGACAAGACAGCCGTTAAGTTTGAAGAATTGACTCACCGTGATGTTATCAATAAAGGTCTTCGTATCATGGACTCAACCGCTTCAACCCTCTCAATGGATAACGACATTGACTTGGTTGTCTTCAACATGAACCAACCAGGCAACATCAAACGTGTCGTATTTGGTGAAAATATCGGAACAACAGTTTCAAATAATATCGAAGAAAAGGAATAAGAAAGATTATGGCTAACGCAATTATTGAAAAAGCTAAAGAGAGAATGACTCAGTCTCACCACTCACTTGCTCGTGAATTTGGTGGTATCCGTGCCGGTCGTGCCAATGCAAGCTTGCTGGACCGTGTCTATGTAGAATACTATGGAGTCGAAACTCCTCTTAACCAAATTGCTTCAATTACTATTCCAGAAGCGCGTGTCTTGTTGGTAACACCATTTGACAAGTCTTCATTGAAAGACATCGAACGTGCCTTGAACGCTTCTGATCTTGGTATTACACCAGCTAATGACGGCTCTGTGATCCGCTTGGTTATCCCAGCTCTTACTGAGGAAACACGTCGTGACCTTGCTAAAGAAGTGAAGAAGGTCGGTGAAAATGCCAAAGTAGCTGTTCGTAACATCCGTCGTGACGCTATGGATGAAGCAAAGAAACAAGAAAAAGCAAAAGAAATCACTGAAGACGAATTGAAGACTCTTGAAAAAGATATTCAAAAAGTAACAGACGATGCTGTCAAACACATCGACGACATGACTGCCAACAAAGAAAAAGAACTCTTGGAAGTCTAAAAATAAACAGAAAAACTCAGTTGGCATTGCTGGCTGAGTTTTATTCGAAAGAAGGAAATATGAATACAAATCTTGCAAGTTTTATCGTTGGACTCATCATCGATGAAAATGACCGTTTTTACTTTGTGCAAAAGGATGGTCAAACCTATGCACTTGCCAAGGAAGAAGGTCAACATACAGTAGGGGATACGGTCAAAGGTTTTGCCTACACGGATATGAAGCAAAAACTCCGCTTGACCACTCTAGAAGTGACTGCGACTCAGGACCAATTTGGTTGGGGAACCGTAACAGAAGTTCGTAAAGACTTGGGTGTCTTTGTGGATACAGGTCTACCTGACAAGGAAATCGTTGTGTCACTCGATATTCTCCCTGAACTTAAGGAACTCTGGCCTAAGAAGGGTGACCAACTCTACATCCGTCTTGAGGTGGACAAGAAAGATCGTATCTGGGGACTATTGGCTTATCAAGAAGACTTCCAACGTCTGGCTCGTCCTGCCTACAACAACATGCAGAACCAAAACTGGTCAGCCATTGTTTATCGTCTCAAATTGTCAGGAACCTTTGTCTATCTACCAGAGAATAACATGCTTGGTTTTATCCATCCTAGTGAGCGCTACGCAGAGCCACGTTTGGGACAAGTGTTAGATGCGCGTGTCATTGGTTTCCGTGAGGTTGACCGCACTCTGAACCTCTCCCTCAAGCCGCGTTCATTTGAAATGTTGGAAAATGATGCCCAGATGATTTTGACTTACTTGGAAAGCAATGGCGGTTTCATGACTTTGAATGATAAGTCATCTCCAGAGGACATCAAGACAACCTTTGGCATTTCTAAAGGTCAGTTCAAGAAAGCACTCGGTGGCTTGATGAAGGCTGGTAAAATCAAACAAGACCAGTTTGGGACAGAGTTGATTTAGGCTTTTTAAGTATGATAAAGAAACTTGAAGAAATGAGTTTAGAGGAACTCTGGCAACTTTTTCCTATTTTTCTGGTAGAGCATAAATCAGAGTGGAAAGACTGGTATGAATCGGAAAAAGCAAATCTGAAAAAAATATTGGGTGAAAATGTCATTAAAAGAATAGAACATATCGGTAGCACTGCTATCCCTAATATTTGGGCCAAGAACATCGTTGATATTCTATTAGAAGTAGGCAAAATAGAGGATTTAGCAAAGGTCAGGGATCTATTGGTGAAGAATGGTTGGCTAGTGATGTCGGAGAGTCCTAACAGGATTTCGCTAAATAAAGGCTACACAGAGCAGGGCTTTGCCGAAAAAGTTTTTCATCTACATTTGCGACTGATGGGAGATCATGACGAGATCTATTTTAGAGATTATCTCTGTCAGCATCCAGACATCGCCCAAGCGTATCAGGAATTAAAACTGGATTTGTGGAAAAAATTTGAACACAATCGAGACGCCTATACTGATGCGAAAACGGATTTTATAAACCACTACGTTTCAGAGGCTAAGTCCAGTAATTTTCAAGAATTAGAAAAGTGTCATCAAAAAACTCTTGATAGGAGAAAGAATTGAGAAAATCATTTTACACTTGGCTCATGACCGAGCGCAATCCTAAAAGTAACAGTCCTAAAGCTATCTTGGCAGATCTCGCTTTTGAAGAGTCAGCCTTTCCAAAACACACGGATGATTTTGATGAGGTGAGTCGCTTTTTGGAGGAACATGCCAGTTTCTCTTTCAACCTAGGGGATTTTGACTCTATTTGGCAAGAATACTTAGAACACTAGAGACAATGAGATGAGGCTAGTATTTTATTGTTCTCTTTGTTATAATAAAAAGAAATAAACGGATTAGAGAGGTTCTTTATTTGAAGGAACATTCAATAGACATTCAACTGAGTCATCCAGATGACCTGTTTCATCTTTTTGGTTCCAATGAACGCCATCTTCGTTTGATGGAAGAAGAGCTCGATGTGGTGATTCATGCCCGTACGGAGATTGTTCAGGTTTTGGGAGAAGAGACTGCCTGTGAGGAAGCACGTCAGGTTATCCAAGCATTGATGGTTTTGGTGAATCGAGGAATGACGGTTGGGACACCAGATGTGGTGACTGCGATTAGCATGGTCAAAAACGATGAAATCGATAAGTTTGTCGCCCTTTACGAAGAAGAAATCATCAAGGACAATACTGGGAAACCAATCCGTGTCAAAACCTTGGGTCAAAAGCTTTATGTGGACAGTGTCAAACAGCATGATGTGACCTTTGGAATTGGGCCAGCAGGGACAGGGAAGACCTTTCTTGCAGTGACCTTGGCCGTGACTGCTCTTAAACGTGGGCAGGTTAAGCGGATTATCCTAACTCGTCCAGCAGTTGAGGCAGGAGAGAGTTTAGGTTTTCTTCCGGGTGATCTCAAGGAAAAGGTGGATCCTTACCTTCGACCTGTTTACGATGCCTTGTATCAGATTCTCGGCAAAGACCAAACGACTCGTCTCATGGAGCGTGAAATCATTGAGATTGCGCCCCTTGCCTACATGCGTGGACGGACCTTGGATGATGCTTTTGTTATTCTCGATGAGGCGCAAAATACGACCATCATGCAGATGAAGATGTTCTTGACGCGTTTAGGTTTTAATTCTAAGATGATTGTCAATGGAGATATTAGTCAGATTGACCTACCGCGTAACGTCAAGTCCGGTTTGATTGATGCCCAAGAAAAACTCAAGAACATTCACCAAATTGACTTTGTTCATTTTTCAGCCAAGGATGTGGTTCGTCATCCAGTTGTCGCTCAAATTATCCGGGCCTATGAACCAGCTCCAGTTAAAGATGAAGAAAAGAATCAAGAAGTAGAATAACTTGCATAAAGCCTGAAAGCATAATATTGAGAGAATATATTTTGATCCCCCTTTTATCTTAAGGTGATGAAAATCAATTTCTTAAAGTTGAAGCCATTTCTAACATGAGATCATGTTCATTATAGATTATATGGGATTTTTCCCTATGGTAACAGAGGGTTTATAACCCTTACATTGGTTTTGCATATTGTAGAAATTATACCGTTATAAAACAGAACCCCGTGATTGGATTCATCACGGGGGATTTTTTAGTCATTGAAGAAAAAAGGTGGCGCAAATTTTTTAAGAATTTCAAAGCAAGTCTGTGCTTCTTCAGCATTTTCACAGATAAGAAGGCAGACATCATCACCACATACGGTGGCAATGATTTGTTTAAAATCAAGTGCATCAAGAACAGCTCCAAACGATTGGGCAAGGCCTGGCAAGGTCTTGAGGACAACCTGATGCTGAACAGGGCGTAGCATGACCAAGCCATCTTCCATATAGTTTTCTAGGCGTTTTTCCCATTTGGAGATGGAACCAGTATTTAAAACGTAGTAAGAATGATCTGCTTCGCGAACCTTTGATAGATTCATGGTTTTGATATCGCGTGAGAGAGTGGCCTGTGTGACTTGAATATCATTTTCAGCTAGTAAAGCTTGCAACTCTGCCTGTGTATGAATCTTATTTTTAGCTACAAGTGCACGGATGAGTTGGTGTCTATGTTCAGATTTATTCATATAAAGCTGCCTCCTTTTATGAGGGGATGATGATAGTGGACTGTGCTAAATCAACAGTCAAGTGATAGTCTGTATTATCTCGAATTGTAATCTCAAAGTCTGTTGTATAGAGGACCAAGCGGAGAGTGTCACCTTTTTGAAGTTTGTAGATAGTTGGTTGAAGCTCTAGCTTGAAATCCATCCATTCATTGGGTTGAATTGCTTCAATCCTTAAGAGCTCACTTCGATTTTGCAAATTAAGGTAGCCTTTGGTGATGACACGTTGGGCGCTTGGATTGAATGGCAGTTCACAGAGATTTTCAAGTATGTGGTAGCGACCGTTGTCAATGGTTCTAGCACTTAAAACAGCTGGATAAGGCTGTAGGTACTTCTTTTGTCCAAGTTCTAGCAGTTGGGCAGAAAGTAGACCCTTGTTTGTACTTGATTTGACCCGAAGTTTCAGCTCCACTCGGCCATTTAAATGAATGTCTTGGTTTACTGGAAGGTCAATGGTGATCTGATTGGCTTTTCCTTGGTAAAGTTCTGTGTTAAAGGTTTGGTAAGTCTTGTCATAACGCTCAAAATCTTTTTGACTATACTGGTTTTGAATCACTTTTTCTTCAGTTCCAAGTGAGAAAGTATGCAATTCATCTTGTTTGCCAAAACCATCAAGACTCTGCCATGTTTGCGGTGCTGTATTGTCCTGCCAGATAACAGTAGGAAGTTGATAGCCTGAGTCAAGTCCTAACAATTTCTTACTTAACAAGGCATTCATGGACTCGCGGAAGTCAATCGACTGCCAGTTATTCATATAAACATGAGCACCATGATGGAAAAAGAGGTGCTTTCGAATATTGTCAGGAAGAGCATGAAACATCTGATATACATGAAGTGGTTTGACGTTCCAATCCTGGGAACCATGCGTAAAGACTACCTCAGCTTTAACCTTGTGAGCATTGAGTAGATAGTTGCGGTCATGCCAAAATTGATTGTAGTCACCAGTCTTGCGATCTAATTGTTCTTTTACCTTCTCTAAGTCTGCTTGGTGGGCTTCATTAGCACGGATATAGTCACCGGCTAAGAGATTGCGGGAGTAGGTCAATTCAGCAAGTGAGTCAAAATCCTCACCTGGATAACCACCAGGGCTGGTTACCAGACCATTTTCACGATAGTAGTTATACCAAGAGGAAATACCTGCTTCTGCGATGATTACTTCTAAGCCATCCACACCAGTTGTCGCAAGACCATTGGACATGGTGCCTAGATAGGAAATACCTGTTGTTGCGACTTTTCCGTTTGACCAGTCGGCCTTGACTTGACGTTTGCGTGTGTGATCCGTGAAAGCACGGCAACGGCCATTAAGCCAGTCAATCACATTTTTATATGCTTCAATCTGCTGGTAGTCCCCATTGGTCATGAGACCTTGGGAATCCTTGGTTCCAACACCTGATACATAGAGATTGGCAAATCCTCGTGGGAGGAAGTAATCGTTGAGAGTGTAAGAGCTATTGATGTGAGTTAGCTTTTCCTCAGCCTCAGAGACGAGTTCGGCTTGACCAAGAGGCTCGACTAAATTTAGCTTAGGCTTCTCAAGTTCAATGGTGTGGGGCGGTTTGACCTCAATCTCTCCTTCCATTTTGTAGAGAGCCTTGTCGCTGGCTTTGTCGTTAGTCCCTTGGTGATAAGGGCTTGCAGTCATAACCGCAGGAATTTTTCCTTCATAGCGAGGACGAATAACACTAACCTTGACTAAGTCAGGGAGACCGTCTTTATCAGTATCCACACGACTCTCTACATAAACAACTTCACGAATAACATCGTGACTAGAGAAGGTTGCCAAGCTCTTGCCGTTAAAGTAGTGGTAGTGATTATCTTCTGCAATTAGCCCATCACTAACAAGCTGATCTATGAGTGTATTTCCCTTTTTGGTTCGAGTGTTGAGCAAATGATAGATATTTTCAATCAAATCTCCGTAAATAATAGGAAATCCAGTTTCTTTACGGAATTGTTCAGCATCCCCAAAGTCAATAAGAAAGTTGAAGCCCAAAAGTTGAAAAACTACGGTATAGAAAATATCAGCAGTCAACTCTTTATCAGACTGAAAGAAGCTCAGTAGATCCGTTTCTCTATCTGCAGCTAAAGTGGATAGGGCATAATCCGTGTTAGAATAAGTGAAAAAACTCCAGCGGACAAATTGTTCAAGTTGTTTTTTTGATGCTTGTTCTGGTACCAGCTTCAAACCAAGCTGAGATAACTCGCGTAAAATTTGCGAATGAGAAACAGGCAAGTAGCTGAATTGATTAAAACGCATGGCGCTCTCCTTTAGAAATATTCTAAATTTAGTATATCAAAAATAAGGTAAAAAAGATATTGTTGACCCATGATGAAGTCAATTTAAAAAGAAGCAGAAACATGACTCAAACCATCTTAAAACGTGGAGATTTCAGCACGATAGCATTCAGATTATGAAAACAGTTTAGTTTTATAGGTGAGAGATAAAGGAATGGTCTTCTACCTTTTCATTCTAGTTTTTAAAATGGTATAATAGTAATAAAACGAAAGCAAGGAGGAGATGGAATGATTGCGCAGCTCGACACCAAGACTGTTTACAGTTTTATGGAAAGTGTGGTTTCGATTGAAAAATACGTACAAACAGCTAAAGAGTATGGCTATTCTCACCTTGCTATCATGGATGTGGATAATCTCTATGGAGCCTATCACTTTTTAGAAGTGACTCGGAAATATGGAATCCAACCTTTAATTGGTCTTGAAACGACCTTGATTATAGACGAGAAGGCGACCTCTTTCCGTTTTCTAGCTCTATCTACTAAAGGTTACCAAGAGTTGATGAAGTTATCAACTTTAAAAATGACTGGACGAAATAACTGGTCTGATTTCACCTCCCACCTCGAAGATGTTGCCATTATTGTTCCCTATTTTGATGGAATCGAACAGCTGGATTTGGGACTTGAATATTTTATCGGCGTCAGTCCAGATACTCCTCAAGAGGTCTTTACCAAACCCATTCTTCCACTGTATCAGGTCAACTCTTTTGAGAAAGAAGACATACAGGTTTTGCAAATCTTGTCAGCAATCAAGGATAATGTCAGTCTGAGAGAAGTGGATGTGCATTCACAACAAGGAATCTTTCTACCAGCCTCAGACTTAGAAGCTCGATTTAAAAATCGCTTCCCTCAGGCACTTACCAATCTCCAAGGTGTGATAGAGAATGTTAGCTACCAAATTGATCCAAGTTTAAAACTCCCTCGCTTTAACCCGGAAAGACCAGCGGTAGAAGAACTTAGAGAGAGGGCTGAGCAAGGGTTGATAAGCAAGGGGCTAACCTCAGCTATCTATCGTGAACGACTGAATGAAGAATTAGCTGTGATTCATGATATGGGATTTGACGACTATTTCCTTGTGGTTTGGGATTTGTTGCGTTTTGGACGTTCTCAAGGCTACTATATGGGAATGGGACGAGGCTCAGCTGTAGGTAGCTTGGTAGCCTACTCACTTGACATCACAGGGATTGATCCAGTCGAGAAGAACTTGATTTTCGAGCGCTTTTTAAATCGTGAGCGTTACACCATGCCTGATATTGATATTGACATTCCAGACCTTTATAGACCAGAGTTCATTCGTTATGTTCGTGATCGGTATGGAAGTCAACACGTGGCGCAGATTGTCACTTATTCGACCTTTGGAGCCAAACAAGCAATTCGGGATGTTTTCAAACGTTATGGTGTCCCTGAGTATGAATTAACAAATATTACGAAAAAAATCAGTTTCCGAGATACGCTAACGACAGCTTATGAGAAGAATTTGCAATTTAGGCAGGTCATCAATAGCAAGATTGAATACCAAAAAGCTTTTGAGATTGCTCGAAAGATTGAAGGTTATCCTCGTCAGACCTCTATCCATGCGGCAGGAGTCGTTATGAGTGACCAAGATCTGACAGACTATATTCCTCTAAAATACGGTGAGGACATGCTAATCACTCAATATGATGCACATGCAGTTGAAGCAAATGGCCTTCTAAAAATGGATTTCCTAGGTCTGCGTAACTTGACTTTCGTACAGAAAATGCAGGAATTACTTGCGGAATCAGAGGGCGTTCATCTAAAAATCGAAGAGATTGATCTGGAAGACAAAGAAACCTTAGCTCTCTTTGCTACTGGAAATACGAAAGGTATTTTCCAATTTGAACAACCAGGAGCCATTCGACTCTTGAAACGAGTTCAGCCGCAAGTCTTTGAAGAAGTGGTAGCAACGACATCCCTCAACAGACCTGGTGCTAGTGATTATATCGATAATTTTGTGGCTCGTAAGCATGGCAAAGAAAAGGTGACGGTGCTGGATCCTGCCTTGGAGGACATCCTCTCATCAACCTACGGTATCATGCTCTATCAAGAGCAAGTCATGCAGGTAGCTCAGCGCTTTGGAGGCTTTAGTCTTGGAAAAGCTGACATTCTCAGACGAGCCATGGGTAAGAAAAATGCTAAAGAGATGCATTTGATGAAGGAAGATTTTATCGCTGGTGCAGTTAAACTCGGGCATTCAGAAGAAAAAGCCAATCAAGTTTTTGCAGTGATGGAAAAGTTTGCAGGCTATGGATTTAATAGATCCCACGCCTATGCCTACTCAGCCCTGGCATTTCAGCTTGCTTATTTCAAGACGCATTATCCTGCTATTTTCTTCCAAGTCATGTTGAATTACTCCAGCAGTGATTACATAGTAGATGCTCTGCAGATGGGATTTGAAGTAGCGTCTTTAGCAATCAACAGCATTCCCTATCATGATAAGATTACCCAGAAGACAATCTATCTTGGTTTGAAAGCCATTAAGGGTATGCCAAGAGATTTTTCTTATTGGATTATTGAAAACCGTCCCTTCTCAAGCATTGAAGATTTTGTCACACGTCTTCCAAAGAATTACAAGAAACTATCGCTTTTATCTCCTTTGGTTGAACTTGGGCTCTTTGATGACTTTGACAAGAACCGCCAGAAAATCCTAGTGAACCTACCAAACCTATTTGTCTTTGTTGAGGAGTTGGGAGGACTATTTGCAGATGCAAGCTATAGTTGGACGGAGGCTGATGATTTCTCAGAAGCAGAGAAATTTTACAAGGAGCAGGAACTGATTGGGGTTGGTATCAGTGCTCATCCTATCCAAACGCTTGCCAAACAAGCCCTTTATCCAACGACACCCATTGCTACTCTTACTGAGGGGAGTCAAGCAACACTTCTAGTTGAAGTGCAAAAGCTAAAAGTCATTCGAACCAAGAAGGGCGAAAGCATGGCCTTTCTACAGGTTCATGATAGTAAGTCTCGGATGGATGTGACTGTATTTTCGGATCAGTATCGAAAATTCGCCTCTATCCTATCCGAAGGGAAATTTTACTATATCAATGGGAAGGTTCAATCTCGAGATGGTCGTCTGCAAATGATTGCACAAGATTTGAAAGAAGCAGTGGCTGAGCGATTCTGGATTCAAGTTAAAAATCACGACTACGATAAAGAAATTTCAACTATCTTGGAACAATATAAAGGATCAATTCCTGTTATTATCAGGTATGTAGAGGAAGAAAAAACAATTGTTTCCTCCCGCCATTTTGTAAGAAAAGATTCTACTCTACAGGAAAAATTAGAGGGAATTGCTATGAAAACGATTTATCGCTAAAAATACGGAAAATAGAAGAATTTTCGATTTAAATGTGGTATAATCAGTAAGAATGTTAAAAGAAAAAGGAGCATAAACCAAATGAAACGTATTGCTGTTTTGACCAGTGGTGGAGACGCCCCTGGTATGAATGCTGCCATCCGTGCGGTAGTTCGCCAAGCAATCTCAGAAGGAATGGAAGTTTTTGGTATCTATGATGGATACGCAGGTATGGTTGCCGGTGAAATTTATCCACTTGATGCTGCTTCAGTAGGAGACATCATTTCACGTGGTGGTACTTTCCTTCACTCTGCTCGTTATCCTGAGTTTGCACAACTTGAGGGCCAACTTAAAGGGATTGAGCAGTTGAAAAAACACGGTATCGAAGGAGTCGTAGTTATCGGTGGAGATGGTTCTTATCATGGAGCTATGCGCTTGACTGAACATGGGTTCCCAGCTATTGGACTTCCAGGAACTATTGATAATGATATCGTAGGAACTGATTTCACAATTGGATTTGATACTGCAGTTACTACTGCAATGGATGCGATTGATAAAATTCGTGATACATCATCAAGTCATCGTCGAACTTTCGTTGTTGAAGTAATGGGACGTAATGCTGGTGATATCGCTCTTTGGGCAGGTATCGCAACTGGTGCTGACGAAATCATCATCCCTGAAGAAGGTTTCAAGATGGAAGAAATCGTAGCAAGCATCAAAGCTGGTTATGAGCACGGTAAAAAACACAACATTATCGTTTTGGCAGAAGGTGTTATGTCGGCAGCTGAATTTGGTCAAAAACTAAAAGAAGCTGGAGACACAAGCGACCTTCGTGTAACAGAACTTGGTCACATCCAACGTGGTGGTTCACCAACCGCTCGTGACCGTGTATTGGCATCACGCATGGGTGCACACGCTGTTAAACTCCTTAAAGAGGGAATCGGTGGTGTTGCTGTTGGTATCCGAAACGAAAAAATGGTTGAGAATCCAATTCTTGGCACAGCAGAAGAAGGAGCTTTGTTTAGCCTAACAGCTGATGGTAAGATTGTTGTTAACAACCCTCATAAAGCTGATCTTGAACTTTCTGCGTTGAACAAGAGCTTGTCCTAATCAACTTTCATTAATTTGGTAACATGACCATAAAAGGTCGAATTATATAAAGGAGTCACAAAAATCATGAACAAACGTGTAAAAATCGTTGCAACTTTAGGTCCTGCGGTTGAAATCCGTGGAGGTAAAAAATTCGGTGAAGACGGATACTGGGGTGAAAAACTTGACGTTGAAGCTTCAGCTAAAAATATTGCTCAGCTGATTGAAGCTGGAGCAAACACTTTCCGTTTCAACTTCTCACACGGTGACCACCAAGAACAAGGTGAGCGTATGGCAACTGTTAAACTTGCTGAAAAAATTGCAGGTAAAAAAGTTGGTTTCCTTCTTGATACTAAAGGACCTGAAATCCGTACTGAATTGTTCGAAGGTGATGCAAAAGAGTACTCTTACAAAACTGGTGAAAAAATCCGCGTTGCGACAAAACAAGGAATCAAATCAACTCGCGATGTGATTGCTTTGAACGTTGCTGGTGGACTTGATATCTACGATGATGTTGAAGTAGGTCGCCAAGTATTGGTTGACGATGGTAAACTTGGTCTTCGCGTTGTAGAAAAAGACGATGCAAGCCGTGAATTTGTAGTTGAAGTTGAAAATGACGGTGTTATCGCTAAACAAAAAGGTGTAAACATTCCTAACACTAAAATTCCTTTCCCAGCTCTTGCTGAGCGCGATAACGATGATATCCGCTTCGGTCTTGAACAAGGTATCAACTTCATCGCGATTTCATTTGTACGTACTGCTAAAGACGTTAACGAAGTTCGTGCAATCTGTGAAGAAACCGGAAACGGCCATGTTCAATTGTTCGCGAAAATCGAAAACCAACAAGGTATCGACAACTTGGATGAAATCATCGAAGCTGCTGACGGTATCATGATTGCCCGTGGTGATATGGGTATCGAAGTACCATTCGAAATGGTTCCGGTTTACCAAAAAATGATCATTACTAAAGTCAATGCAGCTGGTAAAGTTGTTATCACAGCAACAAACATGCTTGAAACAATGACTGAAAAACCACGTGCAACTCGTTCAGAAGTATCAGACGTATTTAACGCTGTTATCGACGGAACTGACGCTACAATGCTTTCAGGTGAGTCTGCAAACGGTAAATACCCACTTGAGTCAGTAACAACAATGGCTACAATTGACAAGAATGCACAAACTCTTCTTAACGAGTACGGACGTTTGAACTCAGATACTTTCGAACGTAACTCTAAGACAGAAGTTATGGCTTCAGCTGTTAAAGATGCTACGAACTCAATGAACATCAAATTAGTTGTTACCCTTACTAAGACTGGTCACACAGCACGTTTGATTTCTAAATACCGTCCAAATGCTGATATCTTAGCATTGACATTCGATGAATTGACAGAGCGTGGATTGATGTTGAACTGGGGTGTTATCCCAATGTTGACTGAAGCTCCATCATCAACTGATGATATGTTCGAAATCGCTGAACGTAAAGCAGTTGAAGCAGGACTTGTAGAATCTGGTGACGATATCGTTATCGTGGCAGGTGTGCCGCTTGGAGAAGCTGTCCGTACAAACACAATGCGTATCCGTACAGTACGTTAATCTAACATTTCAAAGCCTATCATATCAAGCTTCATGGCTTGTGTGATAGGTCTTTTTTCTATCTTAGAAGATAAAAAGAGAGAGAATTTTATTAAACAGAAATGGGAAAAATAGGAGAACTATGGTATAATAGAATGTAAAGACCTTTTTAGTAAATTTTGAAAGAGTATAACATGAGAAAAATTGTCATCAATGGTGGACATCCATTGCAAGGTGAAATCACTATTAGCGGTGCTAAGAATAGTGTTGTAGCATTAATTCCTGCTATTATACTGGCAGATGATGTTGTCACTTTGGATTGTGTCCCAGATATTTCAGACGTTGCTAGTCTTGTAGAGATTATGGAAATCATGGGAGCGAAAGTAAAACGCTACGATGATGTTTTGGAGATTGATCCTAGAGGTGTTCAGAATATTCCAATGCCTTATGGCAAGATCAATAGCCTTCGTGCATCTTATTATTTCTACGGAAGTCTTTTAGGTCGCTTTGGTGAAGCTACGGTTGGACTTCCTGGCGGATGTGATCTGGGGCCTCGTCCGATTGATCTTCATCTCAAAGCTTTCGAAGCTATGGGAGCTAAGGTGAGTTATGAGGGAGACAATATGAATTTGTCTGCTCAAGGAATGGGTCTTCATGGTGCAAGTATCTACATGGATACAGTCAGTGTTGGTGCGACGATTAATACCATGATTGCGGCTGTTAAGGCTAAGGGACGTACTGTCATTGAAAATGCAGCTCGTGAACCAGAAATCATAGATGTGGCTACCCTTTTGAATAATATGGGGGCCCACATTCGTGGTGCAGGGACTGATATTATCATTATTGATGGTGTCGAGAAACTTCATGGAACGCGCCACCAGGTCATTCCAGACCGCATTGAAGCTGGAACCTATATTTCACTTGCGGCAGCGGTCGGTAAAGGAATTCGTATTAACAATGTTCTCTATGAGCACTTAGAAGGCTTTATCGCCAAACTTGAGGAAATGGGCGTTCGTATGACGGTCTCTGAGGATAGTATCTTCGTTGAAGAACAATCTGATTTGAAGGCTATCAATATCAAAACAGCTCCCTATCCAGGATTTGCAACCGATTTGCAACAGCCTATCACACCGCTTTTGCTGACAGCTCAAGGTCGTGGTACTATTATTGATACCATTTATGAAAAACGTGTCAACCATGTCTTTGAGTTAGCAAAAATGGATGCGGATATTACGACTACAAATGACCATATTTTCTACACTGGTGGACGTGTTCTACATGGTGCCAAGGTGAAAGCGACAGACCTTCGTGCTGGTGCCGCACTTGTGATTGCTGGATTAATGGCTCAAGGCCAGACTGAAATTACAAATATTGAGTTTATCCTTCGTGGCTACTCAGATATTATTGAAAAACTACGTAGTCTTGGAGCAGATATTACACTTGTTGAAGACTAAACCGTTGAGGTGATTATGAATATTTGGACCAAATTAGCAATGTTTTCTTTTTTTGAAACGGAGCGCTTGTATTTGCGTCCTTTCTTTTTTAGTGACAGCAAAGCCTTTTATGAAATTGCTTCTAATCCTGAAAATCTGCAATTTATTTTTCCCAGTCAAGCAAGTTTAGAAGAGAGTCAATATGCTCTTGCTAACTATTTTATGAAGGCTCCTCTAGGTGTCTGGGCAATCTGTAGCCAAGACAATCAGGAAATGATTGGCTCCATTAAATTTGAAAAGATCGATGAAATCAAGAAAGAGGCAGAAATTGGTTACTTCTTAAAAAAGGATTCTTGGTCACAGGGTTTTATGACAGAAGTAGTTACCAAACTATGTCAGCTTTCATTTGAAGAATTTGGTTTAAAACAATTATCCATCATCACTCATCTGGAGAATCAAGCTAGTCAGAAAGTCGCCTTAAAATCGGGATTTAGTCTCTTCCGACAGTTTAAGGGAAGCGATCGCTATACACGAAAAATGAGGGACTACCTTGAATTTCGATACATAAAAGGAGAGTTCAGTGAGTAAACACCAAGAAATCTTAAGTTATCTGGAAGAGTTACCAATAGGAAAACGTGTCAGTGTTCGTAGCATTTCCAATCACTTGGGTGTCAGTGATGGGACGGCTTATCGTGCCATTAAAGAAGCTGAAAACCGTGGAATTGTAGAAACTCGACCTCGTAGTGGAACCATTCGTGTCAAATCTCAGAAAGTGGCGATTGAAAAACTGACCTATGCAGAGATTGCAGAAGTAACCTCATCTGAAGTCTTGGCTGGTCAGGAAGGGTTGGACAGGGAATTCAGCAAATTTTCAATCGGGGCTATGACCGAGCAGAATATCTTGTCCTATCTGAATGATGGTGGTTTGTTAATCGTTGGAGACCGTACTCGTATTCAACTTTTGGCTTTGGAAAATGAAAATGCAGTTCTGGTGACGGGTGGTTTTCATGTGCATGAGGATGTACTGGAACTTGCCAATCAGAAAGGAATCCCTGTTTTACGAAGCAAGCATGATACCTTTACAGTTGCAACCATGATCAATAGAGCTTTGTCAAATGTGCAGATTAAGACAGACATTTTAACAGTTGAAAAAATCTATCGTCCTAGTCATGAGTATGGCTTTTTGAGGGAAACGGACACAGTGAAAGACTATTTGGACTTGGTACGTAAGAACAGAAGTAGTCGTTTCCCAGTCATTAACCAACACCAAGTGGTTGTTGGGGTTGTTACCATGCGAGATGCGGGGGATAAATCACCAAGCACAACGATTGATAAGGTGATGACTCGTAGTCTCTTCCTGACAGGATTGGCAACGAATATAGCTAATGTCAGTCAACGGATGATCGCAGAAGATTTTGAGATGGTCCCAGTTGTGAGAAGCAATCAAACTTTGCTCGGGGTGATTACAAGACGAGATGTCATGGATAAGATGAGTCGTTCTCAGGTTTCGGCTTTGCCGACTTTTTCAGAGCAAATCGGTCAAAAGTTGTCTTATCATCACGACGAAGTTGTGATTACAGTTGAGCCCTTTATGCTTGAGAAAAACGGGGTTTTGGCAAATGGTGTTCTTGCTGAAATTTTAACTCATATGACACAGGATTTGGTGGCAAATAGCAGACGCAATCTCATCATTGAGCAGATGCTAATTTACTTCTTGCAGGCTGTGCAGATAGATGATACTCTGAGAATTCAGGCTCGTATTATACATCACACAAGACGCTCAGCTATTATTGATTATGATATTTATCATGGTCATCAGATTGTATCAAAAGCAAATGTTACAGTTAAAATCAATTAGAATCTAGGAGAAAAAATGATAACTTTAAAATCAGCACGTGAAATCGAAGCCATGGATAAGGCAGGTGATTTCCTCGCTAGTATCCATATCGGCTTACGTGATTTGATTAAGCCTGGCGTAGATATGTGGGAAGTAGAAGAGTACGTTCGTCGACGTTGTAAAGAGGAGAATTTCCTTCCTCTACAGATTGGAGTGGATGGTGCTGTCATGGATTACCCTTATGCCACTTGTTGCTCTCTCAACGACGAAGTAGCTCACGCTTTTCCACGTCATTACATCTTGAAAGATGGCGATTTACTCAAGGTTGACATGGTTCTAGGTGGTCCGATTGCCAAATCCGACCTCAATGTGTCAAAACTCAACTTTAATAATGTTGAGCAAATGAAAAAATACACCCAAAGTTATACTGGTGGTCTAGCAGACTCGTGCTGGGCTTATGCTGTTGGTACCCCCTCTGAAGAAGTGAAAAACTTGATGGATGTGACCAAGGAAGCTATGTATATAGGGATTGAGCAAGCAGTTGTTGGAAACCGTATCGGAGATATCGGTGCAGCCATTCAAGAATACGCTGAAAGTCGCGGTTATGGTGTAGTGCGTGATTTGGTTGGTCACGGAGTTGGTCCAACTATGCACGAGGAGCCAATGGTCCCTAACTACGGTGTTGCAGGTCGTGGTCTTCGTCTCCGTGAAGGAATGGTGCTGACTATTGAACCCATGATTAATACTGGAGATTGGGAAATTGATACAGATATGAAGACTGGCTGGGCTCATAAAACCATCGATGGCGGCCTGTCTTGCCAATATGAACACCAGTTCGTAATTACCAAAGACGGTCCTGTAATCTTGACTAGTCAAGGTGAAGAAGGAACTTATTAAAATGAAGGGAGCTTAGCTCCTTTTTTTATATTCAGTTTAGATAAAACAGACAAGCGTAGCAAAGTTGTCACAAATTTTTTCTTTTGTAGTAAAATAAGATTAGAATTTTGTGAAAGTAGGTAATTCGTTGGAGTCTATTATATTTTTAGTATCAGTTTTTTTAGCCGGCATACTGTCTTTCTTTTCACCCTGCATCTTCCCTTTGCTACCAGTCTATGCTGGTATTTTACTGGATGATCAGGGAAATTCGAAAAGCTTTCGCTTTTTCGGAAGAGACGTTGCATGGTCGGGCTTAATTCGGACCTTGTGCTTTATTGCTGGAATCTCCCTCATTTTCTTTATTTTAGGATTTGGAGCTGGATTCTTAGGGCACATGCTCTATGCTGACTGGTTTCGTTATGTAATGGGAGCAGTCATTATCCTTTTGGGCCTTCACCAGATGGAAATCTTACATTTCAATAAACTGGAAGTTCAAAAGACAGTCACCTTCAAACAATCAAAGTCGAATCACTATTTGTCAGCCTTTTTACTTGGGATAACCTTTAGTTTTGGATGGACCCCTTGTATCGGACCAGTTTTAAGTTCGGTCTTGGCTCTGGCGGCTTCAGGAGGGAATGGTGCTTGGCAAGGAGCATTACTAACCTTAGTGTACACATTGGGAATGGCTCTACCTTTCATCATTTTGGCCTTGGCTTCGGGTTGGATTATGCCCTACTTTAGTAAACTAAAACCCCATATGATCCTACTAAAGAAAATTGGGGGAGCTTTGATTATTTTGATGGGATTATTATTAATGCTAGGGCAGTTAAATGCCTTGTCAGGAATTCTTGGATAAAAGGAGAAAAAGATGAAAAAAATGATTTTTGCGGGATTGAGTCTCATGTCTTTATTTTTGTTGATTGCCTGTGGCGAAAAAGAAACCAAACAAACGAGCAGTTCCAAACAACCTACTGTACAACAAATCGCAGTAGGAAAGGATGCGCCAGACTTCACCCTGCAGTCTATGGATGGCAAAGAAGTGAAATTATCAGACTATAAAGGAAAAAAGGTCTATTTGAAATTCTGGGCCTCTTGGTGTGGACCATGTAAAAAAAGCATGCCTGAACTGATGGAATTAGCTGCCAAACAAGATCGAGACTTTGAAATCTTGAGTGTCATTGCACCTGGCCTACAAGGTGAAAAAACAGTTCAAGACTTTCCAAAATGGTACCAAGATCAAGGCTATAAGGATATACCAGTCTTGTATGATACCCAAGCAACTACCTTCCAAGCCTACCAAATTCGTAGTATTCCAACGGAATACTTAATTGACAGTCAAGGAAAAATTGGAAAAATCCAATTTGGTGCTATTAGCAATGCTGATGCGGAAGCTGCTTTTAAAGAGATGAAATAAAATAAAGAAAAAATCGCGATTCTACGCGATTTTTTTATAGTTTTTCATTGATAAAGCGGATAAATTGATTCCACCAAACCTTCAAAAAGAAGGCTTTTTCTACTTTCTTTTCAGAAACCATTTCAAAAGATGGTTTATCGGAGGCGAGATAGCCTTGGCCGACCAAATCCTGATCATCATAGGTTAGGGTACCGACAACCTTGCCTTCTTCCAATGGAGCCATTTCTGATCTTGCTTTCGGTGTGAATTGCAGAGCTGGTGTAGTACTGCTTCCAATGCGTTGGACGATGGAAATATCTGACTTAGCGACAGCTGACACATTATCTTCTTTACCATCAAGAACAGTCACTTTACTATCATTGTATGCTTCGCCTTTCTGAACGACAGTTTTTAAGGCAAAATTTGCAGAAATATAATCTAAAAGTGCAGAAGTAGCAGTAAAACGTGCATATGGGTTGGTATCTTGTTGATCTGCATTTAAAACAACCGTAATAATACGCATTCCTTTTTCGACGGTTGTTCCAACGAAAGAAGCGCCGGCTTTATCAGTAGTACCTGTCTTTAGTCCATCAACCCCCCCACGATAGGCAGGCATTTCCTCCAACATATAGTTAGTTGAGTGGATTTCAAGTCCTGCAAAGGTAGAAGTTGGTTTTTTGGTGATTTCCAAAACTTGAGGATAATCTCGGATGAGATTACGAGCAACAATTGCAACATCGTAGGCACTCAACTTGTTTTCATCATCTTTTTTAGAACCAGGATAGATATTATCGCCAAGGGTCTCATTATTTAAACCAGTTGTGTTTACAATAGTTGCATCTTGAATTCCCCATTCAAGAAGTTTCGCTCTCATCTTGTCAACGAAGTCTTTCTCTGAACCAGCAATTTTTTCTGCTAGCGCAATAGCAGCACTGTTGGCGCTGGATACCATTGTAGCCTCTAATAATTGTTCAACAGTATAATTTCGAGCTTCCATAGGGACGTTACTGGCCTCAGAATTAGTTGTAAGTTTGTAAGGGTAGTCCGAAATATCGACGGGTGTAGATAGGCTGATGGTTCCTTGTTCCAAGGCTTCATAGACTAGGTAGACAGTGAGAATCTTGGTGATTGAAGCAATTTCAACAGCTTGAGTAGCATCTTTTTCGTAGAGAATTTTCCCAGTGTTTGCTTCAACAGCAATGGCATGCTTGGCAGCGACATCAAAATCTTGCGCAGATACAGTAGGAATGGCTGTACCAAAAATGATAAGAGTTAGTAAGGATAAAATTATTTTCTTCATAGTAGTTTTATTCTATCACAAAGCAAAAAAATATTCTTGTTTTTATAACAAAGCGACTCAATATTTTTAAGAAATATGATAAAATAGAAAGAAGGAGGTAGCTATGTTCCGTAGAAACAAGTTATTTTTTTGGACAGCTGAAATTTTACTACTAACTCTTATTTTATATCTTTGGAGAGAGATGGGAGCGATTGTCACACCTTTTGTGATGGTTGCCAATACCATTATGATTCCATTTTTGCTCGGAGGATTTTTCTATTACCTGACAAATCCCATCGTAACATTTTTAGAAAAGAAATGTAAAATCAATCGTTTGATAGGTGTGCTCATCACTCTTTGTGCCTTGATTGGCACAATAGTAGTAGGAGTAGTCTACTTGCTACCGATTTTGATCAATCAGTTGACAAGCTTGATTATTTCTAGCCAAAATATCTATAGCCGCTTGCAAGATTTGATATATGATTTATCAATGAATCCAATCTTTCAAAATATTGATATTCAAAAAACCATTCAACAATTGAATTTATCTTACGTCGATATTTTACAAAACATTCTAAACAGTGTAAGCAATAGTTTAGGCAGCGTTCTTTCAGCCTTGTTTAGTACTGTTTTGATTCTCATTATGACACCAGTCTTTTTGATTTATTTCTTGCTTGATGGTCATAAGTTCCTCCCGATGTTGGAACGAACAGTCCTAAAACATGATAAATTAAACTTCTCCAGTCTCTTGAAGAATTTGAACGCTACTGTAGCACGTTATATCAGTGGAATTGCGATTGATGCGGTCATAATCGGATGTTTGGCCTATGTTGGTTACAGTATTATTGGCTTGAGGTACGCCTTAGTCTTTGCTATTTTTTCTGGCATTGCCAATCTGATTCCCTATGTTGGTCCAAGTATCGGTCTGATTCCTATGATTATCGCCAATGTCTTTACTGATCCGCACAGAGCTCTCATTGCAGTAATTTATATGCTGATTATTCAACAGGTGGATGGGAATATCCTCTACCCCCGTATCGTCGGAGGGGTTATGAAAGTTCATCCAATCACCATTCTGGTTCTTCTCTTGCTATCTAGCAATATTTATGGTGTTATCGGAATGATTGTAGCAGTGCCAACTTATTCTATCCTAAAAGAAATTACTAAGTTCTTGGCGAAATTATATGAAAATCATAAAGAAGCCCAAGAAAAAGAACAAGAAAAATCAGAATCAATCTAAAAATCAGGGAGACCTGATTTTTTTGATAAAAAGACTTGAGGTTAGACTGGTCAAAAGTGTTTAAAATGATTCTGTTGGAGAAGGAGAAGAATGGGAAAGTGTGAGATTTAGAATAATTCACAAAATGTGTGTAAAACACTTGCAATTTAGCTGAAATTTGATAAAATAGTAAGGAAAGTTAGACTGTATTGCCTACTGTCTATCTATAAAATATATTTTATTGGAGGCTTTTACTCAAATGGCAAAAGAAAAATACGATCGTAGTAAACCACACGTTAACATTGGTACTATCGGACACGTTGACCACGGTAAAACTACCCTAACTGCAGCTATCACAACTGTATTGGCACGTCGCTTGCCTTCAGCAGTTAACCAACCTAAAGACTATGCGTCTATCGATGCTGCTCCAGAAGAACGCGAACGCGGTATCACTATCAACACTGCGCACGTTGAGTACGAAACTGAAAAACGTCACTACGCTCACATCGACGCTCCAGGACACGCGGACTACGTTAAAAACATGATCACTGGTGCCGCTCAAATGGACGGAGCTATCCTTGTAGTAGCTTCAACTGACGGACCAATGCCACAAACTCGTGAGCACATCCTTCTTTCACGTCAGGTTGGTGTTAAACACCTTATCGTCTTCATGAACAAAATTGACTTGGTAGATGACGAAGAATTGCTTGAATTGGTTGAAATGGAAATCCGTGACCTCTTGTCAGAATACGACTTCCCAGGTGACGATCTTCCAGTTATCCAAGGTTCAGCTCTTAAAGCTCTTGAAGGTGACTCTAAGTACGAAGACATCATCATGGAATTGATGAACACTGTTGATGAGTACATCCCAGAACCAGAACGTGACACAGACAAACCATTGCTTCTTCCAGTCGAAGACGTATTCTCAATCACTGGACGTGGTACAGTTGCTTCAGGACGTATCGACCGTGGTACTGTTCGTGTCAACGACGAAATCGAAATCGTTGGTATCAAAGAAGAAACTCAAAAAGCAGTTGTTACTGGTGTTGAAATGTTCCGTAAACAACTTGACGAAGGTCTTGCCGGAGATAACGTAGGTGTCCTTCTTCGTGGTGTTCAACGTGATGAAATCGAACGTGGACAAGTTATCGCTAAACCAGGTTCAATCAACCCACACACTAAATTTAAAGGTGAAGTTTACATCCTTACTAAAGAAGAAGGTGGACGTCACACTCCATTCTTCAACAACTACCGTCCACAATTCTACTTCCGTACTACTGACGTTACAGGTTCAATCGAACTTCCAGCAGGTACTGAAATGGTAATGCCTGGTGATAACGTGACTATCGACGTTGAGTTGATCCACCCAATCGCCGTAGAACAAGGTACTACATTCTCTATCCGTGAGGGTGGACGTACTGTTGGTTCAGGTATGGTTACAGAAATCGAAGCTTAATTCGATTAAGTTCCCAGAAGAACAATTATTTAAGTCAGACACTAAAAGAATCTTGCTTGCAAGGTTCTTTTTTTTATTCAATCTGTTTTTGAAGTCCTCTACTATAGCGATATGATAGATTTTTTGATATAATAAAACTTATGGAAATCGAAAAAACCAATCGCATGAATGCACTTTTTGAATTTTATGCTGCGCTTTTGACAGACAAGCAAATGAACTATATTGAACTCTACTATGCTGATGATTACAGTCTTGCTGAGATTGCTGAAGAGTTCGGTGTCAGCCGTCAAGCCGTTTATGACAATATAAAGCGGACAGAAAAGATTCTAGAAGATTATGAGATGAAATTGCACATGTACTCGGACTACATCGTTCGTAGTCAGATTTTTGACCAGATCTTGGAGCGTTATCCTAAGGATGACTTTCTGCAGGAGCAGATAGAAATTTTAACAAGCATTGATAATAGAGAATAAGAGGAAAAAAAATGGCATTTGAAAGTTTAACAGAACGTTTACAGAACGTCTTTAAAAATCTACGTAAAAAAGGGAAAATCTCTGAGGCTGATGTTCAAGAAGCAACCAAAGAAATCCGTCTAGCTTTGCTTGAAGCTGACGTCGCTTTGCCTGTTGTAAAGGACTTTATCAAGAAGGTTCGTGAACGTGCGGTCGGACATGAGGTCATTGATACCCTTAATCCGGCACAACAGATTATTAAAATCGTTGATGAGGAATTGACAGCTGTTTTAGGTTCTGATACAGCAGAAATTATCAAGTCACCTAAGATTCCTACAATCATCATGATGGTCGGTTTGCAGGGGGCTGGTAAAACAACCTTTGCTGGTAAGCTGGCCAACAAACTCAAGAAGGAAGAAAATGCCCGTCCTTTGATGATTGCGGCGGATATCTATCGTCCTGCTGCCATTGATCAGCTTAAAACATTGGGGCAACAGATTGATGTTCCAGTCTTTGCACTTGGAACAGAAGTACCAGCTGTTGAGATTGTTCGCCAAGGTCTGGAGCAAGCCCAAGCCAATCATAATGACTATGTCTTGATTGATACAGCGGGTCGTTTGCAGATTGATGAGCTCTTGATGAATGAGCTTCGTGATGTTAAGGCCTTGGCTCAACCAAACGAAATTCTGCTCGTCGTTGATGCCATGATTGGTCAAGAAGCGGCCAATGTCGCCCGTGAGTTTAATGCTCAGTTAGAAGTGACTGGGGTTATTCTTACCAAGATTGATGGGGATACTCGTGGTGGTGCGGCTCTATCTGTTCGCCATATCACTGGGAAACCAATCAAGTTCACTGGTACGGGTGAAAAGATTACAGATATCGAAACCTTCCACCCAGATCGTATGTCTAGTCGTATCCTTGGCATGGGGGATATGCTCACTTTGATTGAGAAAGCTTCTCAGGAATACGATGAGCAAAAAGCTCTTGAAATGGCTGAGAAGATGCGTGAAAACACCTTTGATTTCAATGATTTCATTGATCAATTGGATCAGGTGCAAAACATGGGGCCGATGGAAGACTTGCTCAAGATGATTCCAGGTATGGCTAACAATCCAGCCCTTCAAAATATGAAGGTAGATGAGCGCCAGATTGCTCGTAAACGTGCCATTGTGTCTTCGATGACACCTGAAGAACGTGAAAACCCTGATTTGTTAAATCCAAGTCGTCGCCGTCGTATCGCTGCAGGTTCTGGAAATACTTTTGTTGAAGTCAATAAATTCATCAAAGACTTCAACCAGGCTAAACAGCTCATGCAAGGTGTCATGTCTGGGGATATGAACAAAATGATGAAGCAAATGGGAATCAATCCAAATAACCTCCCTAAAAATATGCCAAATATGGGAGGCATGGATATGTCTGCCCTTGAAGGCATGATGGGACAGGGTGGCATGCCAGATATGTCAGCTCTCGGAGGAGCAGGAATGCCAGATATGAGCCAGATGTTTGGTGGGGGACTCAAGGGTAAAATCGGTGAATTTGCCATGAAACAGTCTATGAAACGCATGGCCAACAAAATGAAAAAAGCTAAAAAGAAACGCAAATAAAAAGGGAAGCAGAAGTGCTTTCCTTTTTTATATAAAATATGTACTTTCTATGATTAGACAATTTTCTTAATCGAAAAATTACTAAATAGAAAGAGTGATTTCAAAGCCTTGCATCCATTCGGATTTTACTGTAATTTCGATTTTTAAAGCATCTGCTAATTGTTTGACCAGATAGAGGCCCATGCCTGTTGATTTTTTTCTGGTATCTCCCGAGTCTCCTGTAAATCCTTTTTCAAAGATATGAGGGAGATCGCAAGCTTTAACTCCGCAGCCATTATCCCTGATAATCAGAGTGGTGCGCCCCTTGGCTCTTGACATAGAAATCCTAAGTTCAGGCTTGTCAGAGCTATATTTAAGGGCATTGGCGAGGATTTGAGAGAGGATAAATTCAAAACTGCGTTGATCGGTGTAGCAGGTTCCTTGTATCTTTTCTAACTTAATCGAAAAATTCTTTTCTTTGAACAAGGGACCAAAGTTTTCCAAAAGATCATGGACACACTCTTCTAGGTCAAGGTCTTCAAATAGAAAATCATTTTTCTCACTTTTCACCCTATAATAGAATAAGATCTGTGATACATTTTCTTGTATTTGATTTCTCACATAGTCCAACTTAAAAGCTGTATCCTCAGGCAACTGGTCGCTTTGATTGTCCAAAAGGAGGGAAAGAAGCGATAGAGGGAGTTTAATCTCATGCGCCCATTTTTCAACATAGTCCTCATACTCGGCTAGTAATGAGTTGAGCTTTCCTATTTCAGCTTGCTTTTGATAAAGTGTATCTGCCATTTTTTCAATGCTTTCTTTCTCTGAGGCACTCGATAAATGCAATAATTCAAGCTCAGTATCCGTCTTGGGATTGGCTATGAAGGCTTTGTAGGCAGCGGATTTTTTTCTTTCTTTTCTTATAAGTAGGAATGATAGGATGAAAAAGAGCAGGACGGTGGCTAAAAGATAGAGAAGGATGAGAGCTTGAAACATTCTCACATCTGAAAGCCAAAGTAGGACAGCAGTAAATAGATCAAATGCTAAGAGAACAAGTAACCAAGGCAGGTAAGTAGCTAGATATTTTAGATTATGTTTCATCTGGACTTACCTCTTCTAGCTTGTAACCAATACCTCTGACGGATTTGACTTGAAGGGCAATGCCAGCCTGTTTCATCACCTTTTTGAGTCTTGCAATATTTACTTGTAGGGCATTTTCATCGATGAACTCAGTTGTATTCCACAGTTTCATGCTTAGTTCTTCTTTTGTGACGACAGAATCAGTTGCCACTAATAAGGTTTCTAACAATTTTCCTTGATTTTGGGGGAGTAAAATCGAATGTCCGTTGATATAAAGGGTATAGGTCTGTCTATCTAGCAGGAAATTATCTTTTTCAAGTAGATTTTGTCTACCTTCATAGCGTTTCAAGATATTTTCTATACGTGCCAAGAATCTTTCTTTTTTGAAAGGTTTTGTTAGGTACTCATCTGCCCCTAATTTTAGGGCGTAGATCTCATCTTTTAGTTGTTCACGAGAGGTGAGAACCAATATGGGCACAGAGCGTTTGGACTTGAGATTTTTACAAATTTGAAAACCTGTTTCTCCCGGCAAATTCAAATCCAGTATGATTAAATCTGTATTGTATTGCAGCACTTGCTGGCTTGTATCTTTGAAGTCAGTCAACTTATCAACTTGATAACCCGCTTTCTCTAACAAGATGACAATTTCCTCTCGAATCAAGACTTCATCTTCAATAACCAGAATATGCTTCATATCGGTTCCTCCTTTTCCTCGCTTTTTAAATTTTATTCTTCTCTTTTTGGTTCCATTAAGGATAACAAATACTTGTTGCTATTTTTCTTTACAATTCTGATATAGATGACTTCAAAGCCAGCTAGGAGCAGTACTATCAGCATGGCTGTGATAAATTTTTGCCCCATGTCCATTCTTACACTAGCAGGTACTATTCCTGTGAGGAGGGAGCTCACTCCGAAGCTACTACTGATAAGTGCAAGGGCTATTGGCAGACCGAAATACCAGTTGATTTGTTTTTCTGAAGATTTACAAAGAGTTTCGTAGTTGGCGCCAAGATGAATCAAGGTTTGGTATCGTCTGTAGGATTGTCTCTGACCCATCAAAAATTGAACGCCGATGATTGTATTTGCCACGACAAGGAAGATGATAGCCAGATAGATGGTGATATAGCTGGCAGAGATAATGTAAAATAATTGTCTTCCCATATTTTGTATATAGCTTTCATAGCCAAGAGAGGTTTGATTTAGCTTTTCATTGGTATCTGAGATAGCTCTCATCAGGCCTTTTTCCTTGACCAGCTCAGGAGCCAAGATACCGCTGACATAGTTCGAATACTGACCATCTGTATAGCTCATAAGGACCTCATCTGGGACTATGAGAGCTACAGAGAGGGTGATTTCACGGTCCGTTACAATCGGTAAAGACTGTACTTCGCCAATCAATTTTACATCATTTCCCATGACTTTGATTTGAGGGGTTGCTTTCAGAACAGAGTTAACCAAGTTCTCATCAGGGAGAAAATCTTTCCCCATATACAAGTAGGCTTCCTTGCTAGTTAGTTCTAGAGGTAGCAGACCTGCAGCCCTTCTAAGTTCATTGTATTCGGAAACTGGTATGAGGTGGGAAGTAGTAGACTGTTTAAATTTATGGAGCAAAATTTCCTTGTTTTTACTGTCTTTTTGCTCTTTCAACACCTTGATGAACTGTTCAAAGGACACGGACTCGTGTTCTTTCGGTTTGCCGACTTTGATTTGCAGAATCTTTGAAAACTGTGATGCTAGTCCAGAAGCTTCAAGCTCTTTTTTTACTGTATTTACATCAAGATTTTCATCTGTTTCTTGCTTGTTATCTCTAAATGTATAATCCAACACGTGGGTTTGATTGCCTGAATTGCCGCTTGCAATGGCAACACCTGCTCCAAAGAGGCACAAGGCAGAGAAGATTAAGAGGGAGCAGATAGCCAGTATAGTTGAGCGCTGGATAACTAATTCCTGAATCTGTCTAAAATTATAGGTATGAAGTTTTCGATTGCTTCCAAGATTGACCAAAATGTCTATAAATAAACGCATACCAAAGAAGAGTAGGATCGTTCCTAGAGTTCCCAAAAGAACAGTGATGCCCATGGTTATGACACTTTCCCAAGCTCGTCCACTCATACCCAAGTAATAGGCCGTTCCTAGGAGCAAAATTCCGAAGACGGAAGCAAGAAGGTACACCCCCTTGGGGAGTAGTTTCTTCATACCGGAAGGAGAATATGATAGCAGATTTCCGATTTCTTTATTGGCCGTCTTTGCACTTAAAAGAATAAAGACAGCTAATTTTACGGCTAGGAAGCCGATGACTGTATAGAGTAGAGCTGTGGTAGATAGAGAAAATTGATGCTCGATAATCCCTAGTCCCACAATTTTAGCGGTTATTAGGCTAATCAGTTCTGAAATCAAGATGGAAATAGGAAGGCCTATCCCAAGAGCAAGGACACTGTTTCTCAAATCCTCGAGTAGGAGTAGCAAGAACAGTTTGCTTCTTCGCATGCCCAGCGTTAGATACACGCCAAATTCATGTTTTCTCCTTTCCATCTGCATACTGCTTGCGAAGTAGACTAGAAAAAAGAGAATAAAGAGAGTTGCCACATAAAGAATGGGAATCATGCTAAAGATTTTATTTACAGCGTCACTCTCTATTTGTTTTAGAAAGATCATCACATCTTGATGAGATAAAGAAAGGATGATGTAAAAGGAGATAATAGAAAGAACCATGGAACTGAAGTACAAGCCATTATTTTTTCGATCTCTCTTGCTATTTCTTGAAACTAATTTAGAAAACATTGCCATCACCTCCAGCTAGCGCTGCCATGACCTTTAGTATTCTGTGGTAGAAATCTTCTTGACTTTCTCTTGGATAATCGCGTCGGATTTCATGAAATAGTTTTCCGTCTTGGATAAACAAGATGCGGTTGCAAAAGCTGGCTGCAACTGAATCGTGGGTCACCATGAGAATAGTGGTTTCTTCTACTTGATTCATTTCGGATAATTTTTGCATCAAAATGGTTGCATTTTTAGAGTCTAAAGCTCCTGTGGGCTCATCCGCAAATACAATCTTAGGGTCTAAAATCAAGGCACGCGCAGCAGCGACCCTTTGCCGTTGACCACCCGATAATTGAGATGGGAACTTATCCAGAAGTTCAGAAATATCCAGATATTGGGAAAGCAATTCTAACCGAACCTTGCTTTCGTTGGCATCGACCTTGTGCAAAGACAAGGGAAGTAAAATATTTTCTTTGGCTGTCAGATTGTCCAAAAGTTCAAAATTTTGAAAGAGGTAACCAATTTCCTTGCCACGATAATCAGCTAACTGACTACCTTTTAACTGACCTAAATCCTTTTCTTGCATTTGAATGGAACCGTCAGTTGGCTTGATGATAGTAGCGAGACAGTTAAGAAGGGTTGTTTTTCCAGAACCGCTACTCCCCATAATCCCTAGGAACTCGCCTTTTACAACTTGAAAAGATATGCCGTCCAAGGCTTTTGTGATATTGGGCTCTTTCCCATAATGCTTTTTTAATGATTCTACTCGTAAAATTGTTTCCATGTGAAACACCTCCATCTTTTGTTACTTTCATTATAGTATGAATCAGAGTAGAATAACACTTACGGATGATGTAAGAAATCTTTGTCGTTGACTTTGATAGTCAGGTTATTGTATTTATACTTACTATATTATAGCATGGTTTTAGGGATTTAAAAAGAGGAGTAGAGAGTCGAGAAATTTTTCTAATATTGAAATAATAAAAAATAATACCACTGAAGTTCATGCTCCAGCAGTATTATTTTTTATTTTATAGAAAACTCTATTCCCACTCAACTGTTGCAGGTGGTTTACTTGTAATGTCGTAGACGATACGGTTGACGTGGTCGACTTCGTTAACGATACGAACAGAGATTTTTTGAAGAACTTCCCAAGGAATTTTGGCAAAGTCAGCTGTCATGCCATCGATAGAAGTGATAGCGCGAATAGCAATGGTGTAGTCATAAGTACGACCGTCACCCATAACACCGACTGAACGAACACCTGTGTTGACAGTGAAGTATTGCCAGATATCACGGTCAAGTCCTGCTTTAGCGATTTCTTCACGAAGGATTGCGTCTGACTCACGGACTGTTTCCAGTTTTTCTTCAGTGATTTCACCCATGATGCGGATAGCAAGTCCTGGACCAGGGAATGGTTGGCGCCATACGATGTGGTCTGGCATACCAAGTTCCGTACCGAGGGCACGAACCTCGTCTTTGTAGAGGGTATTGAGCGGTTCAATGAGTTCAAACTGCATATCTTCTGGAAGACCACCCACGTTGTGGTGTGACTTGATAGTTTGAGCTGTATCCGTTCCAGACTCAATCACGTCAGTGTAAAGTGTTCCTTGGGCAAGGAATTTCACATCTTTGAGCTTGCTTGCTTCGTCATCAAAGACATAAACAAACTCGTTACCGATGATTTTGCGTTTTTGTTCAGGATCAGAAACACCTGCAAGTTTATCAAGGAAACGTTTAGCAGCATCTGCTTTGACGATATTCAAACCAAACTTACCACCAAGCATGTCCATAACTTGGTCTGCTTCCCCTTTACGAAGAAGACCGTGGTCAACAAAGATACAGATCAATTGATCGCCAATAGCCTTTTGGAGAAGAACTCCAACAACAGAAGAGTCAACACCACCAGAAAGTCCGAGGAGAACACGTTTGTCCCCAACTTTTTCACGAATTTGTTTGATTTGCATCTCGATAAAGTTATCCATAGTCCAGTCGCCTTTGGCACCACAGATATTCAATGCAAAGTTACGAAGGATATCATAGCCATGAACTGAATGACGAACTTCAGGGTGGAATTGGATACCGTAGATATGTTTGTCTGGATTTTCAATAGCAGCGTAAGGACAGTCAGCAGAAGTTCCAGTACGAACAAAGTTAGCAGGAATCTCAGTAACAGCATCACCGTGGCTCATCAAAACAATCTGTTCTTCTGGTGTTCCTTCAAAGAGGGCAGAAGAGGTATGAGTAAGTGGCGATTGACCGTACTCGCGGTTTCCAGCATCACCCGCAGGGACAACCTTACCTCCAAGTTTATGAGTTAAAAGTTGCATACCGTAGCAGATTCCCAAAATTGGAATGCCAAGTTCAAAAATTTCTGGGTCAATATCAAATGAACCCTCTTCATAAACAGAGTTTGGTCCACCAGAGAGGATAATCCCTACAGGGTTAATTTCACGAACTTCTGCAGCTGAGATTTTGTGGCTTTTTAGCTCTGAAAAAACACCAATCTCTCGGATACGGCGTGAAATCAGCTGGTTGTATTGGCTACCATAGTCCAGTACGATGATTTTTTCGACATCTTGCAAATCAGTTGAAATGTTGCTCATCTTTTTCCTTTCTCAAAAGAAATATCTTTTTCAATATTCTATCACAAATAGGGGCGAATTACCAACTAAACAAGGCAAAGTTTGACTTTTTCTTAGCAAATACGGTACAATGGAAAAAATAAAAAAAAGAAGTGAGAATCATGTTACCAGCTTATATGAAAATCCATGACCAGATCAAAAAGGATATAGATGAGAGTCGTTGGAAAATCGGGGAGAGACTTCCAAGTGAGCGAGATTTAGCTGAACAGTTTCAAGTTAGCCGGATGACATTACGTCAAGCTATCTCTCTCTTGGTTGAGGAAGGGGTTTTGGAGCGTCGTGTAGGGAGTGGGACTTTTGTCTCTAGTACTCGTGTCCAAGAAAAAATGCGGGGAACGACTAGTTTTACGGAGATTGTCAAATCTCAGGGGAAAGTACCTTCTAGCCAACTCATTTCTTACAGAAGAACCATTCCAAATGAGCAAGAGGTCGCAAAGCTGGGGATTACTCCGACAGAGAATATTATCCGCATGGAGCGGGTGCGTTATGCTGACCAAGTACCACTAGTCTATGAAGTAGCATCTATTCCTGAGAAATTTATTAAGGACTTCAAAAAAGAAGAAGTAACTAGTCACTTCTTTCAAACCCTGCAGCAACATGGCTACCGGATTGGCAAATCCCAACAGACCATTTATGCGAGATTGGCTAAGGAAAAGATAGCTCACTATCTGGAAGTCGAAAAGGGGCATGCGATTCTAGCCTTGACTCAGGTTTCCTATCTTGATGATGGGACGGCTTTTGAATATGTTAAGAGTCAGTATGTGGGTGAACGTTTTGAATTTTATCTTGAAAACAACTAGTCTCAGAAGATTAGTTTTTTCTTTTTGAAAAGATTAGAATTGTCAAAACAATCTGTCTAGACTTGATTTTATCTATTATTTACTATAAAATGAGAAGGAAAAACGTCAAACTTTTATATTGCAAATAGGAGAAGAAATGACAAAAACATTAAAACGTCCTGAGGTTTTATCACCTGCAGGGACTTTAGAGAAGCTGAAAGTAGCTGTTCAATATGGTGCGGACGCAGTCTTCATCGGTGGACAGGCCTATGGTCTTCGTAGCCGTGCAGGAAACTTCACCTTTGAACAGATGGAAGAAGGCGTGCAGTTTGCTGCTAAGTACGGTGCCAAGGTCTATGTGGCTGCTAACATGGTTATGCACGAAGGAAACGAAGCTGGTGCTGGAGAATGGTTCCGTAAGTTGCGTGACATCGGGATTGCCGCAGTTATCGTGTCAGATCCAGCCTTGATTATGATTGCAGCAACCGAAGCACCAGGTCTTGAAATCCACCTTTCAACCCAAGCTAGTGCGACCAACTATGAAACTTTAGAGTTCTGGAAAGAACTTGGTCTAACTCGCGTGGTTTTGGCCCGTGAAGTTTCAATGGAAGAATTGGCAGAGATTCGCAAACGTACTGATGTAGAAATTGAAGCCTTTGTCCATGGAGCCATGTGTATTTCTTACTCAGGTCGCTGTACGTTATCAAACCACATGAGTATGCGTGATGCCAACCGTGGGGGCTGTTCTCAGTCTTGTCGTTGGAAATACGATCTTTATGACATGCCTTTTGGTCAAGAACGTAAGAGTCTGAAAGGTGAAATTCCAGAAGAATTTTCGATGTCAGCCGTTGACATGTCCATGATTGACCATATTCCAGATATGATCGAAAACGGTGTAGACAGTCTCAAGATTGAAGGTCGTATGAAGTCGATCCACTATGTTTCAACTGTGACCAACTGTTACAAGGCGGCTGTAGATGCTTATCTCGAAAGTCCCGAGAAATTTGAAGCCATCAAACAGGACTTGGTAGACGAGATGTGGAAGGTTGCCCAACGTGAATTGGCAACAGGTTTCTACTACGGTACACCGTCTGAAAACGAACAGTTGTTTGGCGCTCGTCGTAAAATTCCTGAATACAAGTTTGTCGCTGAAGTGGTTTCGTATGATGATGCGACTCAAACGGCAACCATTCGTCAACGGAATGTTATCAATGAAGGAGACCAAGTTGAGTTTTACGGACCAGGTTTCCGACATTTTGAAACTTATATCGAAGATCTTCATGATGCCAAGGGCAATAAAATAGACCGTGCTCCAAATCCAATGGAACTCTTGACAATCAAGGTTCCACAACCTGTTCAAGCAGGGGATATGGTCCGCGCTCTCAAGGAAGGGCTCATCAACCTCTATAAGGAAGACGGGACAAGTGTTACAGTTCGTGCCTAGATAAGGAAAAGGGAATGATACAAGCTCAAGGTTTATTGGTAGATGATGAAAGCAGATGTGTTCATTATCATAGTGAAAAGGATATTGTTTCACTCCAATGTTATGAATGCAAAAAATACTACGCATGCTATCAGTGTCACAATACTATGGAGACACATGTTTTTTCTCCCTATCCCTTGGCGCTTTTTGAGGATCGACCAATCTTATGTGGGGGTTGTAAGAGGACAATGACTTTCCAAGAATACCAAAAACAGATGGCTTGTCCTTACTGCAGTGCACCATTTAATCCAGGTTGTAAACAACACTATTCCTACTATTTTAAATAAAATGAATCGATCCAAGTTCTTAACTTGGATTTTTCAGTTTGTTTCAGAAAATAGAGTAAAATCAAGAAAAATTCGCAATCTAAAATGGAAAAACTTTCTATAGAATGGGGTAAAAACAGCAAAAATAGAAATAAATCATATGAAACGCTTTCAATGTTAGTAAAAAGTTGACAAAAACAAATTTTAGGACTAAACTAAGGAAGTAAATTTAAATAAAAAGGAGAATTCATCATGAATTTAACATTTTTCGGTCTATGTCTTGCCTGTATGGGTGTATCCCTTGCAGAAGGATTTTTGATGAACGGTTTGTTCAAGTCTGCAGCACGCCAACCAGACATCATCCCACAATTGCGTAGTTTGATGATCATGGGGATTGCCTTTATCGAAGGAACATTCTTTGTAACCTTGGCGATGTCATTTGTCATTAAATAGACAACTCTATTTAGAAATGGAGGTGTCAAACCATGGAAGAAAGTTTGAATCCAACCGTTAATATTGGACCAATATCCTTTGATTTGACCCTGCTTGCCATGTCTCTTGTAACTGTTTTGATGGTTTTTGCCTTTGTCTACTGGGCAAGTCGTAAAATGACCATCCGTCCAAAGGGCAAACAAAATGCTCTTGAGATGATTTACGACTTTGTGATTGGTTTTACCAAACCAAACATTGGAGAATCATACATCAAGGATTATTCCTTATTTCTGTTTTCTCTATTTCTGTTTATCTTGGTTGCCAATAATATCGGCTTAATGGCAAAAGTACAAACAACAAACGGTTATAACTTGTGGACTTCCCCAACAGCCAACCTTGGATACGATTTATCCCTATCATTCTTGATCACTTTGATCGCCCATGTAGAAGGAGTTCGTCGTAGAGGCGTTAAAGAATATTTGAGAGCATTTGTTACACCTGGCTTTATGACTCCGATGAACATTTTAGAAGAGTTCACCAATTTTGCTTCCTTGGCGATTCGGATCTACGGAAATATTTTTGCCGGTGAGGTCTTAGCTGGATTGCTATTAGCCTTGTCACAAAATGCTTTGTATTGGTATCCTTTTGCCTTTATCGCAAACATGTTATGGACAGCCTTTTCGATTTTCATTTCATGTATTCAAGCCTATGTCTTTACCATGTTGTCATCGATGTACATTGGTAAGAAGATAAATGCTGGGGAAGAGTAAGTAGAGGAGGATTAGAAGATGGATTTAACTATTAGTACCATTATTGGTGACTTTATTCTTATCGCTGGTTCCTTCCTTTTATTAATTTTTTTAGTGAAAAAATATGCCTGGGGAAATCTTACCAATATTTTAGATGAACGTGCTGAAAAAATTTCTTCAGATATTGACGGAGCAGAAGCTGCCCGTAAGAAGGCCGAAGAACTCGCTAGCAAACGTGAAGCTGAGTTGGCAGGTAGCCGTTCGGAAGCTAAGACAATTATCGAGAATGCAAAGGAAACAGCTGAGAAAAGTAGAGCTGACATCTTGGCTGAGGCGAAACTGGAAGCAGGACGCTTGAAAGAAAAAGCTAACCAAGAAATTGCTCAAAATAAAGCTGAGGCTTTACAAAGCGTTAAGGGTGAGGTAGCAGATTTGACAGTTAGTTTAGCTGGAAAAATCATCTCACAAAACCTTGACGGACAAGCCCATAAAGAACTCATTGATCAGTACATCGATCAGCTAGGAGAAGCTTAATGGACAAAAAGACAGTAAAGGTAATTGAAAAATACAGCATGCCTTTTGTCCAATTGGTGATTGAAAAGGGAGAAGAAGACCGTATCTTTTCTGACTTAGCTCAAATCAAGCAAGTCGCAGAAGAAACAGACTTGCCTTCTTTTTTAGCTCAAGTGGCAGTAGGTGAGTCGGATAAGGAAAAAACCGTTCGTTTCTTCCAAGACTCAGTGTCACCATTAATGCAAAACTTTTTTCAGGTGCTGCTATACAATCACAGAGCAAATTTATTTTATGAAGTAATTGTAGATTGTTTGAGTCGACTTGAAAAAGAAACGAATCGATTTGAAGTAACGATTGCCTCCGCTCATCCATTAACAGATGACCAGAAGGCGCGATTGCTTCCTTTGATTGAGAAAAAAATGTCTCTGAAAGTTCGGACTATCAAAGAACAAATCGATGAAGGACTCATTGGTGGTTTTGTCATTTTTGCCAATCACAAGACAATTGATGTGAGTATTAAACAGCAACTTCGTGTTGTTAAAGAAAATTTGAAATAGAAAGTGGTGTTCTTTTGGCAATTAACGCACAAGAAATCAGCGCTTTAATTAAGCAACAAATTGAAAATTTCAAACCCAATTTTGATGTGTCTGAAACAGGTGTTGTAACCTATATCGGGGACGGTATTGCTCGTGCTCACGGTCTTGAAAATGCCATGAGTGGAGAGTTGTTGATTTTTGAAAACGGCTCTTATGGTATGGCGCAAAACTTGGAGTCAACAGATGTTGGTATTATCATCCTAGGTGATTTTACAGATATCCGTGAAGGCGATACAATCCGCCGTACAGGTAAAATCATGGAAGTCCCTGTAGGTGAGAGTCTGATTGGTCGTGTTGTGGACCCACTCGGTCGTCCTGTTGACGGTCTTGGAGAAATCCACACGGATAAGACTCGTCCAGTAGAAGCGCCAGCTCCAGGCGTTATGCAACGTAAGTCTGTATCAGAACCATTGCAAACCGGTTTGAAAGCTATTGACGCCCTTGTACCGATTGGTCGTGGTCAACGTGAGTTGATTATCGGCGACCGTCAGACAGGGAAAACAACCATTGCGATTGATACAATCTTGAACCAAAAAGGTCAAGATATGATCTGTATCTATGTCGCGATTGGACAAAAAGAGTCAACCGTTCGTACGCAAGTTGAAACGCTACGTCAGTACGGCGCCTTGGACTATACCATCGTTGTGACAGCCTCTGCATCACAGCCTTCTCCATTGCTTTTCCTAGCTCCTTATGCTGGGGTTGCCATGGCGGAAGAATTTATGTACCAAGGTAAGCATGTTTTGATCGTTTATGATGATCTTTCCAAACAAGCGGTGGCTTATCGTGAACTGTCCCTCTTGCTTCGTCGTCCTCCAGGTCGTGAAGCCTTCCCAGGGGATGTTTTCTACCTACACAGCCGTTTGCTTGAGCGTTCAGCTAAAGTTTCTGATGAGCTTGGTGGTGGTTCAATCACAGCCCTACCATTTATCGAAACGCAAGCAGGAGATATCTCTGCCTATATTGCAACCAACGTAATTTCAATTACAGATGGGCAAATCTTCCTTGGAGATGGTCTCTTTAATGCAGGGATTCGTCCAGCTATTGATGCAGGATCATCTGTATCTCGTGTAGGTGGTTCCGCACAAATCAAAGCCATGAAAAAGGTTGCTGGTACACTTCGTATTGACCTAGCATCATATCGTGAGTTGGAAGCCTTCACTAAGTTTGGTTCTGACTTGGATGCAGCAACACAGGCTAAGTTGAACCGTGGACGTCGTACTGTAGAAGTATTGAAACAACCAGTTCACAAACCATTACCTGTTGAGAAACAAGTAACCATTCTTTACGCTTTGACACATGGTTTCTTGGATACTGTTCCAGTAGATGATATTGTTCGTTTTGAGGAGGAGTTTCATGCCTTCTTTGACGCTCACTATCCAGAGATTTTGGAAACCATTCGTGAAACAAAAGACTTGCCAGAAGAAGCAGTCTTGGATGCTGCGATTACCGAGTTTCTCAATCAATCCAGCTTCCAATAAGAATAGAGGTGTCAGATGGCAGTATCTCTAAATGATATTAAAACAAAAATCGCCTCAACTAAAAATACGAGTCAAATCACTAATGCTATGCAAATGGTGTCAGCGGCTAAGTTAGGCCGCTCTGAAGATGCGGCGCGCAACTTCCAGGTTTATGCTCAGAAGGTTCGTAAGCTTTTGACGGATATTCTACATGGCAATGGATCTGGTGGTTCAACCAATCCTATGTTGCTTAGTCGTCCAGTCAAAAAGACAGGCTATATTGTCATCACTTCAGACCGTGGTTTGGTTGGGGGTTACAATGCTTCCATCCTTAAAGCCGTGATGGAGTTGAAAGAAGAATACCATCCAGACGGTAAAGATTTTGAGATAATCTGTATCGGTGGAATGGGAGCTGATTTCTTTAAGGCTCGTGGTATTCAGCCGATCTATGAACTACGTGGATTGGCAGATCAACCTAGTTTTGATGAAGTTCGTAAAATTATTTCAAAAACGATTGAGATGTACCAAAACGAACTTTTTGATGAATTGTATGTCTGCTACAATCACCACGTTAATACGCTCACAAGTCAAATGCGTGTAGAGCAAATGCTTCCGATTGTAGACCTCGATCCAAACGAAGCAGACGAGGAGTATAGCTTGACCTTTGAGTTGGAAACAAGCCGAGATGAGATTCTAGAGCAGTTGTTGCCGCAGTATGCCGAAAGTATGATTTATGGGGCTATTATCGATGCCAAGACAGCTGAAAATGCCGCAGGTATGACAGCTATGCAGACAGCGACTGATAATGCCAAGAAAGTTATCAATGATTTGACAATCCAGTATAACCGTGCTAGACAGGCGGCGATTACACAAGAAATTACAGAAATCGTAGCGGGAGCTAGTGCCTTAGAATAAGGTTCTGCCCTGTACGTATCAAAATGAACTTAGGACCTAGGTAAACTAGGAACCGACAGTATCTTATATAGAATAGGAGAAGGAGATGAGTTCAGGTAAAATTGCTCAGGTTATTGGACCCGTTGTAGACGTCTTGTTTGCAGCAGGGGAAACACTTCCTGAGATTAACAATGCACTTGTCGTCTACAAGAATGACGAAAGAAAAACAAAAATCGTCCTTGAAGTAGCCTTGGAGTTGGGAGATGGTATGGTCCGTACGATCGCCATGGAATCAACTGATGGTTTGACTCGTGGAATGGAAGTTTTGGACACAGGTCGTCCAATCTCGGTTCCAGTAGGTAAAGAAACTTTGGGACGTGTCTTCAATGTTTTGGGAGATACCATTGACTTGGATGCTCCTTTTGCTGAAGACGCTGAGCGTCAGCCAATTCATAAAAAAGCTCCAACTTTTGATGAATTGTCTACCTCTTCTGAAATTCTTGAAACTGGGATTAAGGTTATCGACCTTCTTGCCCCTTACCTTAAAGGGGGGAAAGTTGGACTCTTTGGTGGTGCCGGAGTTGGTAAAACTGTCCTGATCCAAGAATTGATTCACAATATTGCCCAAGAACACGGTGGGATTTCAGTATTTACCGGTGTTGGGGAACGTACTCGTGAGGGGAACGACCTTTACTGGGAGATGAAAGAATCAGGAGTTATCGAGAAAACAGCCATGGTATTTGGTCAGATGAATGAACCACCGGGAGCACGTATGCGTGTTGCCCTTACTGGTTTGACAATCGCTGAATACTTCCGTGATGTAGAAGGCCAAGACGTACTTCTCTTTATCGACAACATCTTCCGTTTCACTCAGGCTGGTTCGGAGGTATCTGCCCTTTTGGGTCGTATGCCATCAGCCGTTGGTTACCAACCAACACTTGCTACGGAAATGGGGCAATTGCAAGAACGTATCACATCAACGAAGAAGGGCTCTGTAACCTCTATTCAGGCTATCTATGTGCCAGCGGATGACTATACTGACCCAGCGCCAGCAACAGCCTTCGCTCACTTGGATTCAACAACAAACTTGGAACGTAAGTTGGTACAGTTGGGTATCTACCCAGCCGTTGACCCATTGGCTTCAAGCTCTCGTGCCTTGGCGCCTGAGATTGTCGGAGAAGATCACTATGCAGTTGCTGCTGAAGTTAAACGTGTCCTTCAACGTTACCATGAATTGCAAGATATCATTGCTATCCTTGGTATGGATGAGCTTTCTGATGAAGAAAAGACCTTGGTTGCACGTGCCCGTCGTATCCAGTTCTTCTTGTCTCAAAACTTCAACGTTGCGGAGCAATTTACTGGCCAACCTGGTTCGTATGTACCAGTAGCAGAAACAGTTCGTGGCTTTAAGGAAATCCTTGAAGGAAAACATGACCAGCTACCAGAAGATGCCTTCCGTGGTGTCGGTTCAATCGAAGACGTCATTGCTAAGGCAGAGAAAATGGGATTTTAAGAGGTGATATATGGCTCAATTAACTGTCCAGATCGTGACGCCAGATGGCCTCGTCTATGATCACCATGCCAGCTTTGTATCGGTACGAACTCTGGATGGTGAGATGGGGATCTTGCCACGACATGAAAATATGATTGCGGTTTTAGCGGTTGATGAAGTAAAGGTAAAACGAATTGATGACGATACTCATGTGAACTGGATTGCAGTGAATGGAGGGATTATCGAGATTGCCAATGACATCATTACCATCGTAGCAGACTCGGCAGAGCGTGCTCGTGATATCGATATTAGTCGTGCAGAGCGTGCGAAACTTCGTGCTGAACGTGAAATTGAAGAAGCGCAAGATAAACACTTGATTGACCAAGAACGGCGAGCTAAGGTTGCTTTGCAACGTGCCATTAACCGTATCAATGTCGGAAATAAACTATAAAATAAAAATGAACTTGATTAAGCAAGTTCATTTTTATTTTACCTTAATTATTAAAGGTGATGCAAACGGCTTCGGGAACTCGGAAATCGTTAGAAAGTTCAGCTAATCGACCAGTTTCGGGATTACGTTTAAAGACGGTTGCGTTATCAGAATCTTGATGAACAGCAATGAGAAACTCTTGATCAGGAGTTAGGTCGAAATCGCGTGGCGTTTTACCATGACTTGGAACAATCTCTAATAATTCCAAACTACCATCAGCGAGGATTGTATAGACTGCAATGGAATCATGACCACGGTTGGATGCATAGAGGTAGTTGCCATCTTTTGAAAGACGAATGGCAGCAGTAGCATTGAAGCCTTTGTATCCATCTGGTAAGGTTGAAATGACTTGCATGCGTTCAAATTCACCAACACCATCATAAATCAAGACCTCAATAGTGCTATTAAGTTCGCAGATGAGATAGGCAATCTTATAGTGGTGGTGGAAAACGATGTGGCGAGCACCTGCTCCGGCTTGGCTGTGATAAGTGTAGAGTTTACTTAGTATTCCTTCTGGACTAACATCATAGGTTGTTACCTCATCTGTTCCTAAATCACATGTGACAAGGTACTGATCAGGTGTTAGATCCGTAAAGTGTACATGTGGGGAAGTTTGGTTTTCATGAGGACCTTGTCCACTATGCTGATCCAGATCTGTTTGGAAGAGGCTACCATCCGTTTGACGTTTATAAACCAGAACTTGCCCCTTATGATAATTGGCTCCGTAAACGAGACTACGCTTTTCATCCACTGCCACATAACAATGGGGAGCGCCTTCTTCAACTACATGATTTAGCAAAGTGCCATCTGTCTTGTATGCAGCGATGCCACCAAAGCCATCCTTGCTCCCTACGGTGTATAAGTGTTGCTGTTGGTCAAAGGCAAGGTAGGTCGGACTTGGTTCGGTAGCAAAAAGCTCAAGATTTGCAAGCTGGCCTGTTTCTGTATCAAAATCTGCCTTGTATATCCCTTTAGATGAGCGACGAGTATAAGTTCCAAAATAAATAGTTTCTTTCATGTCCATACCTCTTAATAATGATAAGTTCATTATACCACAAAATGACAGTCAGGCAGTGTCCATTTAGTCTATGTAAGCACTTTAATAAGAGTTATTTTAGATTAAAAATGGTATAATGAGAGAATGACAGAAAGGATGTATTTATGGAACATAAAGAGAAACATTTTAGCCTATCCTGGTTCTTTAAGTGGTTTTTAGATAACAAAGCTATCACCGTATTTTTAGTAACCTTGTTACTGGGGCTAAACATTTTCATTCTAAGTAAGATTAGTTTTATCTTTTTACCCGTTTTAGACTTTTTAGGGGTTGTTATGTTGCCAGTTATTTTATCTGGTTTACTTTATTACCTCCTCAATCCGATTGTTGACTGGATGGAGAAGCACAAGATCAATCGTGTTCTTGCTATCAGTATTGTTTTTATCATCATTGGACTTTTTATCATTTGGGGGCTGGCAGTCGCTATTCCAAATCTCCAACGTCAGATCTTAAACTTTGCAAAGAATGTACCGACTTATCTTAAGGATGCTGATAAGGTTATCAATGACCTTGTAACCAAACGCTTGCCAGATGATTTTAGACCGCAGTTGGAGCAAGTTCTTGCCAATGTTTCTAGTGAGGCGACGATGTGGGCCAGCAAAATCTCTTCTCAAGCAGTTAACTGGGTCAGCGCCTTTATCAGTAGCGTTTCTCAGGTCATTGTGGCGATTATCATTGTTCCATTCATGCTCTTTTATCTTTTGAGAGATGGGAAAGGCTTGCGGGATTACCTCACTAAATTCATCCCAAACAAGTTAAAAGAACCAGTCGGACAAGTTTTGTCAGATGTTAATAAACAGTTGTCAAACTACGTTAGAGGACAGGTTACAGTTGCTATTATTGTAGCGATTATGTTTATTATCTTCTTTAAGATTATTGGTCTCAGATATGCTGTGACTCTAGGTATCACGGCTGGTATCCTCAATCTAGTACCTTATCTAGGAAGTTTTCTAGCGATGTTGCCTGCTCTTGTTTTGGGCTTGATTGCAGGACCTGTTATGCTTTTGAAAGTAATTATTGTCTTTATTGTTGAACAAACGATTGAAGGACGTTTCGTATCTCCGCTTATTTTAGGTAGTCAGCTCAATATTCATCCCATCAATGTCCTCTTTGTTCTCCTGACTTCAGGTTCTATGTTTGGTATTTGGGGAGTCTTACTGGGAATCCCTGTCTATGCCTCCGCTAAGGTGGTTATTTCTGCTATCTTTAACTGGTACAAAAAGATCAGTGGTTTGTATGAAGAAGAAGGGGAGGAAATCAAGAGTGAACAATAGTCAACGCATGCTCCAGGCTTTGGATGAACAAGATCTAAACAAAGCAGATCAGTATTTTCATAAGGCACTTGAAACTGATTCGACCGAAGCTCTTTACGAACTAGCAAATTATCTTGAGGGAATTGGCTTTTATCCTCAAGCAAAAGAAATTTACCAAAAAATCGTTACAGAATTTCCAGAAGTGAATCTGAACTTAGCAAGCATTGCTAGCGAGGATGGCAATGTTGAGGAAGCTTTTGTCTATTTAGAAGAAATCACACCTGAAAGTGACTGGTATGTATCGGCTTTGGCTTTGAAGGCCGACCTCTATCAGTTGGAGGGTTTGACAGATGTAGCGCGTGAAAAGTTACTGGAAGCCTTAAACTACTCAGATGATCCCTTATTAGTTTTTGGTTTAGCTGAGTTGGATAGTGAGTTAGGAAATTATCAGGAAGCCATTCAAGGCTACGCTCAGTTGGATAATCGCTCCATCTATGAGCAAACAGGTGTCTCGACTTATCAACGAATTGGCTACGCTTATGCCCAGTTAGGCAAGTTTGAATCTGCAACGGAATTCCTAGAAAAAGCCTTAGAACTAGAATACGATGACCAAACTGCTTTTGAGTTGGCCAGTCTATACTTTGACCAAGAAGAGTATCAAAAATCTGTTCTTTACTTTAAGCAGATTGACACTATTTCACCTGAATTTGAAGGATATGAGTACGGCTATAGTCAAGCCTTGCACAAGGAACATCAGGTAGAAGAGGCCCTTCGTATCGCTAAACAAGGTTTGGAGAAAAATCCATTTGAAACTCGTCTTTTGTTAGCGGCCTCTCAGTTTTCTTATGAATTGCATGATGCTAAGGCAGCGGAGGACTTTCTCCTTACTGCCAAAGAAGATGCAGAAGACCTCGAGGAGATTTTCCTTCGCCTTGCGACCATTTATATGGAACAAGAACGATTTGAGGATATTATTGCTCTTCAAAGTCAAGAACCTGAAAATCTCCTGACCAAGTGGATGATTGCTCGTTCTTACCAGGAAATCGAAGATTTAGATAAGGCTCATGAACGCTATCAAGAACTGTCGTCTGACCTTAAGGACAACCCAGAGTTTCTGGAGCAATATACTTATCTCTTGCGGGAATTGGGGTATTTCGAAGAAGCTAAGAAGCAAGCAGAAGCATATTTAAAACTGATTCCAGATGATATTCAGATGCAAGAACTGCTAGAAACACTTTAAAAATATTCTATAAAGCGAAACTGTATCTCATTATTTTTGATAGATACGGTTTTTACTTTTAAAAAGAAATAGAATTTTTTTACAAAAAAAACTCCTTGATAAATTGTTTATTTATGCTATAATAGGAATAATTATTTTCAGGAGGTGTAGTATGTCTTATATATTCGAGATTTTACCAAGTTTATTGAACGGTGCAAGTATGACTCTCCAAGTCTTTGCTCTGGTCTTAATCTTTTCTATTCCTTTAGGGATTGTCATTGCCTTTGCTTTGCAAGTTCATTGGAAACCCCTCCATCATTTGATTAATCTTTATATATGGGTGATGCGAGGAACTCCCTTGCTCTTGCAATTAATCTTTATCTACTATGTTCTCCCTAGCATTGGCATTCGTTTAGATCGCCTTCCTGCGGCTGTTATCGCCTTTGTGCTCAACTATGCTGCCTACTTTGCAGAAATCTTTCGTGGCGGAATTGAAACTATACCACGAGGACAGTACGAAGCTGCAAAAGTGTTAAAATTTAGCTCATTTGATACAGTTCGCTATATCATTCTTCCTCAGGTGACAAAGATTGTCTTACCGAGTGTCTTTAATGAAATTATGAGTTTGGTCAAGGATACTTCTTTGGTCTATGCCCTTGGGATTTCAGATTTGATTTTAGCAAGTCGGACAGCAGCCAATCGAGATGCCAGTCTTGTTCCAATGTTTTTAGCTGGAGCGATTTATTTGATTATGATTGGTCTTGTAACCATTGTAGCGAAGAAACTTGAGAAGAAGTACAGTTATTACAGATAGGAGGATTGCTATGTTAGAATTACGAAACATTAATAAAGCCTTTGGTGGCAAACAAATCTTAACCAATTTCAGCCTATCAATTCCTGAAAAGCAAATCCTCGCAATCGTAGGTCCATCAGGAGGTGGAAAAACTACCTTATTACGTATGCTGGCTGGACTGGAGACCATTGATTCTGGAGAGATTTACTATAATGGCGAATCTCTAGCTATAGACGAACTAGAAAAGCGTAATCTACTAGGATTCGTTTTCCAAGACTTTCAACTCTTTCCGCATTTGTCAGTTCTAGAAAACCTAACCTTGTCACCTATTAAAACCATGGATATGGATAAGGAAGCTGCTGAGAAGAAGGCGCGTGCTTTGTTAGAACAACTTGGATTAGCAGGACATGCTGATGCCTTTCCGTTTTCCTTATCTGGTGGACAAAAACAGCGTGTCGCCTTAGCGCGTGCCATGATGATTGACCCAGAAATTATCGGTTATGATGAGCCTACATCAGCCTTAGATCCCGAGTTACGATTAGAAGTGGAAAAACTCATCCTTCAAAATAAAGAGCGTGGCATGACCCAGATTGTTGTGACGCACGACCTTCAGTTTGCTGAAAACATTGCTGATCAGATCCTTAAGGTTGAGCCAAAGTAGGAGGTGCCTATGAAGAGAAAGAAAATTGCCCTAGTACTTGCTCTGTTCTTCAGCTTCTTCCTGGTTGCTTGTACGCAAAAGGTCAGTGATCCGAAGCAGGATAATTGGTCCAAATATCAAGAACAGGGCAGCATTACCATTGGATTTGACAATACCTTTGTACCCATGGGATTTGAAGAAAAGAATGGTCAATATGCAGGTTTTGATATTGACCTAGCCCAAGCTGTTTCTGAAAAGCTTGGAATTCAGATTAAATTTCAACCCATCGACTGGGATATGAAAGAAACCGAACTACAAAATGGTACCATTGATGCCATCTGGAATGGTTATTCTGCGACAGATGAACGGAGAGAGAAGGTTGCCTTTACCATTCCTTATATGGAAAATCAACAAGTTTTAGTTTCTAAAAAATCTCAGAACATCCAGTCAATCAAAGATATGAATAACAAGGTTTTGGGAGCTCAGGCTGGATCTTCTGGCTATTTGGACTTTGAAGCGCAGTCAAATTTGCTAAAAAATCAGGTAAAAGATCAGAAGGCCAATCAATACCAAAGTTTCAACGAAGCTTTGATTGATTTGAAAAATGATCGGATTGATGTCTTGTTGATTGATCGTGTCTATGCTAATTACTACCTCCAGTTTGAAGGGATATTAAATGACTACAATGTCTTTTCAGCTGGATTTGAAAGTGAATCTTTTGCAGTGGGTGTTAGACCTGCTGATAAAACTTTGTTAGCTACTTTGAACCAAGCCTTTGTTGAACTATACAAAGAAGGAAAGTTCCAAGAAATCAGCCAAAAATGGTTTGGAGAAGATGTAGCGACCAAAGAAGTGAAAAGTAGAGACTGAGTTTTAACTGCATCCTAAAAATTAGACACGAAAAATCTAACTTTTAGGGTGTTTTATTATGTAACTATTAGTCCAATTCTTGAGAGTCATTACAATATTGTTCTCTTTTTATTTATAGTATAGTGTAGGAGAAGAATTAAATGTAATGTTTTGCTTAATTATCATTAGTTAAAATATTTAACAAAGCTCTAGACTGATGTTCAATATCTGGATAGACAAAGCCTTCGGTAATTCCAAGCAGTTCTAATTCTCTACGAATTTCCTTTTTATTAGCAGGATCAATTTTAATAACAGAAAATGAAATATAGTCCTTTGAGGAAGATGTTTTTGGAGTAAATAGAGTTACGGCTAGTTTATCTATTGATTTAGAGATTTCTTGTTTGATTGTTTCGTGTTCTTTATTTGAAGTGTTTACAAATCGTGGGTAAATAAATGCTCCTTGTTGTTGTCGGATTCTATCAGTTGCCTTTGATGGAATGACGATATGGGATCTTTGCAAATCGTTATATATTTTAAAAGGGAAGTTCAATCTTTCTCTAACCTTAGCTCTTTGATTTAATAGTTCCATAAATTCTCTTATTGATTCAGAGTAGCCTGTTGTGAGTAAACCAATATCTTTGAGACTATCTGTAGTATAAAGTTCAAAATCTTCAAGTTGTTTACTATTAACTTTTTTAAAATATTCAATGGCAGTAAAAAAATTATTAATAATATTTTGAGGCATGAAGTTTAGTGCAGATTTAATGGCTATAGTGTGGCCTGTGTCAAATTTTTCATTGAGTCTATCGGAATAAATATAAACATAACCAGGTTTATCATCATCTTTTTCAACAGCGAAGTATAGAGCAATTAATGGATTTTTTGTGATATCAAGCATTCTTGTTTTGGCACCATAATGTTGTAATTCAGAAATCAGCCTTACTAATGAGGTGTTCTCTTGATAATCATTTCTTCCTAGTTCGTTGAGAAGCACTCTGTAGTAGTATTCACTTCCATTATTTGTTAAGTTTTTTTGAAGATAAAGAGAAGGGGTACGAAATTCATAGTAGGAACTTTCTCCTCTGAAATATAAATTGTGTTTTTTATTTAAGTTATTTTTATAGTTATTAAATTCAATATGCTCATAATTAAATAAATCTCTTAGTATAGTATTAACACTTTTACGTGTAATAGTATTTTTTGTTTCTTTTAAACTATTCATATTCTAAAATCTTTCTAATGATATTTGTCCCATCATATTAGGAGCTTATATTAATATTATACCATAACTGATTATCTTTATTCAATCAATAAAGAAATGACATAATGCTTTTGGAAATATTGTCATACTTATTTTTTCGGAAAATAGAAATCGTTTGATAACTAATAACAGCTTTTCCATACTCTAATCGCAACCGACCTTCTATTTCTTCAGGAGACCATTGGCAATCGAGAAATAGATGTTTGATGGTATTGCTTAAATGATAATCTATTTCAAGTATCTGTTTCCGCCCACAGTGTGATTTAGCAATACGATAAGATTCCTGTACATGACTTGGAGAATAACTCCCTGATTCTGTATGTCGCTTCCATTCCCGACTAATGCTGGAAGGATGACGATGAAGTAATTTTCCGATTTGAGAAAAGTTTAGTCCTTTTGTACGGTAAATCAGAATACTTTCGCGCTCATCTACGGTAAAATGATGGTAGCTCATAAAAGATTTCCTTTCGTAACTAGTTCATTCAATTCCATTTTACTAGAAAATCTTATGAGTTTTTTTATTGTGCACTTATATTGTATGTTCAAGTATCAAAAAATCCTCTGGCAAGTACCAGAGGATAAGAGTTTATTTCATTGTTGGGAAGAGCAATACATCACGGATAGTAGTTGTATCAGTGAGGAGCATGCAGAGACGGTCGATACCAATCCCCAAACCACCTGTTGGTGGCATACCATATTCAAGAGCCTCAATGTAGTCGTAGTCGATACCTGTTGCTTCATCATCCCCAAGTTCTTTGGCTTTCGCTTGGGCTTCAAAACGGCTAAGCTGATCGATTGGGTCGTTCAACTCAGTAAAGGCATTACCGTATTCCTTGGTCATGATGAAGAGTTCAAAACGGTCTGTAAAGCGTTTGTCTTCAGGATTTTTCTTAGCGAGTGGAGAGACAGCTACTGGATGTCCGTAGACAAAGGTTGGTTGGATTAAGGTTTCTTCAACAAATTCTTCAAAGAAAGCGTTGATGATGTGACCAACTTCAGTGTAGTGTTTCTCAACTGGAACTTTCTTCTCAACAGCTATAGCTTTAGCTTCCTCGAAAGTCATGTCTTGCCAGAAATCTACACCAGTAATTTCTTTGATAGCATCCACCATGTGAACGCGTTTAAATGGTTCGTTGATTTTGATTTCAGTTCCTTGATAGTTTACTGGACCATCACCCTTAACTGCCTTAGCAGCGTGTTGGATAATACCTTCCGTCAAGTCCATAATATCTTGGAAATCTGCATAAGCTTGGTAAACTTCGATTGAAGTGAATTCAGGGTTATGAGTAGCATCCATTCCTTCGTTACGGAAGATACGGCCAATTTCATAAACACGTTCCATACCACCAACGATAAGGCGTTTCAAGTGAAGCTCAGTCGCGATGCGAAGCACCATGTCAATGTTTTGGGCATTGTGGTGAGTGATAAATGGACGAGCAGCAGCACCACCGGCTTCATTATGAAGAACAGGTGTTTCTACTTCAAGGAAACCTTTTTGATCAAGATAACGACGGATTTCTGAGATGATTTTTGAACGAGTGACAAAGCGCTCAAAGCTTTCACGGTTAGAAATCAAGTCAAGGTAACGTTTACGGTAAATGGTTTCAACGTCAGTCAAACCGTGGAATTTCTCTGGAAGCGGGCGAAGTGCTTTAGACAAGTGAGTGATATGTGTTGCCTTGATAGAGAGCTCTCCCATATCTGTACGCATGACTTCACCTTCGACACCAAGGAAGTCACCAAGGTCAGCCTTTTTGAAGATTTCGTAGTTTTCTTCACCGACTTCATCTTTACGAACGTAAATCTGAATTTGACCTTCGCGGTCTTGAAGATGGGCAAAGCCGACTTTCCCTTTACCACGTTTAGTTACTAAGCGTCCAGCGATAGTAGCAGTTTCGTTTAATTCATGTAATTGTTCTTTATCGAGTTCTGCGAATTTGTCTTTTAGTTCTTGAGAGTTAGCAGTACGTTCAAAACGTTTTCCGAAGGGATCGATTCCTTGTTCACGGAGCGCAGCCATTTTTTCACGGCGAACGATCTGCTGGTCATTTAGTTCTTCCATATGTTCTGTAGACATGGGTTCCTCCTAATTTTACTCAAAATTTGATACGATGAGTCATTTTTTGCGATACTCCCATTTTATCATAAATAGCAGAGAAATTCACGGATATTCTTTGAAAACTAAAAAGAACTTGTCTATTAAGATCAAGTTCCATTATTTTTCTTGATAGGAAGTGTCATTCCATCTTTCCAGAGTGAAGGTTTCAAAATCATCGGTCTCTAAAACTGTCAGACTAGCATTGGCCAAGCCTCCTTCTTTACGGAGGTGAGCCTCTTTATAGCCTAAGAGTGTACGCAGGCTAGCAGTGAGATTTGCCCCATGACCAACGATCAGAATGTTTTCAGCCGGACTTTCTTTCAGAGATTTGATAAACTGAATGGTTCGCTGAGTCGTAGAGTAGAGAGATTCGGCTTCAAACATCCTCGTATCAAACTGAGCCAGATTAGAGCGAAAGGCCTTGATTTGTTGTGGGTAGATGGCATTAAGCGTAGCAATTTTTAATCCCTCTAGTTTGCCAAGTTGCCATTCACGTAGGTCAGGAATTCTCTTTAAAGGACAAGGGGGCTGGAGTTGACTTTGGATAATTTCAGCAGATTTAACTGCTCTGGGTAAATCACTAGAATAAATCGTATCAAAAGGAATTTCCTTGAGATACTGCCCCAGTTGTTTTAAAACGTCAATGGACTCTGGAAGAAGAGGAGAGTCGCCGCTAGCACCTTGAAAACGTCCTTCAAGATTCCAGACAGTCCGACCATGACGGACAAAATAGAGTTTCATCAGTTGTTTTCCTCCAAGATGTCAGCAAAGTCCGCTTTTACAAAGCTGGCTAAGTCTTGAGGTCGGATGATGATACTATGCCCGACTTCTCCAGCAGAGACAATCATTTTGTCTAAATCCAAAGCAGTCTGATCAATAAAAATAGGATAATTGTGTTTTTGGCGAATGCCGACGGGGTTATTAGCCCCATGAATATAGCCTGTCGTTTTTTCCAGATCTTTTTGTGGAATCATGCTGACTTTTTTATTACCAGAAACCTTTGCTAGTTTTTTCTCAGCGAGGTGTTCTGTTATGGGAACGATTCCGATGATTGGCCCCGTCTTATCACCCAGCAGAGCCAAGGTTTTAAAGATATGTGTTCGATCATATTCCGAAGGAAGTTCACCCTCAAGCGCGTTGATCTGAATACCAGTATGGTCAATACCCGCCTTGGTCAAGATTTGCTCGACCAAGGTTTTTTTAATCTTGACTTTTTTTGCCATTATTTATACTTATCCTCCAATTGACTCATCCAGATACCAAGCCAAATTCCAAGCGCAAAGAAGAAGGCGATGAGAACATAACTCACGATAGAAAGTCCAGTGTATTGGATACTTTCAGCATTTCCAGCATTTGGAATCAAAATTAAGAGAGTGCTCGACAGCACAATCCCAATGATAAAGTGATAAACACGGGAGTGGTAGTTGTTCAAGGCATAATCCATCAATTTTGAAAAAATAATGAGGGTTGCTCCTGCACCAATGCCGATAGGAAGGAAGGTGCCAAATAAATCAAAGGTTTTAAAACCAGTCAACATAGGAGCGTACAGTCCCAAAATCAAGAGGAGATTTGACGGACTTAAACCAGGAACCAAGACACCCAGAGCTAAAAGAGCACCTGCCAAGATGAAGTTTGCAAAACTAGCACTGAGTGATCCTACGACAAAATTGAGAGCGTAAAGCCCCAGCCCAGAAATGATAAAGGTAGCCCAGAACCAGACTAGGTCAATCTTGTCCCGATCAGATTCTCGAGTAGATTCTTTAAGGAGGCTAGGAACTGTACCGATGATAGCTCCAGCAAAGCTCCATAAAACATAGACTTGGTAATTTTCTAGCAAATACTCGATTGGATACGAAAATAGCCCAATACCTAGTAGCATCCCGATAGCTACTGGGATAAAGTAAAGGACATTTGATTTAAAATCCTTAAAAGGATGAGCTAGAAAAGCAATCATTCGCTCGTAGATACCCAATATTGCAGCCAGAACTCCTCCAGAAATCCCGGGCAAGATAAATCCTAGGGCGATGACGATTCCTTTAATAACTCGTGCAATCCATGAAAACATAATAAAATCCTCAATTTCATAAAATTCTTCTCTATGCTATCAATTATAACACAGACGGGGAGAAAATGAAAAAACAAGTGAAAAAGTTTGTTATTTTCACTTGTCTTATGGTCTCAAAAATAGTTTTCTGAAGGTTTCTTCCTTCTCTTTAGCAGTGGAAATCAAATTGATGTCCAAATGATGTTCAAATCCAGCAATTCTTCCTTTAGATGTGTACTGGTGGAGATCGTAGTCCAGATCAGTATTTGGCTTAGTTTCAAAATAACCAGAGTCAGTTCCATAGGAAGGAATCCAAATAGCAGTAAACTTATCTGTATTGATACTATGTTCCTGCATAAAGTAAACCCCAATGTAGATGCCGATGTTTTTAGCACCTAAAGATTCCAGTTTAGCACGAAAGGCTTCAACACCTTCATTCATATCAGACATTGTTTTTTCTTCAACGTCCAACCAGTAGTAGCTAGGATTGTAGGGAGAAGCAGCATTATAGAAGACTTCAGCAGCCTTTTCCATATCTTCTTTACTTTTTCCAGCTACGTAAGCATAAACACCCACAGGGACATTGCGTTTTTGAAATTCTGCTATGTGATTTTGATAGGCTTTATCTACACCATTGATAAAGGCAGCATTATTTGTTTCAGTATGCTGAGCCCCATTGTGCACGCGAACGATAACACCAGAAATGTTTTGAGATAAGGTGTCGTAGTTGATCTCCTCAGGCCTTTGCCAACCAGAGACGTCGATAATGGGTTTGTCAAGATTATGCAAGGCTTGTGTTTCAACTTGAAGAGTATTTGGCTTAGTTTTGATAGGATGGTCCTCAAAACTTGGTTTGTTGAGGAGTAAAATCGCTATGAAAATTCCAAATAAACTAAAAATAATAGCAGGATGAATCTGTTTTCTCATACCTATTTAGTTTATCGTAAAATCTAAAAAAAATCAAAGAAAACACTTGAGAAACGAGGGATAGCAGGATGTCTTACTGCTTTTTCCTATTTGATTACTCCTCACAACTTAAATTATGGTATAATATAAGGGAATTTCTAGAGAAAAGAGAATAGTATGTCAAATTATGCCATTATTTTAGCAGCGGGTAAAGGTACTCGCATGAAATCAGATCTTCCAAAAGTACTTCATAAAGTAGCAGGAATTTCAATGTTGGAACACGTTTTTCGTAGTGTTGGTGCTATTCAGCCTGAAAAGACAGTTACTGTAGTGGGACACAAGGCTGAGCTAGTTGAGCAAGTCTTGGCTGGACAGACAGACTTTGTTACCCAGTCAGAACAGTTAGGAACTGGTCATGCTGTCATGATGGCAGAGCCAATCTTAGAAGGCCTGACAGGTCACACCTTGGTTATCGCTGGTGATACACCTCTGATTACAGGTGAAAGCTTAAAAAATCTCTTGGATTTCCATATCAATCACAAGAATGTTGCGACTATCCTGACAGCTGAAGCGGCAAATCCTTTTGGATACGGTCGAATTGTCCGCAACGATAATGCGGAAGTTCTTCGTATTGTTGAGCAAAAAGATGCCTCGGATTTTGAAAAACAAATCAAGGAAATCAATACAGGAACTTACGTTTTTGATAACCAACGTCTTTTTGAAGCCCTTAAAAATATCAACACCAACAATGCTCAGGGAGAATACTATATTACAGATGTGATTGGGATTTTCCGTGAAGCTGGTGAGAAGGTTGGTGCCTATACTCTGAAAGACTTTGATGAAAGTCTTGGGGTAAATGACCGTGTAGCTCTTGCGACTGCAGAAGCAGTGATGCGTCACCGTATCAATCAAAAGCACATGGTTAATGGTGTTAGCTTTGTTAATCCAGAAGCAACTTATATTGACATTGATGTCGAGATTGCTCCTGAAGTTCAAATCGAAGCTAACGTTACCTTGAAAGGTCAAACGAAGATTGGGGCAGAGACTGTTTTAACAAATGGAACTTATATTGTGGATAGTACTATTGGAGCTGGTGCCGTGATTACGAATTCTATGATTGAGAAAAGTAGTGTTGCGGACGGAGTGACTGTTGGTCCTTATGCCCATATCCGTCCAGGTTCAAGTCTAGCTTCCCAAGTTCATATTGGAAACTTCGTAGAAGTAAAAGGATCTTCTATTGGTGAAAATACCAAGGCTGGTCATTTGACCTATATCGGAAACTGTGAAGTGGGTAGCCATGTTAACTTTGGCGCAGGTACGATTACAGTAAACTATGACGGGAAAAACAAGCACAAGACTATCATTGGCAACAATGTCTTTGTTGGATCAAACTCAACCATCATCGCCCCTGTAGAACTTGGGGATAATTCTCTCGTTGGTGCTGGTTCAACCATTACTAAGAATGTTCCTGCTGATGCCATTGCGATTGGTCGTGGACGACAAGTAAACAAAGATGAGTACGCAACACGATTGCCTCATCATCCGAAGAACCAGTAGGAGTCGATTATGGAATTTGAAGAAAAAACGCTTAGTCGAAAAGAAATCTATCAAGGTCCTATTTTTAAACTGGTGCAAGATCAGGTGGAACTACCAGAAGGAAAAGGCACTGCTCAACGTGACTTGATTTTCCACAATGGAGCCGTTTGTGTTCTAGCCGTGACAGCTGAGGATAAAATTATCCTCGTTAAGCAATATCGGAAGGCCATCGAGGCTGTCTCTTATGAGATTCCCGCTGGAAAACTTGAAGTTGGCGAAAATGCAGATCCAATGGCAGCGGCTCTTCGTGAATTGGAAGAAGAGGTTGCCTACACAGCTAAGTTAGAACTCTTATACGATTTCTATTCTGCAATTGGTTTTTGTAATGAAAAATTGAAACTCTACCTTGCAAGTGATTTGACGAAGGTAGAAAATCCTCGTCCGCAAGACGATGATGAAACCTTGGAAGTTCTAGAAGTGAGTCTAGAGGAGGCCAAGAACCTGATCCAGTCAGGTCATATCTGTGATGCCAAGACTATCATGGCAATCCAGTACTGGGAACTACAAAAGAAATAGAGGAGCAACCCATGGGAAAACCTTTATTAACAGATGAAATAATTGAACGTGCTAACCGCGGTGAGAAAATCTCAGAGGCACCTCTTCAAGATGATGAGGAAACTAAGATTCTACCAACTGCTTCACAACATTTTGGGAATTCACGTTCTAGAGATCATGGTTTTAGTCAAGATACCTTAACGATCGAAGTAGAGCCAACGATTCATAAGAGTCGTCGTATTGAAAACACCAAGAGAAATGTTTTTAATTCAAAACTCAATCGCATCTTGTTTGCAGTCATTCTACTCTTAGTTTTGTTAGTGTTGGCAATGAAACTCTTGTAATTGAAAGGATATGAAATGAAAATTGGAATCATTGCTGCCATGCCAGAAGAGCTCCTACATCTGACTCAGAATTTGGACAAAACCCAAGAAGTCCAGGTCTTGGGAAACACCTACTATACTGGCACTATTGGCAAGACAGAAGTTGTCCTTGTTCAGAGTGGGATTGGGAAGGTCATGTCGGCTATGAGTGTAGCTGTCCTAGCTGACCATTTTCAGGTAGAAGCCATTATCAATACAGGATCAGCAGGTGCTCTTGCAGAAGGGATTGCTGTTGGCGATGTAGTGATTGCGGATAAACTGGCTTATCATGATGTGGATGTGACCGCATTTGGCTATGCTTATGGTCAGATGGCTGGTCAACCCCTCTACTTTGAATCCGATAAGAACTTTATCGCTAGGATTCAAACAAATTTATCTCAGTTAGACCAGACCTGGCACCTAGGCTTGATTGCTACAGGGGACAGTTTTATAGCTGGAGAAGACAAGATTGCTAGTATCAAGTCCCACTTTCCAGCTGTTCTAGCAGTTGAAATGGAAGGGGCAGCCATTGCTCAGGCGGCTCAGGCTCTTGACCTACCTTTCCTAGTCATTCGCGCTATGAGTGACAATGCCAATCACGAGGCCTCTATCTCATTTGATGAGTTTATTATAGAAGCAGGACGTCGTTCTGCCCAAGTCTTACTAGCCTTTTTAAAGACCTTGGATTAAGCGGAAATTTGACAGTTTATCTAGCTTATGATAAGATTTAAATAAAGAAAAGCTAGAAAACGTTTCAGAGGATATTATGAGTATTGAAATGACCGTCAGTGAGATTGCAGAGGTCTTAGGCCTATCTCGTCAGGCAATCAACAATCGTGTCAAAGAACTTCCCGAAGAGGACACGAAAAAAAATGACAAAGGTGTAACAGTAGTTACTCGAAGTGGCTTAATCAAGCTAGAAGAAATCTATAAAAAAACGATTTTTGAAGATGAACCAGTCAGTGATGATGTCAAACAACGTGAACTGATGGAAATCTTGGTCGATGAGAAAAATGCTGAAATTCTTCGATTGTACGAGCAACTCAAGGCCAAGGACCAGCAGCTGGCAGAAAAAGATGAGCAGATGCGCATCAAAGACCGCCAGATTGCTGAAAAGGACAAACAATTGGATCAACAGCAACAGTTAACTCTTCAAGCAATGAAGGATCAAGAAAGCTTGAAACTAGAGTTGGACCAAGCAAAAGAAGAAGTCCAAGCAACCAAAAGAGGCTTTTTTGCTCGCCTGTTTGGAGGAAAATAAAGAAGCTGTTTGGGTTATTCACTAACCTAATAGCTTCTTTTATTATTTATAGTTTAAATTGAGTCGGAATTGAGGTAAAAGATGGAAAAATTAAGAGACTATATCGCCTTTGACTTAGAATTCAATCAACACGAAGGGGTTACCCATTTAATTCAGGTATCAGCAGTTCATTTTCAAGATGGTCATGAAATAGATGCCTTTGATTCTTATGTCCATACCAGCGTGCCTTTAAAGAGTTTTATCAATGGTTTGACAGGAATTACAGCTGAAACCTTGAAAGATGCGCCAAAAGTAGAACAAGTTTTACAGGACTTTCAGGGATTTGTAGGCACCTTACCCATTGTTGGCTACAATGCAGCCAAGAGTGATTTGCCTATTCTCATGGAGCATGGTTTGGACTATCGTGACCAGTATAAGGTCGACCTATATGATGAGGCTTTTGAACGTCGTAGTTCCGACCTACACGGCATAGCTAACCTCAAACTGCAAACTGTTGCGAATTTTTTAGGCTTTAAAGGTCAATCGCATAATAGTTTAGAAGATGCCCGCATGACAGCGCGTGTTTACGAAGCCTTTTTGGAATCGGATGAAGGGAAGCTATTATTGAAAGAACAGAGTAATCTATCCATGAATCCCTTTGGTGGGCTAGACTTATCTCAATTTCTAGACTAGGAGTGCTTATGAAACCTGAAAAACCTAAAAAACTAGGTTTTAGGAAAATTTACCTCAACCTAGATAAAGTTCTCCTCCTCTTTTTCTTAATTTTCATGATGGTGGAATATCTGTGGTTACCTCTCAATTCTTTTCTTGCTGGTCTTTTACTCAGCCAGACGGGCTATTTGTTTATTTCTTACAATAATATTTTTGCCATTATCACGAGTTCTCCTTTAATCAGTCTGGCCTTTCTCGTCTTGATTGTAATCAATCTTTTGGTGGCCTATTTCCAGATTTGCCTCCTCTTTATTGGGGCGCGTCACCTTCTCTACCACGAAAAGAGAACCTTGATTGAGTACAGTCGCAAAGTTTTCCAGCAAAGTTTTCTGTTCATGAAACGCTTGAGCTTCTGTAAGATGGCCTTTGTATTCTTCTACGTAGCCATGCTCTTTCCTTTCATCAGGAAAATTTTAAAAATTTATTACTTAAATAAAATCGTTATTCCAGACTTTATCGTAACTTATCTGGAAGACAAGTACTGGCTAGTAGGTTTGATGATTTTTGCATCTGCTTGGATTTTGCTCTATGTGTCTGTCCGACTCATGTTTGTCCTTCCAAAGATTCTCTTTGAAAAGAAGACTGTGAGAGAAGGAGTAAAATTTAGTCTGCAAAAGACAAAAAAACAAGTTCTCTTTTATGCTTGGAACTTGCTGCTCATTATTATTAAAACCTATCTCTTTTTCTTCCTCCTCTTGACTCCCTTGCTATTGGGACAGATTGTAATTGACCATTTAACACAGAAAGAATCACTGATTCTTGGAGTTATCAACTTTGTCTTGATAAAAAACATCCACTATATGGCGTTGACCTATTTCCTTGTTAAGTTTGTCTCCTTTTTGACAGGTGAGGAACTGGAGATTATGCCAAGAAGAAAAAAAGACCATTTGATGAGATGGGGAGTTATGGGCTGCGCTAGTATCTTTTTTGCGCTGGAAGGTTATATCTATCTGGAAGCTCCTGTGACAAATACCCCTTTAGTCATTTCACATAGGGGCGTTTCAAATAAAAATGGTGTACAAAACACTGTACAGTCTTTGGAAAAAACAGCGCAACTGAAACCAGATTTGATTGAAATGGATGTACAGGAGACCAAAGATGGTCAGTTTGTGATGATGCATGACGCCAATCTTAAGAACTTAGCAGGTATCAACGTCAGTCCTCAAGACTTGACTTTGGAGGAGTTGAAAGGGTTAGATATTTCTGAAAATGGCTATCGAACCAAGATATCTAGTTTTGATGACTATCTCAATCGCGCGAATGAACTTCATCAAAGATTGTTGATTGAAATCAAAACCAGTAAAAAAGACAGTCCGCAAATGATAGAACGTTTTCTAGAGAAATATGGCCCTATTATCAAGCAGTACGGTCATCAGATGCAATCACTAGACTATCATGTGATTGACCAAGTTTTGAAATATGATTCGACTATTCCAGCTTATTTCATCTTGCCTTATAATAGTATTTTCCCAAAAACCAAGGCAACTGGCTATACCATGGAGTATTCAACATTGGATGAATATTTTGTCACTAAACTTTGGTATACAGAACAGAAGCTTTACGTATGGACTGTGAATGGTTCTGAGGCTTTTGATAAAGCCGTTCAGCTCGGAGCTGATGGGATGATTACGGATGATCTTGAAATGGTTCAGTTACAAGTAACAACGGCGCAAGATGATCCTGAGTATACGGAACTACTACTAAAAAAAGCAACGGAGTTCTTTAATTTCTAAACTAGTCATTTATAGTAGTTAAGAACTAATATAAAAATAGATAAGTAGAAAAGTGTTTGAATTTCAGTTTACAATATGTGGATTGAAATTATAGACTGAAATAATAAAAAGGAGAGGAACGAACCTCTCCTTTTTATTATAGGGTGTAACTTTGATGCAATTAACAAATAGTTATAAATGCTAAAAGTCAATAGAATTAGAAAGACAATCCGCCTGAAAAAGCACTTAATTTTTGTTTAGCAGTTTCATTAATTTGATCAATGGCATGATTGATAGCTTGACTAGTCAAATCAGATAGAGTATCCAAGTCTTCTGGATCAACAACTTCAGGTTTAAATTCAATCTTAACAACTTTTTTATCACCAGTTAGAGTTGCAATGACTAAATCTTGGCTAGATTTTCCAGTAAATTCTGTTGCAGCTAATTCTGCTTGAGCAATATCCATGTCTTTTTTAAGTTTTTGGGCTTGCTTCATCATATTTTGCATGTTCATCATAATAGTTTCTAGGTTCCTTTCTTGGTCAGGGAATTTCATCCTCTGATATCGTTTTTCTTGAGAAAAGTAACCACCTTCAAACATATATCGTATAGAGTGGTATCTTCTGTGTGTTTAATAAAGGAGAGCTTTTAATATCTAAGCTACAAAAGAATTTAGTTCTTTAAATCATAGGCTGATATTTACTCTTGAAAGTGAAGTGATGTAGGTCAGGGTACTGATTTTGTTGTTTTCATCCCTCCCTCATTTTAAAAGCGATCACCTCATTTTCTAGGCTATTTTTCTTTCAAATTCATTTGAAAGAAACCATTTCTATCTATAAGGCATATCAAGCTGCTAAGTTCTATTAGCAATCCCTATAGAAATCAGTATTCTCCTCTTTCAATACACAGTAAATTATAGCATGTTTTTACTACGCTGTCAATTTCCCAAATACTTTACACTAAAGCAAATGAAGAATGGCTATGCCTTGTAAATCATATCTCTAGTTTATGGCTGACTTCAAGTGAGATATTGCGGACATTTATACTGTTTATAAAAAATAAAATGAATTGATTTCGGTTGACTTTTCTATACTCTTTTCAAGTTTATTCGATTTTGTGCTCCAATGGACTAGACTTGATGTTATGAGTAAAAAAGGATTTATTAATCCCTAATTTAAGAAATTTATGGATTTCCTAGTTTTTTGTATTTTTAAAAATAACTTTAAGGTTCGTATTATATTCTAAAGAACTCTATGTTAACCGAACGTTAAATAGAGAATGTAGAGGATAACCTAATTTTATTTTTAAATTTGTTATGATTTTTTCAAATTCATTTGGATATTGTTCACTTTTTGACCGAAATAGTGAGTTGGTTCAGATAAATGGTGCTCTATCTTTTCTTCATGATAAGGGCAGATTGTGATATAATAGATGGTAATGAGTTTTTAAGAATAAACAAAGGAGAATATATATGATCTATGCAGGAATTCTAGCCGGAGGAACTGGCACACGCATGGGAATCAGTAATTTACCGAAACAATTTTTAGAGTTGGGTGATCGTCCCATTTTAGTCCACACAATCGAAAAATTTGTCTTGGAGCCAAGCATTGAAAAAATTGTAGTTGGAGTTCATGGAGATTGGGTATCACACGCTGAGGACTTAGTTGACAAGTACCTCTCTCTCCATAAGGATCGTATCATCATTACCAAGGGTGGTGCTGATCGTAATAGCAGTATCGAGAAGATTATAGAAGCCATTGATGCCTACCGTCCAATTACTCCAGAAGACATCGTGATTACCCACGACTCTGTTCGTCCATTTATTACACTTCGAATGATTCAGGACAATATCAAACTCGCCCAAAATCATGATGCAGTTGACACAGTAGTAGAAGCGGTTGATACCATTGTTGAAAGTACCAATGGTCAGTTCATCACTGATATTCCAAATCGTGCTCACCTCTACCAAGGTCAAACACCTCAAACTTTTCGCTGCAAGGATTTCATGAATCTGTATGGTTCCCTATCTGATCAAGAAAAGGAAATCCTGACAGATGCATGTAAGATTTTTGTTATCAAAGGGAAAGACGTTGCTCTAGCAAAAGGGGAATATTCGAACCTTAAAATCACAACTGTGACAGACTTGAAAATCGCGAAAAGTATGATTGAGAAAGACTAAGGCTATGATTAATCAAATTTATCAACTGACCAAACCAAAGTTTATTAATGTAAAATACCAAGAAGAGGACATTGATCAGGAAAATCATATCCTGATTCGTCCAAATTATATGGCGGTCTGTCATGCGGATCAACGTTACTATCAAGGGAAACGTGATCCTAAGATATTGGCTAAAAAGCTTCCTATGGCTATGATTCACGAGTCTTGTGGAACTGTTATTTCAGATCCAACTGGGACTTATGAAATCGGTCAAAAGGTAGTTATGGTCCCAAATCAACCGCCTATGCAGAGTGACAAGGAGTTCTACGAGAACTACATGACAGGAACCTACTTCCTATCTAGTGGTTATGATGGCTTTATGAGAGAATTTGTCTCTCTTCCAAAAGATCGTGTTGTCTCTTATAATGACATTGAGGACACAGTTGCAGCCATTACCGAGTTTGTGAGTGTGGGTATGCATGCTATGGATCGTTTCTTGAATCTCGCCCACAGCAAACGAGAGCGTATCGCAGTTATCGGAGATGGTAGTTTGGCTTTTGTGGTTGCCAATATTATCAATTACACTCTACCAGAAGCAGAGATTATCGTGATTGGTCGCCATTGGGAAAAACTGGAACTCTTCTCTTTTGCAAAAGAGTGCTACATCACGGATAATATTCCCGAGGATCTGACCTTTGATCATGGATTTGAATGTTGTGGTGGCGATGGAACAGGTCCCGCTATCAATGATTTGATTCGTTACATTCGCCCACAAGGAACGATCCTCATGATGGGAGTGAGCGAGTACAAGGTCAATATCAATACACGAGATGCTTTAGAAAAAGGTTTATTATTGGTTGGTTCGTCACGATCAGGACGGATTGATTTTGAAAATGCAATACAGATGATGGAAGTTAAAAAGTTTGCGAATCGTCTGAAAAATATCCTTTATATTGAAGAACCAGTGAGAGAAATCAAGGATGTTCACCGAGTCTTTGCTACAGACCTAAATACTGCTTTTAAAACAGTGTTCAAGTGGGAAGTGTAGAAGATGGAGGTAAATTGTGGAGAAACTTATCAAAGAAAAAATCTCTTCCTTGCTATCTGAGGAAGAGGGAGTCCTCAGTGTTGAACAACTGGGGGGCATGACTAATCAGAATTATTTGGTTAAAACAACCTCTAAACCCTATATCGTTAAATTTTTCGGGAAAGGGACTGAAAAGCTCATCAATCGTCAAGATGAAAAATACAATCTTGAATTGTTGAAAGATTTAAATCTTGATGTCAAGAATTATCTTTTTGATATTGAGTCAGGAATCAAGGTAAATGAGTACATTGAATCTGCAACAACTCTTGATTCCACTTCGATTAAGACCAAATTTGAAAAGATTGCTCCGATTCTACAGACCATTCATGCATCAGGCAAAGAACTAAGAGGGGAATTTGCACCTTTTGAAGAAATCAAAAAATACGAAGCCCTGATTGATGGGAATATCCCTTACGCCAATTATGAAGCTGTAAGAAAAGATGTATTTTCACTAGAGAAAAAATTGGCTGACTTAGGTGTTGACAGAAAGTCTTGTCATATTGATTTGGTACCAGAAAACTTTATCGAGTCACCCCAAGGACGCATGTATTTGATCGACTGGGAATACTCTTCCATGAATGACCCGATGTGGGATTTGGCAGCTCTCTTTTTGGAGTCTGAATTTACAAATCAGGAAGAAGAAGATTTCCTAACCTACTATGAGAGTGACAAAACTCCAGTATCTCGTGAAAAGATTCGAATCTATAAAATTTTGCAAGATACCATCTGGAGTTTGTGGACAGTGTACAAAGAAGCTCAGGGTGCTGACTTTGGAGAGTATGGTGTGAGTCGTTACCAAAGAGCTGTTGACGGTTTGGCCTATTATGGAGGTTAGGATGAAGAATAAAAATGGTGTTTCTTTCGGTCTGCTCTCAGGGATCTTCTGGGGGCTAGGACTGACAATCAGTGCTTATATCTTTTCAATTTTTACAAATCTTTCCCCCTTTGTGGTAGCAGCAGCGCATGACTTCTTGAGTATCTTTATTTTATTAGCTTTTCTCTTGATTAGAGAAGGGAAAGTTCGCTTTTCAATTTTCCTAAATATCCGAAATGTCAGTGTTATTATCGGAGCCTTGCTAGCTGGACCAATAGGAATGCAGGCCAATCTTTATGCGGTTAAGTATATCGGTAGTTCTCTTGCATCTTCAGTATCAGCCATCTACCCAGCAGTCTCTGTTTTACTCGCATTTTTCATTTTGAAACACAAGGTATCTAAGAATACTGTCTTTGGTATTCTGTTGATTATCGCTGGTATTATTGCCCAGACATACAAAGTTGAGCAGGTTAATTCTTTTTATATCGGAATTCTTTGTGCATTAGTTTGTGCCATCGCTTGGGGAAGTGAGAGTGTTCTTAGTTCCTACGCCATGGAAAGTGAATTAAGTGAAATTGAAGCACTATTAATCCGTCAAGTAACCTCATTCTTGTCCTATCTTGTGATTGTGCTCTTTTCACACCATTCATTTGCAGAAGTGGCAGATGGACAATTACTCGGTTTGATGTTAGTCTTTGCAGCATGTAATATGATTTCTTATTTGGCTTATTACATTGCAATCAATCGGCTACAACCAGCAAAAGCAACTGGTTTGAACGTAAGCTATGTCGTTTGGACAGTACTGTTCTCAGCAATGCTTTTAGGTACACCACTCGATATGGTGACCATTATTACATCGCTTGTTGTTATGGCTGGTGTTTATATTATTATTAAAGAATAAAGGAGAATAGCGTGAAAGCAATTATCTTGGCAGCGGGGTTGGGAACTCGTCTGCGCCCTATGACTGAAAATACCCCTAAAGCCTTGGTTAAGGTCAACCAAAAACCTTTGGTAGAATACCAAATTGAATTTTTGAAAGAACGAGGAATTGATGAGATTATCATTGTTGTCGGCTACCTTAAAGAACAATTTGATTATCTAAAAGAAAAATATGGTGTTCGTTTAGTCTTTAACGATAAGTATGCCGATTACAACAATTTTTACTCACTTTATCTCGTTAAAGAAGACTTAGCTAACAGCTATGTTATTGATGCGGATAACTATCTTTTCAAAAATATGTTTAGAGACGATCTTAAACGTTCAACCTATTTCAGTGTTTATCGTGAAGACTGTGAGAATGAATGGTTCTTGGTTTATGGTGATGACTATAAAGTTCAAGACATCATCGTTGATAGCAAGGCTGGTCGTATTCTGAGCGGCGTATCATTCTGGGATGCTCCAACTGCAGAAAAGATTGTTGGCTTTATTGACAAAGCTTACGAAAGTGGTGAATTTGTTGATCTCTATTGGGATAACATGGTTAAGGATAATATCAAAGAATTAGATGTGTATGTTGAAGAATTAGAAGCCAACAGCATCTATGAAATCGATAGTGTTAAGGACTATCAAAAGCTAGAAGAAATTTTATCTTCCATTAACTAAATAACATTAGAAATTAGTAACAGAAAGACCCATTTTGGTCTTTTTTTTGTTTGAAATGCACGAAAACAGAATTTAAAAAGATTGTTTGATAATGATTATAATTAATTAACAAAACACAATCAACAAAAAAGAAACAAAATAAAACAAAAAGTATTGACAACGATTTCATATAGTGTTATACTTATAACGTAAAAGTTAATTGAAAGAAGGGAAACTCTTATGGGATTAGATCATTTCTTTGACAAAAACCTGGTGTTTTGCTTAGAAGCGGATAATCAAGAACAACTCTTTGATCAGGTAGCAACCCTGTTGGAAAAACGAGAAATAGTGACTCCAACTTATCGTGAAGCCTTGATCACGCGTGAAAAGTCATTTCCAACTGGCTTAGATATGGAATTTCTGGGAAAGGACTTGCCAAATGTAGCGATTCCTCATACAGATATTGTTCACAATCTAGCTGAGAAAGTGGTGGTTGTTCGATTAGAAAAACCAGTAACTTTTCACAATATGATTGCTCCTGATAAGGAAGTGGAAGTATCTCTACTCTTCTTTATCATTAACAATTCAAGTTCGAGTCAAACCAACATTCTTGCTCAGTTGATGGACTTTTTCACAGGGAATAGCCATCTGGAAGATTTATCAAAAATTTCTGAACCAGAAAAACTTTATGCTTATATAGCTGAAGCGACAGCTTAATCTTGTCTATTAAAAAAATAAAATCGGAGGAAATCCTAATGATTAAAATTCTCGCTGCCTGCGGTGCAGGTGTAAACTCAAGTCACCAAATTAAAAGTGCTCTTGAAGAAGAACTCGCAAATCGCGGTTACGATGTTCACTGTGATGCAGTTATGGTAAAAGATGTGAATGAAGACCTTATGAAAGGCTACGATATCTTTACACCAATCGCTGCAACAGATCTTGGCTTTGAACCAGGTATTCCAGTTATCGAAGCTGGACCAATCTTGTTCCGTATTCCAGCAATGAGCGCTCCTGTATTTGACAATATTGAGGCAGCTATCAAAGAACACGGACTAAGTTAATTATTATTTTGTAAGATTCCATAAAAATAAAGGGAGGAACTATTATGGATGTCATTATCGAACTAGCCAATAAGATTTTCAAGCCAGTCTTGGAAATGGGTGGTCCTATCATCATGCTGATCATCTTGACAGTATTGGCTCTACTTTTTGGAGTGAAATTCTCCAAAGCGCTTGAAGGTGGTATCAAACTTGCCATCGCTCTTACTGGTATCGGTGCTATCATCGGTATGCTCAACGGAGCTTTCTCAGCATCTCTTGCGAAATTCGTTGAAAATACTGGTATTCAATTGAACATCACTGACGTTGGTTGGGCACCACTTGCAACCATCACTTGGGGATCTGCTTGGACACTTTACTTCTTGCTTGTAATGTTGATTGTCAACGTTGTGATGCTTGCAATGAAGAAAACGGATACCCTTGACGTTGATATCTTCGATATCTGGCACTTGTCTATCACAGGTCTTTTGATCAAATGGTACGCAGACAACAATGGAGTTAGCCAAGGGGTTTCACTTTTCATCGCAACTGCAGCAGTTGTCCTTGTAGGTGTTTTGAAAATCATCAACTCTGACTTGATGAAACCAACATTCGATGACCTTCTTAACGCACCAAGTTCATCACCAATGACTTCAACACACATGAACTACATGATGAACCCAGTTATCATGGTCTTGGATAAGATCTTCGATAAAGTATTGCCAGGTCTTGATAAATATGACTTTGACGCTGCAAAATTGAACAAAAAAATCGGTTTCTGGGGATCTAAATTCTTCATCGGTTTCATTCTTGGTATCGTTATTGGTTTGATGGGAACTCCACACCCAGTTGCTGGTGTAGAAGGAGCCGATAAATGGGAACTTGTTATTAAAGGTTGGTTGAGCCTTGGTTTGACTGCCGGTGTCTGCTTGGAGCTCTTCTCACTTATCGGATCTTGGTTCATCGCAGCCGTAGAACCACTTTCACAAGGTATCACAAACGTTGCTACTAAACGTCTTCAAGGACGTAAATTCAACATCGGTCTTGACTGGCCTTTCATCGCTGGTCGTGCTGAAATCTGGGCTTGTGCCAACGTACTTGCTCCAATCATGCTAGTAGAAGCTGTGCTTCTTTCAAACGTCGGAAACGGTATCTTGCCACTTGCAGGTATCATCGCTATGGGTGTAACTCCAGCTCTCTTGGTTGTTACTCGTGGTAAATTGCTCCGTATGATCATCTTCGGAACACTCTTGTTGCCACTCTTCCTTCTTTCAGGTACTCTTATCGCTCCATTTGCAACTGAACTTGCTAAAGGTGTAGGTGCCTTCCCAGAAGGTGTGAGCCAAACTCAATTGATCACTCACTCAACTCTTGAAGGACCAATCGAAAAACTATTTGGTTGGGCAATTGGTAATGCTACAACAGGTGACATCAAAGCAATCCTTGGTGCAGCTGCCTTCCTTGTATTCTATGTGGGTATCTTTGCTTGGTATAGAAAACAAATGATCAAACGTAACGAAGAATACGCAGCAAATGCTAAATAATTCGCTCCTATAAAATGTAAATTGTGAAAACTAGGTTGTCAATTTCCGACATTGGGAGTGGCAACCTAGTTTTTTTATATAAAAATCTAAAAATAGTTGGAGAATATTATGGTAATTGAAGTAAAATCAGATCAGTTAACGGTTCAGTTTAAAACCTTAGGTGGCGCCTTGTCATCAATCAAGGATCGAGATGGAATTGAGTACTTGTGGCAAGGAGATTCCAGCTATTGGAGTGGACAAGCTCCAGTACTTTTTCCAATCTGTGGTTCTTTGAGAGAAGACACAGCCTTATATAGCCACAAAGATGGAACGGAGACGAAAGGAATCATTCCTCGTCATGGTTTGGTCCGTAAAAAAGAATTTGAATTAGTTGATCAAACAGAAAACAGCGTAACTTTTGCCATCGAAGACGATGAGAATAGCTATCAAAACTATCCTTATCATTTCCGTCTTGAAATCACTTATCTAGTGACCGGCAAGACTGTTCGTACTCAATACAAAGTCTTTAATAAAGAAACGAATAAAGTAATGCCATTCTTTATAGGAGGACATCCAGGATTTAATTGTCCTCTACTTGATGATGACGTCTATGAAGATTACTATTTAGAGTTTGAAAAAGAAGAGACTTGCTCTGTTCCACGTCCTTTCCCAGAAACAGGAATGTTAGACTTCCAAGATAGGAGTCCATGGCTAGATGGGCAAAAAGAATTAGACCTTAGCTATGATTTGTTTAGCACAGATGCAGTGACTTTGGATGAGTTGCAATCCAGAACAATTGCCCTTCGTTCTCGTAAACATGAGAAGGGATTGAAAGTGCACTTTGCAGAGTTTCCAAATCTCATTATCTGGTCAACTTTGAATAAAGGTCCTTTCATTGCCTTTGAACCTTGGTCTGGATTATCTACATCTCTTGAAGAAGGAGATCATTTAGAAGATAAGAAGAATGTTCGTCTCTTAGAAGCTGGTCAAGTGGATCAAATTGGTTTTGATATTGAAATATTTTAGATAAAAAACCACAAAAACAAACATTTACTGTTGACTTTTTTCAAAAATAGGAGTATATTATGTTTGTAAGCAACAAATGATGTTTGTAACAAACAAATAATCACTTGTTATATTCTCTTTCGCGGAGAAAGATTGTTTTTAGGAAATTGGTTTCCTGGACTTGGATAAGGTGGTATTCATCTCATTCAATCAAATTTGTCAATAAACTGCTAGAAAGTCTTTTGTAGGTAAACTGCTAGCTATAAAAGTCTTTACTGGCCTAGAATAATAAAAAGGAGTAAACAATATGTCTATTGTTATTGGTGCAGACGCTGCAGGTTTGAGATTGAAAGAAGTTGTGAAAGACTTCTTGGAAAAAGAAAACTTCCACGTTGTGGATGTTACAGCTGAAGGTCAAGACTTTGTTGATGTGACTCTTGCTGTTGCTGCGGAAGTAAACAAAGAAGAACAAAACCTTGGTATCGTGATTGATGCTTATGGTGCTGGTCCATTCATGGTCGCAACTAAAATCAAAGGAATGGTTGCTGCTGAAGTTTCTGATGAACGTTCAGCTTATATGACTCGTGGCCACAACAACTCTCGTATGATTACTATGGGGGCACAACTTGTTGGTGACGAATTGGCTAAAAACATCGCTAAAGGATTTGTTAATGGTAAATACGACGGTGGACGTCACCAAATCCGTGTCGACATGTTGAACAAAATGTGCTAATTGGTAGAGAGTAAGAAAGGTAAGATAAAAATGAGAATTGCAATTGGATGTGACCACATCGTAACAAATGAAAAAATGGCGGTTTCAGAATTCTTGAAATCAAAAGGACATGAAGTCATTGACTTTGGTACTTACGATCATGCTCGTACACACTACCCAATTTTTGGTAAAAAAGTAGGGGAAGCAGTTGTTAGCGGTCAAGCTGATCTTGGGGTATGTATCTGTGGTACAGGTGTCGGTATCAACAATGCTGTAAATAAGGTTCCTGGTGTCCGTTCTGCCTTAGTTCGTGATATGACAACAGCTCTTTATGCTAAAGAACAATTGAACGCCAACGTTATTGGTTTTGGTGGTAAAATCACTGGTGAATTGCTTATGTGCGATATCATTGAAGCTTTCATCAATGCTGAATACAAGCCATCTGAAGAAAACAAAAAATTGATTGCGAAAATCGAGCATGTTGAAACTCACAATGCTCATCAAGCAGATGCAAACTTCTTTACAGAATTCCTTGAAAAATGGGATCGCGGTGAATACCACGACTAAGAGGTGACGTATGATTTTAACAGTCACAATGAATCCATCCATTGATATTTCTTATCCTTTGGATGAATTGAAAATTGACACTGTCAACCGTGTGGTGGACGTGACCAAGACAGCTGGCGGTAAAGGGCTCAATGTTACACGAGTTCTTTCAGAATTTGGTGATTCTGTTGCTGCTACTGGTTTGGTCGGTGGTAAACTTGGTGAGTTTTTGGTTGAAAATATCGATAATCAAGTAAAGAAAGATTTCTTCTCCATTCAGGGAGAAACTCGTAACTGTATCGCTATTCTACACGGTAAAAACCAAACAGAAATTCTTGAGAAAGGGCCTGAAGTTCTAGAACAAGAAGGGCAAGATTTCTTGGCTCATTTCGAAAATCTTCTTGCCACTGTGGAAGTAGTAGCCATCTCTGGTAGTCTGCCAGCAGGTCTTCCAGTTGACTATTATGCAAACTTGGTGAAGCTTGCTAATAAAGCAGAGAAACCAGTTGTTCTGGACTGCTCAGGTGCTGCCCTTCAGGCTGTCCTTGAATCACCACACAAACCAACAGTTATCAAACCAAATAACGAAGAATTGTCTCAGCTTCTTGGGAAAGAAGTTTCAGAAGATTTGGATGAATTAAAGGAAGTTCTTCAAGAGCCTCTATTTGCAGGGATTGAGTGGATTATCGTTTCACTTGGTGCAAATGGTGCTTTTGCAAAACATGGGGATACTTTCTACAAGGTAGATATTCCTAGAATTCAGGTAGTCAACCCTGTCGGATCTGGAGATTCTACTGTAGCAGGAATTTCTTCAGGACTTCTTCATAAAGAATCGGATGCAGAATTACTCATCAAGGCAAATGTCCTTGGTATGCTCAATGCTCAAGAAAAAATGACTGGTCATGTAAATATGGCTAACTATCAAGGTCTATACGACCAACTAATCGTAAAAGAGGTATAAAATGGTTTTAACAGAACAAAAACGTGCACGCTTAGAAAAACTTTCAGATGAAAATGGCATTATCTCAGCTCTTGCCTTTGACCAACGTGGCGCTTTGAAACGCCTCATGGCTCAATACCAAACAGAAGAGCCAACAGTAGCTCAAATGGAAGAACTTAAAGTATTGGTTGCAGATGAATTGACAAAATACGCTTCATCAATGCTTCTAGACCCTGAATATGGTCTCCCAGCTACAAAAGCGCTTGATGCCAATGCTGGTCTTCTCCTTGCTTATGAGAAAACTGGCTACGACACAACAAGCACCAAACGCTTGCCTGACTGTTTGGATGTTTGGTCTGCCAAACGCATCAAAGAACAAGGTGCGGATGCAGTCAAATTCTTGCTTTACTACGATGTAGACAGTTCTGACGAACTCAACCAAGAAAAACAAGCCTACATCGAACGTATCGGCTCTGAGTGTGTGGCGGAAGACATTCCATTCTTCCTTGAAATCTTGGCTTACGATGAAAAAATTGCTGACGCAGGTTCTGCAGAATACGCAAAAGTGAAACCACACAAGGTTATCGGTGCTATGAAGGTCTTCTCAGACCCACGCTTTAACATCGATGTCTTGAAAGTAGAAGTTCCAGTCAATGTGAAATACGTTGAAGGCTTTGGTGATGGTGAAATCGTCCATACTCGCGAAGAAGCAGCAGCTTTCTTCAAAGCACAAGACGAAGCAACAAATCTTCCATACATCTACTTGAGTGCAGGTGTGTCAGCTAAACTCTTCCAAGAAACCCTTGTCTTTGCCCACGAATCAGGCGCAAACTTCAACGGCGTTCTTTGTGGCCGTGCAACATGGGCTGGATCAGTTGAAGCTTATATCAAAGATGGTGAAGCAGCAGCTCGAGAGTGGTTGCGCACAACTGGTTTTGAAAACATTGACGAACTCAATAAAGTTCTTCAAACAACAGCGACTTCATGGAAAGAACGTGTGTAAGCAAGTCCTCCTAGGTTAGGAACATGAATCTAAAAAAATTTTAAAAAAAGTTGAATGTAAAGGTTTACAAAAAAACTTACTTGTGCTATACTTAAATCACAAGTTAATACAAGGTGAGTGTTACTAAGTAATATTAGGCATGATCACAGGTGGATTAGAAATCAAAGGATTTTCTAGTTCATTTGTGGTCATTTTTTGTACTCATATACCTTTAAGCTGCAAAAGGAGGTTGCCATGTATCGAATTCTAAACCCAATGAATCACAACGTCTCGCTGGTCAGAAACGACAAGGGAGAAGAAGTGATTGTGATTGGTAAGGGGATTGCATTTGGGAAAAAGAAGGGGGATTTGATTGCTGAAGAACAAGTTGAAAAAATCTTTCGGATGAAGACAGAAGAGTCCAGAGAGAACTTTATGGCTCTGCTCAAAGATGTCCCGCTTGATTTTATCACAGTGACCTATGAGATTATTGATAAGCTATCAAAGAAATATCATTATCCGATTCAAGAGTATCTCTATGTGACCTTGACAGATCATATTTACTGTTCTTATCAAGCTCTAACACAAGGAAGGTACAAGGATAGCAATCTGCCAGATATTTCTACCAAGTATCCTATTGCTTTTCAAATTGCTAATGAAGCCTTTGAAATCTATCGTCAGAAGTTGACAGATCATTTCCCCGAGGATGAAATTATTCGGATCGCTTATCATTTCATCAATGCCGAAGGGGAGAATGAAGTGGAGGTTGTGGAGTCGATTGATAAGAGGAAAGAAATTCTCAGGAATGTTGAAGAAGTGCTGAAGAGTTATGCAATTCAACGAACCAAAGAGAATAATCATTTCTATGATCGTTTTATGATTCATCTCAACTATTTTTTGGATTATTTAGACCGTTCCAGAGATGATAACCAATCACTTCTGGATATGGAAGACCATATCAAACAATCCTATCCAAAAGCCTTTGAAATTGGCTCCAAGATTTATGATGTGATTACGCAACATACGGGTCTTGATTTGTATAAAAGTGAACGAATTTATCTAGTTCTACATATCCAACGTTTATTGTCATAAAAATTTAATTAAAAATACATAAGGAGAATTCTATCATGAATAGAGAAGAAGTAACATTATTAGGTTTTGAGATTGTTGCCTATGCTGGTGATGCTCGATCAAAACTATTGGAAGCCTTAAAGGCTGCTGAAGCTGGCGATTTTGCGAAAGCAGACAGCTTAGTCGAGGAAGCTGGTTCTTGCATTGCAGAGGCTCACCACGCGCAAACAAGTCTATTAACTAAGGAAGCAGCTGGTGAAGATTTGGCCTATAGTGTAACCATGATGCACGGTCAAGACCACTTGATGACAACTATCTTGTTAAAAGATTTGATGCACCATTTAATCGAACTCTATAAGAGAGGAGTTAAGTAATGAATAAATTAATTTCATTTATCGAGAAAGGAAAGCCTTTCTTTGAAAAACTGTCTCGTAATATCTACCTTCGTGCTATTCGTGATGGTTTCATTGCTGGTATGCCTGTCATTCTCTTCTCAAGTATCTTTATCTTGATTGCTTTTGTACCAAACTCATGGGGCTTTAAATGGTCTGATGATGTTGTTAATCTCCTCATGAAACCTTATAGTTATTCAATGGGGATTCTGGCTCTCTTGGTAGCTGGGACAACAGCTAAGTCATTGACCGACTCAGTAAACCGTAGCATGGAGAAAACCAATCAAATCAACTATATGTCAACACTTTTGGCTGCGATTGTTGGTTTGTTGATGTTGGCAGCTGATCCGATTGAAGGTGGATTTGCGACAGGTTTCCTTGGGACAAAAGGTTTGCTTTCAGCCTTCCTTGCTGCCTTTGTTACTGTAGCTATCTATAAGGTTTGTGTTAAGAACAACGTTACCATCCGTATGCCTGACGAAGTTCCACCCAATATCTCACAAGTTTTTAAAGATGTGATTCCATTCACTCTTTCAGTTGTTTCTCTATATGCTCTTGATTTACTAGCTCGTCATTTTGTTGGTGCAAGCGTAGCTGAATCAATCGGTAAATTCTTTGCACCATTATTCTCTGCTGCTGATGGTTATCTAGGTATTACGATTATCTTTGGTGCTTTTGCCTTCTTTTGGTTTGTTGGTATCCACGGTCCTTCAATCGTCGAGCCAGCAATCGCAGCTATTACCTATGCAAATGCCGAAGTCAACTTGAACCTTCTCCAACAAGGTATGCACGCTGACAAGATTCTTACTTCTGGTACACAAATGTTTATCGTTACCATGGGTGGTACTGGTGCGACACTGGTTGTTCCATTCATGTTCATGTGGTTAACAAAATCCAAACGGAACCGTGCAATCGGACGCGCGTCTGTTGTACCAACCTTCTTCGGAGTTAACGAACCAATTCTGTTTGGTGCACCGCTTGTCTTGAACCCAATCTTCTTTATTCCTTTCATCTTTGCGCCAATTGCCAACGTATGGATCTTTAAATTCTTCATTGAAACGCTTGGCATGAACTCATTTACTGCCAACCTTCCTTGGACAACACCAGGTCCGCTCGGTATTGTTCTCGGTACAAACTTCCAATTCTTGTCATTTGTACTTGCTGCTTTGTTAATCCTTGTTGACGTAGCCATCTACTATCCATTCCTCAAGGTTTATGATGAACAAATTCTTGAAGAAGAGCGTTCCGGTAAAGCCAATGATGAATTGAAAGAAAAAGTAGCAGCAAACTTCAATACTGCCAAAGCAGATGCTATTCTTGAAAAAGTAGGTGTAGAAGCAGCGCAAAACACAATCACAGAAGAAACAAATGTTCTCGTTCTCTGTGCAGGAGGAGGTACAAGTGGTCTCCTTGCAAATGCTCTAAACAAGGCTGCCGCAGAGTACAATGTTCCTGTTAAAGCAGCAGCTGGTGGCTATGGAGCTCACCGTGAAATGTTGCCTGAGTTTGATCTGGTTATCCTTGCTCCTCAGGTAGCTTCTAACTTTGAAGACATGAAGGCCGAAACCGACAAACTTGGTATCAAACTTGCTAAGACAGAAGGTGGCCAATACATTAAATTGACTCGAGATGGAAAAGGCGCTCTTGCCTTTGTTCAAGCGCAGTTCGAAGAATAAAATGTAAATAGTGAAGAAGTGAGATGGAGGAACTCCTCCCAACTATATCCCCATCTCATTTCTATTTCTTGAAAGGTGAATCAAATGACAAAAACACTTCCAAAAGACTTTATTTTTGGTGGCGCAACAGCTGCCTATCAAGCAGAAGGCGCTACACATACTGATGGAAAAGGCCCAGTTGCCTGGGATAAATATCTTAAGGATAACTACTGGTACACTGCTGAGCCAGCCAGTGATTTCTACCACAAATATCCAGTTGATCTCAAACTTGCAGAAGAGTATGGTGTTAATGGTATCCGTATTTCAATCGCTTGGTCACGTATCTTTCCAACTGGTTATGGGAAAGTCAATGACAAGGGAGTTGAGTTCTATCACAATCTATTTGCAGAGTGTCACAAACGGCATGTTGAGCCCTTCGTGACTCTTCATCATTTTGACACGCCAGAAGCACTTCATTCAAACGGAGATTTTCTGAATAGAGAAAACATTGATCACTTTGTGGATTATGCAGCCTTCTGTTTTGAAGAATTTCCTGAAGTTAACTTTTGGACAACCTTTAATGAAATTGGGCCGATAGGAGATGGTCAGTATTTGGTTGGGAAGTTCCCTCCAGGTATCCAGTACGACCTTGCCAAAGTCTTCCAATCTCATCACAATATGATGGTGTCGCATGCGCGTGCAGTAAAACTTTTCAAGGATAAGGGATATAAGGGTGAAATTGGTGTGGTTCATGCACTGCCTACTAAGTATCCTCTGGATCCAGATAATCCAGCAGATGTTCGTGCAGCCGAGTTAGAAGATATCATCCATAACAAGTTTATCCTAGACGCGACTTATCTAGGACGATATTCCGAAGAAACGATGGAAGGTGTCGACCATATCCTAGCAGTCAATGGTGGTAGCTTAGATTTGCGTGAAGAAGATTTCGCAGTCCTAGAAGCAGCAAAAGACTTGAATGACTTCCTCGGTATTAACTACTATATGAGTGATTGGATGCAAGCCTTTGATGGCGAAACAGAAATCATTCATAACGGTAAGGGTGAAAAAGGAAGCTCTAAGTATCAGATTAAGGGAGTTGGACGTCGAGTAGCTCCAGATTATGTACCACGTACGGATTGGGACTGGATTATCTACCCTCAAGGTTTGTATGATCAAATCATGCGCGTGAAGAAAGATTACCCAAACTACAAGAAAATCTACATCACAGAGAATGGTCTCGGATACAAAGATGAGTTTGTGGATGGGACAGTCTATGATGATGGACGGATTGATTATGTTAAGAAACATATGGAAGTGATTGCAGATGCAATCTCCGATGGAGCCAATGTCAAAGGCTACTTTATCTGGTCGCTGATGGATGTCTTTTCTTGGTCAAATGGTTACGAAAAGCGTTACGGCCTCTTCTATGTTGATTTTGACACCCAGGAGCGTTATCCAAAGAAATCGGCTCACTGGTACAAGAAACTAGCTGAGACGCAGATTATTGACTAAAACTAACAAAAAAATTCCCCGCCAAAAAGCAGGGGAATTTTTATGGTTTTGATAAAAGAATGGTTGTTTGTTTCGATAAATCTTCAAATGTCTCCTGACTCAGTTTTGCATCTGAAACGATAGTATCAATCTCTGAGATATTGTAGAAAGTGTAAAAATCAAACTTATTAAACTTGCTGTGGTCTGCCAGTAAGTATTTTTTATTGGCATTGTTCAAGGCGATTCGTTGCGCTTCGCCTTCCTCCTCACTGAAGGTGGCAATAGCCTTATCCTTGATACCATTACAACTTACAAAAGCCTTAGAGAACTGAAGGTTAGTCAAATCCTGCAAGGTGAGTGTCCCTACAAAAGCACCAGTGATAGAGCGATAATTTCCGCCAATCAAGATCAAATCTGTTAGTTTTCGTTCGTTTAGGATGAGAAAAACAGGAAGACTGTTTGTTACAACACGAATATTATCAATTGGGAGTTCACGAGCAAAACATTCTAAGGTTGTTCCTGGCCCGATAAAAATGGTTTCACCTTCGTCAATCAAATGACCTGCAAAACGGCTAATTTCTTGTTTTTCAGCAATCTGCAAGCCTTGTTTTTCAACATTTGAGCGTTCGTTGTTTAAGAGAGAACCTGTACGAAGTTTTTCAGCGCCACCGTGCACACGAACAAGCAAATCCTTATCTGCCAATTCTTGTAAGTAGCGGCGAGCTGTCATATCTGACACATCAAGACTCTCCATAATCTCTTTTACAGTAATAGTGCCTTTTGTGTTTACTGCTTCTAGAATACTATCTAGTTTTTCTTGCTTTAGCATCCTTATCACCTCGATTTCTACTATTATTATCTTACCATAAAACGCTCAATCAATCAAATAGAAAAAACAAAATAAAACAAAAACAAAAATACCATGGTTGTTTTAAACAAACCATGATATTTTGAATGATTGGTCAAATTAGTCTAAACCGTAGTTGTAATCCTCGTCTTGCATGGCTTCAACTTCACCAAGGAGATAACCATTTCCGACTTGAGAGAAGAAGTCGTGGTTAGAAGTTCCTGTTGAAATACCGTTCATGACGATAGGATTGACATCATCAGCTGAATCTGGGAAGAGTGGATCTTGTCCTAGGTTCATAAGGGCCTTATTGGCATTGTAACGAAGGAAGGTTTTGACTTCTTCGGTCCAGCCAACACCGTCATAGAGGCTTTCTGTATAGCCCTCTTCGTTCTCGTAGAGGGTATAGAGCAGGTCGTACATCCATTCTTTGAGTTTTTCTTGCTCTTCTTCAGGCAATTCGTTGAAACCAAGTTGGAATTTGTAACCAATGTATGTTCCATGAACAGACTCATCACGGATGATCAGTTTGATGATTTCCGCAACGTTGGCTAGTTTGTTGTTACCGAGATAGTAGAGCGGTGTAAAGAAACCAGAGTAGAAGAGGAAGGTTTCAAGGAAGACGCTGGCAACCTTCTTTTCAAGAGGCGTACCATTGAGGTAGATTTCATTGATAATTTCTGCTTTTCTTTGTAGGTAAGGGTTGGTGTTGGTCCATTCAAAGATTTCTTCAATCTCAGCCTTGGTATTCAAGGTAGAAAAGATAGATGAATAAGATTTTGCGTGGACAGATTCCATAAATTGGATGTTGTTAAAAACAGCTTCCTCATGCGGTGTACGGATGTCTGAACGAAGAGCCTGAACCCCTGTTTCTGATTGCATGGTATCCAAAAGGGTCAAACCACCAAAGACTTTTCCTACCAAGTCCTTTTCCTTGTTTGATAGTTTTCTCCAGTCGTCTAGGTCATTTGACAAGGGGATACGCGTATCGAGCCAGAATTGCTCCGTCAATTTTTCCCAAGTTGATTTGTCGATGACATCTTCGATGGCATTCCAGTTAATGGCTTTGTAGTAAGTTTCCATTTGAAATCTCTTTCTGTATGTAATAATGCGATGAAGGAATCTTCTCTATTTTATCATAGTCTGAGAAGAGTATCGCACAAAAAGTCGGAAGCCCGACTTTTTAGTTTTTCATAGTATTTAAGATACTTATCAAGTTTTGTATGACGGGTAACTTAATCAGTAGTCTGAGAAAATGTGGTTGCCTTAGACTAAAATTAAATCACACAGCTTTCACATTGGTTAGCACCAACTTCCCCACCGTCGTCTGTAAAGGTACGGACGTAGTAAATGGACTTGATTCCCTTGTTAAAGGCATAGTTACGAAGGATTGACAGGTCACGTGTCGTTTGTTTGTTTTCCTTCTTCCATTCGTAAAGACCTTTTGGAATGTCGCTACGCATGAAGAGAGTGAGCGAAAGCCCTTGATCTACGTGCTTAGTTGCAGCCGCGTAAACATCAATCACCTTACGCATATCCATGTCATAAGCAGAAGTGTAGTAAGGGATAGTGTCTGTTGACAAGCCTGCGGCAGGGTAGTAGATCTTACCAATTTTCTTCTCTTGGCGTTCTTCGATACGTTGTGTAATAGGATGGATAGAAGCAGAAACGTCGTTGATGTAGCTGATAGAACCATTTGGAGCAACAGCTAGACGGTTTTGATGGTAAAGTCCATCTGCTTGAACCTTTTCTCGAAGTTCAGCCCAGTCAGTAGCGCTTGGAATAAAGACATCTTTAAAGAGCTCTTTGACACGGTCTGATTTTGGAACAAATTCGCCTGTCACATACTTGTCGAAGTAGCTTCCGTTAGCATAGTCTGATTTTTCAAAGTTGTGGAAGGTGATACCACGTTCACGCGCGATGTTATTAGATTCTACCAAGGTCCAGTAGTTCATAAGCATAAAGTAGATGCTTGTAAATTCAACTGACTCAGCTGATCCATATTCGATCAGTTGTTGGGCAAGGTAACTGTGAAGTCCCATTGCACCAAGCCCAAAGGTGTGGGCCAAGCTATTTCCGTGGTCGATAGTAGGAACAGCTACGATGTGTGAACTATCTGTAACGAAAGTAAGGGCACGAACCATAGCGCGGATAGAACGACCAAAGTCAGGTGACGTCATCATGTTGACCACGTTGGTTGAACCAAGGTTACATGAAACGTCCGTTCCCATTTGAAGGAATTCTTGAGCATCGTTGATCAAGCTTGGTTCTTGAACTTGAAGAATCTCGGAACACAAGTTACTCATGATAATCTTTCCATCGACAGGATTTGCACGGTTAGCCGTATCAATGTTGACGACATAAGGGTAACCAGATTCTTGTTGCAATTTAGAGATTTCAGTTTCCAAATCACGCGCCTTGATTTTTGTCTTGCGGATGTTTGGATTTGCGACCAATTCATCGTATTTTTCAGTGATGTCGATGTAGTTGAACGGTACACCGTACTCAAGCTCTACAGAGTAAGGGCTAAAGAGATACATTTCTTCATTTTTACGAGCTAATTCGTAGAATTTATCGGGCACCACAACACCGAGTGAAAGGGTCTTTACACGAACTTTTTCATCAGCATTTTCTTTCTTAGTGGAAAGGAAGGCGATGATATCTGGGTGAAAGACATTGAGGTAGACAACCCCAGCACCTTGACGCTGACCCAATTGGTTAGAGTAGGAGAAACTGTCTTCGAAGAGTTTCATAACTGGTACGACACCAGAAGCAGCACCTTCATAACCTTTGATAGGTGCGCCAGCTTCACGAAGGTTGCTGAGGGAAATTCCCACACCACCACCGATACGTGAAAGTTGGAGAGCTGAGTTGATAGAACGGCCGATAGAGTTCATATCATCAGTTACTTGGATTAAGAAGCAAGATACCAACTCCCCACGACGAGCACGACCAGCATTCAAGAAGGAAGGAGTAGCAGGTTGGTAGCGTTGGTGGATGATTTCATTGGCAATATCAGTCGCAATCGCTTCATCCCCGTCAGCAAAATAAAGTGCATTAAAGAAGACACGGTCTTCCATACTTTCAAGGTAATATTCACCGTCATTAGTCTTCAAGGCATACTGGTTGTAAAACTTATAGGCAGCCATGAATGATTTGAATTGGAAGTTTTGGTCTTTGATAAATTGATGCAATTCTTCCAAAAACTCTGGACGGTATTTCTTGAGAAATGCAGTTTCGATGTAGTTGTGTTCAATGAGGTAGTTGATTTTATCAGTAATTGAATCAAAAACCATGGTATTTGGAACCACATTTTCTTTAAAGAAGGCATCCAAGGCTTCCTTATCTTTATGAAGCATGATTTGTCCATTGACAGGACGGTTGATTTCGTTATTGAGACGGAAGTAAGTTACGTCCTCAAGATGTTTTAATCCCATAAAATTTCCTTTATCTAATTACAAAAGAAAGGCCTCTAAGTTAGCCCTAGAAGCAATCTCTTCTGGATGATGTACTAAAATTATGCTAACTGTTTTAGTTTTCCTGGTTGGAAACCTGAAAAGACTTCAGTTGGTGTTTGGATGACAGGAGCAGCGCTGAAACCGAGCTCTTTAACTTGATCGATGTACTCTGGTTGCTCGTCGAGATTGATCTCACGATAAGCGACATTGTTGCTGTCCAAGAAACGCTTGGTCATCTTACATTGGACACAGTTGTTTTTAGAATAAACGGTTACCATTTTCGTAACTCCTCTTTCAAAATAGATTACTTTCTTAGTATATCAGAAAAAAAAACTTTGTCAAACTTTTTAAACTAAATCTTGTGCCAAAAAGTTACGGTTTTGAAATCAAAACACAAGATATAGTGTTTTCGAAAACATAAATTTTGATTTCCGTTGAACTGTCAAACTTTCTCAAAATAAAAAAACTACATACTGTATATTGGCAATATAAATAGAAGATTTTCAGCAAGTTATCAGAAAGGAAATCGAAGAAAATAGCAAAAATCGTAAGAACAGGAATAAGTATAGCTGAGATAATACTTTAACAAAATAGAAACTGTAATATTTACGAAAAAAGAAATTTTCTACACAAGATGTCCCAATATTTGTATTAGAATATCTAAAATATAACCAAAATGGAAATGACAGATTATGATGTATTCATAAAAATGGATCATTGGTTAATTTTATATAGGATACTTATGAGTTTCGTATCCTTTCATAAGGAGTATATAAATACAATGTTTGAAAAAGTTCATTTTATGTGATACACTATCTGTGATTATAAGATTAAAAAATGGATATCTGGATACTTTTGTTTGATAGAGAATGTTATCAGATTATAATTAGATTAAATGAATGAAAGAATACAGAATTAGGAGGCGCGTGGTGAAAGAAAATGATGTTATTTTAAAACGGCAATCGACTCAAATATTTTTTAAGAATGGTGATACGGATTTTTTCTTCAATTGGTTGTTAGGAATCGGTGAAATTTTTGGTTTCTCTCATGGAGAGCTTTATTATCTTGCTCAAAGATTGGGGAACTCACCAAAGCCTGATGACTGGAAAAATGTATTTTTATCGCATGTAAACTACCTTGAACAAGAAGCAAGTAATTCAGGGTTGAGTGAACAAACAAAGGCGCAGTATTATCTTGCACAGACCTACTCACTTCGCTCGGCAATCCAATTTACCGATCCATTTTCTGAAGAGTATTTACCGACCGTTCGTCAAATGGAGAAGGTGTTTTCTAGTGCAATTCATTCACTAGGTGCACCGATTGAAAAATTAACTATTACCTATCAGGGTTCTTACTTGCCTGGTTATTATCTTCATAGCGGCGATAATTGCCCAACGCTAATCATGATTGGTGGAGGTGATACTTATCGCGAAGATTTATTTTACTTTGCAGGATATCCTGGATGGATACGAAATTATAATGTTTTAATGGTTGACCTTCCCGGTCAAGGGAGCAATCCTAGTAGAGGGCTGGTCTTTGATGTGGATGCCTCTATTCCAATTTCATTATGCATAGACTGGTTGGAAAATAGAAATCCTAAACTAAATTATTTAGCCATTTATGGTGTCAGCGGAGGGGGATATTTTACCGCACAAGCTGTTGAAAAGGATCCAAGAATTCATGCTTGGATTGCTAGTACCCCTATTTACGACGTTGCAGAACTTTTCAGAAAAGAATTTGGATCAAGTTTGAAAGCACCTAGTTGGTTAATAAATGCCATTTTAAAATTAGCTGGAAATTTGAATGAATCAGCAAATTTGAATCTTAAAAAGTATGCATGGCAGTTTGGTACTTCTGATTTTAAGAGTGCTATTGATGATGTATTTAACCACGCAAAGATTGTAGATTATCAAAAAATTCAATGTCCTTGCCTGTTTATAATGGGAAAGGGAGAAGGTACTGAGCTGCAACGACAAACTAAGGTAATTTATGAAGCGCTTAAATCTAAAAATCCGCAAACTAAACTTCAGGTTTTTGACTCCGAAAGCGGTGCAGATGCTCATTGTCAAGTCAATAATTTAAGACTCGCCCATAATATAGTTTTTGATTGGTTGGACACTTTATTTGAATGGAATAGATTGAATTTTTAGCCACGCTTACACTACTTAGGTATATCTATTTTAATGTGAGACATCAAAAGATTATTTTACGTTAAGTGGCTAACTAGATAATTCTATACTATTAATAATTTGTGCCCAAATTTCCCATAGTACCTGTATGATAGAAAAAGAAGCAAGTTCATTTTCAGTAAAAGTCCATAAAATACTTGAAAAATTATCTAGAAGGTGATATAATACAGTCTTGTAAGGGTTATCACATATAATCCAAAAAAAGAAATAACTAAAGGAGAGTCAAACTATGGCTTCTAAAGATTTCCACGTAGTGGCAGAAACAGGTATTCACGCACGTCCAGCAACATTGTTGGTTCAAACAGCTAGCAAATTTGCTTCAGATATCACTCTTGAATACAAAGGTAAATCAGTAAACCTTAAATCTATCATGGGTGTTATGAGTCTTGGTGTTGGCCAAGGTGCTGACGTTACAATTTCAGCTGAAGGTGCAGATGCTGACGACGCAATTGCTGCTATCACTGAAACTATGGAAAAAGAAGGATTGGCATAAGGAAAATGACAGAAATGCTTAAAGGAATCGCAGCATCTGATGGTGTTGCAGTTGCAAAAGCATATCTACTCGTTCAACCGGATTTGTCATTTGAGACTATTACAGTCGAAGATACAAACGCAGAAGAAGCTCGCCTTGATGCCGCTCTACAGGCATCACAAGACGAGCTTTCTGTTATTCGCGAGAAAGCAGTAGGTACGCTCGGTGAAGAAGCAGCTCAAGTTTTTGATGCTCACTTAATGGTTCTTGCTGACCCAGAAATGATCAGCCAAATCAAGGAAACTATCCGTGCGAAAAAAGTGAATGCAGAAGCAGGTCTGAAAGAAGTTACAGATATGTTTATCACTATCTTTGAAGGCATGGAAGACAACCCATACATGCAAGAACGCGCAGCGGATATCCGCGACGTGACAAAACGTGTATTGGCAAACCTCCTTGGTAAAAAATTGCCAAACCCAGCTTCTATCAATGAAGAAGTGATCGTGATTGCGCATGACTTGACTCCTTCAGATACAGCTCAATTGGACAAAAACTTTGTAAAAGCTTTTGTAACCAACATCGGTGGACGTACAAGCCACTCAGCTATCATGGCACGTACACTTGAAATTGCTGCTGTATTAGGTACAAACAACATCACTGAAATCGTTAAAGACGGTGACATCCTTGCTGTTAACGGTATCACAGGTGAGGTTATTATCAATCCAACTGATGAGCAAGCGGCTGAATTCAAGTCTGCTGGTGAAGCTTATGCGAAGCAAAAAGCTGAATGGGCGCTCTTGAAAGATGCACAAACAGTAACTGCTGATGGCAAACATTTCGAATTGGCTGCCAACATCGGTACTCCAAAAGACGTTGAAGGTGTCAATGACAACGGTGCTGAAGCTGTTGGTCTTTACCGTACAGAGTTCTTGTACATGGATTCTCAAGACTTCCCAACAGAAGACGAGCAGTACGAAGCTTACAAGGCTGTACTTGAAGGAATGAACGGTAAACCTGTTGTTGTTCGTACAATGGATATCGGTGGAGATAAGGAACTTCCTTACTTCGATATGCCTCACGAAATGAACCCATTCCTTGGATTCCGTGCCCTTCGTATCTCTATTTCTGAAACTGGAGATGCTATGTTCCGTACACAAATCCGTGCCCTCCTTCGTGCTTCTGTTCACGGTCAATTGCGTATCATGTTCCCAATGGTTGCACTCTTGAAAGAATTCCGTGCAGCGAAAGCAGTCTTTGATGAAGAAAAAGCAAACCTTCTTGCTGAAGGTGTTGCAGTTGCGGACAATATCCAAGTTGGTATCATGATCGAGATTCCTGCAGCGGCAATGCTTGCAGACCAATTTGCTAAAGAAGTTGACTTCTTCTCAATTGGTACAAACGACTTGATCCAATACACAATGGCAGCAGACCGTATGAACGAACAAGTTTCATACCTTTACCAACCATACAACCCATCAATCCTTCGTTTGATTAACAACGTTATCAAAGCAGCTCACGCTAAAGGTAAATGGGCAGGTATGTGTGGTGAGATGGCTGGTGACCAACAAGCTGTTCCACTTCTTGTCGGAATGGGCTTGGATGAGTTCTCTATGTCAGCAACATCAGTACTTCGTACACGTAGCTTGATGAAGAAACTCGATACAGCTAAGATGGAAGAGTACGCAAACCGTGCCCTTACAGAATGCTCAACAATGGAAGAAGTTCTTGAACTTCAAAAAGAATACGTTAATTTTGATTAATCGAAAAATCCCTGCAACTCAGTTGCAGGGATTTTTTTAAAGAATTTTCAAGCTAATTTTTCTTATATAAAGTCCAATCTTGAGAAAGTTGTGGTCAGAACAAAAAAATACTTAACTGGTTCATAAAATTCTTGACAAGTTGCAAATTTAGGAGTAAACTATTAACCAGTTAATTAATAGAGAGGAGTTTCTGCAATTTAGAAATGAATTGCAAATAGAAATATTAAAAAAGAAAGAGAGTTTCGATGAAAATTAATAAAAAATACCTTGCTGGTTCTGCGGCAGCTTTAATTTTAAGTGTTTGCTCTTACGAGTTGGGACTGTATCAAGCCAGAACGGTCAAGGAAAATAACCGTGTGTCTTACGTTGATGGTAAACAAACTGCGCAAAAAACGGAGAATCTGACTCCTGATGAGGTTAGCAAGAAAGAAGGCATCAATGCCGAGCAAATCGTCATCAAGATAACAGACCAAGGCTATGTCACTTCACATGGTGACCACTATCATTATTACAATGGCAAGGTTCCTTATGATGCCATCATCAGTGAAGAGTTGCTGATGAAGGATCCAAACTACCAGCTCAAGGACGAGGATATTGTCAGTGAAATCAAGGGCGGTTATGTTATCAAGGTAGATGGAAAATACTATGTTTACCTTAAGGACACTGCACATGCGGATAATGTCCGTACGAAAGAAGAAATCAATCGGCAAAAACAAGAACATAGTCAGCATCGTGAAAGAGGGACTTCAGCAAACGATGGTGCGGTAGCCTTGGCACGTTCACAGGGACGCTACACCACAGATGATGGTTACATCTTTAATGCATCCGATATCATTGAAGATACTGGTGATGCTTATATCGTTCCTCATGGCGACCATTACCATTACATTCCCAAGAGCGAGTTATCAGCCAGCGAATTGGCTGCAGCAGAAGCCTTTCTATCTGGTAGAAGTGGCCAATCAAATACGCCTACTTATCGCCGTACCAATAACAACAGTGCTAGCAGCGATGTAGATAGATGGACTCCATCCTATAATAATCAAGGCAACAGCTATACGAACACGAACACAGCTAACAACAGTAGCGACGATAACCAAGCAAGTCAGAGTGATGAGGATATTGATAGCCTTCTGAAACAACTTTACGCCTTGCCGCTCAGCCAACGACACGTAGAATCTGATGGTCTTGTCTTCGACCCAGCACAGATTACAAGTCGAACAGCTAGAGGAGTTGCTGTACCTCATGGTGACCATTACCATTTTATCCCTTACGAACAAATGTCTGAATTGGAAGAGCGAATCGCTCGCATCATCCCGCTTCGCTATCGTTCGAACCATTGGGTGCCGGATTCAAGACCAGAACAACCAAGTCCACAACCGACTCCGGAACCTAGTCCAAGCCCGCAACCTGCACCAAATCCTCAACCAGCTCCAAGCAATCCAATTGATGAAAAATTGGTTAAACAAGCGATTCGAAAAGTAGCTGATGGCTATGTATTTGAGGAGAATGGAATCTCACGTTATATTCCTGCCAAGGAACTTTCAGCTGAAACTGCTACAGCCATTGATAGCAAACTAGCTAAGCAAGAAAGTTTAGGTCATAAGCTAGGAGCTAAGAAAACTAACCTCCCATCTGCTAATCGAGGATTTTACAATAAGGCTTATGATTTACTAGCAAAAGTTCATCAAGACTTACTTGATAATAAAGGGCGCCAAGCTGATTTTGACGCTTTGGATAAACTCTTGGAACGTCTCAATGATGCCTCAAGTGATAAAATCAAGTTGGTGGATGATATCTTGGCCTTTCTAGCACCGATTCGTCATCCAGAACGTTTAGGAAAACCAAATGCGCAAATTGCCTACACTGATGATGAGATTCAAGTAGCCAAGTTGGCAGGTAAGTATACAACAGAAGACGGTTATATCTTTGATCCTCGTGATATCACCAGTGATGAGGGGGATGCCTATGTAACTCCACATATGACCCATAGTCATTGGATTAAGAAAGATAGTTTGTCTGAAGCTGAAAGAGCGGCAGCCCAGGCTTATGCTAAAGAGAAAGGTTTAACGCCTCCTTCAACAGACCATCAGAATCCAGGAAATACGGAGGCTAAAGGAGCAGAAGCTATCTACAACCGCGTGAAAGCAGCTAAGAAGGTGCCGCTTGATCGTATGCCTTACAATCTCCAACATACCGTGGAAGTTAAAAACGGTAGTTTAATCATTCCTCATTATGATCATTACCATAACATCAAATTTGAGTGGTTTGACGAAGGACTTTATGAGGCACCTAAGGGGTATAGTCTAGAAGATCTCTTTGCGACTGTCAAGTACTATGTCGAACATCCAAACGAACGTCCGCATTCAGATAGTGGTTGGGGCAATGCAAGTAACCATGTTCAAAGAAACCAAAATGGTCAAGCTGATACCAATCAAACGGAAAAACCATCAGAGGAGAAACCTCGTACAGAAAAACCTGAGGAAGAAAAACCTCGCGAAGAGAAACCTCAGAGTGAGAAACCAGAATCTCCAAAACCAACTGAGGAGCCAGAAGAAGAATCACCAGAGGAACCAGAAGAACCTCAGGTTGAAACTGAAAAGGTTGAAGAAAAACTGAGAGAGGCTGAAGAGCTACTTGCAAAGATCCAAGACCCCATTATCAAGTCCAATGCCAAAGAAACTCTCACTGGCTTAAAAAATAACCTGCTATTTGGCTCCCAGGACAACAATACTATTATGGCAGAAGCTGAAAAATTATTGGCTTTGTTAAGGGAGAGTAAGTAGTTGTAACAACATTTTCTAACTCCTAAAAACAGGATAGGAGAACTAGAAAAGTTAAAATCGAAAATGAGAACAGAATGTAAGTTCTAGTTCTCATTTTTTTCATGAAAATGTGCAAAATATCTTGACATATAGTGTAAATAAAGATAAACTATTTACTAGTTAATTAAATGGTTAAATACTAGTTAAGGAGTAATGATGAAAAAAAGAACATTTCTATTATTAATGACAGGTCTGTTGGTTCTTGTCTTAGGAGCATGTAGCCAAAAAGAAAAACAAGAGGCAAAAGGGATGAAGATTGTAACAAGTTTTTACCCAATCTACGCCATGGTAAAAGAGGTATCAGGTGACTTGAATGATGTTCGGATGATTCAGTCAAGTAGTGGAATTCACTCATATGAACCTTCAGCGAATGACATTGCTGCCATTTATGATGCGGATGTCTTTGTCTACCACTCTCATACGCTCGAATCTTGGGCTGGAAGTCTAGATCCTAACTTGAAAAACTCAAAAGTTAAAGTTTTAGAAGCTTCTGAAGGGATGACCTTGGAGCGTGTACCGGGCTTAGAAGATGTAGAAGCTGGTGACGGTATCGATGAAAAAACACTCTACGATCCTCACACTTGGTTAGATCCAGAAAAAGCAGGTGAAGAGGCACAGATTATTGCGGACAAACTTTCGGAGCTTGATAGTGCTAATAAAGAGACTTATCAAAAGAATGCCAAGAATTTCATCTCTAAGGCCCAAGAATTGACTAAAAAATACCAGCCTATTTTTGAAAAAGCTAGTCAAAAGACTTTTGTTACACAACATACAGCCTTTTCTTATCTTGCTAAACGGTTTGGGTTGAAACAGCTTGGAATTGCTGGTATCTCTCCTGAACAAGAGCCAAGTCCGAGACAACTAACAGAAATCCAAGAATTTGTCAAAACCTATAAGGTCAAAACCATCTTTACTGAGAGCAATGCTTCTTCTAAAGTCGCTGAGACCTTGGTCAAATCAACAGGAGTTAGCCTAAAGACACTCAATCCTTTGGAAGCAGACCCTGAAAATGACAAAACTTACTTAGAAAATCTAGAAGAAAATATGAATGTTCTTGCAGAAGAATTAAAATGAGGAGATTATGAAAATGAAGAAAAAGTATCTTGCGGCGGGCTCGGCTTTAGTCCTTTCCCTGAGTCTTTCCATCTATGCATTGAACCAACACCAGGTAGAAGGAAACAAAGATGATAACCGTGTGTCTTATGTCGACGGGAAGCAAGACTCTCAAAAAACAGAGACTCAGACACCAGATCAAGTTAGCAAAAAAGAAGATATTCAGGCAGAACAAATTGTTGTGAAAATTACCGATCAAGGTTATGTGACATCACACGGTAATCATTTCCATTATTACAATGGGAAAGTTCCTTTCGATGCGATTTTCAGTGAAGAACTTTTGATGAAAGATACCAATTATCAACTCAAAGACGCTGATATTGTTAATGAAATCAAAGGTGGCTACATTATCAAGGTTGATGGCAAGTATTATGTTTACCTTAAGGATGCGGCGCATGCAGATAACGTTCGTACGAAGGACGAAATTGAACGCCAAAAACAAGGTCATACGCACGATGCACCAACTTCTAACAGTGCAGTGACACTTGCACGATCACAAGGACGCTATACTACCGATGATGGATACATCTTTAATCCATCTGATATTATAGAGGATACTGGTGATGCTTATATTGTCCCTCATGGTGGACATTACCACTACATTCCAAAGAGTTCCTTGTCTGCCAGCGAATTGGCAGCTGCTCAAGCCTACCTCTCTGGAACTAGAAAACAACCGAGTGTAACTAACTATCGTCCAAGTCAAAATGGAACTAGTCAAACCACTAATCCTAGTCAACAAACTGAAAAACCAAGTAATTCAGACGAGAGCCTTCAAAATCTATTAAAACAGCTCTATGCACTTCCAAGTAATCAACGTTATGCAGAATCAGATGGCTTGATTTTTGACCCTGCTAAGATTTCAAGCAGAACACCAAGTGGCGTAGCGATTCCTCATGGAAATCACTATCATTTCATCCCATATACAAAGCTTTCTGCTTTGGAAGAAAAGATTGCGCGTATGATTCCTTTATCTAGCGACAGTGGGAAACCAACACCTTTGGAAAATCCAAGCAAACCAGCAGAGCATCCAGCTCAATCGGATCATCCTCATAACCAAGACGGTGACCATGGAAGTCAGGGGACCAAGCATAAAGATCATGACCACGATGGAGAGAACCATAATCACCATCATGACGAAGAGCATGATCACGACTTTGCAGCTGAACGCGTTGTCAGTGAAGATGAGCAAGGGTTTGTAGTTTCTCATGGAGATCACGCTCATTATTTCTTTAAGAAGGACTTGACTGCAGCACAAATCAAAGCTGCCCAAGATCACTTGAAAGAAAATCATCAGTCTGAGCACGTTCAACCACTTGCAAAGACTGTGGAAAGTTTCTCAAGAGATGCTAGCGATGAAGAAAAAATCAAGTATATCTCACAGACCTACGGAGTTCCGCTCGAAGCGATTCGCATTTCAAATGGATTCTTTGTCTTTGGAAATCCGGATCAAGCCTATGATCCAACCCATATCCATCCCTATGCTGTTCGAAAAGAACATGTTCGTATTCCTCTCCAAACTGGGAATCCAGAACTTGATTTCCTAAATGAACTTTATACAACTGCCCTACGTGATGGGGTGTCTCCTTATAGTTTACAGGTAGAAAGTGGTAGTTTTGTGATTCCTCACGGAGACCACAATCATTATATCAAGGTCCAAACTAAGGGCTATGAAGTGGCTTTGAAAAACAAGATTCCAGCCCTACAATCAAGCTATCAGCCTGGAGCTTTTGACGAGCAAACTGTTCTTTCTAAAGTGGATCAACTATTAGCAGATAGCAGAAGTCTCTACAAAGACAAACCTATCATGCAGAGACGGGTTGAACTTGCTTTGGGTCAATTTACCGAGAACATGAAAAAACTTGCGACAAACTCAACTGCTGGATACCTAGCAGCCTTGGATCTCTTTGATAAGCAATATATCCATGTGGATCACAGTGTGTCTCCAGTTGAAACATCACCTTTGGACAAGAAATACCAAGCCCTTGTAGATAAGATCAATACACTGGATACAGATACTTATGGTTTGCCTAAGAAGGATCTCTTGCTACATTTGCAGGATGCGAAGCTAGCACAAGATGAGACAGAGTTGGATGCGATTGAAGCGAAACTTCAAGCCTTGCAAGATTTCCGTGATCGGACAGGGGTTACGACAGTAGAGTACATTAAGTATTTCTACGAACATGTATCTGATGGCCGACTCAGAGAAGAACTACGTAACCGTGTTGCCAAGTTGACTTGGGAACTTTACCAGTCGCAATCTTTCCTCAAAGCGACCGACTTGAACAAGTTATTCCCAACTATTTACCAAACTAAACTAGAGGTGGAAGAAGCTCTAAAAGACGAACCCGTTTCTACAAAAGCTGGTAAGACTATTCTAGATACGGAAAAAGTAGATAGTCAAACCGCTAAGACAGCCATCTATGAATTCCTAAAAGAACTCTACGGTGATTTTATGCCAGAAGAGCGGGTTAGCCATGTTAAAAAGGAAGAAGTGGATGCTCTTCTAACAAAAGCTGCCCAACTCCTAGCACGTGTCAAAGAAGACGGTGTCAAACAATCCCTAGCTGAAGAAGCAGCCAATATCAAAGCAGCCACAGAAAAAGAAAATGCAGACTTTGATGAAGCCAAGACACAGCTTGAGGAACTTTTGAACCGTATTGCAGCAACTATCCAACGAGAGGAAAAACAGGCAGAACAAGATCCGCAAACGGTGATCATCTATCAAAAACTTTATAATGTCTTGCTCTCTCTTCACAAGTACCTTGAGGATAATAAGGGATTAGATGCAGACTTTGAGCGTGTTGATGCCCTATTTGATCAACTCGCAGCCAAAAGTAGTGATAAAGAAGGCCTCCTTACTCTAGCTAAAGAGATTATTAGCTTGAACCAAGAACTCCGTTCAAAATCAAGTGAAACTGCTAACCAATCTAAGTCTGAGAAAGATAGTGAAACAGCGACATCTCAAGCAAGCGAAAAGCAAGAGCAAAGTGAGTCTGACTCAAGTGCTCAACCAAACGAATAAAAAGAAAGGCGAAGTAGCTGAGCTACCTCGTCTTTTTTAGTCTTTATAGGATACAATACCAATGATGGTATCTACTGCGCGCTCCATGGTCTGAAGACTAACGTATTCAAAACGGCCGTGCATGTTTTCACCACCAGCAAAGATATTCGGAGTTGGAATACCCATAAAGGAAATCTTAGAACCGTCTGTCCCACCACGAATCGGTTCAATGATTGGCGTGATTCCAAGATCTTCCATAACGGCTTTGGCAATGGTAACGGGTGTCATGTCTTTCTCGATGACTTCTTTCATATTGTAGTACTGGTCTGTCAGACTCAAGGTTACTCTATTATTCCCAAGCTTTTGATTCATCTTATCAGCAATGTCCCGCATGGTTTCCTTACGAGCTTCAAAGGCATCTTTTTCAAAGTCTCGAATGATATAGCTTGCACGCGCCTCCTCGACACTACCTGACACATCCATAAGATGATAGAAACCTTGGTAACCATCTGTCAGCTCTGGTCGGTCATTCTCAGAAAGTTGATTATGAAAATCAATCGCCAGCTGAAGGGCATTGACCATCTGTCCTTTGGCAGTACCAGGGTGGACATTACGCCCTTGGAAATGGAGCTCAGCGCCAGCTGCTGAGAAAGTCTCGTACTGGAGTTCCCCTAGTGGTCCTCCGTCAACAGTGTAGGCGAAATCAACATCAAAATCTTTAGCATCGAATTTGTTAGCACCAACGCCAATTTCTTCATCTGGACCAAAACCAACTCGAATTTCACAATGCTTGATTTCGGGATGAGCAGTCAGGTATTCGATAGCAGTCATAATTTCAGCAATCCCAGACTTGTCATCAGCACCTAGCAAGGTCGTACCATCAGTTGTGATAAGCGTTTGGCCATGATATTTTTCAAGACTCTTGAAGTCAACAGGATCTAGTTTAAAGCCAGAAGTACCTAAGTCGATGGCTCCACCATCATAGTTTTCGATAACTTGCGGCTTCACACCTTCAGCATTAAAGTCAGCAGTATCCATGTGGGAGATGAAGCCAATTTTGCGAGTGAGATTTGGATCGTTAGCTGGTAAGGTACCAATAGCAAAACCATTTGGCAGATAGTAGACGTTTTGTAGACCAACACGTTTCATTTCAGGAATAAGAACGTTGATCGCAAAATCTACCTGACTTTGCGTACTTGGAGTAGTAGTAGAGTGTTCATCAGAACGTGTATTGACCTTAACGTAGCTCAAAAAACGTTCTAAAAGATTGGGATAAGTCATAAAAACTCCTTTATTATCATTTTTTTCATTGTATCATAGAATGGAGGGAAAGACAAAGAGGAGTAAATAAAAAAACAAAATTAATGAAAACGTTTATTTATTATATCTTTCATGGTACAATGGTAATTGAAAAAAACATCACAAGGATATATCAATGAAAAAAGCAATTTTAATGATGACATTCGGTTCACCAGAAGAGATTACCTTTGAGAGTGTAGCGGATTTTTTTACCAATATTCGTCGTGGGGTTAGACCCCAGGATCACGAGATTCAGACCCTCTATGATAACTATGTCCGTATAGGTGGAACACCGCTTCAGAAGATTACCCGTGAGGAAGTTGCTTTAGTAAGAGAGCGATTAGGAGAAGAGTATGGCATCTACTTTGCTAACAAATTTTCTCGCCCCTTTATCCCTGATGTGATCAAGCAGATGGAAGCTGATGGTGTTGAAGAATGTATCTGCTTGATTTTGGAACCTCATTATTCCTTTTACTCAGTTATGGGGTATGAGAAGTTTCTGGAAAGCAAGCAAATACGCTTTTTAGTCATTAAAGAGTGGTATCAGCAACAGTCTTTGCTAGACTTCTGGACAGGTGAGGTTGGTAAAATCTTGAGAGACGAAGTGGGAGAAGAGTCCTTCAAGGTGATCTTCTCAGCTCACAGTGTTCCAATATTTGCTCTGGACTATGGAGATCCATATATCGATCAGATTTTTGATAATAGCAAACTAATTGCCAAACAACTTGGCCTAACAGCAGATCAGTATACCAATACTTGGCAGAGCGAGAGTGACATTGGAATCCCTTGGATTAAGCCAGATGTACTCGAGTATTTGAGAGAACAGAAACAACATCCAGAGCATTATATTTTTGTCCCGATTAGTTTTATTAGTGAGCACATCGAAGTCTTGTTCGATAATGATGTAGAATGTTATGAGTTATGTCAAGAATTAGGGGTAAATTATCATCGCCCACCAATGCCAAATACAGATTCCCGTTTAATTGATGCTTTAGTTGATACTGTGAGGGACAATGAACAAAAAGAATTTAAGGAATTTCTCCCAGAAGAAGAAACCTTTGACGAATTAGCTCCCTCAGCAACCACTAAGGATATTATGGAGGAAACAGGCGATCTTCAAATGCCAGAATTTGTGAAAAAACTGATTGAGAAAAAAGGCCGTGAAAATGTGAAGATGCCTTACTTAATTAAAAAAATGCTAGAAAAGGCAGGTAAGTTGCCGAAAAACTAAAGAAAAAAGGATTTAGCATGAAGCTAGATCCTTTTTTGTCTTATTTTTTCTCAAGAAGGGCTTTGATTTCTTGAAGAACTTCTAGTTCAGTTGGAGTAGCAGGTGCTTCCTCAACCACTTCCTCTTTCTTACGAAGGTTTTGAGCTTTTTCAATACCTTTAATAACGAAGAAGAGAACAGTACCTACAACAAGGAAGTTGATAATAGCGCTCAAGAATTTACCATATGTAACACCATTCCATGCAAGCTCAGCGATGTTTTGTACTTGCGCAGCTTCCAAGGCTGGGTTCAATAGGAGTGGAGTGATGATATCATTAACAAATGAAGTAACGATAGCACCAAAAGCAGAGGCAATGATCACACCGACAGCAAGGTCAACAACATTACCACGAAGCAAAAATTCTTTAAGATCTTTTAACATTTTCATAAATTCCTTTCCTAATTTTCTAATTTATTATATCCTAAATTGTGACAAAAAGCAACTTGAACGCTTAAAGCGGTCAGTTGCCCCTTTTAAAAATATAGATTTTACTGGAAATATAGTTTAAAATGATGATCAAAATTTGTGCTAGGATAGTTTCAACCGTATTAACCCTATCTATATTCTGTTCAACAAACTGACCAATAATATTGGGATAAGATGTAACGAAAATATAAGTTAAAAGAACGTCCAAACCAAGAGTAGAGAACCGTGCTAAGAAAAATTTAGCCAGACGGATTGCCCAATTTTTTCTCTCTTGTTTAAAAACAAATGCATCATTAGTGATAAAGGTAAAAAGAATACCAATAATATTTGCGAGTATGGTTGCTAGGATTTCTTGATGGCTGATACGGTAGATAGCTAAACGTGATAAAATTGAGACCAGAGTAGTAGCACCACCAAAAAATAAGTAAGAGAGAATCTCGTTATCAAAGAAAGCTTTTATTTGATTTTTCATGATTTTAGTATAGCATAAAGTCATATATTGTGCTATACTGGTAAGGTTGATTCACTCAACCCTTGGTGCTTAGCTTCTTTCACCAAGCATATTTTACGCGGGAAACCGCCAAAGGAGAGAACATGAAAAATTTAACTGTTCGTGACATGGCAGATATTGCTATTGTTGCTGCTATCTATGTGGTTTTGACCATTACCCCACCACTAAATGCTATTAGCTACGGTGCTTACCAGTTCCGTATTTCTGAGATGATGAATTTTCTAGCCTTTTACAATCCTAAATATATCATCGGTGTGACGATTGGTTGTATGATTGCTAATTTCTTTAGCTTTGGTCTAATAGATGTCTTTGTCGGAGGAGGTTCTACTCTAGTTTTCCTTAGTCTGGGTGTTTGGCTCTTTAGCAAGTACAAGAAAGACTATTTGTTCAATGGTTTGATTCGAAAAGATCATTTTTTCTTTTCAATCCTCTTCTCTATTTCAATGATTACCATTGCAGCAGAACTTCATATCGTTGCTGAAGCTCCATTCTTCTTCACTTGGTTCTCTACAGGAGTTGGAGAGTTTGCATCACTTATCGTAGGTGCAATCCTAATCGGAAAACTGGGACAGCGAATCGACCTCACAAAATAAGAAGTTTATAAGCTAGATTCTTACTAAATCTAGCTTTTTTCATTCCATAAAATTAAAAGAGAGCACTTGACAAGAACATAGAACTATAGTATACTTTTTAGGTAAGCTGATTTAGCTCAGTTGGCAGAGCGCATCCATGGTAAGGATGAGGTCGCCGGTTCAATCCCGGCAATTAGCATTAAATAGACAGAAAAAACCTTGGGAAACCAAGGTTTTTCTTATAGACCTATGTAAATGAAACCAAGGAGTTTTGGCTGTTGACAAAAGTGACTCTCTTTAGTAGAATAGTAGGTGCGATGAGTCGATAGGTAGTCTTCGGACTACTATTGAGCATAAGGAGGTCAAAACGCAGGAGCGGACCTTGATGAGTTGTGTGAACCTGCTCATCACATGAAGATGCCTCTTAGTCCCTAGTCAATGGCTAGGGATTTTTTTATTTTCAGAAATTAGAACTCAAAAATACTTTTCAATTTTTAGAAAAAGTAGTATAATACTTCTATTATAGAAATTTTTAGAAAATTCCGAAAGAGGTTATTTATGGGATATACAGTTGCTGTAGTCGGCGCGACAGGTGCTGTCGGAGCTCAGATGATAAAAATGTTGGAAGAATCAACACTTCCTATCGATAAAATCCGTTACCTTGCTTCAGCACGTTCAGCAGGTAAGACTTTGAAATTTAAAGATCAAGATATTACGATTGAGGAAACGACTGAGACAGCTTTTGAAGGTGTTGATATTGCTCTCTTTTCAGCAGGTGGTTCTACATCAGCTAAGTATGCACCATACGCCGTTAAAGCTGGAGCGGTAGTGGTGGATAATACATCTTATTTCCGTCAAAATCCAGATGTTCCTTTGGTTGTTCCAGAAGTCAATGCTCATGCACTTGATGCCCACAACGGCATCATTGCCTGTCCTAACTGTTCAACTATCCAAATGATGGTAGCTCTTGAGCCCGTTCGTCAGAAATGGGGCTTAGACCGTATCATTGTTTCAACTTACCAAGCTGTTTCAGGTGCTGGTATGGGAGCGATTCTTGAAACACAACGTGAACTTCGTGAAGTTTTAAATGATGGGGTGAATCCACGTGATTTGCATGCGGAAATCTTGCCTTCAGGTGGTGACAAAAAACACTATCCTATCGCCTTCAATGCACTTCCACAAATCGATGTCTTCACTGACAATGATTACACTTACGAAGAGATGAAGATGACTAAGGAAACTAAGAAAATCATGGAAGATGACAGCATTGCAGTATCTGCAACCTGTGTGCGTATTCCAGTCTTGTCAGCTCACTCTGAGTCTGTTTATATCGAAACAAAAGAAATGGCTCCAATCGAAGAAGTGAAAGCAGCCATTGCAGCCTTTCCAGGTGCTGTTCTTGAGGATGATGTGGCTCATCAAATCTATCCTCAAGCCATCAATGCTGTTGGCTCACGTGATACCTTTGTTGGTCGTATCCGTAAGGACTTGGATGCCGAAAAAGGAATTCACATGTGGGTTGTTTCAGATAACCTCCTCAAAGGTGCTGCTTGGAACTCTGTACAGATCGCAGAAACGCTTCATGAGCGTGGTTTGGTCCGTCCAACAGCTGAGCTGAAATTTGAATTGAAATAATGGTTTAGGAGTTCGAATGAACTCCTTCTTTGAAATAGAGAGGTGTAACTCATGTCTTATAAAGATTTAAAAGAGTGTAAAATTATCACTGCCTTTATTACCCCCTTCCATGAAGATGGTTCCATCAACTTTGATGCCATTCCAGCCCTTATAGAGCATTTGTTGGCCCACCATACGGATGGTATTTTGCTAGCTGGAACTACAGCTGAAAGTCCAACCTTGACACACGATGAAGAGTTGGAACTCTTTGCGGCAGTTCAAAAGGTTGTTAATGGACGTGTTCCTTTGATTGCAGGTGTAGGTACCAATGATACACGTGACTCGATTGAATTTGTCAAAGAAGTCGCAGACTTTGGTGGCTTCGCTGCTGGACTTGCTATCGTACCGTACTACAACAAACCTTCTCAAGAAGGGATGTACCAGCACTTTAAAGCTATTGCGGATGCATCAGATTTACCTATTATCATTTATAACATTCCAGGACGTGTGGTTGTCGAATTAACTCCAGAAACCATGCTTCGTTTGGCTGACCATCCAAATATCATTGGTGTCAAAGAATGTACCAGCTTGGCTAATATGGCTTACTTGATTGAGCACAAGCCAGAAGAGTTCTTGATTTATACAGGTGAAGATGGAGATGCCTTCCATGCCATGAACCTTGGTGCAGATGGGGTTATTTCTGTTGCCTCTCATACAAATGGGGACGAAATGCACGAAATGTTTACTGCCATTGCAGAAAGCGACATGAAGAAAGCTGCAGCTATTCAGCGTAAATTCATTCCTAAGGTCAATGCTCTCTTCTCTTATCCAAGTCCTGCACCTGTTAAGGCAGTTTTGAACTACATGGGATTTGAAGCTGGTCCAACTCGATTACCTCTAGTTCCAGCACCAGAAGAAGATGCCAAACGCATTATCAAAGTTGTTGTAGATGGCGACTACGAAGCAACTAAGGCAACTGTAACTGGTGTTTTAAGACCAGATTACTAATAACTATAATAAAATCCATGACCGCAAGAACGATCATGGATTTTTCTTATTTTCCTAAACAGAATTGGCTAAAGAGTTGGGTAATGAGTTCATCTGGAGCAGCATCTCCAGTGATTTCTCCGAGGATTTCCCAAGTACGGGTCAAGTCAACTTGCAACAAATCAACTGGCATACCCAGCTCAAGACCTTCATTAACTGCTTGTAGGCTTTCAACGGCCTTCTCAATCAAGGAAATGTGACGGGCATTTGACAAGTAAGTAGCATCTTGCTCAACCAAACCAGCATTTTCAAAGAAGAGGTCGTTGATGCGTTCTTCGATTTTATCAATGTTTTGATTTTTAAGGACGGAAATACGGATGACATCTTCAGGAAGTTCCTCGGTTTCGATGGCCTCAGGTAGGTCTGTTTTGTTAAGTAGAATAATGCGGTTGGTTTCTTGACTAATTTCAAGCAGTTGTCTGTCTTGAGCAGTCAGTGGTTCGCTGGCATTTAGCACTAGTAGAACTAAGTCGGCTTCCTTGAGGGCTTTTTTGGAACGCTCAACACCGATTTGTTCGACGATGTCATCCGTGTCACGGATTCCAGCTGTGTCAATCAATTTAAGAGGAACACCGTTGATGTTGACGTATTCTTCGATGACATCTCGTGTAGTACCAGCGATGTCAGTCACAATTGCCTTGTCTTCACGCAAGAGGTTGTTGAGAAGGCTAGATTTTCCAACGTTGGGACGGCCGATGATGGCTGTGGATATTCCTTCGCGAAGGATTTTACCGCGACGGGCTGTTCTAAGGAGATTGGTTAGTAATTGTTCAAACTCCATTGTCTTCTCTCGGACAACTGCAGTAGTAGCTTCCTCAACATCGTCATACTCAGGATAGTCGATATTGACCTCAACTTGGGCAAGTGTATTGAGGATTCCTTGGCGAGTATTATTGATAAGATCAGAGAGGGAACCATCTAGTTGTTTGACTGCAATGTTCATGGCTTTATCTGTCTTGGCACGGATGATGTCCATCACCGCCTCAGCCTGCGTCAAGTCCACACGTCCATTTAGGAAGGCACGTTTGGTAAATTCACCAGGCTCAGCCAACCGAGCTCCTTCACGGATAGCTAGCTGGAGAATTTCATTGGTGACGGCAATCCCACCGTGGGTGTTAATCTCGATAATGTCCTCGCGAGTGAAGGTCTTTGGAGACTTCATGGCACCAACCATAACCTCGTCCATAACCTTACCAGTTTGAGGGTCAACGATATGTCCGTAGTTGAGAGTATGGCTTGCAACCTTGCTCAAGTCTTTTCCTTTGAAAATTTTTTTAGCAATGGCAAAACTGTCAGTTCCACTCAGGCGGACAATCCCGATTGCCCCTTCTCCGAGAGGTGTGGAGATAGCAGCAATGGTATCAAATTCACGTGTAATCATATTTCTTCCTTTAAAACACTTTTCTTGGAAATATCTCCAAGGCTCTTTTCAAATTGTAACAAATTTAAACTATTTCTTCAATGGAGGCTACTTGGAGATTGAAAAAGCCTAAGCAATTCTGCTTAAGCTAGCTTATTTGGTGCGCATTTCACCCTGAGGGAAGTAAGTTCCTTCTGGCATGTCGTTGATAATGACATGAACGGCTGATTGAGGTGCTCCAGTATTACGAACAACAGCTTCCGTTACTTCCTTAGCAAGAGCTTTCTTTTGCTCGAGCGTGCGTCCTTCAAATAAATCGATGCGTACAAATGGCATAATAGCTTCCTCCACTAGTTTTGTATTTCTTCTATTTTACCACATTTTGCCGTTTAAAGCTTCAGAAAATTATGATATACTAGAATGTAGCAAAAATTTAGAAATGGACGTGAAATAGAAGCATGGCACAGTTGTATTATCGTTATGGGACTATGAATTCAGGTAAAACGATTGAGATTCTCAAGGTAGCCTATAACTATGAAGAGCAAGGAAAAGGTGTTGTCATCATGACCTCTGCTCTGGATACGCGTGACGGTGTTGGCTATATATCTAGTCGGATTGGCATGAAACGCCCAGCCGTTGTGATTGAAGAGACGACGGATATCTTTGGCTATATCCGAGACCTACCTGAAAAACCTTACTGTGTTCTGGTTGATGAGGCCCAGTTTCTCAAACGTCATCATGTTTACGACCTAGCTCGTGTTGTTGATGAGTTAGACATCCCTGTCATGGCATTCGGTTTGAAAAATGACTTTCGCAATGAACTGTTCGAAGGTTCCAAATATCTCTTGCTCTTAGCAGATAAGATTGACGAAATCAAGACCATTTGCCAGTATTGTAAGAAAAAGGCGACTATGGTACTCAGAACCCTAGATGGGAAGCCTACCTATGAGGGAGAACAAATTCAGATTGGTGGCAATGAAACCTATATCTCAGTTTGCCGTAAACATTATTTTGCGCCTGAAATCAATAAGGAGAATGAAGAAAAATGAACATCTATGATCAACTACAAGCTGTAGAAGACCGTTATGAAGAGTTAGGAGAGTTGCTGAGTGACCCTGATGTCGTTTCTGACACCAAGCGTTTCATGGAGCTCTCAAAAGAAGAGGCTTCTACTCGTGATACAGTAACAGCCTACCGTGAATACAAACAAGTCCTTCAAAACATCGTTGATGCCGAAGAGATGATTAAAGAATCAGGCGGAGATGCGGACTTGGAAGAAATGGCCAAGCAGGAACTCAAAGATGCCAAGGCTGAAAAAGAAGAATACGAAGAAAAACTGAAAATCTTGCTCCTTCCAAAAGATCCAAACGATGACAAAAATATTATCCTTGAAATCCGTGGAGCAGCAGGAGGTGACGAAGCAGCGCTTTTCGCTGGAGACCTTCTAACCATGTACCAAAAGTATGCGGAAGCCCAAGGCTGGCGCTTTGAAGTCATGGAAGCTTCTATGAACGGTGTTGGTGGTTTCAAAGAAGTGGTTGCCATGGTTTCTGGTCAATCCGTTTACTCTAAACTTAAGTATGAATCAGGTGCCCATCGTGTGCAACGTGTCCCTGTGACAGAAAGCCAAGGTCGTGTTCATACATCGACTGCAACTGTCCTTGTCATGCCTGAAGTAGAAGAAGTGGAATACGATATTGATCCAAAAGACCTTCGTGTTGATATCTATCACGCATCTGGTGCTGGTGGACAGAACGTCAACAAGGTTGCGACAGCCGTTCGTATCGTTCACTTGCCAACCAATATCAAGGTTGAGATGCAGGAAGAACGTACCCAGCAGAAGAACCGTGAGAAGGCCATGAAAATCATCCGTGCGCGTGTTGCTGACCACTTTGCTCAGATTGCACAAGACGAACAAGACGCTGAGCGTAAGTCAACAATTGGTACTGGTGACCGTTCAGAACGGATCCGTACATATAACTTCCCACAAAACCGTGTCACAGACCACCGTATTGGCTTGACTCTCCAAAAACTAGATACCATTTTGTCTGGTAAATTGGATGAAGTTGTAGATGCTTTGGTGCTCTATGATCAAACACAAAAATTAGAAGAATTAAACAAATAATGAAATTAGCTCAATTATTCTCAGATTTTGAAGAAGAGTTGATAAGACAAGGAGAGGAAGCTGAAAGCCTCTCTTTTGTCTATCGTAGCCTGAAAAATCAATCCTTTACAGACTTCGTCTTTGCCCTCCAGCAAGAGGTAGACGAGGAAGAAAAACAATTTGTAGAAGAGATTTACCAGCAGTTAGCAACTCATAAACCAGCCCAGTATATCATTGGCTATGCAGATTTCTTTGGTATGCAGTTAACAGTTGATGAGCGAGTTTTGATTCCTCGTCCAGAGACAGAGGAGTTGGTGCAACTTATCCTAGCTGAAAATCCTAAGGAAAATCTCAAGATCTTGGACATCGGTACGGGAAGTGGTGCCATAGCCCTTGCACTAGCAAAAAACAGACCAAATTGGTTAGTGACAGCAACAGATATTTCTCAAGAGGCACTTGATCTTGCATCAGAGAATGCCAAAAATCAAAATCTTAATATATTTTTTAAAAAATCGGATTGTTTTGCAGAAATTTCTGAAAAATATGATATAATTGTATCCAATCCACCCTATATCTCTCGTGAAGATGAGTCAGAAGTCGGTTTGAATGTTTTGCATTCGGAACCTCATCTAGCCCTCTTTGCAGATGAGGATGGCCTAGCTATTTACCGTAGGATTGCGGAAGATGCAAAAGACTATCTTAAAGATGGTGGTAAGATTTACCTTGAAATTGGATACAAGCAAGGTCAAAGTGTTCCCGAACTTTTTAGGAAACACCTTCCTGAAAAAAGAGTTCGAACACTCAAGGACCAGTTTGGTCAAGATAGGATGGTTGTAGTTGATGATGGACAGGATTAGACAAGAGTTGGAAAAGGGTGGGGCAGTTGTTCTGCCTACCGAGACAGTTTATGGTCTCTTTGCCAAAGCTCTGGACGAAAAAGCAGTGGACCATGTTTATCAACTCAAACGTCGTCCCAGAGACAAGGCGCTTAACCTCAATGTTGCCTCTTTAGAAGACATCTTGCACTTTTCAAAGAATCAGCCAGCTTATCTACAAAAACTTGTAGAGATCTTTTTACCAGGTCCCTTGACCCTTATCCTAGAAGCCAATGACAGAGTTCCCTATTGGGTTAACTCTGGTCTTGCAACTGTTGGATTTCGGATGCCGAGTCACCCCATTACCCTTGATTTGATTCGAGAGACAGGTCCCTTGATTGGACCGTCTGCCAATATCTCAGGTCAGGCAAGTGGAGAGACCTTTCAGGAAATTCTGAAAGATTTTGACCAAGAGGTTCTGGGTCTAGAAGATGATGCTTTTCTAACTGGACAGGATTCAACTATTTTGGATTTGTCTGGAGCCAAGGTGAAAATCTTACGACAAGGAGCTATCAAGCGAGAAGATATTCTCGCTCAGGTTCCAGAGATTTCTTTTGAGGAGGAATGAGATGCTAAGAGATTTGCAAGAAACAGATGTAAAAGCTATATGTGACATCAATCAAGAGACCTTGGGCTATTCTTTTAGTCTAGAGGCTACAGCTAGTCAATTAGCTAGACTATCTCAAGATTCCCATCATTTCCTACTTGGTTATGAGGACGCAGTCAGCCATGTCTTGCTGGGATATGTTCACGCTGAAGTCTATGAGTCCCTTTATTCCAAAGCAGGATTCAATATCTTAGGCTTAGCAGTTTCACCTCAGGTACAAGGGCAAGGTATCGGTAAATGCTTACTGCAAGGGTTGGAAAATGAAGCAAAAAGACGAGGTTATGGTTTTATCCGCTTAAACTCTGCCGATCATCGTCTGGGTGCTCATGCATTTTATGAAAAAGTTGGTTATACTTGTGATAAAGTGCAAAAACGGTTTATTCGCATCTTTTAGTTTATTTTCTTATTGTAGAACCAAACTAAATGACCAGTCACACTATAAAGGAGAAGACCTATGATTTTTGACAAAGATGATTTTAAAGCATATGATGCTGATCTCTGGAATGCTATTGCCAAAGAAGAAGAACGCCAACAAAACAACATTGAGTTGATTGCTTCGGAAAACGTGGTTTCCAAGGCTGTTATGGCGGCTCAAGGGTCTATCTTGACCAACAAATATGCCGAGGGTTACCCAGGACGCCGTTATTACGGTGGTACAGATGTGGTGGATGTTGTAGAGACTCTGGCTATTGAACGCGCGAAAGAAATTTTCGGGGCTAAATTTGCCAATGTTCAACCCCACTCAGGAAGCCAAGCCAACTGTGCGGCTTACATGGCCTTGATTGAGCCAGGTGATACGGTTATGGGGATGGATTTGGCAGCAGGTGGACACTTGACCCACGGAGCTTTTGTCAGCTTCTCTGGTCAAACCTACAACTTTGTTTCTTATAGTGTAGATCCTGAAACTGAGCTCTTGGACTTTGACGCTATCTTGAAACAAGCCCAAGAAGTAAAACCAAAACTAATCGTAGCAGGTGCTTCAGCCTATTCTCAAATTATCGACTTCTCAAAATTCCGTGAAATTGCTGATGCTGTTGGGGCTAAGCTCATGGTAGATATGGCCCATATCGCTGGTTTGGTGGCCGCTGGTCTTCATCCAAGTCCAGTTCCATATGCACATATCACAACGACAACGACCCACAAAACACTTCGAGGACCACGTGGTGGCTTGATATTGACTAACGATGAAGAACTTGCTAAGAAAATTAACTCAGCTATTTTCCCTGGTATTCAAGGTGGACCATTAGAGCATGTTATCGCAGCAAAAGCTGTTTCATTCAAAGAAGTATTGGATCCTGCTTTTAAAGAATATGCTGCTAATGTCATCAAGAACAGCAAGGCTATGGCAGCTGTCTTCTTGCAAGACCCTGATTTCCGTATCATTTCTGGTGGGACTGAAAACCACCTTTTCTTAGTTGATGTGACTAAGGTTGTTGAAAACGGAAAAGTTGCTCAAAACTTGCTGGATGAAGTCAATATTACCCTAAATAAAAACTCAATCCCATACGAAACCTTGTCACCATTTAAAACAAGTGGGATTCGTATCGGAGCAGCAGCCATCACTGCGCGTGGATTTGGTGAAGAAGAAAGCCGTAAAGTGGCTGAACTCATCATTAAAACCCTTAAGAATGCAGAAAATGAGGCTGTCTTAGAAGAAGTGAGAAGCGCAGTCAAAGAATTGACAGATGCCTTCCCATTATACGAGGACTAATACTTTTATGGATATTTATATTAAGAAAGCCATTATCCATCAGTTCAGCCCAGATGATACTGAGTTGTTCCTAGCGGATAAGTTTCTCAATATCACTCCAAAAATCGAAGAATACCTACGCAAAAAAATCGAACGTGTGTATTCAGATGAAGCTAAGACTGGGATTTTCGAGGAAGAAAATCCCTTCTTCAATCATATCACATACGATTTGTTGGAGACATCAGTAACCCTGGCTAATCTCTGGAAAGAGGAATTCAGTATTTCTGAAAATCTCAAGACCAATGACCTGGTTTTTGTTCAGTTTTCCAAAGAAGGTGTAGAGCATTTCGCTTTCTTACGAATTGCCCTGCGGGAAACCTTGACCCACCTTGGTGGAGAAGTTGATAATCCAATCAAGCTAACTCAGAATAACTTGCCTGGTTTTGGAACAGGAGCTGATGAGGCCTTGGTCGTCAATCTTCAAAGTCGCAAGTACCACCTGATCGAGAAACGAATCAAGTACAATGGAACTTTTTTGAATTATTTTTCAGAAAATCTCCTTGCTGTCTCTCCTAAGATTTCTCCCAAGAAATCCATCAAGGAACTGGAAAAAACAGCCCAGAGAATTGCAGAGTCCTTTAACACAGATGACTTTCAATTTCAATCTAAGGTAAAATCAGCGATTTTCAATAATTTAGAAGAAAGCAATGAATTGTCTCCTGAAAAATTGGCGAATGACCTTTTTGATAATAATCTGACGGCTCGATTAAGCTTTATTGATCAAGTCAAAGAAGCCGTACCCGAACCAGTCCAGTTTGATGAAATTGATGCCAGTCGTCAACTCAAGAAATTTGAAAATCAAAAACTTTCCTTGTCAAACGGAATCGAACTCATCGTTCCAAATAATGTTTACCAGGACGCGGAGTCTGTTGAGTTTATCCAAAATGACAATGGAACCTATTCTATCTTAATTAAAAATATCGAGGATATTCAAAGTAAATAATGTTTAAATTTATAAGAAGAATGCTAGTGCTAGCAGTCCTCCTTTTTGCTGGATATAAAGCCTATCACATTCGTCAGGATGTAAAGCAAGTCATGACCTACCAAACTATGGTTCGGGAAATCCTCAGCGAAAGAGATACCCCAGCCAATGAAGAGTTGGTGCTCGCCATGATTTATACCGAAACGAAGGGAAAAGAGCGAGATGTCATGCAGTCTAGTGAGTCTGCTAGTGGCGCTACCAATACCATCAATGACGATGCCTCTAGTATTCGTCAAGGGATACAGACATTAACAGATAACCTCTATTTGGCACAGAGCAAAGGAGTAGATGTCTGGACCGCTGTTCAAGCCTATAATTTTGGACCTGCCTATATCGACTTTATTGCTCAGAACGGTAAGGAAAATACTTTGGCCCTAGCCAAGCGTTACTCCCGAGAAACGGTCGCTCCTATCCTTGGTAATACTACAGGGAAGACCTACACCTATATCAACCCTATTTCTATCTTTCACGGAGCCGAACTCTATGAGAATGGTGGAAATTATTACTACTCGAGACAGGTTCGCTTTAATCTCTATATCATGAAATTCTTTAATTTCTTTTAAACATCTGGTTTGACCAGGTGTTTTTCACTATAAGCTTTCTTTAAGATTGTTTTATTACCCTAGAAAGGTAAAGGAGGGAATACCCTATGAGAAAGAAATTCTTTCTAACAAGTGCTGCAGTATTGTGGGCCGCAACAGCTATGACGAGTGTCCACGCAGCAACCGATGTTCAAAAAGTAATCGATGAAACCTATGTACAACCAGAATACGTCCTAGGTTCTTCTCTATCTGAAGACCAGAAGAATCAAACTCTTAGCAAACTTGGCTATGATGCATCAAAAGACACTAAAGATATCAAAACTATGACACCCGATATCTATTCGAAAATTATGAATGTGGCTAATGATGCTAGTTTACAGCTCTATTCGTCGGCTAAGATTCAAAAGCTGGGTGACAAATCACCTCTAGAAGTCAAGATTGAAACGCCTGAAAATATCACCAAGGTGACGCAGGATATGTACCGTAACGCAGCAGTGACGCTGGGAGTCGAGCATGCCAAAATCACAGTTGCAGCTCCTATTCCAGTTACAGGAGAAAGCGCCCTAGCAGGGATTTACTACTCGTTAGAGGCCAATGGTGCTAAAGTACCGCAAGCCAATAAAGACTTGGCCCAAGAAGAACTAAAAGCCTTGTCCGATATCAATGCTGAAAACAAGGACAAGTCAGGCTACGATGCCAATAAGCTCAATGTGGCTTTGGCAGATATCAAGGCAGGAATCGCAAAGGCGAAAGAAGCCAAAGGAAATCTGACAGAGGAAGATGTCCGCAAAATCGTTGAAGACACCCTAAAAAACTACAAACTTGATCAGGTTATAACAGGAAACCAGGTCAATATCATCATCAATTTTGCCCTCAACCTCTCAAAGAGTGACATTTTGAACAATGCTGATTTTACTAAAACCCTAAATGACCTCAAGGAAAGCATCGTTTCCCAAGCTGGAGATAGTTTTAAAAATATCAATCTCAACTTTGATGCCAATAAAGCGCTAGAAGAGGGGGGCAACTTCTTTAGCTCCCTTTGGCAAGCCATTGTCAACTTCTTCAAGAGTTTTGGTGCTTAGGTCATTTCATGATATAATAGATGGTAACAGAAATGTTGCCGTCTTTTTTTGTCGGCCGATAGAAAGTGAAAAATATGTTAAAGAAAAATGATATTGTAGAAGTTGAAATTGTTGATTTGACCCATGAAGGTGCAGGGATCGCCAAGATAGAAGGTTTGGTTTTCTTTGTAGAAAATGCTCTACCAACTGAGAAAATCCTCATGCGAGTCCTTAAGGTCAATAAAAAGATCGGATATGGAAAAGTTGAAGAATGCCTTACACTTTCTCCGCATCGTAACCAAGACCTTGACCTAGCTTATCTACGTTCAGGTATCGCTGACTTGGGGCATCTTGCCTATCCAGAACAGCTTAAGTTTAAAGCCAAGCAAGTCAAGGATAGTCTCTACAAGATTGCTGGTATTAGAGATGTAGAGGTTGCTGAAACACTAGGTATGGAGAATCCTGTCCAGTATCGCAATAAGGCGCAGGTGCCCGTTCGTCGTGTCAATGGTGTCTTGGAAACAGGATTTTTCCGTAAGAATTCGCACGACCTCATGCCCCTTGAAGATTTCTTTATTCAGGATCCTGTCATTGACCAAGTCGTAGTAGCTCTTCGAGATCTCCTCCGTCGTTATGATTTGAAACCTTATGATGAAAAGGAACAGTCCGGCTTGATTCGCAACCTCGTTGTGCGTCGCGGGCACTATTCAGGACAAATCATGGTCATTTTGGTAACCACTCGTCCGAAAGTTTTCCGTGTTGACCAATTGATTGAACAAGTTATCAAGCAGTTCCCAGAGATTGTCTCTGTCATGCAAAATATCAACGACCAGAATACCAATGCGATTTTTGGTAAGGAATGGAAGACTCTTTATGGTCAAGACTATATTACGGATCAGATGTTGGGAAATAACTTCCAAATCGCTGGTCCAGCCTTTTACCAGGTCAATACTCAAATGGCTGAGAAACTCTATCAAACAACCATTGACTTTGCGGAGTTAAAAGCAGATGATGTGGTTATCGATGCTTATTCGGGTATTGGAACCATTGGTTTATCAGTCGCCAAGCATGTCAAGGAAGTCTACGGTGTTGAAGTGATTCCAGAAGCAGTAGAGAATAGCCAGAAGAATGCTAGCTTGAATGGCATTACCAATGCCTACTATGTCTGTGACACAGCTGAAAATGCAATGAAGAATTGGCTCAAGGAAGGTATTCAACCAACCGTTATCTTGGTCGACCCACCACGCAAGGGCTTGACCGAGAGCTTTATCAAAGCAAGCAGTCAAACAGGAGCTGACCGCATCGCTTATATTTCATGTAATGTTGCAACTATGGCGCGTGATATCAAACTCTACCAAGAATTGGGATATGAGTTGAGGAAAGTCCAGCCGGTGGACTTGTTTCCACAAACGCATCATGTCGAGACAATTGTGTTGCTTTCCAAAATAGATTCTAAGAAATATATTAGTGTGGAACTTCCGATGGATGATATGGATTTAACGAGTGCTGAAAGTAAGGCAACATATAAACAAATTCAAAACTATGTTTTTGAAACTTTTGGGTTTAAAGTATCGACACTTTATATTGCACAAGTGAAGAAAAAGCATGGTTTAGAGGTTAGGGAACACTATAATATTTCAAAAAATGAGAATCAGAAAGTTCCACTGTGTCAAATTGAAAAGGAAGAAGCTATTTTGGATGCGTTGAAGCATTTTAAGATGTTGTAATATTAAAACAATAGGGGGGATTATAGACAGTGGCTAATATTGAAAGTATTAAACAAAAAATACTACAACTGGATGCAGGTTCATTTCAAAATCTTTGTGATTCTTATTTATATAAAACGGGCTATCCGAGTATAGTATCTCTTGGTGGAGAAGCAGGTACACGAAAGACCACTTTAGGTACACCTGATACATATTTTATTGCATCAAATGAAAAGTATGTTTTTGTTGAATACACAACTCAAAGGACAAACTTATTTGCAAAAATTAGGGATGACCTTGAAAAATGTCTTGATACAGCAAAGACAGGTGTTCCATATGACAAAATCTCTGAAATTATTTATTGTCATACTTCATCAAACCTTACACCCTTTCAAGATAGTGAAGTAAAAAAACTGTGTGAAGATGTTGGAGTTAAGCTTGTAATTATTGGAATTGATAAGCTTGCAGAAGATATATATCTTTTCCATCATAATCTTTCACGTGATTTTTTGGGAATATCAATAAGTACAGATCAAATTCAATCATATGATGAATTTATTAATAGTTACAATGCAAATAGAATGGCTGCTCCAATTGACACTAAATTTCTATTCAGAGAAAAAGAATTTCAAGATATCATCAATGCTTATCTTAAAGTGGATGTTGTTATACTTAGTGGTTCATCAGGTACGGGGAAAACACGTTTAGCTTTGCATTATGTAAAAAATCATGCAGATGCTAAGAATGAAAAGACTTACTGTATTCATAGTAATGCATTACCAATATACGAGGATTTAAAACTTTTTTTAGATAAACCAGGAGATTATTTTCTTTTTATTGATGATGCTAATCAATTGTCAGGACTGCAGCATATTATCCGATACGTTAGTATGAAACCAGAGGGATATAATGTAAAAATACTTATTACAGTAAGGGATTATGCACTTCAAAAAGTGATAAACGATGTTCGAGCAATCACTTCTTATGAAATTGTGAATGTAAATGTATTTTCAGAGAATGAGATTAAGGAATTACTTGAAATTTCATTGGGCATTTTGAATTCAGACTATCAAGAACGAATTATAAGAATTGCAGAAGGAAATGCTCGTATTGCTATACTTGCTGGGAAAGTAGCATGCAGTTCAAATCGTTTGGAGTCTATTGATGATGTGTCACAATTATATGAAGATTATTATGGTTCTAATTTAGAAAATAATCAATTTTTTATAGACAAAAATCTGTGTATAACTTCTGGTATAATTGCTTTTCTTGAAGCAATTCATTTAGATTATATTGATGCACTTTTACCAATTTTACAGGAAAAAGGGTTAAATCGAGATAGTTTCATTGAAAATATCCGTATGCTTCACGAGCGGGAGATTGTCGATATTTGTAATGATAAAGCTGTTCGTTTTTCTGATCAATGTTTGTCTAATTATTTGTTAAAATATATTTTCTTTGACAAAAAATTACTTAGTTTGTCGAAAATGATTAAAGCTTGCTTTTCAAGTTACAGAGAGAGAACTGTATCTTCTGTTAATACGTTACTTAATATTTTTAAAAATAAGGCACTTTTAAATTTTGCTGAGAAAGAAATAAAGTTATTATGGGATGAATTATCAACAGAAAAATCGCCAATCTTCTTTGAATTTGTAAAAGTCTTTTTTCGCATTAATCCTACGGAAACACTTTTGCTTTTGCAAAATGAAATTGAATCTGAAGAAAGAGTGATTTGTGAATGGATCGATATAGATACTGAAAAAAGAAAAAATTATCAACATGTGGAAAATGATATCATTAAAATTCTTGGTGGATTTGCAGATATGACTGATTTGCCAACCGCTTGTGATTTGTTTTTTCAATATTATCTAAAGCGACCAGATTTATTTATGGAATTTTACCATGCAGTTAATATATATTTTGGTATTCAGAGGGCTTCTTTTCGTAATAGTTTTTATACTCAAATAACTTTTTTTGAAAAAATAATAGAATATTCAAATGATTGGAAACAAGAATTTATTGTAATAATTTTTTTGCAGATAGCAGAAGAATTTCTGAAGTTAAATTTTTCTCCAGCGGAGGAAGGACGAAAGAATGCAATGACCATATATCAGATTCCACTAACTATATCTAAAGGTGTTGAAAAATATCGTGAGTTCATTTGGGAATCGTTAACTTCTTTGAGTAAAATTGAAAAGTATAGAGAAAAAGTTAGGGGAATTCTTAGTTCTTATGGTGACATTATTGACGATATAAGCATTCCTGTTTTACAATTTGATTTAAAATATATTGAATTAATTTTGAAGTTAAATTTTCCACCAGATAAATTGGCAAATTGCCTTTTAGCAGACAAAATAGTGCAAGTTTTTAGCAGAATGAATTATTCTTGTGAATCCTTGTTTTCTGAATATTTTGAAGGAGAGGGCTTTCAATTATATTGTCTTCTTAAAGGACCAGATTATAAAGAAACTGGTTATGAAGAAAATAGAAAACAAAAGCAGCAATCAATTAATCATTACACTTTGAATTGTGATTTACAGATATTTAAGAAGTTAATTGATGTTTGCAACGGTATTTCTGAGCTAGATAACCATTCATATTGGGAGGTCGGTGAAGGATTAGACATTGCCTTTGATGCTATTTCCGATAAAGCAGATTGGTATGTTGATGCAATTAAATATTATATCAAAAACGATACACCAAACAATTTACATCCATACCATCTAGTAGACAATTTATTTTCATTATTATCCGATTCAGAAGTGTATGAAATTATTCTTAGTGAAGAATATAGTCAGAAAAATGCTTGGACATATGCATATTATCATGAATTACCGCCGGGATTAATTACAGAAAAACATTTACAAGGGCTTTATGATTTTTTGAAAGATACTTCTGACAGATATATTACCTCATCATCAATGCGTGATGTAGATTTTCTGGATAAGTATAATACAATAGATGAATTAGCATTAATAGAAGGTTGCAAAATTATTTTGGATAAAAAAGAGTATTCCTCTTTTATCGTGGATATTTATTTTGGCTTGTTATTTAATTATCATCATAATACACCAAGGGAAGTGATTCAAAAATTTAATTGCAATTTAGAATTGCTTGAAGAAATATACTATGCTATGTTGTCATATGATAAACATCATGATTATGACGGACAATTTTTGAAGGAAATATATTCGGTTAGACCTTCTATACTGGACAAGTATATAGATTATTTAATAAATAGTGACTCCTTTAGCGACCATCAAGAAAAGCATTGTTGCTTTTTTGATTTGGACGATTTTGTAGAAATATATAATAAAATCTTTGAGCAGTTGATAAGAAACCGTCAATATTCTAGGTTGTCAGTACCGTATTTTTTAGAATCTTTATTATTGCCAAAGCAAAATGAGAAAAAGCTGTTAGAAAGACAAGATATGTGGATTCGACAATGTATTCAACGATTCTGCAATGATAAAGCAAAAATGTATTGCCTATTTTCAGTTGTGTCAAAATTAGAGATCAAAAGAAAAAAAGAGTATATCTTGCTCTTTCTTGAGAATAATCCGTTGTTTGAAGACTTTGAAAAAATACCATTAACACCTACTTCTTGGAGTTGGTCAGGTAGTGTAGTACCTATGTATTCAGCTTGGATTGAATTTCTCGAATCATTGTTACCAAATTTTATAGGTTTAAAGTGGATAAAACATAAAAACTATATTGAAACAAAAATTGATGATTTACAAAAACAAATCGAAGCGGAGCAGATAGACGAGATTTTAAGAGGATGATTTATAAATACAAAAAGATTGTATAAATATATAAGTAAAACTATCTGTGAATTGACATTTCATGATGGTTTAACCTACAAATAAATTTATCTAAATCTTATTTAAGGTTTAAAAAATATTATGGATGTTGGAGATGTTATTAAGACTGGTTTGGACAATGATGAGCAAGTTGAGTGTGTAAGTTTGTTAGTGAAACGTGGCTAATCCTCAAAAGGTTCACTGAACCTTTTGAGTCCCGCAGACGCATCATGCGGAGACGGTATCACTGCTTGTACAAGCTGATTAAACATGGGTGTAGCTAGTGAAAGTCCTACAGTGAGGAGTTTAAACATGAAATTCCATGAATTTGGTGATAAGAATTTGCCTCCTATTTTACTGATACATGGTGGTGGCAGTTCTTGGTGGAATTATCTTCGTCAAGCACGAATCTTGTCAAAAGAATACCGTATTATTCTACCCACTTTGAATGGCCACGGCGAGGAATATCAACTTGATTATGTTTCTACTGAAGATTCTGCTTTGGAGATTCTAGACTATATCAAAGCAAACTGTGGTGGGAAATTGTTTGCAATCGGTGGTGTTTCACTTGGTGGTCAAATTGCCATGGAGCTTTTGTCTTTAGACAGTGAAATTGCTGAGAAGGCCATCATAGATGGAAGCCTCTGTATTCCTCAACCAAGTTTAGCTAAAATCAGCATCTTTCTAGTGTCTCTATTTGGTAAACTGATGTTCAATAAATTCTCTTGCAAACTTCAGTTAAGCATGATGAACAAACTCTATCCTAAACTGGCTTATCCAGAGGAAATAAAAGCTTATTATTTGGAAGATTTGCCAAGGACGCCTGTCAAAACATTGGTGACAATTTACAAAAACTATATGGGATGTTACAAGCTGAAAGATATGATTTCTGCTAGCAAGGCCCAGGTTCTGTATATCTATGGTGAAAAAGAATTGAACTGTGTGAAAGAATCAGCGAAATTATTTCATCAGCTACATTCAAATACAATTTTGTATGAAGCAAAGGGGTATAACCATGGTTATTTATCAGCTTACCTGCCTTATGAGTGGATTGATTTGGTGGTGCCATTTTTAAAGAGTGATTCATTAGAAATGTGTAACGAATCTGATATGCTATAAAGAGGAAACTTATGCTAGGAGCAATTATTGGTGATATTGTAGGTTCAGTTTACGAATGGAACAATATCAAAACGAAGGATTTTCCTTTATTTCGTGAGGATTGTTTTTTCACAGATGATACGGTAAGTCCGAACCGCTGAGTGTATGAGCTTGTTAGAGAAACGGAACTATTCCTCAAAATAAAGAAACTAAAACTCCATTATTTCGAGATGACAGCCTAAATTGGTTTTAAGGAGGTAAAATATTGATAGAAAGCAGACCTGAGTTTGAAAAAATCTCATCTTTTGATGAGTTTAATAAATACTATTGGTATCGTGATGAACTTTCACAGATATGCAAGTCATTAGGTCTTGAAAATAGAGGTACAAAACAAGAACTAAATGATATTATTGAGCAGTACTTTAAGGGCAATTTGATTAAAAAATCATCAATAAAAAGGAAAAAGAAACAAGTAGAAGTCGTTACCTTGGACACACCCTTGCTTGAATGTGGATTCTCCTTTAATGCACACTTTAGAGAATATTTCTCAACTTTAACAGATGTTTCGCCATTTAAATTTACTGCTGATATGGCTACAGCTTGGAGAAAAGTAAAAAGAGAAAATGATTTGAGTTTTACAATCCAAGATATGCTAAAAGTTTATTATGGAAATTCAGATTATGCTAAGTATGATCATTCGGTTTGTCAATGGAACCAATTTCTAAAGAATTTCTGTGCAGACGAAAATAGTCGAAATTACTCGAATAAACTAAAAGTAGCTTCTATTCTTTGGAAAGAGGTTAGAAATTCAAGTAATGAAAAAATTTATTCAAAGAATCTTTTGACTGAATATGCTGATAAAATAAAAGAGTGTGGCGAGATAGTTAAATAGAAGTGACTTGCTTTTGATAATCTGAATTTTAAACTAGCTATTATACATTAATGCCCAGTACGTCAAAGTTCTTTTTTCTGAGTTTTCATTATATAATAGAATTATATGTAATGATAAATGTAGCTATGCTAATATTTCTATTTAAAATTCAAGGAGAAAATCAATGAAAAAAGCAATGTTAATTATCAACCCTACCTCTGGTGGGGAAAAGGCTTTGGATTATAAGGACAAGCTGGAGAATAAAGCCAAAGATTATTTTGAGCACGTGGAAACGAAGATTACTGAAAAAGCTCTAGATGCGACCATCTTTGCAGAAGAAGCTTCACAAGAAGGATATGATGCAGTGGTTGTTTTTGGTGGAGACGGGACAGTCAATGAAGTCATTTCGGGTATTGCTGAGAGAGACTACATTCCTAAGTTAGGGATTATCCCAGGCGGTACGGGTAACCTCATTACGAAACTTTTGGAAATCAATCAAGACATCGATGGTGCAATTGATGAGCTCGATTTTAACTTAACCAACAAGATTGATATCGGTAAAGCGAATGACAACTATTTTGGTTATATCTTTAGTATCGGTTCTCTGCCTGAGGCGATTCACAATGTTGAAATTGAAGATAAGACAAAATTTGGTATCCTTGCCTATGCTGTAAATACTATGAAGTCCGTCATGACAGATCAGGTCTTTAACATTAATGTCGAGACAGAAAATGGAAATTATCTTGGTGAGGCTAGTCATGTTTTGGTTCTCTTGACAAATTACTTCGCTGATAAAAAGATTTTTGAAGAGAATAAAGATGGCTATGCCAATATTTTGATTCTAAAAGATGCTTCAATATTCTCTAAATTATCTGTCATTCCAGATTTACTAAAAGGGGATGTTGTCGGCAATGATAATATTGAGTATATCAGAGCGCGTAATATTAAAATCTCTTCAGATAGTGAATTGGAGTCAGATGTTGACGGCGATAAGTCGGATAATCTACCTGTAGAAATCAAAGTCCTAGCACAGCGAGTAGAAGTATTTTCGAAACCGAAAGAGTAGAAGGTAAAAATTAGTTTATCCTTCACTGCGAAATCGAGTTTTATATCAACGATTGGGGGAGGAATGAATTCTCTATTTGATGAATTTCGAACAATTTGTTCTCATTTAAACCAAGTCGGGATCACTCCGACTCTCATGGGCTCTTTGGGGTTTGAATACCGTTCAAATGAAGAATGGGGGCCGTCAGACATTGACATTCATGTGCCTGGTGACCCTAGAGGTTGGGAAGCACCTGATCATCTCAGAATTTATGACTGGGACAAGATAATGAAAGTGATGAATCACTTAGGTTACGCCTTAATAGATATTCATGAACATGAATTCCAAAAGGATGGTCTGAGTGTTGAGTTTGGAAGTATCGATTCTTTACCTGATTTTGCAGAAGTTTCGGAATCAGATATAGAGTTGATTCATCGCGAGGACATCACGTTTCGTGTTCCAAGTTTAGAACAGTATTTAAGCATTTACAAAGCTTCTTCCCAAGATTCCTATCGAAATGACCACAATAACAATAAGGATTTTAAGAAGATAGAGTGGTTGGAAAGACATTTGTAAAATCATATGTAGAAAATAGTGAAGCAAATCGATTTGCTATTTTTTGTATTGATTGAACGTGAGGCAATTTGTGATGGAGCTATGTGAATACAAAGGGTACATGGATACATACAGAGACTCATTAGTTTTTTTGTCAATTTGCTCGATAGTTAGATAAGAGTTAGACAATACAAAAACAGTTCCTTGTAGTCAGAAGGAACTGTTTTTATATGGATTAGTTTTTAGAAGCTGCTTGGAATTCAGGGTTTTTCCATGCTTCATCAATAATTGCTTGCAATTCTTTTGCAGAAGCTTGCATTTTTTGAGTTTCAGCGTCGTTCAATGGGATGTTTACTGGACGAACGATACCGTGTGCACCAACAACAGCTGGTTGACCGATAAAGACGTTTTTAACACCGTATTGCCCTTCTTGGAAGACTGAAAGTGGAAGTACTGCATTTTCGTCATCAAGGATTGCTTTTGTGATACGAGCAAGTGCTACGGCGATACCATAGTATGTAGCTCCTTTTTTGTTGATGATTGTGTAGGCTGCATCACGAACACCTTCGAACAATTCAATCAATTCAGCTTCTTGAACGTTTTGAGTATCTTTAAGGAATTCTTCAAGGTTTACACCAGCGATATTGGCATGTGACCAAACCGCAAATTCAGAATCTCCGTGTTCACCCATGATGTAGGCGTGAACTGAACGAGCATCAACATCCAATTTTTCAGCAAGTGCTTGACGGAAACGAGCTGAGTCAAGTGAAGTACCTGAACCGATAACACGTTCTTTAGGGAATCCAGAGAATTTCCAAGTTGAGTAAGTCAAAACGTCAACTGGGTTAGCCGCAACAAGGAAGATACCATCAAAACCTGATTCAACAACTTGTGTCACAATTGATTTGTTGATAGCCAAGTTTTTACCTACAAGGTCAAGACGAGTTTCACCTGGTTTTTGAGGAGCACCTGCAGTGATAACAACAAGGTCAGCGTCTGCACAGTCAGCGTATTGAGCAGCGTAGATTTTTTTAGGTGAAGTGAAGGCAAGGGCGTGGCTAAGGTCAAGCGCATCACCTACAGCTTTTTCGTGTAATTGAGGAATTTCGATAATTCCAAGCTCTTGTGCAATTCCTTGGTTAACAAGTGCGAAAGCGTAAGATGAACCTACGGCACCGTCACCAACAAGGATCACTTTTTTGTGTTGTTTAGTTGAAGTCATTATCTAAACATCTCCTTCATTTTTTTTAGGGGAATCCCCAGACACTTTCATTCTATCACTTTTAAAAAACTTTGTCACGAATATGCCCTCTTGTTCTTGATGTAAACGTTTTAGTGATTTCCAAAGCCTGAAATAAAGGACATTTTATGGTATAATATATCTAGTTACTAATAGTGAAATGAGGCATTTATGAATGCAGGATAGAAATTTAGTGAATGTCAATCTGACAAAGGAGATGAAGACTAGCTTTATCGACTACGCCATGAGTGTTATCGTAGCGCGTGCTCTTCCTGATGTTCGAGATGGCTTAAAACCAGTTCACCGTCGTATTCTTTACGGAATGAATGAATTGGGGGTCACTCCAGATAAACCCCATAAAAAGTCAGCCCGTATCACAGGGGATGTTATGGGTAAATACCACCCACACGGAGATTCCTCTATTTATGAAGCTATGGTCCGCATGGCCCAGTGGTGGAGCTACCGTTACATGCTCGTTGATGGGCATGGAAACTTTGGTTCCATGGATGGGGACGGTGCTGCCGCGCAACGTTACACCGAGGCACGTATGAGCAAGATTGCTCTTGAAATGCTTCGTGATATCAATAAAAATACAGTTGATTTTGTAGACAACTACGATGCCAATGAACGTGAACCCTTGGTTTTGCCAGCTCGTTTTCCAAACCTTTTGGTCAACGGGGCAACTGGGATTGCCGTAGGGATGGCTACCAACATTCCTCCTCACAACCTTGGTGAAACCATTGATGCCGTGAAGCTGGTCATGGACAATCCAGATGTGACTACTAAGGACTTGATGGAAGTCTTGCCTGGTCCAGACTTTCCAACTGGTGCCCTTGTTATGGGGAAATCAGGTATTCATAAGGCCTACGAGACTGGTAAAGGTTCGATTGTTCTTCGTTCTCGTACAGAGATTGAAACTACTAAGACAGGTCGTGAGCGTATCGTTGTAACGGAATTTCCTTACATGGTCAATAAAACCAAGGTCCATGAGCATATTGTTCGCTTGGTTCAGGAAAAACGCCTTGAGGGCATTACGGCAGTACGTGATGAATCCAATCGAGAAGGGGTTCGTTTTGTGATCGAGGTCAAACGGGATGCATCCGCAAATGTTATCCTCAACAATCTCTTCAAGATGACCCAGATGCAAACCAATTTTGGTTTCAATATGCTGGCGATCCAGAATGGCGTACCAAAGATCTTGTCTCTTCGTCAAATTTTGGATGCTTATATTGAGCACCAAAAAGAAGTAGTTGTTCGTCGTACACGTTTTGACAAGGAAAAAGCAGAAGCGCGTGCACATATCTTAGAAGGTCTTTTAATCGCGCTAGACCACATCGACGAGGTAATCCGTATCATCCGTGCTAGTGAAACGGATGCGGAAGCACAAGTTGAATTGATGAGCAAGTTTAAGCTTTCAGAGCGTCAAAGTCAGGCTATCCTTGATATGCGTCTTCGTCGTTTGACAGGATTGGAACGTGATAAGATTCAGTCTGAGTATGATGAATTGATTGCCTTGATTGCAGATTTAGCCGATATTCTTGCCAAACCTGAGCGTGTGGCCCAAATCATCAAAGAGGAATTGGACGAAGTCAAACGCAAGTTTGGTGACAAACGTCGTACTGAGTTGATGGTAGGAGAAGTCTTGACACTTGAGGACGAAGATTTGATTGAAGAGACGGATGTCTTGATTACTCTCTCTAACAAGGGCTACATCAAACGTTTGGACCAGGGTGAGTTCACAGCTCAAAAACGTGGTGGTCGTGGTGTTCAAGGTACTGGTGTCAAGGACGATGATTTTGTGCGTGAGTTGGTTTCAACCAGCACTCATGATCACTTACTCTTCTTTACCAATAAAGGGCGTGTCTATCGCCTTAAAGGCTATGAAATTCCTGAATATGGTCGTACAGCCAAGGGATTGCCTGTTGTCAATCTTTTGAAGTTAGACGAAGGCGAAAGCATTCAGACCATCATCAACGTTGAGTCTGAACGTAGTGATGATGCTTATCTCTTCTTTACAACTCGTCACGGAATCGTGAAGAGAACCAGTGTCAAAGAATTTGCAAATATTCGTCAAAATGGACTTAAGGCCTTGAATCTCAAGGATGAGGATGAGTTGATCAATGTCTTGCTGACAGAAGAAGATACCGATATTATCATTGGTACCAAGTTTGGTTATTCTGTTCGCTTTAATCAGTCAGCTGTTCGTGGAATGAGCCGTATCGCGACAGGTGTCCGAGGAGTCAATCTTCGTGAAGGTGATACAGTAGTTGGCGCAAGTGTTATTACTGACCAGGATGAGGTTCTTATCATCACTGAAAAAGGTTATGGTAAACGTACTCTTGCTACTGAATATCCAACTAAAGGCCGTGGTGGTAAAGGGATGAAGACAGCCAATGTTGCTGAGAAAAATGGTCCTCTTGCAGGCCTACTCACTGTTAAAGGTGATGAAGATCTGATGATTATCACGGATACAGGGGTCATGATTCGAACAAACGTTGCCAATATTTCACAAACAGGACGCTCAACGATGGGAGTTAAGGTGATGCGTCTAGACCAAGATGCCAAGATTGTGACCTTTACAACGGTTGCCGCAGCAGAAAAAGAAGAAGTTGGGACTGAAATTGAAACAGAGAGTGAAGTATAATGTCTGAAAAAGATAATAAAAAGAAAAAAAAGAAACGCAGAAACCTGCTGACCAATATCCTAGCAGTCTTTCTCATCCTCTTGTCCTTGGTCTTGATTTTTAATTCAAAGATCCGAAACATGTTTATGGTTTGGAATACCAATAAATATCAAGTCAGTCAGGTGACTAAAGAAAAGATTGAAGAGAATAAAGAGGCAGAAGGAAATTTCGATTTTGATTCTGTCAAATCGATCTCATCAGAAGCGGTGTTAGCTGCCCAGTGGGATGCTCAACAACTTCCAGTCATAGGAGGTATTGCCATTCCTGAAGTAGAGATCAACCTACCTATTTTTAAAGGTTTAGATAATGTAAACTTGTTCTACGGGGCAGGGACCATGAAAGCAAATCAGAAAATGGGGGAAGGCAACTATTCACTAGCCAGCCACCATATCTTTACTGCTGAAAATGCAAGCCAAATGCTCTTTTCACCTTTGGTCAATGCCAAGGCAGGGATGAAAATCTATCTGACTGATAAAGATAAAGTATACACCTATGAGATTCGTGAGGTGAAGCACGTGACGCCTGATCGCGTAGACGAAATTGAAGACCGTGATGGTATCAAAGAAATCACATTGGTAACCTGTGTCGACTATGACGCGACAGAGCGAATTATTGTTAAAGGTGATTTTAAAGAAGTTAAAGCATATTCAGAAACATCTGATGATGTCCTTAGTGCCTTTAATAAACCATATAAACAGCGTTATTAAACTCTAATGAACCAGTGAAATAGTCATTTCGCTGGTTTTTGTGTGAACAAAGAGAACTAAAAAAACTTTTAAAGAAAAATATGAGAAGTATTACAAGTGAAATTTTTTGAACAAAATTTTCATATTTCACGGAAAACGCTTTCTTGAAAACAAGAATTATGTTATAATTATCACAAATAAAAGTTTTAGGAGTTTTTTTATGGTCTCTTCAGAATTTATCTCAAAGATTGAATTTGCTTGCAAGAAGAAAGAAAGTCTTTATAGTCAAAGCAAATTCAAATATGCGATTCGTTCTATGTTTGCAGGTGCCTTTCTAACATTTAGTACGGCTGCGGGTGCAGTTGGAGCTGACTTGATTAATAAAATAGCGCCAGGTAGCGGACGTTTCCTTTTCCCATTTGTTTTTGCTTGGGGATTGGCCTACATTGTTTTCTTGAATGCTGAGTTGGTAACTTCAAACATGATGTTCTTGACTGCTGGCAGTTTCTTGAAAAAAATCTCTTGGAGAAAAACAGCAGAGATTTTACTATACTGTACCTTGTTCAACCTCATCGGAGCTTTGATAGCAGGTTGGGGCTTTGCCCACTCAGCAGCCTATGCAAATCTGACTCATGATAGTTTTATCTCCGGGGTTGTAGAGATGAAGTTAGGCCGTTCCAATGAGCTAGTCTTACTTGAAGGTATTTTAGCCAATATCTTTGTAAACATTGCCATTCTTTCCTTTGTTTTGGTGAAAGATGGTGGGGCCAAACTTTGGCTTGTCTTATCAGCGATTTACATGTTTGTATTCTTAACAAACGAACACATCGCAACCAACTTTGCTTCTTTTGCGATTGTTAAGTTCAGTGTTGCAGCTGATTCTATTGCTAACTTTGACATACCTAATATTCTTCGTCACTGGGGTGTAACCTTTATTGGGAACTTCATTGGGGGCGGTCTCTTGATGGGCTTACCATACGCCTTCCTCAATAAAAACGAAGATACTTATGTAGATTAAAGAATTGAGCACGAATCAATCGTGCTTTTTTGTTTGATGTGTATGACTAGTCATAGTTGTTCCTTATATCAAAATATAGAAAAACGGTATTGGAAAAGACTAGCACAAGATGATACAATATCCCTAATGAAGCTATTTGGAGGTCGTCTTATGACTCGTGATTTTAAATTTGAAACTCTACAATTACATGCTGGGCAAGTAGTTGATCCAGCAACTAAGTCTCGTGCAGTACCGATTTATCAAACAACATCCTTCGTTTTTGATGATACGCAGGAAGGTGCGGATTTGTTTGCCTTGAGAAAACCAGGCAATATCTATACCCGTATCACAAATCCTACAACAGCAGCCTTTGAAGAACGTATCGCTGCCCTTGAAGGTGGTGTCGGAGCGCTAGCAACAGCATCTGGTATGGCTGCTGTAACCTACACTATTTTGGCGCTTGCTCACGCAGGTGACCACGTAGTAGCAGCTTCAACCATTTACGGTGGAACCTTCAATCTCTTGAAAGAAACCCTTCCTCGTTATGGAATCACAACTACCTTTGTAGATGTGGATAATTTGGAGGAAGTTGAAGCAGCTATAGGTGACAATACCAAGCTTGTCTTGATTGAAACCTTAGGGAATCCCTTGATTAACATTCCTGACTTGGAAAAATTGGCTGAGATTGCGCATAAACACCAGATTCCTCTCGTTTCGGACAATACTTTTGCCACACCATATTTGATTAACGTTTTCTCTCACGGTGTAGATATTGCCATTCACTCAGCAACTAAGTTTATCGGTGGGCATGGTACGACTATTGGCGGTGTCATCGTGGACAGTGGTCGTTTTGACTGGGAAGCTTCGGGGAAATTCCCTCAATTTGTTGAGGAAGATCCTAGCTACCATAACTTGAGCTATACTCGTGATGTTGGGGCAGCAGCCTTTATTATCGCTGTTCGAGTTCAATTACTTCGTGATACAGGAGCAGCCTTATCACCATTTAATGCCTTCCTCTTGCTCCAAGGACTTGAAACTCTCTCTCTTCGTGTTGAACGTCATGTGCAAAATGCAGAGAAAATTGTTGATTTCCTTGTCAACCATCCTAAGGTTGAAAAAGTCAACTATCCAAAACTAGCAGACAGTCCTTACCATGCCTTGGCTGAGAAATATTTGCCAAAAGGTGTTGGTTCAATCTTTACCTTCCATGTTAAAGGTGGAGAGACAGAGGCTCGTAAGGTGATTGATAATTTGGAAATCTTCTCTGACCTTGCAAACGTAGCAGATGCCAAATCGCTTGTTGTCCATCCAGCGACAACTACTCACGGTCAGTTGTCAGAAAAAGATCTAGAAGCAGCAGGTGTCACACCAAACCAAATCCGCTTGTCTATCGGTCTTGAAAATGTAGATGATTTGATTGAAGATTTGCGCTTGGCCTTGGAAAAAATTTAAAGTAAAAGATATAAACAGTGGGTTTCGACTCACTGTTTTTGATTTTCCCTCAGGCATGATATAATGGTTACAGAAGTCTAGAAAGAGGAAAGTTATGAACGAAATCAAATGTCCTAACTGTGGGGAAGTCTTTACAGTAAATGAGAGCCAGTATGCCGAACTTTTATCCCAAGTGAGAACAGCTGAGTTTGACAAGGAATTACACGATCGCATAAAGCAGGAGCTGGCCTTGGCTGAGCAAAAGGCCATGAATGAGCAACAGTCTAAACTGGCTCAGAAGGACCAAGAAATTGCGCAATTGCAGAGTCAAATCCAAAACTTTGATACAGAGAAAGAGTTAGCTAAGAAAGAAGTTGAGCAGACAAGTCACCAGGCCTTATTAGCAAAGGACAAGGAAGTACAGGCCTTGGAAAACCAATTGGCTACCTTGCGTTTGGAGCATGAAAATCAACTGCAAAAGACCCTCTCTGACCTAGAAAAAGAGCGCGATCAGGTCAAAAATCAGCTTCTCTTGCAAGAAAAGGAGAACGAGCTTTCTCTTGCTTCTGTTAAGCAAAATTACGAAGCTCAACTTAAGGCAGCCAGTGAGCAGGTCGAATTTTACAAGAATTTCAAAGCTCAACAATCTACAAAAGCCATCGGAGAAAGTTTGGAACAGTATGCAGAGAGTGAGTTTAACAAGGTTCGTAGTTTTGCCTTTCCAAATGCTTACTTTGAGAAGGATAACAAGGTTTCTGCGCGTGGGTCTAAAGGCGACTTTATCTTTCGTGAATGTGATGAAAATGGAGTGGAAATCATTTCTATCATGTTTGAGATGAAAAATGAAGCGGACGGAACAGAGAAGAAGCATAAGAATGCAGATTTTTACAAGGAATTGGACAAGGATCGTCGGGAGAAGAACTGTGAGTATGCGGTTTTGGTGACCATGCTTGAGGCCGATAATGACTATTTCAACACGGGTATCGTGGATGTCAGTCATGAGTATGAAAAGATGTATGTGGTTCGTCCCCAGTTCTTTATCCAGTTGATTGGGCTTTTGCGAAATGCTGCGCTCAATTCCCTAAAATACAAGCAGGAGTTAGCACTTGTTCGTGAGCAGAATATCGATATTACACATTTTGAGGAAGACCTGGATGCCTTTAAAGTAGCATTTGCTAAAAACTATAATTCAGCTTCGACCAACTTCGGCAAAGCCATCGATGAAATTGACAAGGCTATCAAACGGATGGAAGAGGTTAAGAAATTCCTGACAACATCCGAAAACCAACTCCGCCTCGCAAACAACAAGCTGGAAGATGTTTCCGTTAAAAAATTGACCCGAAAAAATCCAACCATGAAAGCGAAGTTTGAAGCGCTGAAGGGGGAGTGAGAAAAAACACATGAACGGTATTATCAATTTAAAAAAAGAAGCGGGGATGACCTCGCATGACGCTGTTTTTAAGCTGCGTAAGATTTTGGGAACCAAGAAAATTGGTCATGGTGGGACCTTGGATCCAGATGTGTTGGGTGTTTTGCCCATTGCGGTGGGCAAGGCGACCCGCATGGTCGAGTTCATGCAGGATGAGGGTAAGGTCTATGAGGGGGAGATCACTCTTGGTTATTCAACGACGACTGAGGATGCCAGTGGAGAAGTGGTCGCAGAGACACCTGTTTTGTCGCCCTTGGATGAAACCACTGTCGATGAAGCGATTGCGAGTCTGACTGGGCCTATTACTCAGATTCCGCCTATGTACTCGGCTGTCAAGGTCAATGGTCGCAAGCTTTATGAGTATGCGCGTGCTGGTCAGGAAGTGGAGCGTCCAGAACGTCAGGTGACTATTTATCAATTTGAACGGACAAGTCCGATTTCTTATGAGAGCGAACTTGCGCGTTTTACCTTTCGTGTGAAATGCAGTAAGGGGACTTATATCCGTACCTTATCGGTTGATTTAGGTAAGAAGCTGGGTTATGCGGCCCATATGTCCCACCTAACACGTACTAGTGCAGCTGGTTTGCAGTTAGAAGATGCCTTGACTTTGAAAGAAATTGCTGAAAAAGTAGAGGCAGGGCAACTGGACTTTCTCCACCCTCTTGAAATTGGAACAGGGGACCTTGTTAAAGTTATCCTAACTCCAGAAGAGGCTACAGAAGTGCGCTTTGGTCGTTTTATCGAGCTAGACCAAATAGACCAAGAACTGGCTGCCTTTGAGGGAGATACATTGCTAGCCATTCTAGAAAAAAGGGATAAATTATATAAACCAAGGAAGGTTTTTAGCTAGTTTAACTGGAGTGTGGGGATAGATTTGTGTTTCCCCTAGACTATCCAAATCAGACTATAAATTTTACAAAAAATGTGATAGAATAGACGACGGATAAAAAAACGGAGGATAGCATGCAAAATAGACCAATCATTATCGGAGTGACAGGTGGTTCTGGTGGTGGTAAGACCAGTGTTTCGAGAGCCATTTTATCGCATTTCCCTTATGAAAAGATTTCCATGATTGAGCATGATTCATACTACAAGGATCAGTCTCACTTGACTTTTGAAGAGCGTGTCAAAACTAACTATGACCATCCATTTGCCTTTGATACAGACTTGATGATCGAGCAGATTAAGGAATTGTTGGCAGGGCGCCCAGTGGACATTCCAACTTATGACTATACAGAGCATACGCGGAGTAGCAAGACCTATCGTCAGGAGCCTCAGGATGTCTTTATCGTTGAGGGGATTCTGGTCTTGGAGGACAAGCGTCTGCGCGATTTGATGGATATCAAGATTTTTGTGGATACAGATGATGATGTGCGCATTATTCGTCGTATCAAGCGTGATATGGAGGAGCGTGGCCGTAGCTTGGATAGCGTGATTGACCAATATCTAGGTGTGGTAAAACCTATGTACCACCAGTTTATTGAGCCGACCAAGCGTTATGCTGATATCGTCATTCCAGAAGGGGTCAGCAATACAGTTGCTATCGACCTTTTGACGACCAAGATTGCAAAGATTTTGGAAGAAGCGCGAAACAGTAAATAATCAGATGAGGAGGTCTAGCCTCCTTTTTCTATTTTTCCTTTAGTTTCAGTAGGAAAAAGGTGATTTTTAAGCATGTTTTTGGTATAATAATACCCATGGAAAAGCAAGAAAATGAATAGTAGGTGGAGATGGAAAAGTATTTATCGGTAACAACTTTGACCAAGTATCTGAAAATGAAATTCGATAAAGACCCTTACTTGGAACGGGTCTATTTAACTGGTCAAGTTTCCAACTTTCGTAAACGACCTACTCACCAATATTTCTCCCTAAAAGATGACCATGCAGTCATTCAAGCGACCATCTGGTCTGGGATTTATCAAAAATTAGGTTTCGACTTGGAAGAGGGAATGAAAATCAATGTGATTGGGCGTGTGCAGGTCTATGAACCCAGCGGGAGCTACTCCATCATCATTGAAAAGGCTGAGCCTGATGGAGTCGGGGCGCTTGCGATTCAGTTTGAACAACTCAAGAAAAAACTAACGGAGGAAGGTCTTTTTCAAGAACGGTTCAAGCAACCTCTTCCCCAGTTTGCTAAGAGAATAGGGGTAGTAACCAGTCGCAGTGGCGCAGTTATTCAGGATATTATCACAACCGTAAGCAGACGTTTTCCTGGTGTCGATATCCTTCTCTATCCGACCAAGGTTCAAGGAGATGGAGCAGCAGAGGAAATTGCTCGAAATATTGCGCGTGCCAATCAACGTGAGGACCTAGATGTTCTCATCATTGGTCGTGGTGGGGGTTCCATAGAGGATCTCTGGGCTTTTAACGAAGAGATCGTGGTACGGGCTATTTTTGAATCCCGTTTACCCATCATCTCTAGTGTTGGTCATGAGACGGATGTGACCTTGGCGGATTTTGTGGCAGATAGACGGGCTGCAACGCCAACAGCTGCGGCTGAATTGGCAACGCCTGTGACCAAGTTGGATCTATTGACGCATTTGCAAAATCAAGAAAAGCGGATGGCGACAGCAGTTCAGAATGTCCTGTCAAGAAAAAAAGAAGCTCTGAAAAAATGCAGTCAGTCGGTCATCTTTAGACAGCCAGAGCGCTTGTATGACGGCTATTTGCAACGGTTGGATCAGCTGCAACTGCGATTAAAACAAAGTTTGCGAACACGGATTTCTGATAACAGACAACTAGTCCAAGCAAGGACGCATCGACTAGTCCAGTTATCACCTGTTACCAAAATCCAGCGTTATCAAGACCGTCTAGGTCAGTTGGACAAGCTCCTACGCAGCCAAATGGCGCTGGTTTATGATGCCAAGGTTGCTGAAGTCAAGCGACTTTCAGAAGCTTTGATGATGCTGGATACCAGTCGAATCGTGGCTCGTGGTTATGCAATTGTCAAAAAAGAAGAGTCCGTAGTCGATTCTGTTGAGATGTTGAATAAAAAAGATCAAGTGACGCTTTTGATGCGAGATGGTCAAGTAGAATTAGAGGTTAAAGATGTCAAAACAAAAGAAATTTGAGGAAAATCTAGCAGAACTGGAGACCATTGTCCAAAGTTTAGAAAATGGTGAAATTGCTTTAGAAGATGCGATTGCTGCCTTTCAAAAGGGAATGGTCTTGTCAAAAGAGCTCCAAGCGACGCTGGACAAGGCTGAAAAGACCTTGGTTAAGGTCATGCAAGAAGACGGGACAGAAAGTGATTTTGAATGAAGAAGCAAGAAAAATTAGCTCTTGTTGAATCGGCTTTGGAAGATTTTTATGGAGACCAGCAGTTTGCCTCTAGTTTGCGAGAGTCTGTTCTCTATTCCATTCATGCTGGTGGCAAGCGTATTCGCCCTTTTCTTTTGCTAGAAGTTTTGGAATCCCTGAGAGTGGTTATCCAACCAGCTCACGCGCAGGTGGCTGCGGCTTTGGAAATGATTCATACAGGAAGCTTGATTCATGATGATCTTCCTGCCATGGATGATGACGATTATCGTCGGGGGCGTTTAACCAATCATAAGAAATTTGGCGAAGCTATGGCAATATTGGCAGGAGACGCCTTGTTCCTAGATCCCTATGCCTTGATAGCGCAGGCAGATTTACCAAGTCAGATCAAGGTGGATTTGATTGCCAATTTATCCCTTGCTTCAGGGAGTCTAGGTATGGTGGCAGGGCAGGTTTTAGATATGGAAGGCGAACACCAGCATTTATCCTTGGAAGAACTTCAGACCATTCATGCCAATAAGACTGGAAAATTACTAGCTTATCCTTTCCAAGCAGCTGCTATCATTGCGGAATTGGAACCAGAAATCCAAGCAAAATTGAAAACTGTGGGTGAATTGATTGGGCTGGCCTTTCAAGTCAGAGATGATGTGCTGGATATAACAGCTAGTTTTGAGGAAATCGGCAAGACTCCACAAAAGGATTTGCAGGCTGAAAAATCAACCTATCCAGCCTTGCTGGGTTTGGAGGAGGCCATTGCCTTTTGTAACCAAACCTTGGATCAAGCTAATGCCAAGTTAGAAGAAATTGCCCAGCAAGTCAGCTTTGAAACAGAGCCGATTGTGAAAGTAGTAGAAAGTTTGAGAATCAATGGCTAAGGAAAGAGTGGATGTACTAGCTTATAAACAGGGCTTGTTTGAAACGCGAGAACAGGCCAAGCGCGGTGTAATGGCAGGTCTAGTCGTAGCTGTCCTCAATGGGGAGCGCTTTGACAAACCAGGAGAGAAAATCCCAGATGACACTGAGCTAAAACTCAAGGGTGAAAAACTCAAGTATGTCAGTCGTGGTGGTCTAAAACTGGAGAAGGCCTTGCAGGTCTTTGATTTGTCAGTCGAGGGAGCGACAACGATTGATATTGGAGCTTCCACTGGAGGATTTACTGACGTCATGTTGCAAAATGGTGTTGAGTTGATCTTTGCAGTCGATGTTGGCACCAATCAGTTGGCTTGGAAATTACGTCAAGACCCGCGGGTTGTCAGCATGGAGCAGTTTAATTTTCGTTATGCTGAAAAGACTGATTTTGAGCAGGAACCAAGCTTTGCCAGTATTGATGTGAGTTTCATTTCCCTCAGTCTGATTTTGCCTGCTTTGCATCGTGTCTTGGCTGATCAAGGTCAGGTGGTGGCACTTGTCAAACCCCAGTTTGAAGCAGGTCGTGAGCAGATTGGGAAGAATGGAATTATTCGCGACGCTAAGGTTCATCAACATGTCCTTGAATCAGTCACTGCTATGGCAGTTGAGCAAGGCTTTTCAGTCCTTGGATTAGACTATTCACCAATCCAAGGAGGACATGGAAATATTGAGTTTTTAGTTTATTTGAAAAAGGAAGAGGGAGCAAGTAACCAAGTTGCCCTAGAAATAGAAAAAGTTGTAGAGAGAGCACATAGAGAATTTAAAGATGAATAAAAAAGAGAGACTTGAAAAAATTAGAAGATTTGTTACGGATTATCAAATCGGGACTCAGGAAGAAATCGTTGAGCATTTGAAGGAAGCAGGTATTTCTGCTACTCAAGCCACTGTCTCAAGGGACATCAAGGAGCTTGGGATTGTTAAAATTCCTTTGAAGAACAACACCTATATCTATGAGTTGCCAAAATCAATCGTCAAAAGTTTGCAGTTGGCTGAGGACAATATTGTGAGTTCCGAGCTGATGGGAAATATGATCAACCTTACTGTCATTCCTGGAAATACCATTTTTGTGAAAAGTCAGTTGATTGAAGCATTTTCTGAACAGATTTTTAGCTGCCTAGCTGATGATGATTCTATCTTAATTGTAGCTAGAACAGCTGAGGCTGCTGAGGAAATTGTTGAACAAGTCAAAAAATGGTAGGTCAGTATGTTACTTGAAATTTCGATAAAAAACTTTGCCATTATTGAGGCCATTTCGCTCAATTTTGAAAAGGGTATGACTGTTTTGACCGGGGAAACGGGTGCCGGAAAATCTATCATTATCGATGCTATGAATCTCATGTTGGGGGCTCGAGCAACGACTGATGTTATTCGTCACGGTGCTCCTAAGGCAGAGATTGAGGGACTTTTCTCGGTTGAAAACAGTCGCCTTTTGCAGGAACTTTTTGATGAGCAAGGTTTGGAATTGGGCGATGAAATCATCATTCGCCGTGAGATTCTCCAAAATGGACGAAGTGTTAGTCGCGTGAATGGCCAGATGGTCAATCTGTCTGTCTTGCGTGCCATTGGGCAACACCTTGTGGATATTCATGGGCAGCATGACCAAGAAGAGTTAATGCGTCCTCAACTGCACATCCAGATGTTGGATGAGTTTGGTGATGCTACTTTCTTGGAGCTGAAGGAGACCTATCAGACGAGCTTTGATGCTTATCGAAAAATGCGCAAGCAGGTTCTGGAAGTCAAGAAAAACCAGCAGGAACATAAGGCTCGTATTGAGATGTTGGAATTTCAAATGGCAGAGATTGAGGCAGCAAACTTGCAGGCTGGTGAAGACTTGGCTCTCAACCAAGAGCGAGATAAACTCCTCAATCATAAAAATATTGCGGATACGCTAACCAATGCCTACAGTATGTTGGACAATGAGGAATTCTCCAGTCTTGCCAATGTCCGTTCGGCCATGAATGACATGGAAAGTGTCGAAGAATACGACCCTGAATACCGTGAAATTTCAAGTTCTCTATCAGAGACTTACTATGTTTTAGAAGATATTACCAAGCGTTTGGAAGATATCATTGAAGATCTAGATTTTGATGGTAATCGCCTCATGCAGGTTGAAAATCGCTTAGATCTTCTAAATACTATTACCCGCAAGTACGGTGGGACTGTGGACGATGTTTTGCTTTATTTTGCTAAGATTACGGATGAGTACAATCTCTTGACTGGAAATAACCTTTCTTCCGAAGACATGGAAGCAGAGCTCAAGAAATTGGAAGTTAATCTTGTTGATTTGGCAGGTCAGCTTGCATCTGCTCGTCATGATTTGGCTCAGCAGCTCGAAGCTGAGATTAAGCAAGAATTGCAAGACCTCTATATGGAGAAAGCACAGTTCCAGGTTCGCTTTAGTAAGGGTAAATTCAGTCGTGAAGGAAATGAAACAGTTGAGTTTTACATTTCAACCAACCCTGGCGAGGACCTTAAACCCTTGGTCAAGGTTGCATCTGGTGGGGAATTGTCTCGTCTCATGCTAGCTATTAAGTCTGCCTTTTCTCGTAAGGAAGGTAAGACCAGTATTGTCTTTGATGAGGTGGATACGGGAGTTTCAGGTCGTGTGGCCCAAGCTATTGCGCAGAAGATTCATAAGATTGGCCAGCATGGTCAGGTTTTAGCTATTTCTCATCTACCACAAGTGATTGCCATTGCGGACTACCAGTTCTTTATTGAAAAGATTAGTGACGAACATTCAACTGTTTCTACGGTTCGTCTCTTAACTTTAGAAGAGCGAGTAGAGGAAGTTGCTAAGATGTTGGCCGGGGAGAATGTAACAGAAGCGGCCCTTAGCCAAGCCAGAGAATTATTGCAAAAGAGGGAGAAATAAATGACAGATTATTATGTAATTGGAGATGTCCATGGAAAAGCAGGTATGTTGGAAGACCTTCTCAAAACATGGGATGGTCACACCCAGTTGCTCTTTCTAGGGGATCTGATTGACCGAGGTGAAGATAGTCGCCGTGTTCTAGAAATGGTCAAGGACTTGGTGTACAATCATGGAGCTATCTGTCTATCAGGCAACCACGAGTATATGTTTTTGACTTGGTTGGACAATCCTGAAGAAAGTTATGACCACTATCGTCGAAATGGTGGTGATACAACCATTAACTCTATCCTAGGTCGTCCCTTGGATGCACCAGTTGATGGCGTAGGAGATGCCAAACGGGTTGCGACAGAAGCAGCAGACTTGGTCGAATTTATTCGTAAAATGCCATTTGTAGTAGAGACAGACAAGTATATCTTTGTTCACGCTGGTATTGATTTGACCTTGGATGATTGGCATGAAACCACTGATTACAAGAAAGTCTGGCTCAGAAAACCATTCCACGAAGCTGAAAATAATACCGGGAAAACCATTGTCTTTGGGCATACACCGGTTTATGGTTTGCTCAAGCAAGACCGAGGTACAGCTGAGCTTTGGATAACAGATGATGGCAAGATTGGCATGGATGGAGGAGCTGTCTATGGTGGTGTCCTTCATGGGATTGTCTTTACTGACCAAGGCATGACTGAGCACTATTTCATTGAAAATGACGGCTTTGTCGCCGAAGATTAGTACTCCTAGCAGGGTATGGTCTTGTCAAAATGTTAAAAACAATTTATAATTAATAGATACCCTGAAAGGAAGAGCATCATGAATTTAGAAGAATTGAAAAAACGACAGGAGAAGATCCGTAACTTCTCTATTATCGCCCATATTGACCACGGGAAGTCAACGCTGGCGGACCGCATTTTGGAAAAGACTGAGACGGTTTCTAGTCGTGAAATGCAAGCCCAGCTTCTGGATAGTATGGACCTAGAACGGGAACGTGGGATTACCATTAAGCTTAATGCCATCGAGCTGAATTACACTGCTAAAGATGGGGAAACCTATATTTTCCACTTGATTGACACGCCTGGACACGTGGACTTTACCTATGAAGTGTCGCGTTCTCTAGCTGCCTGTGAGGGAGCTATTTTGGTAGTCGATGCCGCACAAGGGATTGAGGCTCAAACTCTTGCCAATGTTTATCTGGCCTTGGACAATGATTTGGAAATTCTTCCTGTTATTAACAAGATTGACTTACCAGCAGCCGATCCTGAGCGTGTGCGTACGGAGATTGAGGATGTCATTGGACTGGATGCCAGTGAAGCAGTCTTAGCTTCTGCCAAAGCTGGTATTGGTATCGAAGAGATTCTTGAGCAAATCGTAGAAAAAGTGCCAGCACCAACGGGTGATGTGACGGCGCCCCTCAAGGCCTTGATTTTCGACTCAGTTTATGATGCCTATCGTGGGGTTATCCTCCAAGTTCGTGTCATGGACGGAGTTGTCAAACCTGGCGATAAGATTCAGCTCATGAGCAATGGCAAGACCTTTGATGTGACTGAGGTCGGAATTTTCACACCCAAAGCAGTAGGGCGTGATTTTCTAGCGACTGGTGATGTTGGTTATATTGCGGCTTCTATCAAAACGGTTCAAGATACGCGTGTCGGAGATACAGTGACTCTAGCAAACAATCCTGCAACTGAACCGCTGGATGGCTACAAGCAGATGAACCCTATGGTCTTTGCGGGTCTTTATCCAATCGAATCGAACAAGTACAATGACCTTCGCGAAGCCCTTGAAAAATTGCAGCTCAACGATGCGAGTCTTCAATTTGAACCAGAAACATCTCAGGCGCTGGGATTTGGTTTCCGTTGTGGTTTCCTTGGACTTCTCCATATGGATGTTATCCAAGAGCGTTTAGAGCGTGAGTTTAACATCGACCTCATCATGACAGCTCCGTCTGTTATCTATAAGGTTAACCAAACTGACGGTGAGTCTATGGATGTGTCAAATCCATCAGAATTCCCAGACCCAACTAAGATTGCGACTATTGAAGAACCGTATGTCAAGGCGCAAATCATGGTACCGCAGGAGTTCGTAGGAGCAGTGATGGAACTGGCTCAACGCAAACGTGGGGACTTTGTAACCATGGACTATATTGATGACAATCGTGTCAATGTCATCTATCAAATTCCACTTGCCGAAATTGTCTTTGACTTTTTTGATAAACTCAAGTCTTCGACACGTGGTTATGCAAGCTTTGACTATGAATTGTCAGAGTATCGCCCATCTAAGCTGGTCAAAATGGATATCCTTCTCAATGGTGATAAGGTGGATGCCCTTAGCTTTATAGTTCACAAGGACTTTGCCTATGAACGTGGAAAACTCATCGTTGATAAGCTCAAGAAAATCATCCCTCGTCAACAATTTGAAGTGCCGATTCAAGCAGCTATTGGACACAAGATTGTGGCTCGTACGGATATCAAGGCCCTTCGTAAGAACGTACTTGCCAAATGTTACGGTGGTGACGTTTCTCGTAAACGCAAACTCCTTGAAAAACAAAAAGCTGGTAAGAAACGCATGAAAGCTATCGGATCAGTAGAAGTCCCACAAGAAGCCTTCCTTAGCGTCTTAAGCATGGATGAAGAATAGAAATATAAAATAAAACTCTTGAGAAATATTCAAGAGTTTTTGCTTTAAATGTGAGCTATTAAATCGTAAACTAACAGAATAGGTTAGGTTAGAATTTGACAGAAGTCCTTATTTTTCTTATAATGCAGATGGAAAGGTGGTAGGATGAAAAAATTATTAATTTTAGGAACTGTTGTTACTGCTAGTGTTTTTTTAGCTTCATGCTCTAATAAATCACAAACAGCAACCGGAGAAAGTTCGACTACGGTAGTTAGTTCTTCTAGCAGTCAGGAAACGAGTAGCTCTAGCTCTGCTGTTTCTGAAGCGAAAAAGGAAGAGATGCAAATCATCGGCTCGAATGAGTATGGTTTTGTCAAGGTACCCAAATCATGGGTTCGATTCCATGAAGTAGAAGGTGGAAATGATATACAGTATAGTGATGGAACAGATATCAACATTGTTACGCTGAATACCTTCAAGGCTGAGCAGTTCAATATCAGCGAAGAAGAATATGCTAAACTGGATGTTGTGACTGTCTCATCTAGTATTTTAACTTCCAAAGAACAAAGCTCTGATTTCAGTAAGGTTTGGGGCTCCAAATCGACCATTGGAGGCTATGAAGCCTATGTTGTCAATGCAATTGCTAAATCAGGGAAATACCTCGTTACTTGGGTTTTCCGATCAAATGATGGTAAAATCCGCTATGTTTCACTTGAAGGGGATGGGGAAACTTTAAAAACAATCTTACCGATGATTGAAAGTAGCTGGTCAACTACTAAAGCTGAATAAATGAAAAAAAGAAGATCAACTGATCTTCTTTTTATTTTTTTACGAATAGATAAGAGAGTAGTAAAAGAAATGGAGTTTCTTATGAAAATTGATAACTATGAAATCTATAAATTTCGCAAAGCTGGGCTAACCAATCAACAGATCTTAACTGTTCTTGAATATGACGAGACCGTAGATCAGGAGCTCTTGCTAGGTGATATTGCTGAAATCTCTGGTTGCCGCAATCCTGCTGTCTTTATGGAACGCTATTTCCAGATAGATGATGCACAGTTGGAGAAGGAGTTTCAAAAATTTCCATCCTTTTCTATTCTTGATGACTGTTATCCTTGGGATCTGAGTGAGATTTATGACCCTCCAGCTCTCTTATTTTATAAAGGAAATCTGGACTTGTTGAAATTTCCAAAGGTTGCTCTTGTAGGGAGTCGTTCATGTTCGAGTCAGGGAGCAAAGTCGGTTCAGAAAATTATCCAAGGCTTGGAAAACGAGTTAATCGTGGTCAGCGGCTTGGCCAAAGGAATTGATACCGCTGCCCATATGGCTGCGCTCCAGAATGGAGGGAGAACGATTGCTGTGATTGGAACAGGATTAGATGTTTTTTATCCACGTGCCAATAAACGCCTGCAAGAGTACATTGGCAATCATCATCTAGTGCTAAGTGAATACGGACCAGGTGAAGAACCCTTGAAATTTCACTTTCCAGCTCGTAATCGCATCATTGCTGGTCTTTGCCGTGGTGTGATCGTTGCAGAGGCAAGGATGCGTTCTGGTAGTCTTATTACCTGTGAGCGAGCTATGGAAGAAGGACGCGATGTTTTTGCCATTCCAGGAAACATTTTAGATGGCCATTCAGATGGCTGTCACCACCTGATCCAAGAGGGAGCAAAACTGATTTCCAGCGGTCAAGATGTGCTAGCTGAGTTTGAATTTTAAGGAGAAATTGTTCACTCAGATAAACTTTTCTTCTATACTATAGGAGTTAAGTCTTGACAGGTCTTTAAAAATGGTTTACACTTTATAAAGTTTATTACTTTGAAAAGGTGTGATAGTGTGGCTACGGCAACAAAGAAGAAAAAATCAACAGTTAAAAAAAATCTAGTCATCGTGGAGTCGCCTGCCAAGGCGAAAACGATTGAGAAATATCTAGGACGCAATTACAAGGTTCTAGCCAGTGTCGGACATATCCGAGATTTGAAAAAATCCAGTATGTCAGTTGACATCGAAAACAACTATGAACCGCAATATATCAATATCCGAGGAAAAGGTCCTCTCATCAATGACCTGAAAAAGGAAGCCAAAAAGGCCAATAAAGTCTTTCTGGCAAGTGACCCGGACCGTGAAGGAGAAGCGATTTCCTGGCATTTGGCTCATATTCTCGATTTGGATGAAAATGATGCCAACCGTGTGGTCTTTAATGAGATCACCAAGGACGCAGTGAAAAATGCTTTTAAAGAACCTCGCAAGATTGATATGGACTTGGTCGATGCCCAACAAGCACGTCGTGTTTTGGACCGCTTGGTAGGCTATTCGATTTCACCAATTCTCTGGAAGAAGGTCAAGAAGGGCTTATCAGCTGGACGCGTACAGTCTGTTGCACTCAAGTTAATCATTGACCGTGAAAATGAGATTAATGCCTTCCAACCCGAAGAATATTGGACGATTGATGGAGTCTTCAAAAAGGGAACCAAGCAGTTCCAAGCTTCTTTCTATGGTATGAATGGGAAGAAGATGAAGCTCGCTACGAATGAAAAGGTAAAAGAAGTTTTATCTCATCTTACTAGTAAAGACTTCACAGTGGAACAGGTAGATAAAAAAGAACGTAAGCGTAACGCTCCGCTACCTTATACAACATCAACCATGCAGATGGATGCGGCAAATAAGATCAACTTCCGTACTCGGAAGACTATGATGGTTGCCCAACAGCTCTATGAAGGAATCAATATCGGTACAGGCGTACAAGGTTTGATTACATACATGCGTACAGACTCGACTCGTATTAGTCCAGTGGCGCAAAACGAAGCGGCAAGCTTTATCAACGAACGTTTTGGCAGTAAGTACTCTAAACATGGAAGCAAGGTCAAGAATGCTTCAGGTGCCCAAGATGCCCATGAGGCTATCCGCCCATCAAGTGTTTTCAATACACCTGAAAAAATTGCTAAGTACTTGGATAAAGACCAACTCAAACTCTATACGCTTATCTGGAATCGTTTTGTAGCTAGCCAGATGACGGGAGCTATCTTTGATACCATGGCTGTCAAGCTCTCTCAAAATGGAGTCCAGTTTGCAGCAAATGGTAGCCAAGTTAAGTTTGATGGGTATCTTGCCATCTACAATGACTCTGACAAAAACAAGATGTTGCCAGATATGGCTGTTGGAGATGTAGTCAAGCAGGTGAATAGCAAGCCAGAACAACATTTCACCCAACCCCCTGCTCGCTATTCGGAAGCGACCCTTATCAAGACTTTGGAAGAAAATGGAGTTGGTCGTCCATCAACCTACGCACCAACTATTGAAACCATTCAGAAACGCTATTATGTTCGTCTGGCAGCCAAACGCTTTGAACCAACTGAGTTGGGAGAAATTGTCAATAAACTCATTGTTGAATACTTCCCAGACATCGTAAACGTGACTTTCACAGCTGAAATGGAAGGAAAACTGGATGATGTCGAAGTTGGAAAAGAACAGTGGCAACGTGTTATTGATGAATTTTATAAACCATTCTCCAAAGAAGTAGCCAAGGCTGAAGCTGAAATGGAAAAAATTCAGATTAAGGATGAGCCAGCTGGGTTTGACTGTGAGGTCTGTGGTAGTCCAATGGTGATTAAATTAGGACGTTTTGGTAAATTCTATGCTTGTAGCAATTTCCCAGACTGTCGCCATACGCAAGCGATTGTTAAGGAGATTGGTGTTGAGTGCCCAAGCTGCCATCAAGGACAAATCATTGAGCGCAAAACCAAACGCAATCGTATCTTCTATGGTTGCAATCGCTATCCAGAATGTGAATTTACTTCGTGGGACAAACCAATTGGACGGGATTGTCCAAAATGTGGTCACTTCCTTGTGGAGAAGAAAGTCCGTGGTGGTGGCAAACAGATTGTGTGTAGTAATGGCGACTACGAAGAGGAAAAAATCAAATAAAATACAGAGTCCTGAAAATAAATTTCAGGCTCTTTTTTTGTTGAGGCTTGACAAATTTCCCCCTTGTATGCGAAACTAGAGGAAGAGATAATTTATCTAGGAGAAATCATGCGTATCATTTACCTAAGCATTGGCTTTATTTCACTGGCCTTAGCTGTCATTGGAGTTGTCTTGCCACTTTTACCAACAACTCCCTTTCTTTTGTTAGCCATCGCTTGCTTTTCCAAGTCTTCAAAGAGATTTGAAGACTGGCTTTATCACACCAAGCTCTATCAGACCTATGTAGCTGACTTTCGTGAGACCAAGTCAATCGCCAGAGAACGCAAGAAAAAGATCATCGTATCTATCTATATCTTGATGGGAATTTCCATTTATTTTGCACCTCTCTTACCAGTCAAAATCGGCCTGGGAGCCCTGACAATCTTTATCACCTACTATCTCTTTAAAGTAATTCCTGATAAGGATTAGTTTTTGAAATTTGATATTTCCTTGATAAAAATGAAAACATATTTAAATAATATGATATAATAAATTAAAAGTAATTTTCAAGGAGAATCAAATGATTTACGAATTTTGTGCTGAAAATGTGACCTTGCTTGAAAAAGCGATGCAGGCTGGAGCTCGTCGAATCGAACTTTGTGATAATCTAGCAGTTGGTGGAACAACACCTAGCTATGGAGTAACAAAGGCAGCGGTTGAACTGGCAGCTAACTATGATAGCACCATTATGACCATGATTCGTCCACGTGGTGGCGACTTTGTCTATCATGATCTGGAAATTGCCATCATGCTAGAAGACATTCGTTTGACTGCTCAAGCTGGAAGTCAAGGAGTCGTCTTTGGTGCTTTAACTGCTGATAAGAAGTTGGACAAGACTAATCTTGAGAAGTTGATTGCCGCATCGAAAGGAATGGAAATTGTCTTTCACATGGCCTTTGATGAATTGAGCGAAGAAGATCAGTTGGAAGCTATTGACTGGCTCAGCCAAGCTGGTGTCACTCGTATCCTGACTCGTGCTGGCGTATCTGGAGACTCGCTAGAGAAACGTTTTGCTCACTATCACAGAATTTTGGAGCATGCTAAAGGTAAAATTGAAATTCTGCCAGGTGGAGGGATTGACTTGGACAACCGTCAAACCTTTATCGACCAGCTGGGTGTGACACAATTGCATGGAACCAAGGTTGTCTTTTAAAAAATAGAAAGGAACTGCTAGCTTTGGGTAGCAGTTTTCACTTATGTTTGAAATTTTTAAATCCTATCAGTTTAATCAAGAAAAAGCTCGTGCCTATGGTTTTGTAGAAAATGAGGGAGTCTGGACCTACAGTTTCCAGATTTTGGATGGAGATTTTGTCATGACTGTGTCCATCATAACGGATAATGTGAGCTTTCAAGTTTTTGATCAGGAGACTGGTGACCTCTATCCTCAAGTCCATATGGAAAGCATGAGAGGGACTTTTGTCGGAAGTATCCGTCAAGCTTGTTTGGAGATTCTCTACCAGATTCGGAAGGCTTGTTTTGATATGCAGGATTTTATCTGTCCTCAGACTAAGCGTATCATGTCTCAAGTTCAGAAAAAGTATGGAAATCAGTTGGAATATCTGTGGGAGAAATCTCCTGATACGGCAGTATTACGTCATGAAGGCAGTAAAAAGTGGTATGCTGTTTTAATGAGAATACCTTGGGATAAGCTAGATAAGAACAGAGAAGGGCTAGTGGAAGCAATCAACCTCAAACATGATCAAGTTGCTGACTTGCTTTCACAAAAAGGCATTTATCCAGCCTTTCATATGAACAAACGCTACTGGATTAGTCTGGCTCTTGATGATAGTTTGCTAGATGAAGAGGTGTTAGAACTAATCGAAAGAAGTTGGAACTTGACTGTGAAAAAGTAAGGAAATTCCCTTGCCTTTTTAAATACTTTCAATTAGCAAAATATTCTTTACTGAAGAAATTTTCAGAAAATATTGGATTTTTTCTTGACAAGAGACTTTTCCTATGCTAAAATACTAAACAAGATATCAAACGAAGGAGAAAGTCAAACATGAAAACAGCTAAGTTTAATCAATTTGCTTTGTTGTTGAGGTACTCGGGCTAGTGCAAAAGCATTAGTCCTGTTTGGCTTACCAAGCGGGAGTAAATCAACATCTCGCTTGGGTTTCTGAGCGAGATGTTTTTTTAAAACCATATTTGGAAAAGGGGAATTCTTATGCGTAAAGTTGAATTTTTTGATACAAGTCTTCGTGATGGGGAACAAACACCTGGTGTTAACTTCTCAATCAAGGAAAAAGTCTCCATTGCAAGACAGCTGGAGAAATGGGGAATTTCTGTAATTGAAGCTGGTTTTCCGGCTGCTAGTCCAGATTCATTTGTAGCCGTTCAAAAAATTGCTAGAGCCATGAAAAAAACAGCAGTGACAGGATTAGCTCGTTCTGTAAAATCTGATATTGATGCTTGTTATGAGGCTCTTAAGGATGCCAAGTATCCACAAATTCATGTCTTTATCGCTACCAGTCCGATTCACCGCAAGTATAAACTCAATAAGAGTAAGGAAGAGATTTTAGAAGCTATCAAGGAGCATGTTTCTTATGCACGTTCTAAGTTTGAGGTTGTCGAGTTCTCGCCTGAAGATGCGACTAGAACAGAGTTGGATTTCCTCTTACAAGTTGTTCAAACAGCGGTCGATGCAGGTGCATCTTATATAAATATCCCTGACACAGTTGGCTTTACGACTCCAGAAGAGTTTGCACGCATCTTTGACCACTTGACTGAAAATATTAAATCAGATCATAAAGTTGTCTTTGGTGTCCACTGTCACGATGATCTCGGTATGGCAACTGCAAATACTTTGACAGCGATTAAACACGGTGCTGGACGTGTCCAGGGAACTATTAATGGCATTGGTGAACGCGCAGGTAATGTTGCTCTTGAAGAAGTAGCTGTTGCTTTGAAGATTCGTGAGGATTTCTTCCAAGCAACTAGTGATATTGTTTTGGATGAAACAATGAATACGTCAGAAATGGTTTCTCGCTTCTCTGGTATTCCAGTTCCTAAAAACAAGGCTGTCGTTGGTGGTAATGCCTTCTCTCACGAGTCTGGTATTCACCAAGATGGAGTCCTTAAAAATCCTCTCACTTATGAGATCATCACCCCTGAATTGGTTGGTGTCAAGAGTAATAGTCTTCCGCTTGGGAAATTGTCTGGTCGCCATGCCTTTGTTGAAAAACTGAGAGAACTGGCCCTTGATTTTACAGAAGAGGACATCAAACCACTCTTTGCTAAGTTCAAGGCGCTGGCTGATAAGAAACAAGAAATCACAGATGCAGATATTCGTGCTCTGGTAGCTGGAACCATGGTTGAAAATCCAGAAGGCTTCCACTTTGATGATTTACAACTGCAAACTCATGCAGATAATGACATCGAAGCACTCGTTAGCCTAGCCAATATGGATGGTGAGAAGCTTGAGTTTAATGCGACAGGACAAGGTTCTGTTGAAGCAATCTTCAACGCCATTGACAAGTTCTTCAATCAATCTGTTCGCTTGGTATCCTACACTATCGATGCGGTGACAGATGGGATTGATGCCCAGGCTCGGGTATTGGTGACTGTTGAAAACAGAGATACAGAGACCATCTTTAATGCAGCAGGGATTGATTTCGATGTACTGAAGGCTTCAGCTATTGCCTACATCAATGCCAATACCTTTGTTCAAAAGGAGAATGCTGGTGAGATGGGACGAAGCGTTTCCTATCGCGATATGCCTAACGTGTAAAGGAGAATGCTATGACAAAGAAAATCGTAACTCTAGCAGGGGATGGAATCGGTCCAGAAATTATGGAAGCTGGTTTGGAAGTTCTGGAGGCCCTAGCTGAAAAAACAGGATTTGTCTATGAAATAGACAGACGCCCTTTTGGAGGTGCAGGTATTGATGCGGCAGGACATCCCTTACCTGATGAAACCCTCAAGGCAAGTAGGGAAGCAGATGCAATTCTCCTAGCAGCTATTGGTAGTCCTCAGTATGATGGGGCAGCGGTTCGGCCCGAACAAGGCTTGCTGGGTCTCCGTAAAGAACTCAATCTCTACGCCAATATTCGTCCGGTTAAAATCTTTGAGAGTCTCAAGCACTTATCACCTCTCAAACCAGAACGAATTGCTGGTGTAGACTTTGTCGTGGTGCGTGAGTTGACAGGAGGGATTTACTTTGGAGATCATATTCTTGAAGAGCGAAAAGCGCGTGATATCAACGATTACAGCTATGAGGAAGTGGAGCGAATTCTTCGCAAGGCCTTTGAAATCGCAAGAAGTCGGAGAAAAATCGTTACCAGCATCGATAAGCAAAATGTTCTAGCGACATCAAAACTCTGGCGCAGAGTAGCTGAGGAAGTCGCACAGGACTTCCCAGATGTAATCTTAGAGCATCAGCTAGTAGACTCAGCTGCTATGCTCATGATTACCAATCCTGCTAAGTTTGACGTTGTGGTAACGGAAAATCTTTTTGGGGATATTCTTTCAGACGAGTCCAGTGTCCTGTCAGGGACGCTGGGAGTTATGCCATCGGCCAGTCATTCTGAAAATGGCCCAAGTCTCTATGAGCCCATTCACGGTTCGGCACCTGATATTGCAGGTCAAGGAATTGCCAATCCTATTTCCATGATTTTATCAGTGGCCATGATGCTGAGAGATAGCTTTGGACGTTATGAGGATGCGGAGCGTATCGAACATGCAGTAGAAGCCAGTTTGGCAGCAGGCATTTTAACAAGAGATATAGGAGGTCAGGCTTCGACCAAGGAAATGACGGAAGCCATTATTGCAAGGTTATGAAGTTAGATGAAAAAATTACTCTAGTCCTTTTACTTTGGAATGTCATGGTTTTCTTGATTTATGGCATTGACAAATCAAAGGCAAGGAGAGGTGCTTGGCGCATCCCAGAGAAAATTCTCTTGACTATGGCTCTTGTATGTGGTGGATTTGGTGCTTGGTTAGCAGGAATCGCCTTTCACCACAAAACTAGAAAATGGTATTTTAAAACGATTTGGTTTCTTGGGATGGTGACCACACTAGTAGCCTTATATTTCATTTGGAGGTAATGGATGGCAGGAAAATCGATTTTTGATAAATTATGGGAGCGTCATGTCATCACAGGAGAAGAGGGGCAGCCCCAACTCATGTATGTGGATCAACACTATATTCACGAGGTGACCAGTCCCCAAGCCTTTCAAGGATTACGAGACGCAGGTCGCAGATTGAGACGACCAGATTTGACATTTGGAACCTTTGACCACAATGTTCCGACGGTCAATATCTATGATATTCGAGATGTCATTTCGAAAGCGCAAATTGATAAGTTAGCTGAAAATGTTGAGGAGTTTGGGATCGAACATGCGGCCCACGGTTCTGAGAAGCAAGGGATTGTTCACATGGTTGGTCCAGAAACAGGACGAACCCAACCAGGGAAGTTCATCGTCTGTGGAGACAGCCATACAGCAACTCACGGAGCCTTCGGAGCAATTGCCTTTGGGATTGGGACTAGTGAGGTCGAGCATGTCTTTGCTACTCAGACCCTCTGGCAAGTTAAACCCAAGAAAATGTTGGTGGAATTCACTGGTGTTCCTCAAAAAGGAGTTTATTCCAAGGATTATATTCTCGCCTTGATTGCCAAGTACGGCGTTGCCTGTGGTGTTGGCTATGTGGTAGAATATCGTGGGGAAGCGATTGATGCTTTGACCATGGAAGAGCGAATGACCATCTGCAATATGTCCATCGAGTTTGGCTCTAAGATGGGAATTATGAATCCTGATCAGACCACCTATGACTATCTCAAGGGACGGGAATGTGTTCCCGAGGATTTCGAGGAGGCTGTGGCGGATTGGAAAACCCTAGTTAGCGATGATGATGCTGTTTATAATAAGGTTATCCGGATGGATGTCTCTGACTTAGCTCCTATGGTGACTTGGGGAACCAATCCTGCCATGGGGGTTGACTTTGACAGTAGCTTCCCAGAAATTAAGGATATGAATGATGAGCGAGCCTACAATTACATGGACTTGGAGCCTGGTCAAAAGCCAGCAGATATTGAACTAGGTTATATCTTTATCGGCTCTTGTACCAATGCTCGTCTCAGCGATTTACAACTAGCTGCGCGATTTGTCAAAGGAAAGAAAATTGCTCCCAATCTAACAGCAATTGTAGTTCCAGGCTCTCGTCCTGTGAAACGAGCCGCTGAGAAGTTGGGCTTGGACAAGGTCTTTTTGGATGCTGGTTTTGAGTGGAGAGACCCAGGTTGCTCCATGTGCCTAGGGATGAATCCCGACAAGGTCCCTGATGGCGTCCACTGTGCTTCAACCAGTAACCGTAACTTTGAAGATAGGCAGGGATTTGGCGCTAAGACCCATCTCTGTAGCCCGGCCATGGCAGCTGCGGCAGCTATCGCAGGGCGCTTCGTAGATGTTCGACAAATGCCAGAAGCCCAGTAAGGAGAGGATATGGAGAAATTTACAGTTTATACGGGAACGACCGTTCCTCTCATGAATGATAACATTGACACCGACCAAATCCTTCCCAAGCAGTTTCTCAAGTTAATTGATAAGAAAGGCTTTGGTAAGTACCTTATGTATGCTTGGCGTTATCTGGACGATAACTACACAGAGGATCCAGATTTTGTCTTTAACCGACCTGAATACCGTAAAGCCAGTATTCTTATCTCAGGGGATAACTTTGGCGCAGGTTCTTCCAGAGAACACGCAGCTTGGGCTCTAGCCGACTATGGTTTTAAGGTCGTGATTGCAGGATCTTTTGGGGACATTCATTACAATAATGAACTCAATAATGGCATGTTGCCTATTGTTCAGCCTAGGGAGGTTAGAGAAAAGCTAGCCCAACTCAAACCGACCGACCAGGTAACTGTAGACTTGGAACAACAAAAAATCATCTCACCAGTTGGAGAATTCACTTTCGAAATTGATAGTGAATGGAAACACAAGCTCTTAAATGGTTTGGATGATATCGGAATTACTTTGCAGTATGAAGATTTGATTGCTGCTTATGAAAAACAACGACCGGCCTACTGGCAGGATTAGAAAAATAGAAAAGGAAATATAGAACTATGACAAAACACATTCAATGGAACGGAACACTTTCTCAAGAAGGCTATGACATTTTAAAAGGTGAGGGCGGATGTATCGTTTGCCCCACAAAAGTTGGTTACATTATCATGACGAGCGATAAGGCAGGTCTTGAACGCAAATTTGAAGCCAAAGAGCGTAACCGTAACAAACCAGGTGTTGTACTTTGTGGTAGCATGGACGAGCTTCGCGCTTTAGCACAACTCAATCCAGAAATTGAAGCCTTCTACCAAAAACATTGGGATGAAGATATTCTTCTTGGTTGTATCCTTCCTTGGAAACCAGAGGCCTTTGAAAAACTCAAAGCTTACGGTGATGGCCGTGAAGAACTCATGACAGACGTTCGTGGTACTAGCTGTTTTGTCATCAAGTTTGGGAAAGCTGGTGAACAATTGGCTACCAAACTTTGGGAAGAGGGTAAGATGGTATACGCCTCATCAGCTAACCCATCTGGAAAAGGAAATCGCGGTAAGGTGGAAGGAATCGGAGAACGTATCGAAGGAGCAGTGGACCTTGTCATCGAAGCAGACGATTATGTGGCATCCATCCAGCCTGACAAAACGATTGAAACTCGCTACGAGCAAGGCGTGATGGTATCAATGGTAGATAAAGACGGAAAACTTATCCCAGAACAAGGAGGAGCACGTTCAACTTCACCAGCGCCAGTTGTGATCCGCAAAGGGCTTGACATTGATAAAATCATGATGCACTTAGCAGATACCTTTAACTCATGGGACTACCGACAGGGAGAGTATTATTAGGATTGAAAAGAAGTCTAGAGTCATGAGATATTGAAGCTCCTGACACTGGGCTTTTTCTTTAGAAATTCTTTTCTTTTTTTAATAGATATGATATGCTAGATGCAGAATATATATTAATAGAATGTTGTTTAGTTCAAAGTAAAATATTTTACTTTGAACTAAACAAAAATAATTTACGTCTAACAATAAATTTTTAATAAGCAAGGAAAACACAATGGTTTCAAAACAAACTTTCATTGACAAGATAAAAAAAGAATTCCCAGATGCAATTGAAAATCAAACAAAAAGTTATATTTCTTTTCAGGTTAAAAATATGAAAGGAAAGTTACAAAACTTTATAGAGATTAACTTTCAGAATAAAGGAATAAAGATTGCTGTTCTCTCCAAAAGCCTTCGTGATTCAGATTTTTTGATATTTAATAAGAAGCCTGATTCATTTGGTTGGACACTTGATGCTGAGTATTTTATTAAGGACGAAAATTCACTAAATGAGATTTTCACTTTTATAAATAAATCTTATGAGTTTGTAAAAGGTGGAAATAACTCAGAGTGTTATAAAGTCTTCAGAGAATTTTTGGCTAAATTTGTGAATCAAGCAAATATCTATAATTCGAAAGATATAAAAATTAAACGTTCTCAAAAATTAGATGGAGCTAAACTTATTTATCCTGCTGTTACAATTGAGGATATTCCATACAAAGTTGAAATGCTTAACACAGGTCAGTGTGGTCCAAAAAATGGTGAAGGATATAGAAAACTACCTTACTTTGGTTATCAATTAAATAAAATTGATAATTCATGGATAAATATAAGGTGTGGTTTTGAGAGATTTAAACTCACAGAATTTAAAATTGTAAAATGGTATAGTAATAATCTAGATGAAGATTTAGGGTATAAATACCTTGTCAAGGACTTAGAGTTGGAATCAACTGCTGAACCCAATGAAATTTTAAAAGACTTTTATGACAATTTTACTAGTTTTTATAGAGAAGCAGAAAAGGAAGATATAAACATGTTAGAAAATATCAACGAGTATAAAAATATCTTATTAAAATCCAAAAACCTCATCCTCCGAGGTGCACCTGGTACAGGAAAAACTTATCTTGCTAAAGAAATAGCGGCAGAATTAACTGATGGCAACGAAGACCAAATCGGCTTTGTACAGTTTCACCCATCTTATGATTATACGGATTTTGTTGAGGGTTTAAGACCGGTATCAAATGGGGATGGAGCTATTGAGTTTAAATTACAGGATGGTATTTTTAAGAAGTTCTGTCAGAGAGCGAAAGAAGCTCAGAAAACTGGAGGACAAGATAATTTTGAGGAAGCGTGGGGTAAGCTAACGGATGCTATTAATGAAAAGCAAGGACAATACTTCTTCCCTCGTAGTTCGGTTCCAGCCAGTTTAAATAGTCAAGGGAATGTGAAGTTTGATTCTCCCGTTGCTACCAAAGAAAAAGTGTATCTTTTGTACAAGGGTGAAGATACTAATTTAAAGTACGAAACTTATCAAAAAATTGTTTTGGATCACATGAAAGAAAGTTATGGTTTATGTGATTATGTATCCCCAATGATTAACACAGACAAGAAATTCGTCTTCATCATCGATGAGATTAATCGTGGTGAGATTTCTAAGATTTTTGGGGAACTCTTTTTCTCTATTGACCCTGGCTACCGTGGTGAAAAGGGAAGTGTTTCTACCCAATATGCAAATCTACACGAAACTGATGAAAAGTTTTATATCCCCGAAAATGTTTACATCATCGGAACTATGAATGATATTGATCGTTCAGTGGATACCTTTGATTTTGCTATGCGTCGTCGTTTCCGTTTTGTTGAAGTTATGGCTGACAGTCAACTTTATATTCTAGATCAAGAACTAGGTGAAGATGCTGAAGAAGCTAAAATCCGACTAAGGAACTTGAATACTGCTATCGAAAATATTCAGGAATTAAACAGTCATTACCATATCGGACCAAGTTATTTCCTTAAATTGAAGGATGTAGATTTTAACTATGAATTACTCTGGTCTGATTATCTCAAACCACTTTTGGAAGATTATTTACGTGGTTCTTATGAGGAATCTGAAACTCTGGAAACATTGAAAAAAGCATTTGAGCTGACAAATAACGAGCGAACAGATCAGCAAGATACTGGTGATAATGATGCGGATAACCGATAATCAGCATAAAATTGCTAAAGAAGACTTTGTCGCAGAATATCCTAACCTTAGTCAAGCCCTTCTTGATAGAACTTTATCAAATCTTTCCCAAGAAGAGAGTATGTTCATTTTTCCAAATGACCTACAATATTCTCCTGACTTAGAAAGAGACCAAAAAATCTTTGAAACAGTCAATCAGAAAATCAAGACAGGTAATGTGATTGGTTTTCTGGGATGTGGTCAGGAAAGATTGACGATTTCCTCTCGTTTTTCTGATGAAAGTAACGACCATTTTTTGCATTATCTCTTACAAAAAGTTCTCAATATCAATCTGACTAGTTTAGATGTTGGCCTATCTCAAGAGGATAGACTTTATCAGTTCTTGATTTACCTATTTCCAAAGTATCTGCAAGTTGCTCTTCGAAAAGGTCTTTATAAGGAATACCAGAGATTTTCTCATAACGACAGTCATGTAAAGGGAGTGATAGATGTAGGAAATCATCTGAAAAGAAATGTTCCTTTTATAGGAAATATTGCCTACACAACGAGAGAGTTCACCTATGATAATCCACTCATGCAATTGATTCGGCATACGATTGAGTACATAAAGACTCAAAAAAGTTTCGGAGCTTCGCTTGATAATAATCGTGAAAGTATAGCTGAAATTATCCGTGTAACTCCGTCTTATAAATTAGCTGATTTTGCCAAGATTATCAGAATGAATAAAACGAAATCCATCCGACACGCCTATTTCAGAGAGTACAGAAAGTTACAAGAACTTTGTCTGATGATCCTAAACCAAGAAAAACACGGTTTAGGATATCAAGAACAAAAAATCCATGGTATTCTTTTTGATGTTTCCTGGCTCTGGGAAGAGTATGTTTATACCTTGTTGCCAAAAGATTTCATCCATCCACGAAATAAGGATAAGACGGACGGAATTTCAGTATTTTCTGACCGTGAAAGAAAAGTATTTCCAGATTTTTATCATAAAGAGTTAAAAATAGTTTTAGATGCTAAATATAAAAAACTTGAAGATACTGAAAAAGGAATAAACCGTGAGGACTTATTCCAGCTGATTTCCTATTCTTATATTTTAAAAGTTGAGAAAGCTGGTCTTGTTTTTCCGAGCAAGCAAAAGGTTGTTGATAATGAGATAGGAAAGCTAGCAGGTTATGGAGCTTTGTTGAAGAAATTGTCTATACAAATTCCTCAAAAGGCTTCATCTTATAATGAATTTTGTGAAATGATGGAATGCTCCGAAGAAATTTTTAAAAGGAATATTACTAAAGAAGTGGGGAGAAACTAATCTCCTCACTTTTTATCTTAAAACCATAAAAACCGAACTTTATTATTTTATAATTGAAATTATTTGACAAAATCTGTACTTTGGTGTAGAATTAGTTAAGGAAACGTCGGAAAAGACGTAGTGATGCGAAGGCATAGGTAGGTCATTACAAAAGAAACGAGACATCGATATGTTAAATGAATTTCCAATTTTTGATTACGAAGATATTCAGTTGATCCCTAATAAATGCGTCATTAAAAGCCGTGCAGAAGCGGATACAAGTGTCACACTTGGAAATCACACTTTCAAACTACCTGTTGTACCAGCCAATATGCAGACGATTTTGGATGAGAATGTTGCAGAGCAATTGGCTAAAGGCGGATACTTCTACATTATGCACCGTTTTGATGAAGCGGGGCGCATTCCTTTTATCAAACGCATGCACGATCAAGGGCTGATTGCTTCCATTTCTGTCGGTGTCAAGGATTATGAGTATGACTTTGTTAGCCAACTCAAGGTTGATGCTCCTGAGTATATCACGATTGATATTGCTCATGGTCATGCAGATAGTGTGATTTCAATGATTCAGCACATCAAGAAAGAATTGCCAGATACTTTTGTCATTGCTGGAAATGTGGGAACACCAGAAGCTGTACGTGAATTGGAAAATGCTGGTGCGGATGCTACCAAGGTTGGAATTGGTCCTGGTAAGGTTTGTATCACCAAGGTCAAGACTGGTTTTGGTACAGGCGGTTGGCAGTTGGCAGCACTTCGCTGGTGTGCTAAAGCTGCGCGTAAACCGATTATTGCTGATGGTGGGATTCGTACTCATGGTGATATTGCTAAGTCAATCCGTTTCGGTGCTAGCATGGTCATGATTGGTTCCCTATTCGCAGGACATATCGAAAGCCCAGGGAAAACGATTGAAGTTGATGGCGAACAGTTCAAAGAATACTATGGTTCAGCTTCACAATATCAAAAGGGTGCTTATAAAAACGTGGAAGGCAAACGCATCTTACTTCCTGCAAAAGGGCATTTGCAAGATACCCTTACTGAGATGGAGCAGGATCTGCAAAGTGCCATTTCCTACGCAGGTGGACGCAAGGTTGCCGACCTCAAACACGTTGATTATGTTATCGTGAAAAACTCTATCTGGAACGGGGATGCATCTCACTAATGGACGCTTAGTCCACCCATAAAAAACTTGTTATTAGAGCAAATTTCTGTTATAATAAGACAAGTTTCCACCCTTAGTGTAATGGATATCACGTAAGATTCCGGTTCTTGAGATGGGGGTTCGATTCCCTCAGGGTGGATGTAAATAGCCTAAGAAAGCCTTTAAATAAGGCTTTTTTCTTTAAATTTTTCCTAAAATTGAAAATTTTCTTCTAAAAAAGCTAAATTTTCTTTAGTCTCGTTTTAAAGTGACTCAGGAGGCTTTTTTTGATATAATAAGAAAGACTGTAATCAGTTAGAAAGAGGTTGGTATGAAAGAATTACAAACTGTACTGAAGAAGCGTTTTGCAATCGAATTTGCGGATAAAAAGCTACTGGAAACTGCCTTTACTCATACGAGTTATGCCAATGAGCATCGCCTCTTAAAAATTTCACACAATGAGCGCTTGGAATTTTTAGGAGACGCTGTTCTGCAATTATTGATTTCAGAATACCTGTATAAAAAATATCCTAAGAAACCAGAGGGTGATTTGTCCAAGCTCCGTGCCATGATTGTCCGTGAGGAAAGTTTGGCTGGTTTTGCGCGTGATTGCCAGTTTGATCAGTTTATCAAGCTGGGAAAAGGGGAAGAAAAGTCTGGTGGGCGCAATCGTGACACCATTCTTGGTGATGCCTTTGAAGCCTTTCTAGGTGCTTTGCTTTTAGACAAGGATGTGGCTAAGGTAAAAGAGTTTATCTATCAGGTCATGATTCCCAAGGTCGAAGCAGGTGACTTTGAAATGATTAAGGATTACAAGACTCATCTGCAAGAGTTACTTCAGGTCAATGGGGATGTGGACATTCACTACCAGGTTATCTCTGAGACAGGACCTGCTCATGATAAGGTTTTTGATGTAGAAGTTCTAGTTGAAGGAAAGAGCATCGGAAAAGGTCAAGGCCGTTCTAAAAAATTAGCAGAGCAAGAGGCTGCAAAAAGTGCCGTTGAGAAGGGGCTGGATTCATGTATTTAAAGGAAATTGAGATTCAGGGATTCAAGTCCTTTGCTGACAAGACCAAGGTAGTCTTTGACCAAGGTGTGACAGCTGTTGTTGGGCCAAATGGATCTGGAAAATCAAATATCACAGAAAGTCTGCGATGGGCCTTGGGAGAGTCCAGTGTTAAGAGCCTTCGTGGTGGTAAGATGCCGGATGTCATCTTTGCTGGAACTGAAAGTCGCAAACCACTCAATTATGCCTCTGTTGTAGTGACCTTGGATAATGAAGATGGTTTTATCAAGGATGCGGGGCAAGAAATCAAGGTAGAACGCCATATTTATCGTAGTGGAGATAGTGAGTATCGAATTGATGGCAAAAAGGTTCGTCTCCGTGATGTACATGACCTTTTCTTAGATACAGGTCTGGGACGTGATTCCTTCTCTATTATTTCCCAAGGAAAGGTTGAGGAGATTTTTAATTCCAAGCCTGAAGAACGCCGAGCTATTTTTGAAGAAGCTACAGGAGTTTTGAAATACAAAACTCGAAGAAAAGAAACAGAGAGCAAACTGCAACAAACTCAGGACAATCTAGACCGTTTAGAGGACATTATCTATGAGTTGGAAAATCAAATCAAGCCCCTTGCAAAACAAGCCGAGAATGCTCGTAAGTTTCTCGACTTGGATGGTCAACGTAAGGCCATTTACTTGGATGTTTTGGTCGCTCAGATCAAGGAAAACAAGGCAGAACTAGAGCTAACAGAAGAAGAACTAACTCAGGTTCAAGAACTTTTGACGAGCTACTACCAAAAGCGTGAAGAGTTGGAAGAAGAAAATCAAAGTCTTAAAAAGAAACGCCAAGATCTCCAAGCTCAAATGTCCAAAGACCAAGGGATCTTGATGGATCTGACGAATCTGATAAGTGACTTAGAGCGAAAATTAGCCCTATCTAAACTGGAGTCAGAGCAGGTAGCCCTCAATCAACAAGAAGCACAAGCCCGTTTGGCATCTTTAGAAGATAAGAGAAAGACTCTAAGTAAAGAGAAGGCAGAAAAAGAAGCGAATTTGGCACAGTTAGAGGAAAGTCTAACTGAAAACAACAAAGAACTCAATCGTTTAGAGGCAGAATTGCTAGCTTTTTCAGATGATCCTGACCAGATGATCGAGCTCTTGCGTGAACGCTTTGTTGCGCTTTTGCAAGAAGAAGCGGATGTCTCAAACCAACTGACCCGCATCGAGAATGAACTAGAGAACAGCCGTCAGCTATCTCAAAAACAAGCAGATCAAGTTGAGAAACTGAAAGAACAACTGGCTACAGCTAAAGAAAAGGCCAGTCAGCAAAAGGATGAGCTTGAAACTGCCAAGGTGCAGGTTCAGAAATTATTGGCTGACTACCAAGCTAGTGCCAAGGAGCAAGAGGAACAGAAAGTTTCTTACCAAGCCCAGCAGAGCCAACTCTTTGACCGTCTGGATAGTCTCAAAAACAAGCAGGCTAGAGCCCAAAGTTTAGAGAATATCCTTAGAAATCATAGCAACTTTTACGCGGGTGTTAAGAGTGTTCTTCAAGAAAAAGACCGTCTTGGTGGGATCATTGGTGCAGTCAGTGAGCATCTGACTTTTGATGTGCATTATCAAACTGCCCTAGAAATTGCGCTTGGAGCAAGCAGTCAGCACATCATCGTAGAAGATGAGAACGCAGCGACTAAGGCGATTGATTTCCTCAAGCGCAACAGATCCGGTCGTGCAACCTTCCTTCCGTTGACGACGATCAAGGCTCGTGCGATTTCTAGTCAGAACCAAGATGCTATCGCAGCAAGTCCAGGCTTCCTTGGAATGGCTGATGAGTTGGTTACTTTTGATACTAGACTAGAAGCCATTTTCAAGAACTTGCTAGCTACGACGGCTATCTTTGATACTGTAGAACATGCGCGTACGGCAGCTCGCCAAGTTCGTTACCAGGTTCGTATGGTGACACTGGATGGGACAGAGTTGCGCACAGGTGGTTCCTACGCGGGTGGTGCCAATCGCCAGAATAACAGTATCTTCATCAAGCCAGAGCTGGAGCAATTACAAAAAGAAATTGCTGAAGAAGAAGCTAGTCTGCGTTCAGAAGAAGCGACTTTGAAGACCTTGCAAGATGAGATGGCAGTATTAACAGAAAGATTAGAGGCCATCAAATCTCAGGGTGAGCAAGCTCGTATCCAGGAGCAAGGCTTGTCTCTCGCTTATCAGCAAACTAGTCAGCAGGTCGAAGAACTAGAAACTCTTTGGAAACTTCAAGAAGAGGAACTAAATCGTCTTTCTGAAGGAGATTGGCAAGTGGATAAGGAAAAATGCCAAGAGCGCCTTTCTACTATCGCGAGTGAAAAGCAAAATCTAGAAGCTGAGATTGAAGAGATTAAGTCGAATAAAAACGCCATTCAAGAACGCTATCAAAACTTGCAGGAACAAGTAGCGCAAGCACGCTTGCTTAAGTCAGAACTGCAAGGACAAAAGCGGTACGAAGTGACTGATATTGAACGCCTAGGTAAGGAACTGGATAATCTGGATATCGAACAAGAGGAAATCCAGCGTCTCCTCCAAGAAAGGGTTGATAATCTTGAGAAGGTTGATACGGATTTGCTAAGTCAGCAGGCGGAAGAGGCCAAAACTCAGAAAACAAACCTCCAACAAGGTTTGATTCGCAAGCAGTTTGAGTTGGATGATATTGAAGGTCAGCTGGATGATATTGCCAGCCATTTGGACCAGGCTCGTCAGCAGAATGAGGAGTGGATTCGCAAACAAACACGTGCTGAAGCCAAGAAAGAAAAGGTCAGCGAACGCTTGCGCTATCTACAAGCTCAATTAACTGACCAGTACCAGATCAGCTATACTGAGGCTCTAGAAAAAGCGCATGAGTTGGAAAATCTCAATCTGGCAGAGCAAGAGGTTAAAGATCTTGAGAAGGCTATTCGCTCACTGGGTCCAGTCAATTTGGAAGCTATTGACCAGTACGAAGAAGTCCACAATCGTTTGGATTTCTTAAATAGCCAACGAGATGATATTTTATCTGCTAAAAACCTACTCCTTGAGACCATCACGGAGATGAATGATGAGGTTAAGGAACGCTTTAAATCAACCTTTGAGGCTATTCGTGAGTCCTTTAAAGTGACCTTTAGACAGATGTTTGGTGGAGGTCAGGCAGACTTGATATTAACTGAGGGCGATCTTTTAACAGCTGGTGTGGAGATTTCTGTTCAACCACCAGGTAAGAAAATCCAATCACTCAACCTCATGAGTGGTGGTGAAAAAGCCCTATCGGCTCTGGCCTTGTTGTTCTCTATCATTCGAGTCAAGACTATTCCTTTTGTTATCTTGGACGAGGTAGAGGCGGCGCTAGACGAAGCCAATGTTAAACGTTTCGGGGATTACCTCAACCGCTTTGACAAGGATAGTCAGTTTATCGTTGTGACCCATCGTAAGGGGACCATGGCGGCAGCGGATTCTATCTATGGGGTTACCATGCAAGAATCAGGTGTGTCAAAGATTGTTTCGGTTAAGTTAAAAGACTTGGAAGAAACTGTAAACTAGTTACCAAACGATAGCATCTCTTAGGAGTTGCTATTTTTAAAAACTCATAGCTTGAATTGTCTATCAAGGTCAGTTCAGGCGCAAAAAACGACATTTGGGATTTCCTCTTAGCGAAAAGACAGGCTCTATGATATAATAGTTTCATGATTACAACAGTACCTATTAAGAACGAAAAAGACATTGCAGTACCGGGTAAAACGGTCCTTGTACTAGGTTATTTTGATGGCATCCACAAGGGACATCAGAAACTTTTTGAAGTGGCCAGCAAGGCTTCGATGAAGGACTATCTGCCAGTTGTTGTGATGACCTTTACAGAGTCGCCAAAACTTGCCTTACAACCTTACCAACCCGAGCTCATGCTTCACATCGTCAATCACGAGGAACGGGAGCACAAGATGAAGTGGCACGGTGTAGAGGCTCTCTTCTTACTGGACTTTAGTAGCAAATTTGCTAGTTTAACGGGTCAAGAATTTTTTGATACTTATGTTAGAGCTTTAAAACCAGCGATTATCGTAGCAGGATTTGATTATACGTTTGGTTCAGATAAGAAAACTGCGGATGACCTGAAGGATTATTTTGATGGAGAGATTATCATTGTTCCTCCGGTCGAAGACGAAAAGGGCAAGATTAGTTCTACACGGATTCGCCAAGCTATCCTTTATGGTGATGTGAGGGAGGCAGGTCACTTGCTCGGAACACCTCTCCCTTCTCGTGGGATGGTCGTTCACGGAAATGCTCGTGGACGGACTATCGGTTACCCAACAGCCAATCTAGTCCTAAGAGATCGAACTTATATGCCAGCAGACGGTGTTTACGTAGTTGATGTGGAAGTACAACGTCAGAGATATCGTGGTATGGCAAGCGTTGGGAAAAATGTTACTTTCGATGGAGAAGAGCCACGTTTTGAAGTCAATATTTTTGACTTTTCAGATGATATTTATGGTGAGACAGTCATGGTCTACTGGTTAGACCGTGTCCGCGATATGGTCAAATTTGACACCGTCGAAGAGCTCGTAGACCAACTCCAGAAAGACGAAGAGATTGCTCGGAACTGGAAGGATGGAGATTATGTCATTCAAGAGTCTCAGGTATAGAAAACGTCTAAAAAAGCTACTAGAAGGATTAGTTCTTTTGGTAGTAGTTTTGAAAGTTTGATATAATGCACTTTCAGTCCCCCTAGTTTCCTATTTTAGCAACTATTTATGTTCAAATTATAGACGAGGCTTTATTATGCAAACGCAAGAAGAAATGAATGTTTTGGTGCCGGAAAAATTAGCAGAAATTGAGCGTGATTTCGATGTCAAAGTTTTGTGGGCTATTGAGTCTGGTAGTCGTGCTTGGGGATTTGAGTCTCCTGATAGTGACTTTGATGTGCGATTTATCTACAAACATAAGCAAGATTTTTATCTCCGTTTGAATGAACAGCGTGACGTTATCGAGCTACCGATTGACGATACTTGGGATGTGAGTGGCTGGGATTTAGACAAGACTTTAAAACTCCTTTATAAGTCTAATCCTACACTATTTGAATGGTTACAGTCACCAATTGTTTATCAACAAACGGATTTTATTGAGCGCATACGTCCACTTGCCAACCAGTATTTTTCTGAGAAAAAAATGCTCCACCATTACTTGAACACTGCAAGAACTCAAATGAATAAGTATCTTTCAGGAGACAAGGTCAAACCTAAAAAGTATTTCTATGCGCTTCGTCCCATTTTGGCTTGCCGTTGGATTGAAAAATACCATTCTATTCCGCCGATTTTATTTGATGATTTGGTCAAAGAATTGCTGACGTCCCAAATGCAGGAGCATGTGTCAAGATTGCTTGATATTAAGATAAACGGTCCTGAAGGTATGGAAATTGATCCGATTAAGTCAATTCAAGATTATATTTTAGAGAATATCCAAGAGCTTGGTGCCTATGTTCAAAGTGTTAGTGAGGAAAAGAAAGACTGGAAAGCTCCAAATCAATTTTTCCTTGAGGAATTGAGAAAATGATGCATTGGTATAATCAAGTAATAAAGGTCAATCCATTATTAATCGAACAAAAATTTTAGAAGTATTATCATTTTCAAATTTTTGGTATTAATTTTGGGCTGGATGTAATTTCAGAAAAACTTCCACTTGTTATAAAAAAATAACTGTAAGAATTTTTTGATTCTTACAGTCTTTTTCTTGCTAATATAGTATAATATAGTTAATAGGTTTAGATCCTTATTCTACAAATTACTCATATTTCTAGTAGAGAATGAATTATTCTTCTTAGCTGTATGTAGTTCAAGTTATAAATTACTAGTTATAAAATTCAAAAAGGAGAATCGCATGAAACGAACGAGAAAAGTAGTAGCCATGGGACTGTGTTTGCCATTTTTACTTGGATTGGCTGCTTGTCACCAAAATAATACGAGGACTGAAGCTACAAATCAGTCACAGACCAGTTCAGATAAAGTTCCTTGGACGGCTTCATATACCAATCTTAACAATCAGGTCAGTACTGAAGAGGTCAAAGCACTCTTATCAGCCCACTTGGATCCAAATAGTGTTGACGCATTTTTCAATCTTGTTACGGACTATAATGCGACTGTCGGCTCCACTGGCTTAAGTGGTGATTTTACTTCCTTTACAAAGACGGAATACGATGTAGAGAAAATCGGCAATCTCTGGAATCAAAAAAAGGGTGACTTTGTCGGAACCAACTGCCGTATCAATAGCTATGCCCTCTTAAAAAATTCAGTCACAATTCCAAAACTTGAAAAGAATGATCAGCTTCTTTTCGTTGATAACGATGCTATCGATAAGGGAAAGGTTTTTGATGCGAAAGATAAGGAAGAGTTTGATATTCTATTTTCTAGGGTGAAGACGGAAGCAACGACGGATGTAAAAATTCACGCGCAGAAGATGGAGAAATTCTTCTCCCAGTTTCAATTTAATGACAAGGCTCGAATGTTGTCTGTTGTTTTGCATGACAATTTGGATGGAGAGTTTCTTTTTGTCGGTCACGTAGGTGTTTTAGTGCCAGCTGAGGAGGGTTTCTTATTTGTAGAGAAACTGACTTTTGAAGAGCCCTATCAAGCTATTAAATTTGCGACCAAGGAAGATTGTTACAAATATCTATTGACCAAATATGAGGATTACACTGGCGAAGGACTGGCTAAGCCTTTCATCATGGATAATGAAAAGTGGGTTGAAGGTTATTAAGATAGGCAAAGGAGAATCGGATGAAAATAGTAATAGCACTTTTAGTTCTCATTCTTATCGGAGTCTGGGCAGTAAACATTCTCAAGCCTCGTAACTCAAATAAAAAAGAACGATTTTTAGGTTATATGCAGCACTATGATATAGATGATGAGGGTTATCGATCAGAAGTTTGGGAGGTGATTGAAGATGAGAATAGAATCTTTTGTGACATATCTACAACAACAATTACTTTTTAAAACCGTAATATTAAATGCCACTAACATAATATAAATTGAGTGTTATTCTTAATTTAGTATACTCTAGATGAAACATTTTGAAAGGAAATTATATGTACAATTCATTTTCTGATATTCCAACTGTAAAAGACGAATTTATGATTGACAAATACATTCTTGGGTTATCAAATTTTATTACTGGATGCGAAACTCCTTTAACACTAGCTATTCAAGGCGATTGGGGAACCGGAAAAACCAGCATCATGTATCAAGTTGAAGAAAAACTTAAAGAAAAATCGTCAAGTAATTCAAAAAGAAAAATTAAAACAATATTTTTTAATACTTGGCAATATTCACAATTTGATATGGATAAGGATTTAGCAGTCACGTTAATTACAGATTTAATTGATGAATTAGAAGTAACTGATGTAGATAAAAGAGAGAACTTTAAAAAATCTTTGGCAGTTATTACAAAAAGTATGGAATATCTAAAACTAGATTTTGGTCTCTTAAACATTGAAAAAATTAATAATCAACTTCTAAAATTAATAAGCAATGAGGAAAAAGCTAATAATTTAAAAAATCTGAAACAAAATCTACAAAGTATCATTGATGACTTTGTTAAAGAAAATAATTATGAAAAGATAGTAATTTTCATTGATGACCTTGACAGATTGGTTCCAAAAAAAGCGATTGAATTCCTAGAAATTTTAAAACTTTTCTTAGATTGCAGAAATTGTGTCTTTGTTTTAGCTATTGATTATAATGTTGTTTTAAGAGGAACAAAAAGTAAGTATGGTGATGATTTGGACAACGAAAAAGGAAAAGCTTTTTTTGAGAAAATAATTCAAGTGCCTTTTACTGTACCTGTTGCAAATTATCATATGGAGAACTTTGTTAAAGTCTCTTTGAAAAAAATTAATTTTTATTTTAATGATGACGTTACACAGAATGTAACTCAATTAATTAGAGACTCAATCGGAAATAATCCTCGCAGTGTTAACAGATTATTCAATTCTGTTAGCCTTTTAATGCATATTATAAATTCAAATAATGAGTTAGAAAATGATGACAAATTACTAATCATAGCTACAGTATGTTTTCAATTACGATTTGATGAAGCTTATGACTATTTATTGACTTCATATAACAATAGTCCAGAAGATTCTGAAGAAACCAAATATTTTCTCATTGATTTACTTGAAAATTCATTTGAAATACCTGACGATGCTGATTATAATTCCCTCGTGTCTCGCTATGGTATCTTTAGTTTTAAAAATCAAAAAGAGTTAGAATCTTTCAGAAAATTTTTTAATACTTTAAAATTATTGCTTAAATATAATGTTGATAAATTAGAAGTTGAAGAGTTAGAAAATTTGATGAAAAGAATGAGCTTTTCAAATACAATTTCAACCGGAAACTTCGATATAGATATAAATAAAACCTCAACTCAAAATCATTCACCGAATGAAGATGTTCAATTCGTTATTCGCAAATTATTTAATACACTGGTTAATACTAATCATTTCGACCTTTCGAAACCAGAGTATTTTGGAAAAGAGAGGAAGGAAGAACGCGAAAAGCCAATTTCATTAGATTTTATAAAGATAGCTAATGAATATAATATAGTTCGATTAACACAAGGAAAAGGACAAGGATTAAATATTTACTCTCAAAATAATAAATCGAACTCAATTTATATATCAGGTGATACTTATGGAAATATAAATAATGATGGTATACAAATCTATGTTAATAAGAAACTAGTAGGAAAGATTAATAGAAACACCTATAAACATTTTAAAGCTAAAACGTTACGACAGAATCTCCAAAAATATGACGAATTTGAAAAAATTTTTTTAAGTGATTTTTCAAGGCTCTTAGAGGATGCCAAAAAATATTTTTAGCTTTTTAGTGCTTTTTGATTTCACTAGTTGACTAAACGATGAAATCTCATTATTGAGCATATCTTACAAAATTTATTCTGTGTAGTTTTTCTCTTATTGGTATATAATTTACCATAGAAATATTTTTAGATAGGAGAAGGCTAATGAAATTAAAAGACTTTACTGAAAAAGAACAAGAGATGATTGAGCAAGGACTAACAACTTCTGAGATTAGTGATAAGGAAACAGCGGCTAAAATACTAGATTTGGTTCCCCAAGAGTGGATCAAGCGCATCCCCTTTTTCGTGCGAAAACATGCAACAACTCGGACAATAAAGCGTATTTCTGTCGAACATCCAGAGCTCTATGCAGTAGCCAAAAGAAGTGGTGAGATTCCTGAAAAGGAACGAGAAGAATTGCGCAAAATCATTACAGAAATTTTCCAGGAAAAAATGGATAAGCATAAGATTAAATAATCTTGAAAGGAACTAAAAAAATTAGTTCCTTTTATAATCGTTTTCAGTTCGTTAAACATGAACTTTTTGGTAGCGATTTAACTATTCACGAACAAAATTTAAGAAAATTCAAAAAAGGTACTTTACAAGTTCTTGTAAACATGATATAGTTATAAGGCTTAGAAAATGAGAAGATGTTTTCTAGCAAATATAAACCCGAGTAAAAAATGCCTACGGACAGGCAGGGTTGAATGCCGAAGCGTGGTTGAAAAGCCACATTATTGATAGGGTTAAAAGCCTACTTTTATAAGTTGATGTTAGGAAACTTGTCCTAATTCATAAATTTTAGTGTGGTGAAAGCACACGTCATCTTGTGAAACGATCAATAAAGTACGTAATATTTGCTACTAGAGAGTTAGGAAACATCGGGAACAGACATACTCAACAGAAACCAAAATACACACGTCAGAAGATTGCAGAGCAGGTGAAAACCTGCTCTTTTTTCATAAGTCAACCTTTGGTCGCACTCATTTTTGAGGCGCTACAAATACGGTAAAGGAGTATGTTTTGAAAGAGTTAGATCAGAATCAAGCCCCTATTTATGAAGGTCTGATTAAGCTACGAAAAAAAAGGATCGTTCCCTTTGATGTACCTGGTCACAAACGAGGAAGGGGAAATCCAGAACTTGTTGAATTGTTGGGAGAAAAATGTGTTGGCATTGATGTCAATTCGATGAAATCCTTGGATAATCTAGGACATCCTATTTCGATTATTCGGGATGCAGAGGAGCTTACTGCGGATGCTTTTGGAGCCAGCCATGCTTTTCTAATGATTGGTGGAACCACTTCATCTGTTCAAACTATGATTCTTTCCACCTGCAAGGCGGGAGATAAGATTATTCTGCCACGTAATGTCCACAAATCTGCTATCAATGCGCTGGTTCTATGTGGCGCCATTCCCATCTATATCGAGATGAGCGTAGATCCTAAAATCGGCATCGCCTTAGGTCTTGAAAATGACCGTGTAGCACAAGCTATAAAGGAACATCCTGAGGCCAAGGCAATTTTGATTAACAATCCTACTTACTACGGAATCTGTTCAGACCTAAAGGGGTTGACAGAAATGGCTCATGAAGCTGGCATGCTTGTTTTAGTGGACGAAGCCCATGGGGCTCATCTGCATTTCACTGATAAACTTCCAATTTCTGCTATGGACGCAGGAGCTGATATGGCAGCAGTTTCCATGCATAAGTCTGGAGGGAGTTTGACCCAAAGCTCAGTTCTTTTAATCGGAGAGCAGATGAATCCTGAGTACGTTCGTCAAATCATCAACCTGACCCAGTCAACATCCGCCTCGTACTTGTTGATGGCTAGTTTGGATATTTCACGTCGCAATCTAGCCCTTCGTGGTAAAGAGTCTTTTGAGAAGGTCATTGAGCTATCCGAGTATGCTCGTCGTGAAATCAATGCTATCGGTGGTTACTATGCCTACTCAAAAGAGTTAATAGACGGAGTGTCCGTTTGTGATTTTGACGTGACAAAGCTTTCAGTCTACACTCAGGGTATTGGTTTAACAGGTATCGAGGTTTATGACCTCCTAAGAGATGAATATGATATTCAGATCGAGTTTGGTGATATTGGCAATATCTTGGCCTATATTTCAATCGGTGATCGCATCCAAGACATTGAGCGTTTGGTTGGTGCTTTGGCTGATATCAAGAGACTTTATTCACGAGATGGGAAGGACTTGATAGCTGGAGAATATATCCAGCCCGAGTTGGTATTATCTCCTCAGGAAGCCTTCTATTCAGAGAGAAAAAGTTTGACCTTGGATGAGTCTGTTGGACAGGTCTGTGGAGAATTTGTCATGTGCTATCCTCCTGGGATTCCTATCCTGGCTCCTGGTGAACGTATTACACGAGAAATTGTAGACTATATCCAATTTGCAAAGGAACGTGGTTGCTCCCTCCAAGGGACGGAAGATCCAGAGGTCAATCACATCAACGTCATTAAGAGAAAGGAGAACTAGATGGATTTATGGTTTTCTGAAGTTCATACTCCAGATGTGAAATTGTCCTTGAGAACTGCCAAGCAACTCTATGCTGGAAAAAGTGAATGGCAGGATATAGAAGTATTAGATACTCCCGCTTTTGGGAAAATACTAATCTTAAATGGGCATGTCTTGTTTTCAGATGCGGATGATTTTGTCTACAACGAAATGACGGTCCACGTTCCCATGGCTGTCCACCCAAATCCAAAGAAAGTCTTGGTTATTGGGGGTGGTGACGGTGGTGTTGCCCAAGTATTAACCCACTATCCTGAACTGGAGCAAATCGATATTGTGGAACCAGATGAGATGTTGGTTGAGGTTTGTCGTGAGTATTTCCCAGACTTTGCTGCGGGTCTAGATGATCCTCGTGTTACCATTTACTACCAAAATGGGCTACGCTTTTTACGAAACTGTGAAGATGACTACGATATTATCATCAACGATGCGACAGATCCATTTGGCCATACGGAAGGACTCTTTACCAAGGAATTTTACGGCAATAGCTACAGAGCTCTCAAAGAAGATGGCATCATGATTTACCAGCATGGGAGTCCATTCTTTGACGAAGATGAGTCAGCTTGCCGAAGCATGCACCGCAAGGTCAATCAAGCCTTTCCAATCAGCCGAGTTTATCAGGCCCATATTCCAACTAGCCCAGCTGGCTATTGGTTGTTTGGATTTGCATCGAAAAAATACCACCCTGTCAAAGATTTTGACAAGGAAGGCTGGAAAAAACGCCAGCTTTTCACAGAATACTACACTGCAAACTTACATGTGGGAGCCTTTATGTTGCCCAAGTATGTTGAGGACATTTTAGAAGAAGAGGAAGGAAAAAAATGAGTCGTTTACTAGTTATTGGATGTGGGGGCGTTGCCCAAGTTGCTATTTCAAAGATTTGCCAAGATAGCGAAACCTTTACAGAGATTATGATTGCTAGCCGTACCAAGTCAAAATGCGATGATTTGAAGGCTAAACTGGAAGGTAAAACAAATACAAAGATTGAAACAGCTGCTGTTGATGCTGACAAGGTAGAAGAAGTGATTGCCCTGATCAAAAGCTACAAGCCAGAAGCTGTTTTGAATGTAGCTTTACCATACCAAGACTTGACCATTATGGATGCTTGTTTGGAAACAGGTGTGCATTATATCGATACTGCCAACTATGAGGCTGAGGATACAGAAGACCCTGAATGGCGCGCCATTTATGAAAAACGTTGCAAGGAACTAGGTTTTACAGCTTACTTTGACTACTCATGGCAGTGGGCTTATCAGGAGAAATTCAAAGAAGCAGGCTTGACAGCTCTTCTTGGTTCTGGTTTTGACCCAGGTGTGACCAGTGTCTTTTCAGCTTATGCTCTCAAACACTATTTTGATGAGATCCACTATATCGATATTTTAGACTGTAATGGTGGTGACCACGGTTATCCGTTTGCGACTAACTTCAACCCAGAAATAAATCTACGCGAGGTTTCTGCACCAGGTTCTTACTGGGAAGATGGAAAATGGGTCGAAGTCGAAGCTATGTCTATCAAGCGTGAGTATGATTTCCCTCAGGTTGGACAAAAAGACATGTATCTCCTTCACCACGAAGAAATTGAATCATTGGCCAAAAACATTCCTGGAGTCAAACGGATTCGTTTCTTTATGACTTTTGGCCAATCTTATCTAACGCATATGAAATGCTTGGAAAACGTAGGGCTCCTTCGTACGGATACCATTAACTTTAACGGACAAGAAATTGTACCAATCCAGTTCTTGAAAGCCTTGCTTCCAGATCCTGCAAGCCTTGGCCCACGTACTGTTGGAAAAACAAATATCGGATGTATCTTTACAGGTGTCAAAGATGGCGTTGAAAAGACCATCTACATTTACAATGTTTGCGACCATCAGGAGTGCTATGCAGAGGTTGGTTCACAAGCTATTTCTTACACAACAGGAGTTCCAGCTATGATTGGGACAAAATTAGTTATGAACGGAACTTGGAAACAACCTGGAGTTTACAACCTTGAAGAGTTGGATCCAGATCCATTCATGGAAGCATTGAATGGGTATGGTTTGCCTTGGGTTGTGGTTGAGAATCCACAAATGGTGGACTAATGAAATTAGAACAAGTACCAACACCAGCTTATGTCATAGACTTGGCAAAGTTAGAAGCCAACTGTCGTATTTTACAATATGTACAAGAAGAAGCCGGTTGCAAGGTTTTGCTTGCCCAGAAGGCGTATTCTCTCTATAAAACCTATCCCTTAATTAGCCAGTACCTATCTGGTACAACTGCTAGTGGACTCTATGAAGCGAAGCTGGCAAGAGAAGAATTCCCGGGGGAAGTCCATGTCTTTGCGCCAGCTTTCAAGGATGCGGACTTGGAGGAATTGCTTGAGATAACAGACCATATCGTTTTTAACTCTGAGAGACAATTGCGTAAACATGGGCCTCGTTGTCGTGAGGCTGGTATTAGTGTAGGTCTACGTCTCAATCCTCAATGTTCAACACAGGGTGACCACGCGCTCTATGACCCTTGTGCACCAGGTTCTCGTTTTGGTGTGACACTTGATAAAATTCCTAGTGATTTGTTGGATTTGGTGGATGGCCTCCATTTTCATACCCTTTGCGAGCAAGGTTCAGATGATTTAGAGACAACTTTGAAAGCAGTAGAAGCGCAGTTTGATCCTTATTTACATGAGGTAAAATGGCTCAATATGGGTGGGGGACACCACATCACAAGAGAAGACTATGATGTAGATTTGCTGATTTCTGAAATTAAGCGTATCCGAGAAACTTACAATCTTGAGGTCTATATCGAGCCAGGTGAAGCTATTGCGCTCAATGCGGGTTATCTAGCTACTGAAGTATTGGATATTGTCGAAAACGGTATGGATATCTTAGTTTTAGATGCCTCTGCGACCTGCCATATGCCTGATGTACTTGAGATGCCCTATCGCCCACCTTTGAGAAATGGATTTGAGGCACAGGAAAAAGCCCATACCTATAGACTTTCTTCCAATACCTGTCTGACGGGTGATGTGATTGGTGATTATAGTTTTGAAAATCCAGTCCAAATCGGTGATAGACTTTACTTTGAAGACATGGCAATCTACTCCTTTGTCAAAAATAATACCTTTAATGGTATTGGCTTGCCAAGTCTCTATCTTATGGACGAGCAGGGAGACTGCAGCTTAGTCAAAGCCTTTGGCTATCAAGACTTTAAAAGGAGATTATCATGATAGAAACTCCGAAAAAAGCAGGTTATCGTATGCCAGCAGAGTACGAACCCCATCATGGCACCCTCATGATATGGCCGACTCGACCAGGTTCATGGCCTTTTCAAGGAAAGGTTGCAAAAAAAGCATTTAGCCAGATTATCAAGACCATAGCAGAAGGGGAAACTGTTTATCTTTTGGTGGAGCAGGATTATCTATCTGAAGCCCAATCCTATCTAGGAGACAAGGTTGTTTATTTAGATATTCCTACTAATGATGCCTGGGCGCGTGATACTGGGCCGACTATTCTCGTCAATGATAAAAGAGAAAAGTTGGCAGTCGATTGGTCTTTTAATGCCTGGGGTGGTGCTGTCGATGGCCTCTACCAAGATTATGAAGAGGATGACCAAGTAGCCAGTCGTTTTGCTGAGGCATTGCAAATGCCTGTTTACGATGCCAAACCTTTTGTACTGGAAGGCGGGGCAATCCATAGCGATGGTCAAGGGACTATTCTTGTGACTGAAAGTTGCTTACTCAGTCCTGGACGCAATCCTCACCTGACTAAAGAGGAGATTGAAGAGACCTTACTAGAGAGTCTTGGCGCTGAAAAAGTTATTTGGCTACCTTATGGTATTTATCAGGACGAAACCAATGAACACGTTGACAATGTTGCCGCTTTCGTTGGTCCTGCGGAACTTGTCTTGGCTTGGACAGATGATCAAAACGATCCCCAGTATGCCATGTCTGCAGCTGACCTTGCCCTTTTAGAGAAGGAAACGGATGCAAAAGGGCGTCCCTTCACTATTCATAAATTGCCAATCCCAGCGCTTCATCAAGTTGTAACCGAAGAAGATTTGCCAGGCTACATCTACGAAGAAGGGGAAGAAGAGCGTTATGCAGGTGAACGTCTTGCAGCTTCCTATGTCAATTTTTATATTGCCAACAAGTCTGTCTTAGTGCCCCAGTTTGAGGATGTAAACGACCAAGTGGCCCTAGATATCCTCAGCAAGTGTTTTCCAGACCGTAAGGTCGTAGGAATACCAGCAAGAGACATTCTTTTAGGTGGTGGCAATATCCACTGTATCACCCAACAAATTCCAGAATAGGAGAAAAAGATGAGAAATGTTAGAGTTGCAGCGATCCAGATGCAATGTGCCAAGGATGTGGCAACAAATATTCAAACAGCGGAACGTCTAGTACGTCAGGCTGCAGAACAAGGCGCACAAATCATTCTCTTACCCGAGTTGTTTGAACGTCCCTATTTCTGCCAGGAACGCCAGTATGACTATTATCAGTATGCCCAGTCGGTGACAGAAAATACAGCCATTCAGCATTTTAAAGTAATTGCTAAGGAACTACAGGTTGTTCTGCCGATTAGTTTCTACGAAAAAGATGGCAATGTCTTGTATAACTCAATCGCCGTCATTGATGCAGATGGAGAAGTGCTGGGTGTTTATCGGAAGACCCACATACCAGATGATCATTATTATCAAGAAAAGTTTTATTTTACGCCAGGTAACTCTGGTTTCAAGGTCTGGGATACTCGCTATGCTAAGATTGGGATTGGTATCTGTTGGGATCAATGGTTCCCTGAAACAGCCCGTTGTCTTGCATTGAATGGGGCAGAATTACTCTTTTACCCAACAGCTATTGGTTCAGAGCCAATTTTGGATACAGACAGTTGTGGGCACTGGCAACGTACCATGCAAGGCCACGCAGCAGCAAATATTGTTCCAGTTGTTGCAGCCAATCGCTATGGCTGGGAAGAAGTCACTCCTAGTGAGGAAAATGGCGGACAGAGTTCCAGTCTTGACTTCTACGGTTCCTCCTTTATGACGGATGAAACAGGAGCTATTCTAGAGAGAGCCGAAAGACAAGGGGAAGCTGTTCTGTTAGCAACTTATGACCTTGATAAGGGAGCAAGTGAACGCCTCAACTGGGGACTGTTTCGAGATAGAAGACCAGAAATGTACCAACGAATTACGGACTAGAAGGTAACTTTCATAATAAACTTTTAATATTCACGCCTGTCTTACAAAAATGTAAGATAGGCTTTTTAAATGTAAGATAGGTGTACGATTATACGTAGAAATGTATGCTATACTCTATGTAGATCAAAAAGAAAGAGGTTTATTATGAAAAAATGGAATGCGACGCAGTTGAAGTATCTGATGGCGGCAGTAATGGTTCTGGACCATATCCCTCATATCACCGGAATCGTTTCTCCTCTGTGGGAAGGTATTTTCCACGCCTTGACCCGTTGTGTGGGAGTTTGGTTTGCCTATATGGCTATGGAAGGCTTCATCCATACTCGAAATTTGAAAAACTACCTCATCCGCCTTTGGAGTTGTGCGCTTATCATGTTTGCTGGAAATAGCCTCCTCAATGCCCTATTTGCCTCTAAGGGAGTAATGGTCACTAATAATATTTTCTTGACGTTGGCCATCGGTGTCACCATGCTTTGGATTGGTTTTCCCAGAAAAGAGTTGGATAAAAAAGAGAAGTTGTGGCGTCGGATTGGAGTTGCTGGTCTCTTGGTTTTCGGGTGTCTTTTTACTGAGGGTGGCATCACCATGCTACCATTTCTCTTGATTAGTTACTCTTGTCGAAATCGCAAGGGATTGCGAAATCTCCTATATGCCTTTCTGTGGGCCTTCTTGTTAGTGACTTCCATCCAAATTTACGACACTTGGCACCAAACACTGGAAATGATGCTTTACAATTCTGACTGGCTCTTTGTCACCGTATTTCCTTTTATGGCACTTTATAATGGACAGCGAGGAAAAGAAACTAGTTGGAGTAAATATTTCTTTTATATTTTCTACCCAGCTCATCTATGGATTATAACCTTGATTGCTTATTTGGTTAAGTAGATTCAATATTCATTAGCTCCTTCTTGCTTAAAATGTGAGAGGAGCTTTTCTGTATCTGGAATTCCTAACAAAACATGTTATAATAGTTTTAGAAAGGACGAGGTTTATGGCGAGCATTCTTGTAATTGAAGATAATAATGAAATCCAGGAAATTTTAAGAACCCTTCTTACAGAGGAACACGAGGTGATCCAAGCATTTTCTGGCACAGAAGGTATCATGCAATTTGACAAAGGTGGCATTGATCTCGTTTTACTAGATATCATGCTCCCTGGGAAAAATGGTGACCAAGTCTTGCAAGCTATTCGACAAACGAATCAGACTCCGGTCATCATGCTTACTGCTTTAGGTGATAAAAAGCTCATCAGCCAATATCTACTAGACGGGGCCAATGATTATGTAGTAAAACCTTTTGATTTGGACGAAGTCTTTGCCAGAGTCACCGTGCAATTACGCCAAAGTGGTGAACATCAGTCAGAAGATCGAAGAGAAATTGATAACCTCGTACAAAACTTTAAAAATATCCAGTTCGATGCGGATAGTTTTGAAATAAGTAACGCAACTGAAATCATTCGCCTTGCAAAGAAAGAGTGCCAGATTCTCCAAATGTTGCTCCAGCATCCTAAAAAGATCTTCACCAAGGAAGAACTTTATGAATTGATTTGGGAAGAAAGTTACCTGCCTGGAGACAATACGCTCAACACCCATCTAAGCAATCTCCGTAAGAAACTACATCAACTGGATCCGAATCACGAGTACATTGAAACCATTTGGGGAGTTGGTGTTCGATTAAAAGGAGACAAATAATGAATTACATTTTGATATCAATATTACTCCTTACTAACATTATTTTGGCGATTTCTTTGATTCGCTATCATATAGCAATTAGAGATTTAAGCAGACAAATCGAAGAAAAGATTCGATCTGGTAGCATGAAGAGGATTGGGGTAAATTTCTTTTCAAAGACCATTTTGCGTCTACATAACCAAATTGAGAATCTATTTCAAGAAGTGGAACAGAATCAGCTCATCATGAAGCGTGAAAAACGCACCCTGGATATGGCAATCAGTAACATCGCTCATGATATTCGGACACCTTTGACAATCGCTTCAGGATATACTCAGCAACTAATAAAACACCCCGATAATAGTCAGGAAACTTTAAGCAAAATATCCCATCATCAGGAGTTGGTTTCCAAACGTTTGGAAGCTCTTCTTGAATATCGTCATTTGATGGAAGGAGCAGTCAAACCGAAACTGGAAGAGCTTGATTTATCAACCTTTATAACGAAGAAGACTTTAGCCTATTACGATGTTTTCCAATCTTCACAGATTGTTCTTGATTTTAACGTTGAACCAGGATTAAAAACGACGACTGATGAGGACTTGCTTGATCGAATTATACAAAACCTCCTTGGAAATGTTCTCAAGCACGGTAAGGAGAAGGCTCGACTTTCTTTGAAAAAGGAAGAAAATAGGCTTGTTTTGGAAATTGATAATCTTGTCAAAAAATCTATCAAGAATATAGACAATCTCAGCAATCGTTTTTATTCTGAAAATATGTCAGATACCGAAGAATCCTCTGGTTTAGGTCTCTATATTACTGAGGAATTAGTTCATCTTCTTGGAGCGGAAATGAAGCTAGCCACTGATGGAGAATGGTTTTCAGTCTTTATTTATTTTTAACAGAAGAAACCTCCTCTATAAGTTTAGAGGAGGTCCTTTTTATAAGCTTTTCTTCTTGAAAACAGTCAGTCCACTGAAAGAGAAGAAAAGTATGACCGTTACGCAAATCGTGATGGTATAGAGAATAGCTTGGCTATTACTAGTCATAGCATAGGCAAAATCTAGAATTAAATATCGTAGAATTTCAATGTCTGGGAAAAGAAGCATTGGCATAGAAAGTATGATAGAGCTAATCAGATAACCAATAAATACGGCAAGATAAGAATGAGTTAGGTAGAGAATAAAGGAAACAATCGAAAGCCAAGCGAGAAGGCAGAGAAATTGAAGGGAAATCGTCAAGAGGAGATTAGTAACAAAACCATCAGGCATTGTACCAAGTCCGTTTAGTAGGGTTGAGGGAACAAAAGCAATCACAAGGCTGGCGATGAGTTGCAAGAGAGCGATGCTTGCTAGTACAAAGGATTTAGCAAGGAAAAACTCTGTACGAGAAACACCAACAGTCAAACTATTTTTATAAAGCTTGCCGATTAGATCAACCCCAAGAACTAAACATACTAGAATAATACAGAGGAAAACGAGGTTTGAGCCGTTATTTGACACGTTGATTAGAGCTTCTATCCCATTCCAACCATGGGTAGGAGTCTCAGGTGGTGCTGTTTGAACGGACATTAGATGTCCTGTAGCGCCAATAGTAGCACCCAGTAACATAAGTACAAAGAGAATGAATTCTGTAATCCAGAATCCTTTGGAGCGGAAAAGACGGTAAAAATCTGCTTGAATGGTATGTATCATGATTTTTCTCCTATTCTACCAATTGTGTGAAGTATTCTTCTAGGTTTTGACGGGCAAAGTATATCTCATCAATAGCAACATCGGCCAAAGTTAGTTGCTTAAGAATCTGTTTGACATCTTGTTCATTTCCAAAGATATGGATTTCATTTTCAGGATTGACAACCTTAAACTGGAGCTGGATTTGTTCTTTCAATACCTGACAAGCTCTTTCTTTGTCGCTTGTTTTAAGCACAATATAATCCTCACTCAGTGTTTCAAATTCAGTTTTACTGATTTCACGGATAATCTTACCTTGATCCAGAATTCCAAAACGATTAGCTAGAAGATAGAGTTCCGACAAGATATGGCTAGAGATGAGAATGGTTATGCCTTTTTCTTGATTGAGCCGTTGAATCATCAGACGAAATTCTTTGATACCAATAGGATCTAGACCGTTAATGGGTTCATCTAAGATAAGGAAGTCTGGTTTGGATAGGAGGGCAATGGCAATGCCAAGTCTTTGTTTCATTCCTAGCGAGAAATCACGAAAGACTTTCTTACCTGTATCAGACAAACCTACATAGTCCAGTGTTTCTTGAATGACTTTATCAGCATTTGGAATATGGCGAATCATACAATAATATTTCAGATTTTGATAAGCTGTTAAATGATTATGGGCTACAGGTGATTCGATAACAGAACCAACTCGAGATAAAGCCTTGGTCCACTCATTTTCTTCTTGGCTAGAAAAGAGGGAAATAGTTCCTTTATCCGCAAACAGTAGTTGTGTAATTATTTTGATAAGAGTAGTTTTACCTGCTCCGTTTTTTCCAATTAAACCATAAATATCTCCCTCTTTTATGGTTAGACTAAGATCTTGAAGAATAGCTTGTTTACCAAATTGTTTGGTCAGTCCATGAATTTCGAGTACTGTTTTCATGATTTTCTCCTTTAGATTTATTTTTCTAACTTTAGTATAAGCTATAGAAATCAAAGAAAGCTCAAGTATTTCTAAAGAGTTTCTAAAGTTTTCTGATTTTTAAAATGTCAAAAACCCAGTTAAGGATTTAACTGGGGATTTTCTCTATAAAATATACTTCTCAATGGCACGCGCGACGCCGTCTTCTTCATTGCTGGCTGTAACGTCATTGGCAAGGGATTTGACATGCTCACTAGCATTTCCCATAGCAATACCAAGGCCTGCAAACTGGAGCATTTCGATATCGTTATTGGCATCGCCCATGGCCATAATTTCTGAGGGCTCGATCTTCAAAATCGCTGCTAGTCGAGAAAGAGCAGTAGCCTTTGTTGTTCCAAGTGGCATTGCTTCGTAAATGACAGGCTGCGAACGAACGCCGCTAAATCGTTGGCAGAGTTCCTCAGCGAATCGCTGCTCAAAATCGTCTGTTTGCTCTTTGGTGCCTAAAAACATACCCTGAAACATACGGTACTTACCACTGGTGGCTTCCTCAAGGGAAATTTCAGTCAGGTCTGAAAAGACTAGCTTGGCATCATTTTGAACGATTTGATTAGGCTTGCCACCGAGGACAAAATAATGTTCCTCATCAAAAAGAGTTAACTGGACGTCGCTTTTTTCAGCTAGGTCATAGAGGTATTCGATGTCAGCTGGACTGAGTTCTTGCCAGTCCACTAGCCCCCAGTCACTGGTCTGGTGAGTTGAACAACCATTATTGACAATGACGTACTCATTCTGGAGGTCCAGTCCCAATTTTTTATAGTAAGGAAGGACACCGAAAAGCGGGCGACCTGTACAGAGAACCAGTTTGACACCTTTTTCAATGGCTTGGTGAATGGCAGTGATGTGGGCTTGCGGGATTTCTTTGGCTTCATTAAGGAGGGTTCCGTCCATATCCAAGGCTAGTAGTTTAATCATAAGACTTCCTTTTCTAGGTGTTTTGCTTTTATTATAGCATATAGACTATAAAATGTCTGACAGAATTGTAACATTCGGCTTTCCTTTTCTTGAAAAACAAAATAAATTCTTATATAATATGTATACTTAATATTCAAGGAGAAATAATGACAAAGTATCAATTTAATTCAATTTACAAAAATGATGAAACAGAGTCTACAGGTCTTCTGTTCATCAAAGTCTACAACAAATGGGAAAGCAACTTAAAAAGAGTTTTGAAATCGGTTGGCCTCACTTTGCCTCAATTTATCGTTTTGACTTCTCTTTTGTTTCTGTCTAATAGAGAGGAATATGTAACGCAAGTTGATATTGCTCGGTTCACTGGTATGGATGTCATGACGGTTTCCCAGATTGTTAGGTTACTGGAGAAGAAAGACTACATTAGACGTGATCAACACCCAAAGGATAGTCGGGCAAAACTGGTTTCAGTGACGAATTCTGGCGCGGAGAAGGTCAATCAAGCTTTACCTTTAGTAGAAGGGGTTGATGAAGAATTTTTTGATAAACTTTCTGAAGATAGAGAAAGTTTTAATCGCATGTTAGTAGAGTTGGAGGATAAAAATGCCTAGATATTGGGTTGGAGTTGTTTCAAAGAACCATGTTTTAAGAGGAGTTGAAGGGAATTTTTGTCAGGTCTGTCATGGAAAGGGCGGCCCCTTAAATCGTATGAAAAAAGGTGACTATCTTTTATACTATAGCCCAAAATACGATATGAATGGTCAAGATAAGTTACAGGCTTTTGTGGCCGTAGGTAAAATTTCAGATGACAAAGCCTATCAAGTAGAGCAATTTGAAGGCTTCTTCCCCTTTAGACGAAATGTCGAGTATTATCAACCAGTCAAAGATTGCTCCATAGAAATAGCCAGACAACATCCTGAATGGAGAGACTATACTTCTCGACTTCGTTATGGACATTTTGAAGTTTCCAAAGACTTTTTCCTCTATATCTTTCAGCATATGAAAGTGGATGATGAAGCATGATTGATTTGCTAGTTAAATGATTGTCAACTAGAATTTTGGATTTGGAGTGTGAAGCGAACTTTGCTATAATAGAGTAAGAAACTTTGATAAACCAAACGAGGCTGAGATGAAATTATTTTATACTGATATTCGGACTTCTTTGACAGAAATTCTAACCAGAGAGGCGGAAGAGCTGGTTGCTGCAGGCAAGCGAGTCTTCTACATCGCACCCAACTCTCTTTCATTCGAAAAAGAACGCGCCGTGCTGGAATGCTTGTCCCAGCAGGCTTCTTTTGCGATTACCGTCACGCGCTTTGCTCAAATGGCTCGTTACCTGGTTTTGAATGACTTGCCTACAAAGACCAGTCTTGATGATATCGGTCTTGGGATGGCCTTTTATAAATGTCTTGCGGAACTGGACTCCAAAGAGTTACGAGTTTATGGTGCGATTAAACAGGACCCTCAATTTATCCAGCAGCTGATTGAACTTTATCATGAGATGACGACTGCTCAGATGAACTTTTTAAACTTGGAAAGTTTGACGGATGAGGACAAGCGAGCAGATTTACTCTTGATTTTTGAGAAAGTGACTGGCTATCTCAATCAGAGTCAGTTGGCTCAGGGAAGTCAGTTGTCCCATTTGATTGAGGCAATTGAGAATGATAAGGTAAGTAGTGATTTTAGTCAGATTGCCTTAGTCATTGACGGATTTACCCGTTTTTCTGCTGAGGAAGAACATGTGGTGGATCTGCTCCAGCGTAAAGGTGTTGAGATTGTCATTGGTGCTTATGCAAGCAAGAAGGCCTATACCAGTCCGTTCACTGAAGGAAATCTCTACCAAGCCAGTGTGGAATTTCTTCATCATTTAGGTGCTAAATACCAAACGGTTGCTCAAGACCGTTCTCAGACTCATGCGTACATGGATAGTTTTGACAAGGCCTCTCGTTTGCTAGAGTCTTCTTATGACTTTTCAGAACTCACTTTGGATGTAGATGAGAAGGACCGTGAAAATCTGCAAATCTGGTCTTGCTTGACACAAAAAGAAGAGTTGGAGTTGGTAGCCCGCAGCATCCGTCAGAAATTACATGACCATCCAGAACTGAGTTACAAGAATTTCCGTATTTTGCTGGGAGATGTAGCTTCTTATCAGTTATCACTAAAAACTATTTTTGACCAGTACCAGATTCCTTTCTATCTAGGTAGAAGTGAATCTATGGCCCATCATCCCTTAACACAGTATGTGGAGTCTATTTTACGTTTGAAACGCTACCGTTTTCGTCAGGAGGATTTGATTAATCTCCTCAGAACTGGTCTGTATACTGCCCTTAGCCAAGCGGATATTGATGCTTTTGAGCAATATCTACGCTATCTTGGCATCAATGGCTTGCCAGCTTTTCAGCAGACCTTTACCAAATCCCACCACGGAAAATTCGATTTGGAACGTTTGAACGCCATTCGTCTGCGTGTTTTGACGCCACTTGAAACCTTATTAGCCAGTCGAAAACAAAGGGCTGAACATCTCGTGCAAAAGTGGAGTATTTTTCTAAAAAATGCTGCTTTAAGCAAGCAGATGCAAGGTTTGACATCCACTATGGAAGCCCTAGAACAGGAAAGACAAGCCGAAGTTTGGAAAGCTTTCTGTCATGTTTTAGAACAATTTGCGACCGTTTTTGATGGTTCACAAGTAAGTCTGGAGGACTTCTTAGCCTTACTCCATTCAGGGATGACTTTATCTCAGTATCGCACTATTCCAGCGACTGTGGACACTGTTCTGGTGCAGAGTTATGATTTGATTGCACCACTGACTGCTGACTTTGTCTATGCCATTGGACTAACGCAGGATCATTTACCAAAAATTGCACAAAATACCAGCCTTTTGACAGACGAAGAAAGACAAAGTCTAAACCAAGCGACAGAAGAGGGAACACAATTGCTGATTGCAAGCAGTGAAAACCTCAAGAAAAATCGCTATACCATGCTTTCTTTAGTCAACGCTGCCCGTAAACAGTTGGTGTTGTCAGCACCCAGTCTTCTCAATGAAAATGAGAGCAAGGAATCTGCCTATCTTCATGAACTGGTGAGTTTTGGATTTAGCCGAATAGAAAAGAGAATGAACCATAAAAAACTTAGCAAAGAAGATATGGGTTCTTATCACAGTCTCTTGTCTAGTTTAGTTGCCTATCACCAGCAGGCAGGTTCTAGTGAAAATGAACAAGATGTGACCTTTGTCAAGGTTCTGGCGCGTGTGATGGGTAAAAAACTAGATCAAAAAGGCCTTACAAATCCAGCTATCCCAACTAGTCCAAGCAGTAAGCCATTAGAGAAAGAGACCTTGCAGGCTCTCTACCCTGCTGACAAAGAGTTTTACCTGTCTACCTCTGGTTTGACGGAGTTTTACCGTAACCAATACAGTTATTTCCTCCGTTATGTCTTAGGTTTGCAGGAAGAATTGCGCCTTCGTCCAGATGCTCGTAGTCACGGAAATTTCTTACACCGTATTTTTGAACGTGCCTTGAAACTGCCTGCTGAAAATCCGTTTGACCAGCGTTTGGAACAAGCTATTCAAGAAACCAGCCAAGAACGCGAATTTGAAGCCATTTATCAAGAAAGTTTGGAAGCTCAGTTTACCAAGGAAGTTCTGCTTGATGTCGCTCGGACCACTGGCCACATCCTACGTCATAATCCAGCCATTGAAAGCATCCAAGAGGAGGCAACATTTGGTGGTAAGGACCAGGCCTTTATTCAATTGGATAATGGTCGCAGTGTCCATGTTAGAGGCAAGGTTGACCGTATTGACCGCCTGAAAGCTGATGGAGCGCTAGGAGTGGTGGACTACAAGTCTAGTTTGACCCAGTTCCAGTTTCCTCATTTCTTTAATGGGCTCAATTCCCAGTTGCCAACCTATCTTGCTGCCCTTAAAAAGGAAGGGGAGCAGAACTTTTTCGGTGCCATGTACTTGGAAATGGCTGAGCCTGTCCAATCTTTATTAGCTGTTAAAAGTCTAGCAGGAGCAGTAGTAGAAGCCAGCAAATCAATGAAATACCAAGGACTCTTTTTAGAAAAAGAAAGCAGTCACTTGGGAGAGTTTTATAACAAAAACAAGGCTAATCAGCTGACAGACGAGGAATTCCAGCTCTTATTGGACTACAATGCCCATCTTTACAAGAAGGCAGCTGAGAAGATTTTACAAGGCCAGTTTGCCATTAATCCCTATACCGAAAATGGCAGAAGCATTGCCCCATACGTCCAGCAACACCAAGCCATCACAGGTTTTGAAGCAAATTACCACTTGGGACAAGCCCGTTTCCTAGAGAGGTTAGACTTAGCTGACGGAAAGCGTCTGGTCGGAGAAAAGCTCAAGCAAGCTTGGTTTGAAAAAATGAGAGAGGAGTTGAATCGATGAAGCCCATTCCCTTTTTAACTGAGGAAGAAATTCAAAAACTGCAAAAAGCAGAAGCAAGTTCGAGCAAGGAACAGAAAAGAACTGCCGAGCAAATCGAAGCCATTTATACCGCAGGGCAAAATATCCTAGTTTCAGCGTCTGCTGGTTCAGGGAAGACCTTTGTTATGGCCGAGCGCATTCTGGATCAGTTAGCGCGTGGTGTAGAAATCAGCCAACTCTTTATCTCGACTTTTACTGTCAAGGCTGCTACTGAACTCAAAGAGCGCTTGGAGAAAAAAATCAGCCAACAAATCCAAGAAACCGATGATGTCGATCTTAAACAGCACTTGGGACGACAGTTAGCAGACCTCCCCAACGCTGCCATCGGAACCATGGACTCCTTCACACAAAAGTTCCTCGGCAAACATGGCTATCTGATTGATATTGCACCCAATTTTCGTATTCTACAAAATGAAAGTGAACAGTTAATCTTAAAAAACGAAGTTTTTCATCAGGTGTTTGAAGACCATTCCCAAGGTGAAAACAAAGAGAACTTTAGTCGTTTGGTGAAGAATTTTGCTGGTCGAGGCAAGGATGAACGTGGTCTGCGTCAGCAAGTCTACAAAATTTATGACTTTTTACAATCTACTAGCAGCCCTCAGAAATGGCTGAGTGAATCTTTCCTCAAAGGATTTGAAGAAGCCGATTTTATTAGTGAAAAAGGAAAACTGACTGAGCAAATCAAGCGGGCGCTTTGGGATTTGGAAAGCTTTTTCCGTTATCATCTAGATAATGATGCCAAAGAGTTCCCCAAAGCTGCCTATTTAGAAGCTATTCAAGATGTTTTGGATGAAATTAGCTCCTTAAATCACGAGTCTGATAGTCAGGCTTATCAAGAAGTGCTTGTTCGTGTTGTCGCCATCTCAAAGGAGAAAAATGGTCGGGCTCTAGCTAACTCTAGTCGAAAGGCTGATTTGAAGCCACTTGCAGATGCTTATAACGAGGAGAGAAAATCCCAGTTTGCAAAACTTGGACAGCTAGCTGATCAGGTAACGATTCTTGACTATCAAGAGCGTTATCATGGAGACATTTGGGAGCTAGCTAAAACTTTCCAAAACTTTATTAGTGATTTTGTGGAGGCTTATCGTGAGCGTAAACGCCAGGAAAATGCCTTTGAATTTGCTGATATCAGCCATTACACCATTGAAATTTTAGAGAAGTTTCCACAAGTTCGTGAAGCATATCAGGAGCGATTCCATGAAGTCATGGTCGATGAGTATCAGGATACCAACCACATTCAAGAACGGATGCTGGAATTGCTGTCAAATGGTCATAATCGCTTTATGGTAGGAGATATCAAGCAGTCCATCTACCGTTTCCGTCAGGCAGATCCACAGATTTTTAATGAGAAGTTCCAACGCTATGCGAAAAATCCCCAAGAAGGCAAGTTGATTCTTCTTAAAGAAAATTTCCGTAGTAGTTCAGAAGTGTTATCCGCAACCAACCATGTCTTTGAACGGCTCATGGACCAAGAAGTCGGCGAAATCAATTATGACAGCATGCACCAGCTTGTTTTTGCCAATACCAAACTAACTCCCAATCCTGAGAACAAGGCAGAATTTCTTCTCTACGATAAGGACGACAGTGGGCAAGAGGACGAAGAGAACCAAGTTGAAACAAAACTAACAGGTGAAATGCGCTTAGTCATCAAGGAAATCCTGAAACTCCATCAAGAGAAAGGTGTAGCCTTTAAGGAAATTGCTCTTTTGACTTCCAGTCGCAGTCGTAATGACCAGATACTCCTCGCTCTGTCTGAGTACGGAATTCCTGTTAGAACAGACGGAGAACAGAATAATTACCTCCAATCCCTAGAAGTACAAGTCATGCTAGACACTCTTCGTGTCATCCACAATCCCCTGCAAGACTATGCCTTGGTTGCGCTTATGAAGTCTCCAATGTTTAGCTTTGATGAGGACGAGTTAGCACGCTTGTCTCTTCAGAAAGCAGCTGATAAAGTCCAGGAGAATCTTTATGAGAAACTGCTTCATGCTCAAAAACAGGAAACTGAACTGAAGGACTTAATTCACACAGCTTTAGCGGAAAAACTAAGCCAATTCATGAATATTTTGGATTCTTGGCGCTTATATGCCAAAACCCACTCCCTTTATGACTTGATTTGGAAGATTTATAACGATCGTTTTTACTATGATTATGTTGGAGCCTTGCCTAACGGTCCTGCCAGACAAGCCAATCTCTATGCCTTAGCTTTGAGAGCAGACCAGTTTGAAAAAAGTAATTTCAAGGGCTTGTCTCGTTTTATTCGAATGATTGATCAGGTTTTGGAAGCACAGCATGATCTTGCAAGTGTAGCCGTCGCACCGCCTAAAGACGCAGTGGAACTCATGACCATTCACAAGAGTAAAGGTCTGGAGTTTCCTTATGTCTTTATCCTCAACATGGATCAAGATTTTAATAAGCAAGACTCAATGTCTGATGTTATTCTCAGTCGGCAGAATGGGCTTGGTGTCAAATACATTGCCAAGGTGGAAACAGGATCAGTAGAAGCACACTATCCTAAAACCATTAAACTCTCCATTCCTAGCCTTACTTATACGCAGAATGAAGAAGAACTGAAACTGGCTAGCTATTCAGAGCAGATGCGTCTGCTGTATGTTGCCATGACACGGGCTGAGAAAAAGTTTTATCTTGTCGGTAAGGGCTCTCGTGAAAAGCTGGAAGCCAAGGAATATCCAGCATCTGAAAACGGAAAACTAGATAAAAATACCAGACTTCAAGCAAGGAATTTCCAAGATTGGATCTGGGCTATCACTAAAGTATTTGCCAAGGAAAATCTCAACTTTAGCTATCGTTTTGTTGGTGAAGACCAGCTGACCAGAGAATCTATTGGTAAATTGGAAAACAAGAGTCCTCTACAAGATAGCTCTCAAGCAGACAATCGTCAGTCAGAAATCATCAAAGAAGCCCTTGAAATGCTAAAAGAAGTAGAAGTCTATAATACTCTGCACCATGCGGCTATTGAACTCCCTAGTGTCCAAACTCCTAGCCAAATCAAGAAATTCTATGAACCGGTTATGGATATGGAAGGTGTTCAAATTGCTAACCAAACCAAATCACCAGAGAAACATATCAGCTTCGATTTACCAGATTTTTCAACTAAAGAAAAGGTAACGGGAGCGGAGATTGGTAGTGCAACCCACGAACTCATGCAGCGAATTGACCTCAGTCAGCGACCAACGCTTGCTAGTCTGACAGAAACTCTCAAACAAGTTCAAACGAGTCCAGCCGTTAGAGACAAGATTAATCTTTCTAAAATCCTAGCTTTCTTTGATACGCCACTCGGTCAAGAAATTCTCGCTAATACCAACCACCTCTATCGCGAGCAACCCTTCTCCATGCTCAAACGAGACCAAAAGAGTCAGGAAGACTTTGTTGTCCGTGGAATCTTGGACGGATATCTGATTTTCGGAGATCGTATCGTTCTTTTTGACTATAAGACTGATCGTTATGATGAAGCAAGTCAACTCATAGACCGCTATCGTAGTCAGTTATCCCTCTACGGAGAAGCTTTATCACGAGCCTATTCGATTGACAATATTGAAAAATACTTGATCTTACTCGGCAAAGACGAGGTTCAAGTTGTAAAAGTATAATCTAGAAAGGAGACCTCATGCCACTTCCAGTTAGAAAATCCCTGCATGACGCAGTTTTACAAGCTTCGCAAGCAAATACTTGGGATCAAGCTACCAAGGAATGGAATGAAGTTTCCTTGATTTTTAATGGCATTGGCCGTAGCAATTGTATCTGTGGAAATGCCATTAAGTACGCTTATGAACTCTTTAACAATGTCACAGGACAACGCCTCTTTCCTATCGGCAGTGACTGTGTTCGCCATTTTCATCGTATTAGCCTCGATCAGCAACTAGAAGAGGAAGAAAAACTGCTCAGAAAGCTAGAAAATCTGACTAGAAAGGTCAAGAAAAAGGAAAAAATTAAGGTCAATAAAAACGATTTTGACGAACGACTTCTAAATTGGTTTTGGGAAAAAGGTGTCTTCAAAGCCAATCGTGGCAATCAGTTTGCACCTGAGAAAGATTACCAGCTGTTTCTAGAAGTCTTTCAAGGAAGAAGTTGGACCAAGGCTGAGCCAAAAAAGAAGGCGCGTCTGGAAGAAGTCCTTGAAAAGTGTATCAAACCTTTTCTACTTGGTAAGACCGATGATCAACTCTACCTTGTTAAGCTAGGTAAGGAGAAAATAGACTACGAGCAGCATTTACGGATTCAGGCAGAGAAAGAACGTAAGAAAAGAGATAAAATCGCCAAGCAATACGCAGATAATCTCATCCTAGCCATGGGGCCCGCTGAACGAGCTTATCAAGATTACTTCGGCTTTACAGAAACTCTCACACAAGAAGAACGAAAGTGGGAAAAAATTCTTTTTGGAAAGAATAGAGAAGAACGTACTCTCAAGGCAAAGCAAGATCAGAAAGAGTTGGAAAAAGACCAACGAATTGCAACTCAGGATCCAATTGAAAGAAAGCAGAAGCAGATCTGGATCCTCAATTCCTATTTTCGTGAGCTTCCTGAAGAAAAATCCCGCTTTGATCGGCTCTTATTAGAATATCGAAAAAGTGGAGAAGTGACCTTTTCAACTGAATACCTGTCAGATCAACTCATCGACTTTTTCTATAAAATGAAAGCTTTTGAGTTTGAAATCGCACCAGAACAAGTTCGAGATTTTCTAAAAGAAAGCCTTCAGGCAGAACATCTCTCCTCAGCACAGGAAAGCTGGATAGAAGGCATTCTCCTCAACTGCCTCAAACCATTTTTAGAAAGATTAGTCATATAGAAAAATCCTACCTTGTTTATGCATGGTAGGATTTATGTATCTCCAAAGATGTACTGGTAAAGTTGGACGACTTTCTGAAAACACTGTGTGTCCATTCTTGTTATTTTTTGAGCATTGCGCATCCGAAAATCAAAGGTATACAGTTGAAATGGGTTGACAGCACCATCTACCTTATCCGACGAGACAGGAACGAGCAGGCCTTTTTCTGCTAAATGCTGCTGACCATGGGTGATAGGACAGACAGCCACAAAACCAGTTTGCAAAGCATATTCTCTCCTAGACACAACCAAGGCAGGCCGCCGTTTTTGAATTTCCCGACCAACTGATGGATCAAAGTCTAGCCAAATGATATCCTGTTTTTCAGGAATATAATCACATTTCGCTATCAAGTGACCTTACTCCTTCAAAATCATTTGTCATTCTTAAATCAGTAATCCCATCAAAAGGATCATTTAGTTTCGGAGCCAGGACAATGACACCGTCAATCCCTTTGTAGACAACCATTTCTTGACCTTCTGCCATACCCAAATTTTTAGGAATGGTCACTGTGAGAGAATTTCCCACCTTCCGAGTCTTTACCGTATTCATCACTCTACCTCCACTAAACTGTATATACAAAGTATATACCAAATAGCACATTAAGTCAAGTAAATACTAAAATACATAACTTAATTTATGTATTTTAGTATGATTTTATTTTAGTCAAAGCCTGTGCAAAAGTACCTAATTTATGATAGAATAGATGGTGAGAAAGAAAACGTTTTATTACGTTTTTTTAGTCGGAAGGGGAAAATATTATGGCGACTATTCAATGGTTTCCGGGCCACATGTCTAAGGCTCGACGACAAGTTCAGGAGAATTTAAAATTTGTTGATTTTGTGACGATTTTGGTAGATGCGCGTCTACCTTTATCTAGTCAAAATCCTATGTTAAACAAGATTGTGGGTGATAAACCCAAATTATTGATTTTGAACAAGGCAGACCTAGCTGATCCAGCGATGACAAAAGAATGGCGTCAGTACTTTGAATCACAAGGAATTCAAACACTGGCCATCAATTCCAAAGAGCAAGTTACTGTAAAAGTTGTGACTGATGCAGCGAAAAAGCTCATGGCTGATAAGATTGCACGCCAGAAAGAACGCGGTATCAAGATTGAAACCTTGCGGACTATGATTATCGGAATTCCAAACGCTGGTAAATCAACCCTGATGAATCGTTTGGCTGGAAAAAAAATTGCGGTTGTCGGCAATAAACCAGGTGTTACCAAGGGGCAACAATGGCTCAAAACCAATAAAGACCTTGAAATCTTAGACACACCAGGGATTCTCTGGCCTAAGTTTGAAGATGATACTGTCGCACTGAAACTAGCCTTAACTGGAGCAATTAAGGACCAGTTGCTTCCTATGGATGAAGTGACCATTTTTGGTCTCAATTATTTCAAAGAACATTATCCAGAAAAACTAGCTGAACGCTTTAAACAAATGAAAATTGAAGAAGAAGCTCCTGTAATCATCATGGATATGACACGTGCTCTTGGTTTCCGAGACGACTACGACCGCTTTTACAGTCTCTTCGTGAAGGAAGTTCGCGATGGAAAGCTCGGTAACTATACCTTAGATACATTGGAAGACATCGATGACGACGATTAAAGAAATCAGAGAACTTCTTGCTACGGTCAAAGACCTAGACAATCCCCTTTTTCTTGAACTGGAAAAAGATAGCCGAACTGGAGTTCAAAAGGAAATCAGCAAGCGGAAAAAAGCCATTCAGGCAGAACTGGATGAAGACCTTCGCTTAGAATCTATGCTCTCCTATGAAAAAGAGTTTTATAAACAAGGATTAAGCTTAATAGCAGGTGTTGATGAGGTTGGTCGTGGTCCTCTTGCTGGACCTGTAGTCGCTGCAGCGGTAATCTTACCTAAAAATTGTAAAATCAGAGGCCTCAACGATAGTAAAAAAATCCCCAAAAAGAAACATTTGGAAATTTATCAAGCCGTTCAGGACCAAGCTTTATCAATCGGCATTGGAATCATGGATAATCAAGTCATTGACCAAGTCAATATCTATGAAGCAACCAAGCTCGCCATGAAAGAAGCAATCTCTCAGCTCAGTCCACAACCTGAGCACCTATTGATTGATGCCATGCAGCTTGATTTACCAATTTCACAAACAGCCATCATCAAGGGAGATGCTAACTCACTTTCTATCGCGGCTGCATCTATAGTTGCCAAAGTGACACGGGATAGTTTAATGAAGGATTATGACAACCAGTTTCCTGGATATGATTTCGCTGCAAATGCTGGATATGGAACGGCAAAACACTTAGAAGGTCTTGATAAACTAGGAGTTACTCCCATTCATCGGACCAGTTTTGAACCGATAAAATCACTGGTTTCAGCAAATAAAGAAAGTTAAGTTGGAGGAAATGATTATGGAGGAACAGTCAGAAATACTCCGGTCCAAGAAAGAATTTGACTTTGCCTCAAGTACCATATTATCCCAAGTTGGGCGAGGAATTATCGTCGGGCTAGTTGTCGGGCTCATTGTCGGATCTTTTCGTTTCTTAATTGAAAAGGGCTTCCACCTGATACAAGGCCTCTATCAAGATCAAGCGCACCTAGTGCGCAATCTTTTTGTCCTTGTTTTATTTTACATACTCATCTGCTGGCTCAGTGCTAAATTAACTCGCTCAGAGAAAGATATCAAAGGCTCAGGAATCCCACAAGTTGAGGCCGAATTAAAAGGACTCATGTCGCTTAATTGGTGGGGTGTTCTCTGGAAGAAATATATTCTAGGTATTCTTGCTATTGCCAGTGGCCTTATGCTAGGTCGGGAAGGGCCAAGTATTCAACTTGGAGCAGTTGGTGGTAAAGGTATAGCCAAGTGGCTCAAATCCAGTCCAGTAGAGGAACGATCCTTGATTGCTAGTGGTGCTGCAGCAGGATTAGCAGCTGCCTTTAATGCACCAATTGCAGGTCTCCTCTTTGTTATTGAAGAAGTCTATCATCACTTTTCAAGATTTTTCTGGGTCTCCACTCTAGCAGCCAGCATTGTAGCAAACTTTGTCTCTCTACTCATATTTGGCCTAACGCCCGTACTTGATATGCCTGACAATATCCCTCTCATGACTCTAGATCAGTACTGGATTTATCTTTTCATGGGTATTTTTCTCGGATTATCAGGTTTTCTTTATGAGAAAGCTGTGCTAAATGTCAGCAAAGTTTATGACTGGCTTGGTCAAAAAATCCATTTAGATAGAGCTTATTATCCAATCTTAGCTTTTATCCTTATCATACCAGTAGGAATTTTTCTGCCACAAATTCTCGGTGGTGGAAATCAACTAGTTCTTTCCCTAACTGAGCAAAACTTTAGTTTTCAAGTCTTACTTGCCTACTTCCTTATTCGCTTTGTTTGGAGCATGATAAGTTACGGAAGTGGATTACCTGGTGGAATTTTCCTACCTATTCTGGCTCTTGGTTCCTTACTTGGTGCCCTAGTTGGCGTCATTTGTGTGAATCTTGGTCTGGTCAGTCAAGAACAATTTCCAATATTTATCATTTTAGGAATGAGTGGCTACTTTGGAGCAATCTCTAAGGCTCCCCTAACAGCCATGATCCTTGTAACCGAAATGGTAGGAGACATCCGAAATCTTATGCCCCTCGGACTTGTGACCTTAGTAGCCTACATTATCATGGATTTACTAAAGGGTGCTCCAGTATACGAAGCCATGTTGGAGAAAATGTTGCCAGAAGAAGCGACAGACGAAGGAGAAGTAACTCTTATCGAAATCCCTGTTTCAGATAAAATTGCAGGAAAACAAGTCCATGAACTCAACTTACCACACAATGTTCTCATCACTACCCAAGTCCATAATGGGAAAAGCCAAACCGTTAATGGCTCAACCAGAATGTATCTGGGCGATATGATTCATTTAGTCATTCCAAAAAGTGAAATTGGAAAAATAAAAGATTTGTTATTGTAGTGTTTTATTACATAATATAAATTATGTAATAAAATCATGTCGTGGGAATTTTGTTGATTTTGATAAGGAAGGATATGCATCATAATGAAAATACTCGATGTGTTATATAAATTTTATGGTGATTTTGATTTTATTAAAGAAAAATGGAATGAAAAATACGAAGGCATTCTTATCAAGATAAAGAAAGAGCAAGGATATAAAAGATGCCGCTTAGCAAAGAAAACACCGAAAAAAGAAGGATATTTTACCGTTTTCTGGAAAAAAGACCAAGATAACAAGAACGTTCCTTATACTAATGAAGATCTTGGGACTGAGCTGATTATCGTTGTCATCGATAAAGATAAGCTGGGACTATTTATTATTCCAAAAGAGGTGGCTATTCATAAAAAAATTCTCTCAACAACAAATTGCAAAGGAAAAATGTCTATGAGATTTTATCCTCCTTGGTGCACAAATTTAAATAAAACAGCTCGGGCAACACAAAAATGGCAATTGGATTATTTTCAAAAAATCGAATTAGAAGAATAAGTTTTTGGTAAAACAAGATAGGGTTTAGTTTCCAATCTTAATTTATATTATGTCTCTTACGTTCTCAATTCCTTAATAAATTACATTAAAAAACCGATTCTCGCGCAGAGATCGGTTTTTGCTTCTTATATCGTTAAAATTAATTAAAATATTGTATAATAAGAAAAAGGAGGAAAGCTTAAATGAGTAATTCTGGCATCAAAAAAAGTCATAAAAGGTTATTAATCGTTTTGTCAATCGCAATTATCACAGCAGTTGGTATTTTTATGTTTAGTATGTTAGAGAAATCCCAAGAAGAATGTCGGAATAGAGAGTATGAAGTTAGTTTGGTGAATTCCTTAAAGAATTCTTATGAAGGGATTGAAGAGATTGAAATTTCCAATCCAACATATACGAACCCTCCTGGTGACTGGTCTTGTAAGGTTGATATTTTGTTTGAAGATGGGAAAAAAATTTTCTATGGAATTCTACATAACTTAGATGAGATAGAAAATTACAATGGTCGTATGACTTATGGACAGCGAGATTTTCTTAACCGAAGAAAAGGAATAACAACTAATACAGTTACGGTTACATACTCTAACAAAGAAAGAGGGGAACAGTAATGGTATTTAATTATACTGATATTCAATTGAATAATTTAAACCAAGATTTTGCTATTTATATTGTAAATGGAGAGTTTTCAAGTAGAAAAAGGAGAAAAGCTTAAATGAACAATTCCAGCAATAAAAAAAGATATACAAGACTATTAATCGTTTTGTCAATCGCAATCATCACAGCAGGAGGTGTTTTTATTTTTAGCATGTTAGGGAAATCTCAAGAAGAGCGTCGGAATAGAGAGTATGAAGTTAGTTTGGTGAATGCTTTAAAAAATTCCTATGAAGGGATTGAAGAGATTAAGATTACGGAACCTTATTATAGTGAGAAGCCAGGATCATGGTCTTGTGATATTGAAATAAAGTTCAGTGATAATCAAATGATAACTTATGGAATTAATCACAGATTAACTTATAAAGAAAACCACGATGGCCTTATGAAAGGAAATACTGATGAAGAAATTAATCAACAATGGTTAAAACTAAAAAAACACATTGGTAAAACAGAATCTACTGTATTAGTGCAATATTCAAATGGTGAAACAGGAGAACAATAATGACATTTAATTATACTGATAATCAATTGAATAATTTAAATCAAGATTTTGCTGTTTATAGTGTTAATAAAGAATTTTCAGATAGAAATAAAAAGAAATTTGTGACAGATATTCCAAAAAATGAAAATGAAACCAACACTATAACCACCTCCGATGGTCAAGAATTCCGTGTTGTTGCGACCAAGTCTCACCGAGGAACAGGTTTTGATGGTTTGGCGGTAGCTCCTATAGTGAACGGAGAACCGGATTATAAAAGTATAGCTGTGATTGCTGCAGGAACGGATCCAGAGAGTTCTACTAAGACTGACAGATGTAAAACAACTTTTTCTTATTATAGTGTAATATATTCTAATTTTATAGTATAATAAGAAAAAGGAGAAAAGCCCAAATGAATAATTCCAGCATCAAAAAAAGTCATAAAAAGCTACTAATCGTTTTGTCACTCGCAATTATCACAGCAGGAGGGATTTTTATGTTTAGCATGTTAGGGAAATCCCAAGAAGAGCGTCGAAATAGAGAATATGAAGTTAGTCTGGTTGAAACCTTAAAAGATAGTTATGAGGGTATTGAAAAAATTAGTTTTTCTAATGCTAACTACACAAACCCACCAGGAAGTTGGACTTGCGTAGTTGAACTATTTTTTAATGAGAAAAGTATAAAATATAAAATTAATTATTCGAAAAAAGATAAACGTATTTCTGACATATCTTTAGAGAGAGAGAACAGAAAAGAGGATCGAGATTTTTTGAATAGTCACTTGGGAAAGACAAATAAACTCACAAAAGTTGTTTATTCAGACGGTTCAGAAGGAGAATATTAATGGTGTATAGTTATACTGATAAACAACTTAATGAATTAAATCAAGGGAAAAATGTTTATAGCGTAAATTCTGAGTATGCTGAAAGGGAAGTTGAAAAGAAGGTTGTATCCAAAACAGATGATAAGTTATTTTCGGATGAAACCAATACTATAACCACCTCCGATGGTCAAGAATTCCGTGTTGTTGCGACTAAGTCTCACCGAGGAACAGGTTTTGATGGCTTAGCGGTAGCTCCTATAGTAAACGGTGAACCGGATTATAAAAGTATAGCTGTGATTGCTGCAGGAACGGATCCAGGGAGTCCTACTAAGATTGATGTTGGAACTGCAATTGCAGAAAGGGAGACATCTACATCACCTCAGTATTATGTAGCGGACCGATTTGTAAAAGAAATTATGGATGACCCTAGATATGAAGTCAGTCAACTTTCTGGTTATTCACAAGGGGCTTATATGCTAAAGGTAGGAGCTAAATACCACATCCCTACAACCACCTTTAATGCTTGGTTCTTTTATCTTTCACTTTCTAATGAAGAAAAAGCATTTATTGATAAAAATCCAGCTATGTTTATAGATTATCGTAAAAAGTCTGATAATGTTGTGGTTATCAATGATTTCAATCACCCCGAATGGTTTAATAAATCCTTCTTAAAAATGCCTGATACAATATACTGGCTTGATGGTGCTAGCCATAAAATTGAGGACTGGGAGTTTGATCCTGTAACTGGTCAACTTGTAGATGGTAAAGGAGGGAAACCCTTAATCAGTGGTGTTTATCGAGCATATGCCAACAGTCTCCGAGGAATGGCTCATTACAAGGACTTGAAATCAAAATGGTCATCAGGTGGCATTAGTAGTTCTGAAGAAATATACTTAGATGCAGCTCAAGGTTCTATCTTATCATCATCTATGGCTACAGCAGCCAGAACTGGAGCTGATGAAGTGAGCGCCCTAGCCAAAAAAGCCAATCAAGAATTACAAGAAATTTGGTCAAAAATCGACTTTACGAGCTACACAGCATTAGCTCCCTATGAGGTTGAGGCCCTTTTTGCTAGCCAAGGTATCACTCAAGCACAGTTTATCGATACTTTTCAGGCAGAAACGGATCAAACAGTCACTAAGATGAATGCTTCCGCCCAAGCATTTGAAAATTTGGATAAACAATTACAGGAAGTCATCGAAAAAACGGTAGCAACAGACAAACAATTGGCCAAGGAGTTTCGACAATGGAAAGAAAAGATGTAAAATGGGAGGAAATTAGAGAGAAAGAGAGAGAACTGTTTAATCTAGAAGAACAATATTATCAACAAAAGAAAGAACTCGATAACAAAGCATTCGACTTAAACGAACGAAATGCAAACTTAGAAAAGTTGATGTCCGAAGAAGTTGATAAAATGTATCAAGTCTTGAGGAAATTTGATTCAACTGCTGATGATGTTAGAGAGTACTTTACAGAAATAGAAAATCTGAGACACTTTTCAGATCAAGTATACCGAGAACATAGAATTAAACTCGAAGATGAGATAGAAAAAAACGATAAGGAATTTCGCAAAAAAAGAAATGAATTAGACGAAGAATTTCACAAACTAAGGAGAGATTATGCAAGCACCAATGAATGAATACTACACAGATGAAGAATATCAATATGCCCTAAAACAAATGTATCGAATGATGGAACGAAACCGAATTATTACGGAAGCAAAGTTAGCAATAACAGCAAAAAATAAATTAAAAGAAAACTTTAATAAGGCAGCTAAAAAAATTGCTACAGAAACCAAATCAACCATCACAAGCATAAACAGCCAAATGGACACTGCAATTCAAGGTAAAGTTCGCAAGAGTCTTGAAGAAAAGATTCCTAATATGTTGCTCAAGTATGATGAAATTTAATAAAGGGTTCAGGATAACTGGGGGAAAGTTAGACTTTAGTTTTAAGTTTCTTGTTTCATCTTTCCGAAAAACTATAATTTTCTTGAAAAATATATAAGTTTATGCTATACTACTAGTAGACTTATTTATGGAGAAAATCATGAAACGTGAGATTTTACTAGAACGAATCGATAAACTAAAACAAATCATGCCCTGGTATGTTCTGGAATACTACCAATCTAAGCTTGCTGTCCCTTATAGTTTTACAACCTTGTACGAATACCTCAAGGAATACGATCGATTTTTTAACTGGGTTTTAGAGTCTGGAATTTCAAACGCTGATAAAATAGCTGATATTCCTTTATCGGTCTTGGAAAACATGTCAAAGAAAGATATGGAATCCTTTATCCTTTATCTACGAGAACGGCCTTTGCTGAATGCTAATACAACCAAGCAAGGTGTTTCTCAGACAACCATCAATCGGACCTTGTCAGCATTGTCCAGTCTTTACAAGTATCTAACTGAGGAAGTTGAAAACGACCAAGGAGAGCCCTATTTCTATCGTAATGTAATGAAGAAAGTTTCAACTAAGAAAAAGAAAGAAACCCTTGCTGCCAGAGCTGAAAACATCAAGCAAAAACTCTTTTTAGGTGATGAAACAGAAGGTTTTCTAACCTATATCGACCAGGAGTACCCACAACAGCTCTCAAATCGCGCTCTCTCATCATTTAATAAGAATAAAGAACGTGATTTGGCTATTATTGCCCTTCTCTTGGCGTCTGGTGTTCGCTTATCTGAAGCGGTTAATCTGGATCTAAGAGACCTTAATCTCAGAATGATGGTTATTGATGTCACTCGGAAAGGGGGTAAACGAGACTCAGTTAATGTCGCTGCCTTTGCCAAGCCTTACCTAGAGAATTATCTCGCCATTAGAAATCAACGCTATAAGACGGAAAAGACTGATACAGCACTCTTTCTGACCTTATATCGTGGCGTTCCCAATCGTATCGATGCTTCTAGTGTTGAAAAGATGGTTGCTAAGTACTCTGAGGACTTCAAAGTCCGTGTAACTCCACACAAACTACGCCATACCCTGGCAACTAGGCTCTATGATGCTACTAAATCGCAAGTTTTGGTTAGCCATCAGCTAGGACATGCCAGCACACAAGTCACTGACCTCTATACCCATATCGTCAATGATGAACAAAAGAATGCTTTGGATAGTTTATGAAATAATACATAATTATAATTACGTGTACTACGCCACAAAAAAAGAAGTTGTATATTTTAGCAACTTCTTTTTTCTTTTTATCCTACTACTGCTTCAGCGATTTCTTCTCGGCTGATACCCGCGAAGTAGCGTGTAATATCAATAGTTTCTAGTGCCTTAAGGACATCTTTTCGTTCGTATTTCACTCCACGAAGGACATCTTCTACAGCTGCAACGTCTTCGATACCAAAGAAGTCACCATAAATCTTGATATCTTGGATTTTTGATTCGAGAACATTGGCAAAGACTTCCACTTTACCACTAGTGAATTTTGTTCCACGACGAATATTAAATTCAGGTGATTTGCCGTAGTTCCAGTCCCAAGTTCCAAACTTGGTATCCTTGATGCGATTGATTTCAGCCAATTCTTCCTCAGAAAAAACGTATTCTGTCATCTCTGGGTACTCTTTTTTCATGTATTCCAATAGCAAATCACGGAATTCTTCAACTGTGATTTTTTCTGGTAATTCATTGATAATATTGGTTACACGGGCACGGACGGATTTCACACCTTTTGACTCAAATTTATCTTTTGAAACTTTCAGAGCATTGGCAAGGACTGACAAATCAACATCGAAGAGCAAGCAACCATGGTGCATGATACGTCCATTGATATAGGCTTGGGCATTTCCACAGAATTTCTTTCCGTCAATCTCAAGGTCATTGCGGCCTGTAAACTCTGCTTTAACACCAAGTTGAGCCAAGGTATTGATTACTGGAGTTGAAAAACTCTTAAAGTCAAAAGCCTTGTTTTCATCTTCTTTTGAGATGATTGTGTAGTTGAGGTTGTTTAAATCGTGATAAACAGCTCCACCACCACTGATACGGCGGACTACCTCAATACCATTTTCGCGAACATAATCACGGTTGATTTCTTCGATAGTATTCTGGTGACGCCCAACAATGATAGATGGTTTGTTAATCCAAAGTAGGAAGATTTGATCCTCATCCAAAAGGTGTTTAAAGGCATATTCTTCCAAGGCAATATTAAAGGCAGTGTCGTTTGAATGATTGATAATGTATTTCATGATATCCCTTTATACGATAGAGACTGGAAAACATCTTTCCAGCCTAGTCTATCTTCGTTTTATTTTTTCTTTGGTGAATGGATGGCCATTCCTAGAACATCTGCAAATGCTTCGTACATCACTTCAGAGTAGGTTGGGTGTCCGTGGATGGTCTTCAGCATTTCCTCAACAGTGATTTCCATTTCGATGATGCTTGATGCCTCGTTGATCAATTCTGCAGCTGCAGGACCAATGATGTGCACACCAAGGATTTCTCCGTATTTCTTATCAGCAATAACTTTTACGAAACCTTGAGCCGCATCTGATGCAATTGCACGTCCGTTGGCAGCAAAGTTGAATTTACCGATGGCTACATCGTATTTCTCACGGGCTTGTTCTTCAGTCAGACCTACTGCTGCTACTTCAGGAAGAGTGTAAATGGCTGCAGGAGTCAAGTTGAGTTTCGCAACAGCATGATTTCCTTTGAGGGCATTTTCAGCGGCAACTTCACCCATGCGGAAGGCTGCGTGCGCCAACATCTTAGTACCGTTGATGTCACCTGGTGCGTAGATTCCAGGAACAGAAGTTTCCATGTATTCGTTGACCTTGATACGTCCACGATCCAATTCAAACTCAACATCACCAATTCCTTCAAGGTCTGGCACACGACCGATTGAAAGAAGAGCTTTGCTAGCGATGATATCGTCTTTTCCTTCAACCTTGATACGAAGTTGACCATTTTCTTCGATGATTTCTTGCAATTTTGTACCTGTCAAGATAGTCATACCTTTACGCTCAAGAATCAAGCGAAGATTCTTAGACACTTCCGCATCCATAGCTGGAACGATACGGTCCATCATTTCGATAACAGTTACTTTTGAACCAAATGTCATGAATGCTTGGCCGAGTTCGATACCGACAACCCCACCACCGATGATTACGAGGCTTTCTGGAACTTCGTTCATTTCAAGAATATCATCGCTGGTCATCACAAGTGGAGATTCCATACCAGGGACGTTAATCTTGCTGACTTTTGAACCACCAGCAAGGATAATTTTCTTGGTTTCAAGCAATTCAGAACCATTTACCAAGACATTCTTATCTTTAGTGATAGTACCAACACCCTTATGAACTGTAACTCCGTAGCTGCGAAGAAGACCCGCAACGCCACCAACCAAAGTATTGACAACCTTAGATTTTGTCTCTAAAAGTTTATCCATATCTACAGTGAAGTTTGGATTTTCGATGACGATACCTCGGTTTGCTGCATGACCGATATTTTCGATGATTTCAGCATTGTGAAGGTAGGTCTTCGTTGGGATACAGCCACGGTTCAAACACGTTCCACCGAGTTCAGATTTCTCAACAAGGGCAACCTTCCCACCGAGTTGGGCAGCTTTAATGGCTGCAACATAACCAGCAGGACCTCCACCAATCACAACGATATCAAAGGCATCATCGCTCTTACCATCGTCGTTTGAGGCACTAGCTGCAGGTGCAGGTTTTGATTCTGGCGCAGCTGCGCCAGCTGTTGGGATGTTTTCCCCTTCTTCTCCAAGGTAACCGATAACTTCAGTTACTGGAACAGTTTCACCATCTCCTTTAAGGATGGCAATCAAGTATCCATCTTCTTCGGCTTCCAATTCCATGCTGACTTTGTCAGTCATGATTTCCAAAAGGATTTCTCCTTCTTTTACAAATTCACCGACTTTTTTATTCCATTGGACAATTTGTCCTTCTGTCATATCTACGCCGGCTTTTGGCATAATTACTTCTAAGGCCATGTCTTACTTCCTTCTAAATCTCTAAAATAACAATAGCTGACTTAAACCAACATTGAGATCGGATTCTCAATCAAGGCTTTCAAGTCTTTCATAAACTTAGCACCAGCCATACCATCTACGACACGGTGGTCAATAGTTAACCCCAGGCTCATGATAGGACGAATAACAATCTCACCATTGACAACTACAGGTTTCTCAACTGTTGAGCTAACCCCGAGGATAGCTGAGTTTGGTTGGTTAATAATCGGACCGAAGGACTGAACGCCAAACATTCCCAAGTTACTGATTGTGAAGGTTGAATTTTGCAGTTCGCTTGGAGCCAATTTACCGTCCAAGGTACGACCAATCACATCCTTAAAGGCTACGACCAACTCTGACAAGCTCATTTTTTCAGCATTATAGACAACAGGTGTCATCAATCCATTATCCATACCAACTGCCATCGCAAGGTTGACATAGTTATGAGTGATAATGGTCTTGCCGTCTTCTGTCAATGAAGCGTTGATGTATGGGTGTTTCATCAATGTTTTCACAACAGCGAGTGAAAGAAGGTCTGTTACAGTAGTCTTCTTACCAGTCGCTTCCATAATCGGATCAAGAACCTTCTTACGAAGGGCCAGCATTTCAGTCATATCAACTTCATAGTTGAGTGTGAAAGTTGGCGCAGTTAGGTAAGATTCAACCATACGTTGCGCGATAACCTTACGCATTGGTGTCATTGGAATACGCTCAATCTCACCATAAGGAGTGATATTGTCTGGAACTTCTTCCACTTTTTCGATTTGAGCAGGAGACTTGATGGTGTCGTTTTCGATATTTTCAGGAAGCAAGGCCAAAACGTCCTTCTTCATGATCTTACCACGGTGACCTGTTCCTTGGATTTCCTGCCAAGCAATGTTATGTTCAAGGGCAATTCGTTTTGCAAGTGGCGAAATGCGAACCACGTTTGTGTCTTTATAAGTTTCCACGTCTTCTTTGTGGACACGACCGTTTGCACCTGAGCCAGAAACGTCGTAGAGGTTGATTCCTAGATCATCCGCTAACTTTCTAGCCGCAGGAGTCGCTCTTAGCTTGTCATCAGCCATGACCTCTCCAATTCTATACTAAGATATTAAGGACGAAAAGAGTTCTGCACCTAAAAGATACAAAGTTTCTCGTCTTTTTTATTTTATTTACATAACTTATATTATGTATTATTCTTTGTTATATGTCTTACGGATTGTATCTTTGATGCTTTCAACTGTTGGAATCATTGCATTTTCAAGGTTTTGCGCGTAAGGCATTGGCACATCTTCTCCGGCGCAACGGCGGATTGGTGCGTCTAGATAATCAAATGCTTCTGATTCTGAAATAATAGCTGAAATCTCTCCGATATAGCCACTTGTTTTGTGGGCGTCGTTGACCAGAACGACCTTACCAGTCTTCTTCACTGAGTTAATGATGATATCCTTATCAAGTGGAACGAGGGTACGTGGGTCCACAATTTCAACTGAAATTCCCTCTTCTGCTAATTCTTCAGCAGCTTGAACCACACGGCGAAGCATTTTTCCATAAGTAACGACTGTTACATCTGTACCTTCGCGTTTGATTTCCCCAACCCCAAGTGGGATTGTATAGTCTGGATCAACTGGCACTTCCCCTTTTTGGTTAAATTCTGACTTGTATTCAAGGATGATAACAGGGTTGTTATCACGGATAGAAGACTTGAGAAGTCCTTTCATGTCAGCAGGTGTACCTGGAGCTACAACCTTAAGACCTGGGATGTGTGTGAACCAAGACTCTAGAGACTGAGAGTGCTGAGCTGCAGAACCAACTCCGTTACCAGCTGCACATCGGACAGTCATTGGAACCTGACCTTTCCCACCAAACATGTAACGTGTTTTAGCAGCTTGGTTGACGATATTGTCCATGGCAATGACCGAGAAGTCCATGAAGGTCATATCGACGATTGGACGAAGTCCTGTCATGGCTGCTCCTGCTGCTGCACCTGAGATAGCAGCTTCAGAAATCGGACAGTCACGAACACGTTCTGGACCAAATTCTTCGAGCATTCCAACAGAAGTTCCGAAGTCTCCTCCAAAGACACCGACGTCTTCTCCCATCAAGAATACATTTTCATCGCGACGCATTTCCTCAGACATAGCAAGGATAATGGTGTCACGGAACGACATTGTTTTTGTTTCCATTTTTATCTCTTTCTCCTTAGTCTGCGTAAATATCTTCAAATGCTGATTCTAGTGGTGGGAATGGGCTTTCTTCAGCAAATTTAACAGAAGCTTCTACTGCTTCCTTGACTTGTGCTTGAATTTCTTCCAATTCTTCTGCACTTGCAATATTGTTTTCAATGAGGTATTTGCGAAGGTTTTCGATTGGGTCTTTTTGTTTCCACAATTCCACTTCTTCACGAGTACGATATTTACCAGGGTCAGATGATGAGTGGCCAAGCCAGCGATAGGTTACACTTTCGATCAAGACTGGGCCATTGCCACCACGAACATGATCTACAGCTTTCTTAAATCCTTCATAGACATCGATGACGTTGTTCCCATCTTCGATAAACATTCCAGGAATTCCATATGCCGCACTACGTTGATGGATATGCTCTACATTGGTCATTTTCTTGATATCCGCAGAGATCCCATAACCGTTGTTAATGCAGTAGAAAACAACTGGCAAGTTCCAAATAGAAGCCATGTTGACTGCTTCGTGGAAGACACCTTCGTTGGTCGCACCATCTCCAAAGAAGCAAACGACGATTTTTCCAGTGTTTTGCATTTGTTGACTGAGGGCTGCACCGACAGCGATTCCCATACCACCACCAACGATACCATTGGCACCGAGGTTCCCAGCATCCAGGTCAGCGATGTGCATAGAACCACCTTTTCCTTTACAGGTTCCAGTGTATTTCCCGAGGATTTCAGCCATCATTCCGTTGAGGTCAATCCCCTTAGCAATAGCTTGCCCGTGTCCACGGTGATTTGAGGTAATCAGATCATCTGGATTAAGAGCCAGCATCGCTCCGACGTTAGCAGCTTCCTCTCCGACAGAAAAGTGAGTCATACCGGGAACTTTCCCCTTTTTCACTAACTGAGCGATTTTTAAGTCCATGCGACGGATTTCTTCCATCTTACGGAACATCTCTAGCAAAAGATTCTTATCTAAAGTTGACATAATCTTGCCTTTCTAACTTTGTACTTACCTTACTATTTTACCTTTTTTAGTATACGCTGTCAAAGTATATGGCTAATAAAAATTCACAATATAAAAAAATAAACCCCTGTTAAAACAGGGATTCTCTCTAGTTAGAGTATTTTTTCACAAAGTGCTTTTTCAGGATATTTTCCAAAAATTAGCTCAATCTTTTCATTACGTTTTTCAGACGCCATTGATACAAACAACCAGAAACAATCAAGCTGGCAATTAACCCAATCCAGTAGGCAAATGCCCCTAAGTCAGTTACTTGATCTAGTAGATATCCTAGTGGTATCGCTACTCCCCAATATCCGATTAAGCCAAGATAGAAAGGAACGATAGTGTCCTTATACCCTCTTAAAATTCCTTGGAGCGGAGCCGCAAAGGTATCAGCTAGCTGGAAAAAGAGACTGTAGGTTAGAAATACAGCAGTTGTTTCAATGAACTGAGAGTCATTCCCATATAGACTTGCTACACGATCTCTAAAAATGTAGAGAAAAGATAGGGTAAGACCTGCAAAAATAAGGGCGGTTACTCTCCCCAGACGAGCATAGATTTTTGCATCCTCAAAACGTTTGGCCCCCACCTCGTAAGACACAACAATCGCCATAGCAGAGGAAATACTCATAGGAAAAGCATACATGAGACTCGAAAAATTCATAGCTGACTGGTGACTGGCAATGATGAGCGATGAAAACTTAGCCATGATTAGTCCAACCACGGAGAAAATGGCTACTTCAGCAAATACGGTTCCCCCGATTGGTAGACCTAATCGAACACCTTCCTTGATTTTATCTATATTTAGTGGAATGCGTTTTTCAAGATGTAACGCTTTTAACCTTTCTTGTTTGAATAAAACAAGAATAGAAATCCCCAATAAAACCCAATAGGCTAGTGAAGTTCCTAGTCCTGCTCCTGCGCCACCAAGCTCAGGGAAACCGAAAGCTCCATATATCAAGAGATAGTTAAAACCACTATTGAGCGGAAGTAATAGGAGCATGAGGTACATAGATAGCTTGGTCAATCCAAGAGAATCCAACAAAGAGCGAATGACACTGAACAGCAACAAGGGAATAATTCCAATAGACAGGTACCAAAGATAGGAAACTGCAACTGCCGCCACTTGAGCTTCTAGTCCGATGTTGGTTAAGACAGGTGGCGCTAAGAATACTACCATTCCAAGCAAGACCAAAGACAGTCCGAAAGCCAAGTAGATAAATTGGTAAAAATCAGATGCTACTTCTTCCTTTTTGCCCCGTCCCAGATGATGGCCTATGATGGGAACCATGGCCGAAACAATCCCTGTTAAAAAAGTAAAGAAAGGATTCCATAGACTCGTTGCGGTTGACACCCCCGCCAAGTCCATGGTATTGTACTGCCCAGTCATGGTTGTATCAACAAAAGAGGCAGAATAATTGGCAAATTGATAGATCAGAATAGGGAAAAATATCTTAAGAAATAAGACAAACTTGTCTTTAAATTGATGGGTTGGATACATATACGCTCTCTATTCTTATAGTTTCTAGAGCAGAATCCCATCTAGTTTTGGTAGACAATTTGTCCCTTGCAGATGGTATATTTAACCTGCCCTTTTAAAGTTTCACCGATAAATGGGGAATTAGCTGCTTTTGACGCAAAATGGGAGTCCACAAGGCGGTCAGCCTTAGCGTCAAAGATAGTGATATCCGCTGGACCATTCTCAGCCAAGTAACCTGCTTCAAAGTTGTAAAGCTTGGCTGGATTGACAGTCATTTTTTCTAGCAATTCCATCAAGCTCAACTCACCAGCTTCCACCAAATAAGTCAAACCAAGAGAAAGAGAGGTTTCCAAACCTGTCATACCAGATGGTGCTTTGGTGATATCTTCAACATTTTTCTCATCTGCATGGTGAGGCGCGTGGTCCGTTGCGATAACTGTGATAACACCTGACTTGAGACCTTCGATAACGGCACGACGGTCTGACTCCAAACGAAGTGGAGGATTCATTTTGGCATTGCTTCCTTGAGTTAAAAGAAGAGCTTCTGTCTTAGAGAAATGCTGTGGCGCTACTTCTGCTGTGACCTGCGCACCTAGTCCTTGAGCAAACTCCACCACCTTGACACTTTCTTCCTTAGACAAATGCTGGATGTGAACATGGGCCTTGGTTGCATAGGCAATCATAACATCGCGCGCAATCATAGCGTACTCAGCCACTCCTGTCGCTCCACAGATATGGAAATGTTCTTTAGCGATGTTTTCGTTAAAGCCAAGAATTCCATTCAAACCTGGATCTTCCTCATGAAGGCAGATAAAGGTATTGAGTTTTTTGGCTTCTACCATTGCTTCCTTAACCACTTTACTACTTTCAAGCGGAATTCCATCATCTGAAAAACCAACGGCTCCAGCTTCTAAAAGAGCCTTAAAGTCTGTCAAGTCTTGGCCATTAAAGTTCTTGGTAATAGTCGCAACTGTCTTGACGTTAATCTTTTCCTTGGCAGCAGACTGGAGAACTTCTTTCAAAGTCTCTACGTCCGAAATGGTTGGACTAGTATTAGCCATCATGACAACCGTTGTAAAACCACCTGCAGCAGCCGCTAGTGCCCCAGTATGGATGTCCTCCTTGTGGGTTTGACCAGGTTCACGGAAATGAACATGAATATCCACTAGTCCAGGCGCAACTACAAGACCAGTAGCATCAATTAGCTCTGCTCCTTCTTCCTTGATTTCGGCATCTATTTTGACAATTTTCCCATCTTGCACTAAAACATCACACACTTGATCCAAACCAGACTTGGGATCCATTACACGACCATTTTTGATTAGTAGCATTTGCTTTCTCCTTTATTCATAGAAATCAACTTGGGTATCCAATAATTTATCCCCATCATAAACAAACTTGGCTGAAAAGAAGGGTTTATCTTCTAAAAGCCACTCAACAAAAGTGTGATCACCCTCCCAAGTTGGCTTGCTCAAAACTTCATCATAGGGAACCCATTCTAAAGTTCCCTCGTTGCAGTCAATCAAGTCACCCTCAAACTCCGTCACCTTAAAAACATAGGTGTACCAGTCTAAATCTGGTGTGAATTCTGGAAAAGTGATAACACCTTTTAGAACCGGCTTGGCTTTGAGCCCTGTTTCTTCGAGGATTTCACGCGCTGCACATTCCTGTGGAGTCTCACCTCGCTCTAGCTTTCCACCCACACCAATCCATTTGCCTTCATGGACATCGTTGGGCTTCTTATTGCGATGGAGCATGAGCAGTTCTTTTCCGTTATCAATGTAGCAAATCGTCGCTAACTGAGGCATATTCTCTCCTTATCTAAACCAATCGATTGGCACTTGTCCTGTCTCTTTTAAGAATGCATTGGCCTTGGAAAAAGGCTTGGAACCCCAAAATCCTCTATAAACCGATAAAGGACTAGGATGGGCTGATTCGATAACCAAGTGGTGAGGATTGGTAACCAAGGCCTTCTTCTTGCGTGCATAAGCACCCCAGAGTACAAAGACTACAGGTCTGTCTAGATTATTGACAACCCGAATCACAGCATCTGTAAATGGCTCCCATATCTGCCCAGCATGACCATTGGCCTGCCCAGCAGGAACCGTCAAGCAAGCATTGAGAAGCAAGACTCCCTGCTCAGCCCAAGACGTCAAATCATGAGATTTCTTAACGCCGATATCATCTGACAATTCTTTTAAAATGTTTTGCAAGGACGGCGGAGCTGGGATTGAGTCAGGTACAGAAAAACTCAAACCCTGCGCTTGACCTGGCCCGTGATAGGGGTCTTGCCCTAGAATCACCACCTTCACTTCTTCAAGCGGTGTAGTCAAGAGAGCCTGAAAAACTTTTTCCTTAGGTGGATAAACAGTTCCCTGAGCATAGACCTGTTCCATAAATTGATTGATTTTCCCAAAATAACCTTCAGGTAATTGCTCCTTAATCAAAGCATGCCATGATGAGTGTTGCATCGCCAACTCCTTCATTTTTACTGCCTCTATTATAGCAAAAAGTGGCTATCTAAACCACTTTTTACAGTTTATCTAAACAATCCAGCAAGTCTTGGTAAGAATGGACTTCATAAGTTGGCTGGACTTGTGTGTGATTTTCAAGGCGATGAGGGTTGTACCAGATAGTATCAATTCCAGCATTATTGCCACCTTGAATGTCGGCGGTTAGAGAATCTCCAATCATCAGGGCCTTTTCTTTATAAAATCCAGTAATCTGTTGACCAATTTTTTCATAGAATAGTGCATCAGGTTTTTGCGTTTGCAACTGCTCAGAGATAAAGACTTGGTTGAAATAGGGAGCCAGACCTGATTGAGCCAGACGACCCGTCTGGATGGCAGTAATCCCATTTGTCGCAGCATACAAATCATAATCACGTTCGATGAGGCTGTCCAAGAGTTCATGAGCACCCGAAAGAGTTTGTCCCTGTTGGGCTAAGTAAAATTGGTAACGCTGAGCAAGTAACCTACCGTCTTTTTCCTGTCCAAAATGCGCAAATAGACGAGAAAAGCGCGTGTTAACCAGCTCTTGTTTACTGATTTTCTTTTGCTCCAACTCCTTCCAGAGAGCCTTGTTCATAGGAACATAATAGTCTTTATAGGCTTGAATGTCCGCAACTCCTTCTTCCTTTAGAAGTTGCGTCAAAGCCACATCCTCAGCAGCATCAAAATCAAGCAAGGTGTGGTCAAGGTCGAAGAGTAGAAATTTGTAGGGCAATTTGAAGTTTTCCTTTCTAAGGAGATAAAATAGTCTCATGAACCTTCAAAACAGGAAAAGAGACAAAGTCCAAGTAATTATTTTATTTTCTTCTTTCACACAGATAATTTATTTAACAAGTCTCATTAAATTTATTTTTTATCTAGCTGATTTTCCTTTGCAACGACAAATTCCTTAACCAATCGATAGATAACAGCAAATATCGGTGTAAAGAATATCATCCCAAGTAAGCCAAAGAGATTGCCTCCAATACTAGCAGCCGCAAGC
>NZ_QEWJ01000019.1 GCF_004127215.1 Streptococcus oralis | reverse complement strand
ATTGTGGACTACATTGATTACTACAACAATAAACGAATTAAGATAAAACTAAAAGGACTCAGTCCTGTGCAATACAGAACTAAATCCTTCGGATAAATTAATTGTCTAACTTTTTGGGGTCAGTACACTCAGAGTCTCTTGCTTTTTAGCATGTCGTAAGCTTTTATTTTTTTACTTCTTGTTTATAAAACTCTTTCAGTGCATCTTGCCAGCTTGGAATGACGAAACCTGTTGCCTTTGCTTTTGCCAAACTCATAGTTGAGTTGAGTGGACGTTTAGCCTTGGCAGGAAACTTGCTAGAGTCCACTGGCACTACTTCGACATCACTGTCTTTAAGAATCTCGACAGCAAAGTCATACCAAGTGGTATCTTCAGTGGAGTCATTTGACAAATGGTAGTAACCAAACTCTTTTTGATTATCAGTCAAGTAGGTCATGAATTCGGCCAAGGTACGTGTCCAGGTTGGGCGACCGTGTTGGTCATTGACCACTGTGAGTGTTTTATGGATTTTAGCAAGATTTTGCATGGTAAAGACAAAGTTCTTACCATAATTTCCAAAGACCCAAGCAGTACGGATGATGTAATGCTGTGACGTAAGGTTTTCAACGAGTTCTTCACCCATTCGCTTGGTACGTCCGTACTCTGTTTGCGGATCAGGTAGGTCATCGACTTCCCACTCTTGTCCGATAGGTTTCTTTCCATCAAAGACATAGTCTGTCGAGATATAGACTAGAGTAGCTCCGTATTTCTCAGAGGCCTTGGCTACATTTTCAGTTCCAGTTACGTTGATGGCAAAATCAAGTTCTTTCCCCTCGTCTTCAGCTGCGTCAACAGCAGTGTAGGCTGCACAATGATAGACTAGAGTTGGCTTAACTTCAGCAAAGACTTTTTCAACCATTTCAGACTTAGTGATATCCATTTCGGCCACATCCACTGCAACATAGTCCACATTTCGTTCATCTAGTAAATAACGTAGTTCGGTACCGAGTTGACCATTTGCACCTGTAATTAATATCATTGTCTTCTCCTTCTCTTTTCTTCTATTTAATCATAGCAAAAAAGTGATAAAAAATCTTCTATTTACTCAATATTTTAAATACAAAAGTGTAAGTAATTAAGAATAGAGTCTAAATAACATTTATAATGTGGTATATCAACAAAAATTCAGAATTCAATGTTGTAGTAGTTTATGTGTCTTGAATATACAATATTAAATGCACAATAAAAAACTCATAAGATTTTCTAGTAAAATAGAATTGAACGAACTAGTTACGAAAGGAAATCTTATGAGCTCCCATCATTTCACCATAGACAATCGTGAAAGTATCCTCATTTACCGTATGCAAGGCCTAAATTTTTTTCAAATTTCTAAGTTGCTTCATCATCCTTCCAGCATTAGTCGCGAGTGGAAACGTCATACGAAAGAAAACATCTATTCTCCCAACAAAGCACAGGAATCTTACCATATTGCTAAATCACACTGTAGGCGGAAATGGATACTTGAAATAGATCACAATTTAAGCAATACCGTCAAACATCTATTTCTCAATTATCAATGGTCTCCTGAAGAAATGGAAGGTCGGTTTCGATTAGAGTATGGTAAAGCTGTTATCAGTTATCAAACAATTTATAGGCCATTTACAGAGAGCATTTTGATGATAGCTCACTATCTCGTAGTGTCATTCGCAAGCTCCGCCATCGTGGGAAAACTAGAAAAGCTTGTTTAGTGACTCTAACGGATCGCTATTCTCGTTTTCTAAAAATCCAGAAGGTAGATGTCAAGAAAAGTAAGTTGGTAATAGAAGCTATGGTAAAAATGTTAGAGCCCTTGCCGAAAGAAACCGTCACTCCAGATAGAGGAAAAGAACTCACCTATCATTAGAAATTGAGTGATCAATTAAAAATTGAAGTCTATTTTACAAAAGGAAGGGATCTTACAGTGGTTGATGATCAAATCATTCAGCTGTGGGAGAACAAACTAAATAATAGGCCACGAAAGTGTCTTAACCGGAAAATAGCTTATGAAGTTTTCTATGAAGAAAATGTGCACTTAATTTGACAATTCAAGATAGATAAAATAGTGCTTGATTCTGGAGATTAGATAGAACTCTAATGACAGAGAGAGAAAAATTAAACATTAGTATAAGAGAGATTCGACAGAAGAAAAATTACCCAATTTGTAAAATTGAAATTGTAGCAAAATAATACAGATAAGTTGAGTACTAATCCCATCTAATAGGTTTACCGCTATACTATGTAACTATCGAGTGCCAATAGCTAAAACCTCCTGAGAAAGAATATTCTCAGGAGGTTGTTTTTATTATGGCTGTCCTGTTTGAGGAGCCTGATTTTGTTGATTAGGGTTTGTATTTTGTTGAGGTGAATTTGGTTGCTGACTGTTGCTCGTGTTTGGAGTTGTATTTGGGGGAGTCGTAGTAGTTTGCGATGTACTTTCAGAAGTAGAGGTTTCAGGGATAGAACGCTGTGGGGGAGATGGATTTGTCCATGTAGAGCGTGTTCCATTTTTAAAGATGAATTCTCCGCTTCGATAGAGACCCTCCGGCATGGTCCAATCACCAGGGGAGTCATCTTCAGAAAGATAAGTCATCATCGAACGATAGACCTTAGCAGCGACGTAGAAACCATCCCCAACGATAGGAGTGAGACGGTTAGAATAACCAGTCCAAACAGCCATTGAGTATTTACGAGTATAGCCGACAAACATTTCGTCAGGAGCTACATATCCAGAGTTCTTAATGTATCTCTCAATCTCGTCATCTGTGTAGTTTGATGTACCAGTTTTACCAGCTTGTGGTAGCCATGAGAGATAGGCACCACGACCAGTTCCATAGGTTAGGACAGTTTTCATCATCTCCGTCATCATGTAGGCAGTAGTTTCTTTCATAGCCCGTGTACCAGGGTCAGAAAATTCTTTTGAACTACCATCGCTAAAGACGACCTTGTTGACATACATTGGTTTACGGTAGATACCACCATTAGCAAAAGCCGCGTAAGCAGCAGCCATCTTCTCACTACTTGCTCCATACTTTTTATCAGATTCGGTTGTATTACTTGAAATAGCATTAGCATAGTGTATGCTTGGGTAGTCAATGCCTAGTCCATTTAGAAACGTCTTGGCACGATCTAGTCCAACCTTATCGAGCGTTTCTACAGCTGGCACGTTTCGTGACTGTTGTAGGGCGTACTGTAATGTAATATTTCCAAAGTAACTCTTATCCCAGTTGTAGACAGGGGTGTCAGTTCCAGGATAGTTATAGGGAACATCGCGAACCATTGCAGCCGTAGAGTCATAAATACCATACTCCAAAGCAGGAGCATAATCAGTGATAGGCTTCATAGTAGAACCCCAGTCACGGTTGGTTTCAACAGCCTGATTGATACCGAAGGAAACATTGCTTGATTGGTGGCGAGCACCTAGCTGGGCAATCACCTTTCCGTTTGTGACATCAACGATGGTAGAAGCTACTTGCAACTCATCATCTGGATAATTAACGTATTCGTCGGTATTGTAGATATCCCAGAGACGTTGTTGGACATTGGAATCAACGTTGGTATAAACTTCCATACCTGTAGTTAAAAGGTTGTAGCCCGTTTCCTGTTCAACTTGGTCGATTACCTCTTTGAGGTAATTATCCATGTGAGGTGGATAGGTGTTAGCTGACTTCAGACTTTGGAGACCATCAGTAATAGGGGTGTTGATAGCTTTTTCGTATTGCTCGGCAGTAATATAATGTTCCCCTTTCATCTCAGAGAGAACGAGATTTCGGCGTTCTTGAGCAGCTTCTGGATGTGAGTAAGGGTCATACTGATTTGGAGCTTGAGGCATTCCGGCTAAGAGAGCCAATTGGGGCAAACTTAAATCTTTGAGGTCTTTGCCGTAGTAATTTTGAGCAGCTGTCTGCATTCCGTAGTTACCGTTTGACATGTAGACCTTGTTGATGTAGTAAGTTAGAATCTCTTGTTTGGTTGCTTTTTGTTCGAGCTGAACGGCAAGCCATGCTTCCTGAGCCTTACGTGAAAGGGTCTGATCAGAAGTTGAAGTAGAGAAATAGGTCAATTTAATCAACTGCTGTGTCAGGGTTGAAGCCCCCTGAAGTCCCCCCCCCCACGAAGGTTTCGTAGAGTGGCACCGAGGATACGAATGGTATCGACTCCACGGTGATTGAAGAAACGATGGTCTTCGATTGAGACGATGGCATTGACCAACTCTGTCGGAATTTCGTTTGCTTGTGCATTGACACGTCGTTCTGATCCAAGATCGGCGATGAGTTCGTCTTTGTTGTCATAAATCTTACTAGACGTTGTAGCGACTAGTTTACTTTCGGATAGGGCTGGAGCCTTGCTCACATAGTAGAGGAAGAGACCTCCACCTAGCATAATAGCTGCGATAAATAAGGTCAAAAGGCAGATACTTACATACTTAGCTATTCGTAGGATAGTTTGTTTGTTCATCTTATTTTACCACCTAGTAAGTGTTCTTTGATAACGTCGAGATAGGGAATCTGAGGAAAAGCACCTGGCTCGATTGCATATCCAAATTCTCGAATATATCCAAGTGGCATTGACTTTTGTCCCTTATCCTTATGATAGAAACGAATGAGGTCAATGGCCGGCAATAAGTAGGTTTCTTGCTGAGAAGAAAAGTGAAGGAGGACAAAGCAGATACCTTGTTGGGCAAGGACTTGTTCCATATGACGAATCTGATGAGGATGAAAATTCTTCATCGGAATCGCATATTTTTGTCTGGTTTCCTTGGCTTCAAAGTCGATGTAGTATCCATCATAAACTCCCGAATAGTCTGTAGTTGAGGCTTGTCTGAAGTAGGCTTCAACGATCTTGGCTCGACTTCTTTGGGGATAATCAACACGTACGATTTGAATGGGGGTAGGTTTTTTGTGGATAACAGCCACTCCCTGTGACAGATAGTAGTCGTTGGTAGCATTGATCATCTTTTCAAAAGACATTCCCCGATTTGCGAAATTTTTTGTTTGTGAAGGGGAGACCTGCTTTTTCTGTGATGAAATTTTATGTGGATAGTTGACCATGGTTCTCCTTATTGGTACAATAACATCACTTCATTATATCATAAAATTACAAAGAAAGGTTAAAAATGGCAACGGTTTTAATTTTGGGCTACTCTGCCTTTGATTTGGGTTTGTTTAATGATAAGGATATCCGCCTTGAAATCATAAAAAAGGCTATCCGACGAGACTTAGAACGCCTAGCTGAGGATGGAGTGGTTTGGCTTGTCTTTACAGGGGCTCTGGGTTTTGAATACTGGGTGCTAGAAGTTGCTCGGGATATGAAAGCAGACTATGGATTTCAACTTGCAACGATTTTCGATTTCGAAACTCATGGAAGTAATTGGAATGAGGCTAATCAGGTCAAACTAAGTGAATTTACACAAGTTGATTTCGTTAAATACGCCTATCCACACTATGAGCATAAGGGACAACTGCGTGATTATCAGAAATTCTTGCTGGAAAATACGGACGGATGCTATCTCTTTTATGACGAAGAAAAGGAAAGCAAGTTAAGCTATTTTTACCAAATGATGAAAAATCAAGAAAACTATGTTACAAGAAGATTAACATTTGAGGACTTAAATGAATTGGCAGAAAATTTTCCCGAAAATTGAGGCTTTGACCTTGATTTTTGTTTGTTTTTTTATATAATAATACTAGCAACTGATAATGGAGATAGAGATGGCAAGTATTATTTTTTCAGCGAAAGATATTTTTGAACAGGACTTTGGACGTGAAGTTCGTGGATACAGTAAGGCAGAAGTGGACGAGTTCTTGGATGATGTGATTAAGGACTATGAAACCTATGCAGCTTTGGTTAAATCTCTTCGTCAGGAGATTGCTGATTTGAAGGAGGAATTGTCTCATAAATCGCAGACAACGCCGACTCAGCCGGATTCTATCGAAATGACGAGCACTACCTCGATGACAAATTTTGATATCTTGAAACGCTTAAATCGTCTCGAAAAAGAAGTATTTGGTAAGCAAATCTTAGACAACCAAGATTGATAATTGACTAAGGAATGAGTGCAATTTTTGGATAATCGCGTGAAGAGGTTCTCTTTTCATGAGGAAAGTCCATGCTAGCACAGGCTGTGATGCCTGTAGTGTTTGTGCTAGGCGAATCCATAAGCCTAGGGACGAGAAATCGTTACGGCAGTCGAAATGGCTAAGTCTTCGGATAGGTCAGAATAGGCTTGAAAGTGCCACAGTGACGGAGTCTTTCTGGAAACAGAGAGAGTGGAACGCGGTAAACCCCTCAAGCTAGCAACCCAAATTTTGGTCGGGGCATGGAGTGCACGGAAACGAACGTAGTACTCTGACTGCTAGCAGATTTATGCTGTTAGCGGTAGACAGATGATTATCGAAGGAAGTGGTCCTAGTCACTTCTGGAACAAAACATGGCTTATAGAAAATTGCATATAGGTTGGGGCTGAGAAATCTTTCTCAACCTCATTTTTTAAAGTGAACAAGAGAAAGGTCTTGCAAGACTAGAAATGAAAGAACAATTTAATTTAATCGCAACTGCTGCGGCGGGTCTCGAGGCTGTCGTTGGACGTGAGGTGCGAGACCTTGGTTATGATTGCCAGGTTGAAAATGGGCGTGTCCGCTTTCAAGGAGATGTGAAGGCAATCATCGAGACCAATCTTTTGCTTCGTGCAGCGGATCGCATCAAGATTGTAGTCGGAAGTTTTCCTGCTAAGACTTTTGAAGAGCTTTTTCAAGGTGTTTTTGCTCTAGATTGGGAAAACTATCTCCCGCTAGGAGCACGCTTCCCGATATCAAAGGCAAAATGTGTGAAGTCTAAACTCCACAACGAGCCCAGTGTTCAGGCTATTTCTAAGAAGGCTGTTGTGAAGAAATTACAAAAACACTATGCCCGTCCAGAAGGAGTTCCCTTGATGGAGACTGGTCCCGAGTTTAAGATCGAGGTAGCCATCCTGAAAGATGTGGCAACAGTCATGATTGACACGACAGGTTCTAGCCTCTTTAAGCGTGGTTATCGTACGGAAAAGGGTGGAGCTCCTATCAAGGAAAATATGGCAGCAGCCATTTTACAACTCTCTAACTGGTATCCAGACAAGCCCTTGATCGATCCGACCTGCGGTTCGGGGACTTTCTGTATCGAGGCGGCTATGATGGCTAAAAAGATGGCTCCTGGTCTTCGCCGTTCCTTTGCTTTTGAGGAATGGAACTGGGTTAGCGATCGGTTAATCCAAGAAGTGCGTACCGAGGCTGCCAAGAAAATTGACCATGAACTTGAACTGGATATTATGGGCTGTGATATTGATGCTCGTATGGTGGAAATTGCCAAGGCAAATGCCCAAGCAGCAGGTGTGGCAGGCGATATCACCTTTAAGCAAATGCGGGTACAAGACTTGCGCACAGACAAGGTAAATGGTGTCATCATCTCCAATCCGCCATATGGGGAGCGTTTGTCTGATGATGCAGGAGTTACCAAGCTCTATGCTGAGATGGGACAGGTGTTTGCGCCACTGAAAACCTGGAGTAAATTTATCCTGACGAGTGATGAAGCATTTGAAAGTAAGTACGGAAGTCCAGCTGATAAAAAACGAAAACTGTATAACGGGACCTTGAAAGTGGATTTGTATCAATACTTTGGTCAGCGTGTCAAACGCCAAGAGTTGAAATAGAAAGGAAGACAAATGAGTAACAAAACACAGGATCAGCAGAATCATGAGCAACAAGAAGCCCAATTTGATTTTGGAGAGGCTAAAGATTTGACAGTTGGTCAAGTCATTCGTAAAAATGAAGAAGTCGAAGCGGGTGTTCTGCCAGAAGACAGCATTCTGGATAAATATATCAAACAACACCGCGAGGAAATCGAGGCGGATAAGTTTGAAACACGTCAATTTAAAAAAGAAGAACTACTAGCAGCTCAGGCTCAAGAAGAATTGACACAGGAAGTTCCAGAAATCACTGAAGAATCGGCGCCAGTCATAGAGAAACCCGAGACAGTTTCAGAAGAAACGGTGTCAGATTCAGCTGAAACTACAAGCTCAGACGTGATTTTGCCTCCTTTAGGAGAAGAAAACAAAGACTTGGAGTCGCTTGTGTTGGAAAAGCAAGCGCCAGTAGAGGTTGCTGATGAAAAAGAAGAGGAAGAGACAGCTCTACTTTCCCGCTCAGCTCAGGCAGAATCAGAAACAACTTCTAATTCTAAAAAGAAGCGCGTGTTTGTTATCGGTTCGGCCTTAGCTGCAGTCCTTATCCTGGCAGGTGGTTACTATATCTATCGCCAAGTAGCTCGCTCTAACCAAGCTATCCAGTCTTCTCAGTCGTCTTCTAACAATCAAGAAACACAAACGGACCTACAAGAGTTTAATACCCTCTATGATGCCTTCTATACGGATGCTAACAAAACAGCTTTGAAAAATAGTCAGTTTGATAAGCTGGATCAACTAAAGACCTTGTTAGATAAACTTGAAGGTAGCCGAGAGCATACACTTGCAAAATCTAAGTATGATAGCCTAGCAACTCAAATCAAGGCTATCCAAGATATCAATGCCCAGTTTGAGACTCCTGCAATTACTGACGGTGTCTTGGATACCAATGCAAAAATCAAGGCAAATGCTAAATTTGCAGAAATTAAAACGGGAAATACAGAGCTAGATAAACTATTAGATAAGGCCATTAGCCTTGGTAAGAGTCAGCAAACAAGTGCCTCTAGTTCAAGTTCAAGTAGCAGTAGTCAGGAAAGTTCAAGCGCAACGACTGATAGTAGTACGAGCAGTTCGTCTGCATCATCTAGTTCTGCATCAAGTGCTCCAACTGCCCCAGCTAGTAATGATACAAACGGAGGCCTGTCTAGCGATGGCGTCAACCTTCAAAGAAGTGTCAGCCGTGTACCATACAACCAATCAGCTGTAGACGATAGCAACAACCCTGCTTGGACCTTTGCTGATGGTGTTCTGGAACAAATCCTAGCAACATCACGTGCTCGCGGTTATATCACAGGCAACCAATATATCCTAGAACGGGTCAATATCGTAAACGGAAATGGTTATTATAACCTCTACAAACCAGATGGAACCTATCTCTTCACCCTCAACTGTAAGACGGGTTACTTTGTCGGGAATGCTTCTGGCCATGCAGATGATTTGGACTACTAAGCAATCGTTACAAAATTCTTTCCTTTCATAGGTAAAAATGATAAAATAAAACATATTAAACAAGAGGAGTGTCACATGACAAAAGCTAACTTTGGTGTCGTAGGTATGGCCGTAATGGGTCGTAACCTTGCCCTAAATATTGAATCTCGTGGTTACACAGTTGCTATCTACAACCGTAGTAAAGAAAAAACAGAAGATGTGATTGCTTGCCATCCTGAAAAGAACTTTGTGCCAAGCTATGACGTGGAAAGCTTTGTAAACTCAATCGAAAAACCTCGTCGTATCATGCTCATGGTTCAAGCTGGACCTGGTACAGACGCAACTATCCAAGCCCTTCTTCCACACCTTGACAAGGGTGACATCTTGATCGACGGAGGGAACACTTTCTACAAAGATACAATCCGTCGTAATGAAGAATTGGCAAACTCAGGCATCAACTTTATCGGTACTGGGGTTTCTGGTGGTGAAAAAGGTGCCCTTGAAGGACCTTCTATCATGCCTGGTGGACAAAAAGAAGCCTACGAATTGGTTGCGGATGTTCTTGAAGAAATCTCAGCCAAAGCACCAGAAGATGGCAAACCATGTGTGACTTACATCGGTCCTGATGGAGCTGGTCACTATGTGAAAATGGTCCACAACGGTATCGAGTATGGTGATATGCAATTGATCGCAGAAAGTTACGACCTCATGCAACACTTGCTAGGTCTTTCTGCAGAAGATATGGCTGAAATCTTTACTGAGTGGAACAAGGGCGAATTAGACAGCTACTTGATCGAAATCACAGCTGATATCTTGAGCCGTAAAGACGATGAAGGCCAAGACGGACCAATCGTAGACTACATCCTTGATGCTGCAGGTAACAAGGGAACTGGTAAATGGACGAGTCAATCAGCACTTGACCTTGGTGTGCCATTGTCACTCATCACTGAGTCCGTATTTGCACGCTACATCTCTACTTACAAAGAAGAACGTGTGCATGCTAGCAAGGTGCTTCCAAAACCTGCTGCCTTCAAATTTGAAGGAGACAAGGCAGAGTTGATCGAAAAGATCCGTCAAGCTCTTTACTTCTCAAAAATCATTTCATACGCACAAGGTTTTGCTCAATTGCGTGTAGCTTCTAAAGAAAATAACTGGAACTTGCCATTTGCGGACATCGCATCTATCTGGCGTGATGGCTGTATCATCCGTTCACGTTTCTTGCAAAAGATTACAGATGCATACAACCGTGATGCAGACCTTGCTAACCTTCTCCTGGATGAGTACTTCTTGGATGTTACTGCTAAGTACCAACAAGCAGTGCGTGATATCGTAGCTCTTGCTGTTCAAGCTGGTGTACCAGTACCAACCTTCTCAGCAGCTATCACTTACTTTGATAGCTACCGTTCAGCTGACCTTCCAGCTAACTTAATCCAAGCACAACGTGACTACTTTGGTGCCCACACTTACCAACGTAAAGACAAAGAAGGAACATTCCACTACTCTTGGTATGACGAAAAATAAGTAGGTCTGCCATGGGGAAACGGATTTTATTACTTGAGAAAGAACGAAATCTAGCTCATTTTCTCAGTCTGGAACTCCAAAAAGAGCAATACCGTGTTGATCAGGTAGAGGAGGGACAAAAAGCCCTCTCCATGGCTCTTCAGACGGACTATGACTTGATTTTACTGAATGCTCATCTGGGGGATATGACGGCCCAGGATTTTGCAGACAAGCTGAGTCGGACAAAGCCAGCCTCAGTGATCATGGTCTTGGACCATCGAGAAGAATTGCAAGACCAGATTGAGACAATCCAGCGCTTCGCCGTTTCTTACATCTATAAGCCAGTGATTATTGATAATCTGGTAGCTCGTATTTCAGCGATTTTCCGAGGTCGGGACTTCATTGACCAACACTGTAGTCAGATGAAGGCTCCAACGTCTTACCGCAACCTACGTATGGATGTAGAACATCATACCGTTTATCGTGGCGAGGAGATGATTGCTCTGACGCGCCGTGAGTATGACCTCTTGGCTACTCTCATGGGAAGCAAGAAAGTCTTGACTCGTGAGCAGTTATTGGAAAGTGTCTGGAAGTACGAAAGTGCGACAGAAACCAATATCGTGGATGTTTATATCCGTTATCTACGTAGCAAGCTTGATGTAAAAGGTCAAAAAAGCTACATTAAAACTGTGCGTGGTGTTGGGTATACCATGCAAGAATAGAAAAGCAGTTGCAGTTGAACTGCACCCCAAAAGTTAGACAGAAAAAATCTAACTTTTGGGGTGTTTTATTATGAAATTGAGTTATGAGGATAAAGTTCAGATCTATGAACTTAGAAAACAAGGATATAGCTTAGAGCAACTTTCAAATAAGTTTGGGATAAACAATTCTAATCTTAGGTACATGAT
>NZ_QEWJ01000018.1 GCF_004127215.1 Streptococcus oralis | reverse complement strand
ATCATGTACCTAAGATTAGAATTGTTTATCCCAAACTTATTTGAAAGTTGCTCTAAGCTATATCCTTGTTTTCTAAGTTCATAGATCTGAACTTTATCCTCATAACTCAATTTCATAATAAAACACCCCAAAAGTTAGATTTTTTCTGTCTAACTTTTGGGGTGCAGTTCATTTTTTAGCTGTTGCTTTTTTGAGTTTTTGGATTTTATTTTGTAGGAATAGAAATTTCAATCAATTTATCTGAATAAAGCGTCTTGATATTAGCTTCATCAATATTATCTTTATCGATTTTGCGTTTCATGAAGAAATCTTGGATGGTTTCGATTTCTGGTTCACGAATAGCGCGGTGTTTGTTGGAAATGAGGATTTCATAGTGAAGCGGAGCTTGTGTGAAAACCACATCTGTATTTCCGGCCGAATAGACCTCGACAAGAGTTGCGTCAGTACTTTCTAATTGGCTTTTAACAAGTTGCGAGTGTGAATTAGTCGTGTTGATAAGCTTCATAACAGTTCCTCCGATTTTCTAACTCTATTATAGCACTTTTTGAATAAAATCGTGTATTTTAGTCAATTCCATGCTGGATTTTCCAAGCTTCAATCCCCCATTTGTGGCTACCGCGTTTGAGTTTTTCTATTGCCTCGTCAATAGGAAACCAAGCAATATGATTAAAGTCTTCTAAAGGTTTTTGTACTTCTTGGAAAGAAATGGCTTCGTAGAGATAAGCTGGATTGTAGTAGTAGGTGTCTCGGTGACGAGAGTAGAAATACTCATCAGCTTGTCCGTAATAGGTCCCGATTTCAGCAGTAAAGCCAAGTTCTTCGACTAACTCTCTCCTCAATGCTTCTTGATGGTCTTCGCCTGCTTCAATCTCTCCACCTGGCAAGAACCAAGCACCATTGGGAGCTTGAACTAAAACGATTTGTTTTTTTTCAGGATCAGGAATAACTGCGTAAACACCATAGCGAGGCTGGTAGGTTACATTCTCTTTTTTTTCACCAAAAGTTGGGTTTGCCATTGAACTTTCCTCATTCTCTAGTATCTTTATTATTATCATAATGGACGAGGGGCAAGCTGTCAAGAATAAACTAACGAACTTGTGCAGAAAAAGCTAGTTTGTCTTGGTTGCTATTTTCCTAAATAAACTTTTCAACCCACTCACTTTAACTGGTATAATAAAAGAGAGGTGATTTTATGGCAGAATCGAGACTATTTCGTATTCTATATCTTCTTTTAGAAAAAGGTAGTACAACGGCTCCTGAATTGGCCCGATTGTTTGAAGTGTCTGTACGAACGATTTATCGCGATATTGAGCGGTTGAGTATGGCAGGGATTCCTTTGTATTCGATACCTGGAAAGACGGGCGGAATCTTTTTAATGAAAGACTTTGTTCTGGAACTCATCTTTTTTAAACTGAGAAAGTAAAACTATTATCTTTGTTGATAGGATTTTGGTAACAAATAAAATTATTTAAATTAATTATTAGCAAGGTTAGAATCCATTTTTCGAATCTTCACTGATTCTTGGTTATAATTAGTTTTTTAGGTTTGATAATCAAAGTTTTATATGCTATAATTAATAGATTTAATAAATCTATTTGAAATTCTATTGGATTCAATGACAATATAGAGGAGATATGAAGAATATGAAGAAGATGTTCAAGCCGATTATGGTTTTGGTACTACTATCCGCTTTGAAATTTTTACTTGATAATATGGTTTTTGGTAGTTTTCTTAAACCGATGGGAATAAGTTATAGAATGCTAATTATGCTAGAATCAATAATAGGATTGATTTTCTTAAATAAATATAATGACAGAATTAAAGATGTCAAAATTTCTCTTATTAGATCTTTGCCTGAAAAGGATTGGTTAACGAATCTTCATTTCTATTTCTATAATTTTTATAAATTCATGAAAAATTACAAACTTTTAACATTATTACTTTTGCTATCAAATAGTAATTTATTTACAATTTTAAACAATTTGTATTTGAAATTTGCTGATGAAATTAATAGTTTTGTTCCAGAGTTTATAAATTCTGAACAGGAAAATAAATTTGATATTTTTTTTAATTTGATATTATACCTTAAGAGCAATCAACCTCTTGTTAACTATTTATATTGTTTATATTTTGTAATAATAGTATTTATGTATAAAAATACCATTGATTTTAATGATCTCAAAAATAATAAGTCAAATCATATCTGAACTTTTTGGTGCTATATGAATTAGGTTCTAAAAAAGTTAGAATGAAAAATAAGGAACATTTGAATAAGTATATATTCCAAAGCATGAAAGTCGTTATACTTACCTCCTGTCTTATTTAGATGAGGTGGAAATATTCGAACCCGATCACCTGAAGAAGGAATTTCTTTTTAGATTAGAAACAATTCAAAAAGTTTAAAAGAGTCTGGGACTATTGTCCCAGACTCTTTTTATGAGGATTAGTCTTCTTTTTCAGAAGTAACCTCTTCTGTTTTTTTAGTTTTTTTGGCAGATTTGATTTGAATATTGCCATTGCTTGTCATGACTGCCTTGAGGTCTTTTTCACTTGGGTTTTCAAGGTAGAAGTCAGTGATGGCATCCTCGATATAGTCTTGAATGGTGCGGCGGAGTGGGCGCGCCCCCATTTTTGGATCATATCCCAAGTCAACCAACTTTTCCTTGACCTTGTCTGTCACATCGAGGTGGATATTGTTGCTAGAGAGGCGTTTGTTGACATCCGCTAGCATGAGTTCGACGATTTGGAGAAGGTTGTCCTTGCTGAGAGGTTTAAATTCGATGATGCCGTCAAAACGGTTCATAAACTCAGGACTAAAGAAATTACCGAGTTCACCGAGGACAGAGTTGGTTCGACCCTCACGAGCAGCTCCAAAACCAACACTGGCTTCGGCTTTACCAGTACCGGCATTTGAAGTCATGATAATGATAGCATCTTTAAAGCTAACTGTCCGTCCTTGCCCATCTGTCAAACGACCATCGTCTAAGACTTGAAGGAACATGTGCATGACATCTGGGTGAGCTTTTTCCACTTCATCGAGAAGGATGAGAGAGTAGGGATTGCGACGAACTTTTTCCGTTAACTGACCAGCTTCATCATAGCCGACATAACCTGGAGGAGCTCCGACTAATTTAGCCACACTGTGTTTTTCCATGTATTCACTCATATCAAAGCGAATCATGCTATCAGCAGAACCAAAAAGTTCAATAGCTAGTTGTTTGGAAAGTTCTGTCTTACCGACACCAGTTGGTCCGACAAAGAGGAAACTTCCGATTGGGCGGTTGGGAGTACCAAGTCCAACACGATTACGACGAATGGCTTTGGCAATCTTGTCAACAGCCTCGTCTTGTCCGATAACATGAGCTTTGAGGTCTTCAGCAAGATGGATGAGCTGAGACTGTTCTTTTTCTTTTAGCTCCCCAACAGGGATATTGGTTTTCTGCTCGATGATGTGTTCAATCGTTTTCTCGCTGATGATTGGAGTATCCTGATTGGTCACCTTGTTCTTTTGCATTTCCTTGTACTTGGCAATCTGATCACGGAAGTAGGCAGCTTTTTCAAAGTCTTCCTCTCGTGTAGCTTGAGCCTTGAGATTCTCAGCCTCAATTAAACGCTGGTCAATCACTTTGGGATCAACAAAGTTCAGTGTCAGATTCATCTTTGAACCGGCTTCGTCCAAAAGGTCAATAGCCTTATCAGGCAAGAAGCGGTCTTGGATATAGCGATTGGAAAGATTCGCAGCAGCTTCGATAGCAGCATCAGTATACTTGACGTGATGGTAGTCTTCGTATTTTTTTTGAACTCCTTTGAGGATGATAATTGTTTCTTCGACAGTTGGTTCATCTACCTTGACAGGCTGCATACGGCGCTCCAAAGCAGCATCTTTTTCAATGATGCGGTATTCATTGAGAGTAGTAGCACCGACCAATTGCAATTCACCACGGGCAAGGGCTGGTTTCAGGATATTTCCTGCATCCATATTACCATCGCCAGCAGAGCCGGCACCGACAATTTCATGGATTTCATCGATAAAGAGAATGATATCCTCACGTTTGCGAATCTCTTCCATGAGCTTTTGCATACGCTCTTCAAATTGGCCTCGAATACCTGTTCCTTGAACTAAGCTGACCACATCCAAACGGATGACTTGCTTGCCTTGGAGTTTATGGGGAACATCACCATCAACGATTTTTTGGGCTAGACCTTCCACAACGGCTGTTTTACCAACACCAGGTTCACCGATAAGGACTGGATTGTTCTTGGTTCGACGGTTGAGGATTTCGATAACGCGGATAATCTCCTCATCTCGACCGATAACAGGATCAATATCTCCTCGACGGGCAATCTCGGTTATGTTGATACCATATTCCTCTAGGAGACCTCTTTCTTGGCTAGGAGGTGTTTGAAGTGGGCCACGGTTTTGAGGTCCGTAGCCCCCATTTCCTCCATATCCTCCACCTGATTGAGTTGGAGGAACGTTATTGGAAGAAGGTCTGAAATTGTTCAAATCATTGAAAAAGTCTCCAAAAGGATCAAAGTCACGATTGTTCAAGTCAGTCATTCCTTTAAAGAGGGTATTGTTTGGGTCCGTTTTGATAATTTTATAGCAATTTTGACAGAGGTCAATTTGCTTTTGCTGTCCATTAATATTGGTATACAGATGAATTGTTGAGTCGTTAATTTTACAGTTTTGACAGAGCATACATCTACCTCATTTCATTCTTATCCTTGGCCCAAGAAAAAAGGTCAAAAATAGTCAAAGTTTTATACTCTCATTATAGCATGATTAAGGTGTAAAGCAAGTAAAAAGATTGGGAAGTGATCGTTTTTGTAAGAGAGATTCATGGAGAATCAAGCGACTTTGAAGGTAAGAAAAAATCCCATTTGTAGTGACAAAAAGGATTCTCATTCATAAGGGAGGGCTTCCCCCTGCTATTTTTATATTAGTAAAGGAGTTCGTAGATCTCCATTGCAATCAAATCAATGCTATCAAAGGTATAGGTTTCACGTGCTTCAACATCGCGAAGGGTGAAGAGTGATCCATTCTCTTCGTCATGGCTGTAGGCAACTTCTGCAACAACAACACCCTCACGTTCAAAATTACGTTTTAGATTTCCACCATCTTTTGTCATTGCTTCTAGGCGGTTGATGATTCTAACCAAATGTGATTCCATTATGATTCTCCTCCATTTCTTATCGTTTCTATTTTACCATAAACAAGAGGTAGTTGACTAGAAAAAAACTGTGATTTCTCTCTATTTCTCTATTCTATCAAGTTAATTGTTAAAATCAGAGAAAAAGGATTGCATTTTAATTCAATTCATGTTATAATCATACAATCTAGTACATAGAAAGTTGATTGAATATGAATTTTTCTTTTTTACCAAAGTATTTACCATATTTTAACTATGGTGCTCTGATTACCGTATTGATTTCCATCCTTGTTGTCTGCTTAGGGACCATTATAGGTGTGTTACTGGCCTTTGCCCAACGTTCACGCTTTAAACCGCTTGTTTGGTTTGCCAATGTGTATGTTTGGATCTTCCGTGGAACTCCGATGATGGTTCAGATTATGATTGCCTTTGCTCTTATGCATATCAATGCTCCGACTATTCAAGTGGGAATTTTAGGAGTTGATCTTTCTCGTTTGATTCCTGGTATTATGATTATTTCTATGAATAGTGGGGCTTACGTTTCGGAAACTGTTCGTGCGGGGATCAATGCTGTTCCTAAAGGGCAGTTAGAGGCAGCTTATTCCTTAGGTATTCGCCCCAAAAATGCTATGCGTTATGTTATTTTGCCACAGGCAATTAAGAATATTCTGCCAGCATTGGGAAATGAATTTATCACCATTATCAAGGATAGTTCCCTCTTGTCAGCGATTGGGGTTATGGAGTTGTGGAATGGTGCGACGACAGTAGCAACAACAACTTATTTACCGTTGACTCCCCTTTTATTTGCAGCCTTTTACTACTTGATTATGACCTCTATTTTGACAGTGGCTTTGAAGGCATTTGAAAATTACATTGGACAAGGAGACAAGAAATAATGACAGAAACCTTGATTAAAATTGAAGAACTACATAAGTCTTTTGGGAAAAATGAAGTTTTAAAAGGAATTAACCTTGAGATTAAACGAGGAGAAGTTGTGGTCATTATCGGTCCGTCAGGGAGCGGGAAATCAACCCTCCTTCGTTCGATGAATCTGCTCGAAGAAGCAAGTAAAGGCAGGGTTATCTTTGAGGGTGTCGATATTACAGATAAGAAGAATGACCTTTTTGCTATGCGTGAAAAGATGGGCATGGTTTTCCAACAATTCAACCTCTTTCCTAATATGACGGTCATGGAAAATATAACTTTGTCCCCAATCAAAACTAAAGGTGAAAGCAAGGAAGTTGCGGAGAAGAGAGCGCAGGAACTATTAGAAAAAGTTGGCTTGCCAGATAAGGCGACGACTTATCCGCAGAGTTTGTCAGGTGGCCAGCAACAACGGATTGCCATTGCACGTGGTTTGGCCATGGAATCAGATGTTTTACTTTTTGATGAACCGACTTCAGCCTTGGACCCTGAGATGGTTGGAGAAGTTCTAGCTGTTATGCAAGACCTTGCCAAGTCAGGGATGACCATGGTGATTGTGACTCATGAAATGGGCTTTGCCCGCGAGGTAGCAGACCGTGTTATCTTCATGGCAGATGGTGTTGTTGTCGAAGACGGAACTCCAGAGGAAATTTTTGACCAAACCCAAGAACAACGGACCAAGGATTTTTTGAGTAAGGTTTTGTAAGAGCTCATTTTTAGAAGAAGTGGAGTAGAAATCATGGCATCCAGTAAGGAATATTTAGCCTTTATTCTCGATCAGTTTTCGGAGCTAGAGGAGATGAGTTATCGTCCTATGATGGGAGAGTATATCCTTTATTATCGTGGGAAGGTTATTGGGGGAATCTATGATAATCGTTTGTTATTGAAGCCTGTTAAGGTAGTCATGGATCAACTGGGACGGACTAGGCTTGAACGTCCTTATGAAGGAGCCAAGGAGATGATTTTGCTAGAAGCCCTTGAAGATAAGTCATTTCTAGCGAAACTAATCAAGGATATGTATGAAGTCTTACCGACTCCAAAAGTAAAAAAGAAAACATGATAGATTAATCTAATACAATTAGGCATAAAAGCTCGCTAAGAGCTTTTTCTTATAGTTTTTGACTATAAGGTCCATTAGTCAAGAAGTGTTAGAATGGCAAGTCATTTTTTGTTATAATAGAGGATATTTGATAGAAGAGAGAAGAGATATGACGCAGATTATTGATGGGAAGGCTCTAGCAGCTAAGTTACAAGGACAGCTGGCTGAAAAAACTGCTAAACTAAAAGAAGAAACAGGTCTAGTTCCAGGATTGGTGGTGATTTTGGTGGGGGACAATCCAGCCAGCCAAGTCTACGTTCGTAACAAAGAACGGTCAGCTCTTGCTGCTGGCTTCCGTAGTGAAGTAGTGCGTGTTCCTGAAACTATTACCCAAGCAGAATTGTTAGAATTGATTACCAAATACAATCAAGATCCAGTTTGGCATGGAATTTTGGTCCAGTTGCCTTTACCTAAACATATTGACGAAGAGGCAGTTTTATTAGCCATTGACCCCGAAAAAGACGTGGATGGTTTCCATCCCCTAAACATGGGTCGCCTCTGGTCTGGGCATCCAGTTATGATTCCTTCAACTCCTGCTGGAATTATGGAGATGTTTCATGAGTATGGGATTGATCTAGAAGGTAAAAATGCAGTTGTCATCGGTCGTTCAAATATCGTTGGGAAACCAATGGCTCAGCTTCTTTTAGCCAAGAATGCGACTGTGACTTTGACTCACTCACGCACCCATCATCTTGCCAAGGTAGCTGCTAAAGCTGATATTCTTGTAGTAGCAATCGGTCGTGCTAAGTTTGTGACTGCTGACTTTGTCAAACCAGGTGCAGTTGTTATCGATGTGGGAATGAATCGAGATGAAAATGGCAAGCTTTGTGGAGATGTTGACTATGATGCCGTTGCACCACTTGCCAGTCATATCACGTCAGTACCTGGTGGAGTTGGTCCTATGACCATTACCATGCTCATGGAACAAACCTATCAGGCAGCCCTGCGTACACTAAACAAAGGACTAGGAAGATGAAATTCGTATTTGATCTAGATGGAACGCTGTCTTTTGACTATATGACTATAGATAAGGAGATTAAGCAGGTTCTTTTAAAGGCTAGCGATTATGGGCATGAGGTTGTATTTGCCTCAGCTCGCTCTTATCGAGATTGTTTGGGCTTATTAGGTACTGAACTTAGTCAGCGCTTGGTGATAGGTTTGAATGGTGGCGTAGCCTATCATCTAGGGAAGGCTGTTTTCGAAAGGAATCTCGATGCTAGAGTTTATCAGGCGCTAGTGGATTATTGCCAGACCTATAATCTCCCTTTCTTTGTAGATGATTGCTTTGACTATAGTGGTCAGATTGTGGAGAAGATTCCATTTATTTCCAGTGTGGATCCCCTAAAGGTGGCTCGTTATCAGAAACTCGAGGACTTAGGGACTCCGATTAAGGTAGTCGTTTATATGGGAGACCATGAGGATTTGATTGATGACCTGCTTGGTCAGTTAGAAAGACTAGGGCAGGCTCATCTGTCCTATCATGCCCATGAAAAGTGCCTTTATGTTAATCCCTTGGATACTCATAAGGCGACAACTGTTGAAAAGTTGTGCGGGGAGAACTTTATTGCTTTTGGAAATGACCAAAATGATATTGAACTATTTAAAACATCTCTCTACTCTGTCCAGATAGGCGATTTTGCTGGCCTTAGTCCATATGCAGATGAAACGGTTGAGCTAAAAGGAGAACCTTCTCCAGCAGTAGCAGCTAAAATCTTACAGACTTTTGTGGAATTTAAGGGAAAATAGATAGAAGGAGGTCTGAACCTCCTTTTGTAGTATAATGGGGTGAGAGGTGATTAGATGATTTTAAAAATTTATAATGGAGAATATAGTTTGCAATGGGATGGAATATATCACTTAGCACTAATTGATTATCCAAATATTCAAGAGTGGGAATTAGAAAAAATTGCTAAATTTACAGCTTACGAAAAACTTCATAAACGTCAAACAAGTATCGAGTGTGCTGATTCTTGTTTAAAAAAAGAGATTTTAGATTACATCTCTCAGCATCCCTTTCTTCCACCATTTACCCCTACAGATAAAAGAGTAGCTTCGACTTATGACCTACATAAGAGGCTAGTGACTTCAGACTACTGTAGTCATACTACGACTATAGATGCAGCGATTTCTATTTTTAAAACAGATCAGCTCTTATCTGCTGTGAAAGCCTTTAGGCGAGATGCTGAGGAGTTGGTTTTGGATAGTCGAAATGCTGCATCTGATCCGAAAGATTATTTTGACTATGTCATGTTAGGATGGTCAAATACAAGTTCTGGTTATCGATTGGCGATGGAGCGTTTATTAGGTCGAGCTCCCTCAGAGAAAGAATTACAAGATAAGTTTATTCCTGGGGTAAGTTTTCATTTTATCTATACAGATTTGATTAAAGTTCCTGGTTATATTTTTGATGGTTACCATGCTGTAAAAATTAAGGACATGCTTAATTTATTAAGTGAGTTGTATATTTGCATTATTCCAACTCATAATAAGTGCCAATTTGAAAATATTATTCCAACTAAAATACAAGATAGGGTGCATTATCTTGACTATGCTGGAGAAGACTTAGAAGAGTGGACTAAGAAAGTCTATCAAGTTGTTTTAAAACAATCAGATAAAGGATAGTTGAGGAAAAAACGATGAAAGTGATTAATCAAACTTTATTAGAAAAAGTCATTGTAGAACGGTCTCGTCACAGTCATAAGGGAGATTACGGTCGTCTGCTCTTGCTAGGAGGGACCTATCCTTATGGGGGAGCTATCATCATGTCAGCCATTGCAGCTGTCAAAAGTGGGGCAGGGTTGGTGACTGTTGGCACGGATAAGGAGAATATTCCGGCTCTGCACAGCCATTTACCTGAGGCCATGGCTTTTTCTCTTCAAGACCAGCAATTGTTAAAAGAACAGTTGGAAAAGGCAGAAGTTGTCTTGTTAGGTCCGGGTTTGCGAGAGGATGCATTTGGAGAAGAACTCGTAAAACGGGTCTTTGACAGGCTTGGAAGAGACCAGATTTTGATTGCAGATGGCGGTGCTTTGGGCATCTTAGTAAAAGGCCAGTTACCATTCCCTTTCAGTCAGATCATCCTAACTCCCCACCAAAAGGAATGGGAAAGACTGTCTGGTATAGTTCTTGACCATCAAAATACAGAGGCGACTGCTAGAGCTCTTTCTGCTTTTCCTCAAGGAACGATTCTTGTCGAGAAAGGTCCAGCGACTCGTATCTGGCAAGCTGGTCAGTCTGAATATTATCAGTTACAGGTTGGAGGCCCCTATCAAGCAACTGGTGGGATGGGAGATACTTTGGCTGGGATGATTGCAGGTTTTACAGGTCAGTTTCCACATGTCAGTCTCTATGAACGCGTAGTAGTAGCGACTCATCTGCACTCAGCCATTGCCCAAGAACTTGCTCAAGAACACTATCTTGTCTTGCCAACAGAAATTAGCAAGGCTCTTCCGAAAACAATGAAAACAATATCTCAAAGAGGCAACTGAAATCTTAGTTGTCTTTTTTTGTTTTTACAGTTGCTTTGTTTTTATTGATAAGATTTTCAAATATCTCAGAACCAGCAATCAACTGCTGAACTTACGAGAAATTCTCGCTTTCAAGGTCTTGATTTTTAATCAAACTCACAAATGAAGCGAGATTGTTATCAAAGTTGAGGGGTGTCAAATCATGCTTTTTTTGATATAATTTTTAATGATGAATGCGAGAAATGATCGGTATGTGGTCGTTGATTTAGAGGCGACCAGCACCGGAAGCAAGGCAAAAATTATTCAAGTAGGCATTGTGGTGATTGAGAATGGCGAGATTGTCGATCAGTATGCGACTGATGTCAATCCCCATGAACCCTTGGATTCTCATATCAAAGAATTAACAGGTCTGACCGATCAGCGTTTGGCTGCGGCACCAGAGTTTTCTCAGGTGGCTGGAAAAATTTTTGAATTGGTTAAGGACGGTGTTTTTGTTGCGCACAATGTTCAATTTGATGCCAACCTTCTTGCGGAATTTCTCTTTTTTGAAGGATATGAATTGCGCACACCGCGGGTGGATACAGTTGAGCTTGCCCAAGTTCTATATCCTCAGTTTGAAAAGTACAATCTAGGCATCCTTTGTCAAGAGTTGGGAATTGAACTGAAACAGGCCCATACGGCTTTGTCAGATGCTCAGGCAACAGCAGAACTCTTGCTTTACATGCGTCAAAAACTCTTCGAGCTACCGAAAGGGCTCTTAGAAAGCTTGTTAGACCTTGCAGATAACCTTCTCTACGAAAGCTATCTGGTGATTGAGGAGGTCTATCAGCAACAATCTCTCCTTTCTTCTCCAGAATTGATAGAACTACATGGGCTTTTCCTGAGAAAGGAAAGTCAAGCCTTGATCCCACGCAAGTTATCCAAAGATTTTGCTAAAAACATTTCCTTATTGGGGCTGGAGGAGCGTCCGCAACAGTTGGAATTTGCGGAGAAGATTGAGCACTTATTGGAAGAACACCAGACTTCTTTTATCCAAGCTCAAACGGGACTGGGCAAGACTTATGGTTATCTCCTCCCAGCTTTGAACTTGGAGAGTCAAACAGGGATTCTAGTGAGTGTTCCGACCAAAATTCTTCAAAATCAAATCATGCAAGAAGAAGGTCAGCGCTTAAAAGAGGTCTTCCATCTGGAAATTCATAGTCTCAAGGGGCATCAAAATTATTTAAAACTGGATGCCTTTCACCGAGTTCTCCATCGCCCGGAGTCCAATCGCCTTTTCACACGCTTTAAAATGCAACTGCTCATCTGGCTAACAGAGACAGAGACAGGTGACTTGGACGAAATCGGGCAACTTTATCGCTATCAGCACTTCCTTCCTGAACTAGTCCACGATGGCAAGCTTTCAAAGAAAAGCCTATTTGCTACAGAGGATTTTTGGAAACGAGGGCAGGAAAAAACCAAGACTAGTCGCGTCCTCTTGACTAATCATGCCTATCTGGTCACTCGTTTGGAAGACAATCCAGAGTTTGTCGACAACCGTTTGCTGATCTTGGATGAAGCTCAAAAAATGCTGTTAGCTCTTGAAAATCTAGCCCAGCAGGCTTATCGCCTTGAGGATCTTGCTACTCAAATTGAAAAGTCCTTGGAGACAGAGGAAGATTTGATTCAGAAACGTTTGCTTGAGAGTATTGGTTTTGAATGTCGTTACTTGATGGAGCAGTATCAGTCAGGACTTAAGAATGGAAAGTGGTTGGACTCTCTCGAACAGTTGCACCAACATTTTTCGGAGTTAGCTCTCCCGGAGTATAGAGAGATTGCAAACTTTTTTACGTCGGACCGTGAATTTTGGCTTGCTCCAGCAGAGAAATCTAGTAAGGATGTCCTGATTTGTTCAAGCAAAGAAGGTCGCTTTATACTAGCAGACTTATTGCCAGAAGATTGTCGGCTCCTAGGAGTATCGGCCACTCTTGAAATCAGCAATCGGGTTTCCCTAGCAGATTTACTGGGATTTCCAGATGCTCCACTTGTTAGGCTTGATGTAGCAAAGCAGGAGCAACAAGAAGTTTTTCTAATCAATGACTTTCCTCTCGTTACCGAAGTTTCGCCTTTTGACTATGCGAGTGAAGTAGCTTCTGTCATTCGAAGTTTACAAGCCTTTCAAGAACCCTTATTGGTTTTGTTTACTTCAAAAGAAATGCTGTTGGCAGTTTCGGACCTGCTCGACCAACCGCATCTAGCTCAGTATAAAAATGGGGAACCAAGCCAACTGAAAAAACGTTTTGAAAAAGGCGAACGCCAGATCTTGCTTGGAACAGGTAGTTTCTGGGAAGGGGTTGATTTTTCAACCCATCCTTGTGTAATTCAAGTGATTCCGAGATTGCCTTTCCAAAACCCCCAAGAACCGTTAACCAAAAAATTAAACCAAGAACTGCGTCAAGAAGGGAAGAATCCTTTCTATGATTATCAGTTACCGATGGCTATTATTCGGCTAAAACAAGCCCTTGGTCGTACTGTTAGACGGTCTGACCAAGGTTCGGTTGCTGTAATCTTAGACAGTCGTGTCATCAGCAAGCGCTATGGCAAACAAATCGCTCAAACCTTGTCAAAAGAAAGAACGGTTCGGGTCCTTGCTAGAAGTCAGTTAGAATCTGCAGTAGCAGATTTTCTCCAATCTCGTCGCGATAAAATGAAAGAAAAATCCAAGAAAGAGAAAAGGTAAAAAATATGAAACGTTCTTTCGACTCTCGAGTCGACTATAGCCTCCTTCTGCCAGTATTTTGTCTACTGGTTATTGGAGTAGTAGCTATTTATATAGCAGTTAGCCATGACTATCCCAATAATGTACTTCCAATTCTAGGTCAGCAAACCGCTTGGATTGCTTTGGGGCTTGTCATTGGGTTTGTCGTTATGTTCTTCAATACTGAGTTTTTATGGAAGGTGACTCCCTATCTTTATGGTCTAGGGCTAGCTTTGATGGTCCTACCTCTTGTTTTCTACAACCCAAATCTTGTAGCGTCAACAGGTGCCAAGAACTGGGTATCAATCGGTGGAACGACACTTTTCCAGCCATCGGAGTTCATGAAGATTTCCTATATCTTGATGTTGGCTCGAGTCATTGTACAATTCACTCAAAAACACAAGGAATGGCAACGGACTATTCCCTTGGATTTCCTATTGATTGGTTGGATGATTGCCTTTACCATCCCAGTCTTGCTCCTCTTGGCTTTGCAAAGTGACCTAGGGACTGCCTTGGTCTTTGTAGCTATTTTTTCAGGTATGGTTCTCCTTTCAGGTGTTTCGTGGAAGATTATCGTTCCAGTTTTTGCGACAGGAGTGACTGCAGTAGCAGGCTTCATGGCCATCTTTATAAGCAAGGACGGACGTGCCTTCTTGCATCAGATTGGAATGCCAACTTACCAGATCAACCGCATCTTGGCTTGGCTCAATCCCTTTGACTTCGCACAAACAACAACTTACCAACAGGCTCAAGGGCAAATTGCTATTGGAAGTGGTGGCTTGTTTGGACAAGGTTTCAATGTGTCTAATCTTCTCATCCCAGTACGTGAGAGTGATATGATTTTCACGGTGATTGCCGAAGATTTTGGATTCATTGGTTCAGTCTTTGTGGTTGCCCTGTACTTGCTTCTTATTTATCGGATGTTGAAGATTACACTTAAGTCAAACAACCAGTTCTACACCTATATTTCGACTGGATTTATCATGATGTTGCTCTTCCATATCTTTGAAAATATCGGTGCCGTAACAGGCCTACTTCCTTTGACAGGGATTCCCTTGCCCTTCATCTCTCAAGGGGGCTCCGCAATTATTAGTAACCTTATCGGAGTCGGTCTCCTCTTGTCTATGAGTTACCAGACCAATCTAGCAGAGGAGAAAAGTGGAAAAGTTCCATTCAAACGAAAGAAAGTCGTCTTAAAACAAATCAAATAAGGAGGCCACTATGGCAAAAGTAGCAGTTGTCTTAGCTCAGGGTTTTGAAGAAATCGAAGCCTTGACAGTAGTTGATGTCTTGCGTCGAGCAAACATTTCCTGTGATATGGTAGGGTTTGAGGAGCAAGTAACAGGTTCACATGACATTCAGGTAAAAGCCGATCGTGTTTTTGATGGTGATTTATCCGACTATGACTTACTAGTCCTACCAGGTGGTATGCCTGGATCAGCAAATCTACGGGATAATCAAGCCCTCATTTCTGAGATCCAAGCCTTTAACCAAGAAGGAAAGAAGATTTCGGCTATCTGCGCTGCCCCGATCGCCCTCCATCAAGCAGGTGTTTTAAAAGACAAGCGCTTTACCTGTTATGACGGTGTTCAAGAGCAAATTACTGACGGGATTTATCAAAAGCAAACAGTGGTTGTAGATGGTAATCTAACAACCAGCCGAGGACCGTCAACTGCCCTTGCCTTTGCCTATGAGTTAGTGGCGCAATTGGGAGGAGATGCAGAAAGTTTACGAGTTGGCATGCTCTATCGAGATGTCTTTGGAAATCAGCAGTAAAACGAGAGTTCGGCTCTCGTTTTTGCTTGGAAAAATCTAGGAAATCATCGCTTTTTTCATAAAAAAATGGTATAATGAAGGGTATGAAATATCACGACTACATATGGGATTTAGGTGGCACCCTATTGGATAATTACGAGACTTCTACAGCAGCCTTTGTAGAAACCTTGGCCCAATACGGAATAGAGCAAGAACACGACCGTGTTTACGAAGCCTTGAAGGTTTCGACAGCTTTTGCCATTGAGAAGTTTGCCCCAGATATCGAGGATTTTTTAGAGAACTACAAAGAAAATGAAGCACGTGAGCTAGAGCATCCAGTTCTGTTTGAGGGAATTCCAGAGTTACTCAAAGATATCTCTGACAAGGGTGGTCGCCATTTCTTGGTTTCTCATCGAAATGACCAAGTTCTGGAACTTCTTTCTAAGACCCGGATAGCCAACTACTTCACAGAAGTAGTGACTGCCAGTTCCGGTTTTAAACGAAAACCAGATCCTGAGTCCATGATTTATTTACGTGATAAATATCATATCTCATCAGGTTTGGCCATTGGAGATAGGAACATTGATGTAGAAGCAGGTAAAGCTGCAGGCTTAGATGCCTATCTTTTTGACAATGTTGCAACATTGAGACGAGCAATAGACATGTAAGAAAAAGGAAAAAAATGACAGAAGAAATCAAAAACCAACAGGCACAGGATTATGATGCCAGTCAAATTCAAGTTTTAGAAGGGCTTGAAGCCGTTCGTATGCGCCCAGGTATGTATATTGGGTCGACTTCAAAAGAAGGTCTTCACCATCTAGTCTGGGAAATTGTTGATAACTCTATTGACGAAGCCTTGGCTGGATTTGCCAGTCATATCCAAGTCTTTATCGAACCTGATGATTCTATTACCGTTGTGGATGACGGTCGCGGAATTCCTGTTGACATTCAGGAAAAGACGGGACGTCCTGCTGTTGAGACAGTCTTTACGGTTCTTCACGCTGGAGGAAAATTTGGCGGTGGCGGATATAAGGTATCAGGTGGTCTTCACGGTGTGGGTTCATCAGTAGTAAATGCCCTCTCAACGCAACTAGACGTTCATGTTCACAAAAACGGTAAGATTCATTACCAAGAATACCGTCGTGGTCATGTTGTTGCTGATCTTGAGGTCGTTGGAGGTACGGATAAAACTGGAACAACAGTTCACTTCACGCCGGATCCAGAGATTTTTACAGAAACAACGACTTTTGACTTTGACAAATTAAACAAACGTATTCAAGAATTAGCCTTTTTGAACCGAGGACTTCGAATTTCAATCACAGATAGGCGTGAAGGTCTCGAACAAACCAAACATTATCACTATGAAGGTGGGATTGCTAGCTACGTTGAATATATCAATGAGAACAAGGATGTTATCTTTGATACGCCAATCTACACAGACGGTGAGATGGATGATATCACAGTTGAAGTAGCTATGCAGTACACAACTGGTTACCACGAAAACGTCATGAGTTTCGCCAATAATATTCATACCCATGAAGGTGGAACACATGAGCAAGGTTTCCGTACAGCACTGACGCGTGTTATCAACGATTATGCCCGTAAGAATAAACTGCTAAAAGACAATGAAGACAACCTGACAGGGGAAGATGTTCGTGAAGGTTTGACTGCTGTTATCTCTGTCAAGCATCCAAATCCGCAGTTTGAAGGACAAACCAAGACTAAATTGGGAAATAGTGAAGTAGTTAAGATCACCAACCGTCTCTTTAGCGATGCCTTCTCTGATTTCCTCATGGAGAATCCTCAGATTGCCAAGCGCATCGTAGAAAAAGGGATTTTAGCTGCCAAGGCTCGTGTAGCTGCCAAGCGTGCGCGTGAAGTCACTCGCAAGAAATCTGGCTTGGAAATTTCCAATTTACCAGGAAAACTAGCAGACTGTTCTTCAAACAACCCTGCTGAAACAGAACTCTTCATCGTTGAGGGAGACTCAGCTGGTGGATCAGCTAAATCTGGTCGAAATCGTGAATTCCAAGCTATCCTGCCAATTCGTGGTAAAATCTTGAACGTTGAAAAAGCTAGCATGGATAAAATTCTTGCTAACGAAGAAATTCGAAGCCTTTTCACAGCTATGGGAACAGGTTTTGGAGCAGAATTTGATGTCACTAAAGCTCGTTACCAAAAGCTTGTTTTGATGACCGATGCTGATGTCGATGGAGCCCACATTCGGACCCTCCTTTTGACCCTGATTTACCGCTACATGAAACCAATTCTAGAAGCTGGATATGTCTATATTGCCCAACCGCCAATCTACGGAGTAAAAGTTGGAAGTGAGATTAAAGAATACATCCAGCCAGGTGCGGATCAAGAAATTAAACTCCAAGAAGCCTTAGCACGTCATAGTGAAGGGCGCTCAAAACCAACCATCCAACGTTATAAAGGTCTGGGAGAAATGGACGACCACCAACTGTGGGAAACCACTATGGATCCAGAACATCGCTTGATGGCACGTGTTTCAGTAGATGATGCAGCAGAAGCCGATAAAATCTTTGATATGTTAATGGGTGATCGAGTTGAACCTCGCCGTGAATTTATCGAAGAAAATGCTGTTTACAGTACGCTTGACGTCTAAAAATGTGGGAAATAGTTCCCATGACATAAAAAATATGATATAATCAATACGATTGTTTCTAGTATAAAAGGAGTTTGATATGTCTAATGGACAACTAATTTATCTAATGGTTGCGATTGCAGTCATTTTGATTCTAGCATATGGAGTAGCTGTTTTTCTCCGAAAACGAAATGAGGGTAGATTAGCAGCCCTCGAAGAAAAAAAAGAAGAACTCTACAACCTTCCAGTAAATGACGAGGTTGAAGCGGTTAAAAACATGCATTTGATTGGTCAAAGCCAAGTAACCTTCCGTGAGTGGAACCAAAAATGGGTTGATTTATCGCTCAATTCTTTTGCTGATATTGAAAACAATTTGTTCGAAGCAGAAGGGTATAATAATTCTTTTCGATTTTTCAAAGCAGCACATAAGATCGATCAAATTGAAAGCCAAATTGGCTTGATTGAAGAAGACATTGTTGCCATTCGCGACGCTCTTTCAGAACTTGAAAAACAAGAATCTAAAAATAGTGGACGTGTTCTGCACGCTTTGGACTTATTTGAAAGTCTACAACATACGGTAGCAGAAAATTCAGAACAGTATGGTGAGGCGCTACCTGAAATTGAGAAGCAATTGGAGATGATTCAATCGGAATTCTCTCAATTTGTTACCTTGAACTCATCAGGTGATCCAGTTGAAGCTGCTGGTATTTTAGATGATACTGAAAATCATATTCTTGCTTTGACACATATGGTTGAGCGTGTTCCAAGCCTTGTAACAACCTTATCAAAGGAACTTCCAGAGCAATTGGAAGATCTTGAAGAAGGTTACCGTAAGTTGTTGGGAGTTAATTATCATTTTATCGAGACGGACATCGAATCTCGTTTCCAAATTTTGCATGAATCCTTGAAGAAAAATCAAGAAAATATTAAACGCTTGGAGTTGGATAATGCGGAGTATGAAAATACGCAAATCCAAGAAGAAATCAATGCGCTTTATGCTATCTTCTCACGTGAGGTAGCATCTCAAAAGGTAGTGGAAGGTTTACTTGAAACCTTACCAACTTATCTCAACCATATGAAGGAGAATAATCAAGTTCTTGCTCAGGATATTGAGCGTCTAACTAAAACATATCTCCTTCCAGAGAGTTATGGAAATCATGTTCGTCGTCTTCATGCCGAATTATCAGAGCTTGAAGTACGAATCATGGAAGTGATTGAAGACCAAGCTGAGCCAAGTCAAGCATATTCTATTTTAGAGGAGCAGTTGCAAGAACTTCAAAACACTCTAAAAGATATCGAAGATGAACAAATCTCTGTTAGTGAGCATCTAGCGCAAATCGAAAAAGATGATTTGAATGCCCGTCAAAAGGCTAATGTCTATGTAAATCGATTGCATACTATTAAACGCTATATGGAAAAGAGAAACCTACCAGGTATTCCTCAAAGTTTCTTGAAACTCTTCTTTACAACAAGTAACAATATAGAAGATTTGATGGCTGAATTGGAACAGAACCGAGTAAATATTGAATCAGTCAATCGCATTCTTGAGATTGCTACAAATGATATGGAGGCTTTGGAAACAGAAACCTACAATATCGTTCAATATGCAACCTTGACAGAACAACTTTTGCAATACTCAAACCGTTACCGTTCATTTGATGAACGTATCCAAGAGGCTTTCAACGAAGCGCTTGAAATTTTTGAAAGAGACTTTGACTACCAAACTTCATTTGAGAAAATTTCTCAAGCCTTGGAAGTTGCAGAACCAGGAGTCACAAATCGATTCGTCGCTTCTTATGAAAAAACACGTGAAGCAATCCGCTTCTAAGATTCAAAAAGCTTAGATTTGAACTGCACCCCAAAAGTTAGACAGAAAAAATCTAACTTTTGGGGTGTTTTATTATGAAATTGAGTTATGAGGATAAAGTTCAGATCTATGAACTTAGAAAACAAGGATATAGCTTAGAGCAACTTTCAAATAAGTTTGGGATAAACAATTCTAATCTTAGGTACATGAT
>NZ_QEWJ01000017.1 GCF_004127215.1 Streptococcus oralis | reverse complement strand
ATCATGTACCTAAGATTAGAATTGTTTATCCCAAACTTATTTGAAAGTTGCTCTAAGCTATATCCTTGTTTTCTAAGTTCATAGATCTGAACTTTATCCTCATAACTCAATTTCATAATAAAACACCCCAAAAGTTAGATTTTTTCTGTCTAACTTTTGGGGTGCAGTTCAAAGGCCTTGCTTTTATTGACTCAAAAATTATTTAGCGATTTTCGCGAAGTATTCAAGAGTACGTACAAGTTGTGCAGTATATGACATTTCATTGTCGTACCATGATACAACTTTAACCAATTGTTTACCGTCAACATCAAGAACTTTAGTTTGAGTTGCATCAAACAATGAACCGTAAGACATACCTACGATATCTGAAGATACGATTGGATCTTCTGTATAACCGTATGATTCGTTTGAAGCTGCTTTCATAGCTGCGTTCACTTCATCAACAGTAACGTTCTTTTCAAGAACAGCTACCAATTCAGTAACTGATCCAGTTGGAGTTGGAACGCGTTGTGCAGATCCGTCAAGTTTACCGTTCAATTCTGGGATTACAAGACCGATAGCTTTAGCAGCACCAGTTGAGTTAGGAACGATGTTTGCAGCACCAGCGCGAGCACGGCGAAGGTCACCACCACGGTGTGGTCCGTCAAGGATCATTTGGTCACCAGTGTAAGCGTGGATAGTAGTCATCAATCCTTCTACAACACCGAAGTTGTCTTGAAGAGCTTTAGCCATTGGAGCCAAGCAGTTTGTAGTACATGAAGCACCTGAGATAACTGTTTCAGTACCGTCAAGAACGTCGTGGTTAGTGTTAAATACGATTGTTTTAACATCGTTTCCACCAGGAGCAGTGATAACAACTTTCTTAGCTCCACCTTTAAGGTGTTTTTCAGCTGCATCTTTCTTAGCAAAGAAACCAGTTGCTTCAAGAACGATTTCTACACCGTCAGTAGCCCAGTCGATTTGTTCTGGATCACGTTCAGCAGAAACTTTAACGAATTTACCGTTAACTTCGAATCCACCTTCTTTAACTTCTACAGTACCGTCGAAACGACCTTGAGTTGTGTCGTATTTCAACAAGTGTGCAAGCATAACTGGATCTGTAAGGTCGTTGATGCGAGTAACTTCAACACCTTCTACGTTTTGGATACGGCGGAAAGCAAGACGACCGATACGTCCGAAACCGTTAATACCAACTTTAACTACCATTAGTGATTTCCTCCTTATGAAAATCATGAAATTTTTATTGTGAAAAGAGTAACTTGAATCACTACAAATCACCTTTCAACATTATTATTATATAACTATTTAAGTAGAATTGCAAGTATGGGCGTTGATTTTCTCTCTTGCTTTTCTACTTTTCAAGTTCCTTCATTCCCCTAGACTTTTATTTCTAGGTTCTTCTATCCTATCCGCATAACCTTCTCTTCTCATAGTTCAACTCTGACTTCAGAAATAGGACTATAAAAAGAGACAGGATATTTCCTGTCTCTAGGCTGATAAACGATTATTTACGACGTCCTGGACGTTCTTTGTAACCGTAGTAAGAATCTTCAATAATTTCTTGCATATGGTCAACCATTGGAAGGCGTGGGTTAGCAGGTGAACATTGGTCTTCATAGGCAAGGAAGGCTAATTCACGTGAATGTTTCTTCCATTCTTTTTCGTCGATTCCTTGAGCTTTGAAGTTCATTTGGATACCTACGCGCTCACCAAGTTCATAAACAGCTTTTGCGTAAGATTCTACACCTTCTTCTGGAGTAGAAGCTGGTAAGCCAAGCATACGAGCAATATCTTGGTATTTTTCATCAGCACGGTAGTAGTTGTATTTAGGCCATGTCGCTGTCTTAGCTGGACGTGTACCATTGTAGCGGATTACGTATGGAAGCAAGATAGCATTGGTACGACCGTGGATAGTGTGGAATTGCGCACCAATCTTATGAGCCATTGAGTGAGAAATACCTAGGAAGGCATTGGCAAAGGCCATACCAGCGATTGTGGAAGCGTTATGCATTTTTTCACGTGAATGGAAATCTGCATTCTTAACTGAGCTTTCAAGATTTTCGAATACAAGTTTGATTGCTTGAAGAGCAAGTCCGTCGGTGTAGTCGCTAGCCATTTGTGACACATATGCTTCAGTTGCGTGAGTCAATACATCCATACCAGTATCAGCAGCAACAAATCCTGGAACTGTCAATACCAAAGCAGGGTCTACGATTGCCACAGTTGGTGTCAATGAGTAGTCAGCGATTGGGTATTTACGGTTGTTGGCTTTATCAGAGATAACGGCAAACGGTGTTACTTCTGAACCTGTACCAGATGTCGTAGGAATTGCGATAAACTTAGTCTTCTTACCAAGCAATGGGAACTTGAAGGCACGTTTACGGATATCCATGAATTTTTGAACAAGGTCACGGAAGTCTACTTCTGGTTGCTCATAGAAGAGCCACATTACTTTCGCAGCATCCATTGGTGAGCCACCACCAAGAGCGATGATTGTATCTGGCTTAAAGGCACGCATGATTTCAGTACCACGCTCAACGGTTGTGATATCTGGATCTGGTTCTACATCTGCAAAGATTTGGTAAACAACCTTATTACGACGAAGATCGAGTTGTTCGATGATACGATCTAGGAAACCAAGTTCCACCATAGCGTGGTCTGTAACGATCATGACACGTTCAACGTCACGACATTTTTGAAGGTATTGAATTGAATCACGTTCAAAGTATGTTTTTGAAGGAAGTTTCATCCATTGCATGTTATTTCTCCGTCTTCCGACTTTTTTGATGTTTAAGAGGTTGATGGCGCTGACGTTATCCCCAACTGAGTTGCGTCCGTAAGAACCACATCCAAGTGTCAACGATGGTAAGAAGGCGTTATAAACGTCCCCAATACCTCCAAAAGTAGAAGGTGAGTTACAGATAACACGAATAGCTTTAACAGCTTTACCAAATTCTTTAGTCAATTCTTCGTCAGCTGTATGGATAGCTGCTGAGTGACCAAGACCGTTGAATTCAACCATTTGGCGTGCTTTGTTAATTCCGTCTTCACGGCTTTCAGATTTCAAAACTGCAATAACTGGTGATAATTTCTCACGAGTCAATGGTTCTTTTTCACCAACTTCTTTACATTCCGCAGCAAGAATGTTTGTCCCTTCTGGAACTGTAAATCCTGCTTGTTCTGCAATCCAAGCCGCTGGTTTTCCAACGATGTCAGCATTCAATTTTGCACCAGCACAGTTTTTGCTGTTGGCTTTTACTCCAAAGCAGAACTCTTCAAGAAGGGCTTTTTCTTTTTTGTTTACAAAGTAAGTGTGGTAAGACTTGAATTCTTCTACAAATTCATCGTAAATTTCTTTATCAATAATTACAGCTTGTTCAGATGCACAGACCATACCGTTATCAAATGATTTAGACATTACGATATCGTGAGCAGCCTGGCGGATATTTGCTGATTTTTCAACATAAGCTGGTACGTTTCCGGCACCTACCCCAAGTGCTGGCTTCCCACATGAGTAAGCCGCCTTAACCATGGCATTACCACCAGTTGCAAGGATTGTCGCAATGCCCTCGTGATTCATAAGAGCGCTAGTTGCTTCCATAGATGGTTGAGTAATCCATTGGACACAGTTCTCAGGAGCACCTGCTGCAATTGCTGCATCGCGCACGATTTGAGCTGCATGAGCTGATGATTCTTGAGCTGATGGGTGGAAGGCAAAGACGATAGGGTTACGAGTCTTCAATGAAATCAAGGATTTAAAGATTGCAGTTGAAGTAGGGTTTGTTGTCGGAGTAATCCCACAAACAACACCAACTGGTTCAGCGATAAGCGTCAAACCTGTTACATCATCTTCTTCAATGACACCAACAGTCTTGGTATGACGCATGTTGTTTACCACGTGCTCACAGGCAAATAGGTTTTTAGTCGCCTTGTCCTCAAAAACTCCACGGCCTGTTTCTTCATGAGCATGAAGCGCCAACTCTCCGTGAGCATCTAGAGCTGCAACAGAAGCTTTCGCTACGATGTAGTCTACTTGCTCTTGGTCTAACTTGCGCATTTCTTCGAGCGCGACCAAGGCTTTTTGTACCAACTCATCAACGTGCTTTTCAGCTGCGAGTTTCTTTTCCTCAGGTGTTACAGTTTTTTTATCAGCCATATTTTCCTCCATAGCTTTCAAGGATTTAATCCTTTGTTAATTTTTTCACAAGTTTATTATAACGCATTCTTTCTGTTTTGTAAACAGTTTCATATACATTTCACAAAGTTTTTTTGATTTCTTGTGAAATTTTTTTATATTCTTTATGTGCAGGCTTTCTTGTCGGAAGATTGTGATTTTTCCATCAAATATTTTTTATTTCACAAATTCCTTGTAAGAAGCTCTTGGAAATAGATAAACTTGCAAGTAAGCGCTTACTTAATTGTTCTAACGAAACCTCCTAATCAGGAGGCTACTGTTTTTGTTGAAATACGCCTTGTTTAAAGGTTCCTTCATAGACAACTTCTTGTTCTGTCGTCAACTTCCCTTGACCTTCAGCCTGGCCGTTTACAAAATCGCCTTCGTATTTCCAGCCAGATTTTGATTGGAAAATCCCTTTTCCATTAAAGGCTCCATTATTGAAATCACCCGTATATTGGTCTCCATTTTCAAAAGTCATGGTCCCCTGACCATTCATCTTTCCTCTTACCAAGGTTCCATCATAAACAAGCGCTCCATTATCAAGTGTCAGTACACCCTTTTTTGGTGTATTTAATAGAAAAACTGACACAGCACAGATAGCGATTAGAAGGACTGTTGCAATCTCTATACGCGGGCGAGTTAGATAAACTCGATATTTTTCAAAGATTTCTTTAAGCTTTTCCATTGTCACTCTCATTTTCTAATCGATCTAGCCAGTTTTGACATCCACTTATAATCCGAGCATAAGTTTCCCCAAAATCTCCTGTATACCAAGGGTCTGGAACACTTTCAGACGCAAAAGAGTAGATTTTATGCTGGAATTCCTGAGGACACATTTGACGCAGATCTGAAACGTTTGAAGCATCCATCCCGATAATATAATCAAACGACTCAAAGTCTTCTCTGCCAATCTGAAGCGATGTTTTGTCTTTGTCATAAGGAATCTGATATCTAAGAAAAATACCTTGCGTTCCCCTATGAATTGGATTGCCGTGCTCCCAAGATGAAGTTGCACGACTCTCGACTTGGTAATCGCTCGTCATGGACTTCATCACAAACTCTGCCATAGGGCTGCGGCAAATATTTCCTAAGCACACAAATACTATTTTTTTCATCCCTTTTCCTCTTATATCATAGAAAAACGGGAGTGATAGGATCCCGTTTTATTCTTCAATTGCTCCACTTTCGTCGATAACTGTTCCTTCTGGTGTCACAGCTTCTTTGAGGGGCAACACTGTCTTGATAGCAGCTAATTCAAAAGTCAAATAAACCCCATCTACGTCAAGTACGATTGTACCTTTCTCAGTATCTACTTCATCCACTGTTCCGTAAAGTCCACCGATTGTAATGACTTCATAGCCTTTTTGAAGCTTGTTCAAGCTTTCCATACGCTTTTGTGCTTGTTTCTTTTGAGAACGTTGCATAAAGAACATCAAGGCAAACATACCTACAAGCATGATCACAAATGTTAAATTTGGACTAATATTTTCCATAGTATTTTCTCCTTTGTAATTCAGATAAAACTACTATATCAAATTTCACCTATTTTTACAAGGTTGTGCCTTGCTTTTATGCCAATAAAAAATCAGAGTCTTCACTCTGATTTCTGCGATTATTTCAAGTTTTGAACGATTTTGACTAGATTTTCCACAGTAAATCCATACTCTGCCAATACTTTTGGTGCTGGGGCAGATGCTCCAAAGGTATCAATACCGAGAACTGCACCATCAAGACCAACATATTTGTACCAGTTTTGAGTTGCACCCATTTCGACTGCAACACGACGGCGGACTGCATTTGGAAGGATTTCTTCCTTGTAAGCTGCATCTTGTGCGTCAAAGACATCTGTAGATGGCATGCTAACTACACGGACTTTTGCGCCTTGACTAGTCAATTCTTTGGCAGCTGCGACCGCCAAATTCACCTCTGAACCTGTTGCAATCAAGATCGTATCAAAGTCAGCTGCATTTTCATAGACAACATAGGCACCTTTTGCAACTTTGTCAAAGTCTGTCCCTTCTTCAACAGTCAAGTTTTGACGTGTCAAGACAAGGGCAGTTGGTGTTTTTTCGCTTGTCACAGCAAGGTACCAAACTGCTTGCGTTTCACGCGCATCTGCTGGGCGGAAAACATTTAGATTTGGCATAGCACGAAGACCGGCTAAGTGTTCAACTGGTTCGTGAGTTGGACCATCTTCACCAACTGCGATCGAATCGTGGGTAAAGACATACGTCACAGGAAGTCCTTGCAAGGCTGACAAGCGGACAGCTGCCTTCACATAGTCAGAGAAGACAAAGAAAGTTCCACCATAAACACGAAGTCCACCATGAAGAGCCATCCCGTTCAAGATGGTTCCCATTGCAAATTCACGAACACCAAACTGAATGTTGCGGTTCAAGCGATTGGCATCGTCTTGAAGTCCATCAGTATTGATATAAGTCATGTTTGAGTGAGCGAGGTCAGCTGACCCACCTAGGAAGGTTGGTAGCTTAGCTGCTACAACATTCAAGGCATCCTGACTCGAGTTACGAGTTGCTTGAGAAAATCCATTTTCTAAGGCTGGGAAGTCTGCTGGAGTCACTTCAACTGGATCACGTCCGTCGATGATGGCTTCTACTTCTGCTGCAAGTTCGGGATAAGCTTCTTTATAATCAGCAACTAGTTTTGTCCAAGCTTGATAAGCTGATGCGCCACGATCTGCAACATTTTCTTTGAAATCAGCATAAACTTGCTCTGGAATTTCAAATGGTTCATAGCCCCAACCAAGGGCTTGGCGAGTAGCCGCAGTTTCATCTGCCCCAAGAGGAGCACCGTGTACCGCATTGGTTCCTTGTTTATTTGGAGAACCGTATCCAATAACCGTCTTCACTTCAATCAAAGATGGTTTGCCTGAAGCTTTAGCTACTTCGATAGCAGCATGGATTGCTTCCAAGTCTGTTCCATCTTCAACCAAGGCTGTATGCCAACCGTAGGCATTGTAACGGTCACGAACACTTTCAGTAAAGGAATCCTTTGTTTCACCATCCAAGTTGATGTCATTTGAATCATAAAGGACAACCAACTTGTCTAGTTTTTGCAAGCCTGCGTATGAAGCCGCCTCACTTGAGACACCTTCCATCAAGTCACCATCTCCACAAATCACATAAGTGTAGTGATCAAAGAGATTGTAGCCTTCGCGATTGTATTTTGCTGCTAGGAAACGTTCTGCTTGGGCAAAACCAGTAGCAGTAGAAATCCCTTGTCCTAGAGGACCTGTTGTAGCATCAACCCCTGCTGTGTGCCCAAATTCTGGGTGACCTGGTGTTTTGGAACCCCATTGACGGAAGTTCTTGACCTCATCCATGCTGACATCTTCAAAACCAGAAAGGTGAAGAAGGGCATAAAGAAGCATTGAACCATGGCCTGCTGAAAGAATAAAACGATCACGGTTAATCCAGTTTGGTTGTGCTGGATTGATGCGAAGTTGTTTTGTAAAGAGGCTATAAGCCATCGGAGCTGCTCCCATAACCACCCCTGGGTGACCTGAGTTGGCTTTGTTGATAGCGTCAATTCCTAGGAAACGAATTGCATTAACAGATAGATTTGACATAGAATTTCCTTTCTCTTTGAGGTGATCAATAAATCACACATCCTATTTTACTATTATATGAAAAAATGCATAGAATAGCAATCAAACAATTCGATGCTCGATAAGTCTCCTATTTTCTACTCTCTAGTCGCCTGATAATAGGGAAGCAAGCGCTCATAAGCATCTTCTAGCTTCTCCAATATTGCTTCTACTGACTGATTTTCAATGAGGGAAACATCTACCTTGACCAAAACTTTTCGGACTTCCTGACTTCTCACCCTCTTACGTAAAGTACAACGATTCTCCTCAGTAGCCTCCATCTTATGACTTTCCCCATTTGAGTAGACTAAGTAATAAACACCTTCTACTGGTGGAATATCTAAAATCTTGGCTTGTTTACTCAGCGTCTGCTCATCCTTCTTACGCTCGATGAAACTGACTTCTAAGGAAATTCCAAAGTCAGTAGGTGCTCCATACAAACGCAGCGCCAACATGGGTTCTGTTACCCGCCCCTCTCTCTGTAGATAGACCCAGAAATGTGGTCGCAAGCGTTGCGCTTGATTCATCCACTGACTAGTCTGTTGTAGGTGCCATTCTGGATGACTTGCTTGGAAGGTCTTGGCTAGATTTGTAAAAGCCTTACGAGCCTTCTGGCCCTTGTGGCGCAATTCCAGCATCTTCTTTTGTTCATCTCCAGCCTTATCTGGATTACGATACTGGATTCCCACGTAAGATAGGTAGTTTTTGATGGTTTCCATCATCTGTCTCTTCTCCTTTTTTCTAACAAAAAATCAGGTCAAGCCTGATTTTGTTTATTCCGTATCCACAACAACATAGCGATTTGGCTCATCACCCTCAGAATAGCTAGTCACGCCATCCATGCGTGAAATAATGCGATGGATAATCTTGCGTTCACTATTTGACATCGGATCGGTTTGTTGGCTACGACCTTCTTCTAAAACGCGAGTCGCCAATTTTTGAGCGTAGGTTTGCAAGACTTCTGCACGGTGTTCAACATAATCATTGACGTTAATCGTAATGTAGAAAGTTCTTGAATAGCGATTATAAAGATAATTTTGTGCCAAGAGTTGAAGGGCCTTTAAAACTTTTCCATGATAGCCGATAATACGACCTGGTTCATTGGTATCAATTTGCAGGTTGATAATGCGGCGATTATAATCGCTTGAAATGACACCTTCAACATCTATATCATCCAAAATTGTTTGAACATAATCAGTTACTTCTGTCGCTACTTGTTCAATATCATAGCTCTGTTCAACTTTTAAACCTAAATCTTCTAGGGACTGACTTTTTTTCTTCTCTTGCTCATCTACAAGTTCTTTGGCCTCTGTTGACGCTTCTGTTCTAGCTTCTTCTATTTGCAACTCATTTAAAATTTCAATATGCCCAGTCTCTTCAAGAATAGTGCTAGCATGTTTCTCATTTTTCAAGATTTCAGCCTTGATTTCATCAGAAACACCCTGACCTTCCTCTTCGATTTTTTTAATCGCCTCAACAACATGGCCGAGATCAACTGTCGCCTCTGTTACTGTCTTAACAGGTTCGTTTTGTTCATTGATTTCTTTCGGAACACCTTTTACGGCTTGTTGATTGGCCTTAATCACAGTCGTCTCACTAATCGCCTCAATATCAACTTGAGCTGGTTTTTTCCCAAATAAGCCTAAAAAACCTTTCTTCTCTTTGGACACAACCTTTATATGAGTCTTCATTCGAGGAAGACCTAATTCTTTCAATCCCTTTTGAATTGCTTCTTCAACTGTTGAACCCGTATATAACACCATAACCAGATTCCTCCTTATTACTTCATTTTCTGAGCCTTTTTCTTGGCTTTTCTTTTTCTATTTTCTAAATCTTTTTTAGCTTGTAATTCCGCCTCGCGCGCTGCAATCATCTTGAAAGGATTATTCAAGAAATAGGTTTGCAAAACTTGATAAGCATTGGATACTGCCCAGTACAGGGCAACTCCACTAGGCGCAGAGATGGCAAAGATAAAGATCAGTACCGGCATCCCGTACATCATCCCTGTCATTGCTCCACTTCTTTCAGGTAAAGCCTTATTTGATAACCAACTGCTCAAGAAAGTAAAGGCTGCCGCCAAAATCGGAAGGATAAAGCTTGTGTCTACTCCCCCAAGGTTCACCCACAAAAAGTGCCCTGTTTTCAAAAAGTCTACTCGAGTCAAGGCTTGGAACAAAGCCAAGAGGACTGGCATTTGAATCAAAATCGGCCAGAGAGAAGACGAGTGCTTGACCCCCAATTCTTTATAGACCTTCCGCATCTCCTGATCTAGCTTGGTTCTACTTTCCATATCACGACCTGGATATTGTTCTTGCAGTGCCTTGATGCGTGGTTGAGCCTCTTGCATTTTTCTAGAGGCCACCATCTGAGTCTGAAAGACTGGCAATAGAATCGTACGAATCAGGATTGTAAAGAGGATAATCCCCACTCCGATACTAATGTCAAAGGACAAAAAGCGGATGATTTCAGCAAAAAAATAGACAAATTTACTCCATATATCTGTAGTATCCGCTGTAACATCGCTTGTCCCACAAGCTGCCATGACAAATAGGGACAAGCTCAGTAGACTAGTCAACTGTAGTTTCTTTTTCACTCCTAATTCCTTCCCGGTAAATCTTTGATAACTTTAATACGTGGAGTAGATTTTTCTCCATCTCTGCATAATCCAAGCTTTCAACCCCTTTTCGAGCAATCACGATAAAATCAACGTTATCAGCCAAATGCTCCCTTACATTTAGCAAAATGTGTCGGATTCGCCTCTTAATCTGATTTCGGGTAACCGCATTCCCCAGCTTTTTGCTGACGGACAGTCCTACTCGAAAGTGGTTTTGCTGGTTTTCCAATTGGTAGACAACAAATTTTCGATTGGCAAAACTTGTCCCATATTGAAAAATCTCCTTAAAATCTTTCTCTCTTTTTACACGAAAGTTTTTCTTCAAAACTCAACTCCATCTATTAAATTACTACTATTATACCATATTTTTCGAAAAAGCCAATAACAGCAAGGTTTTCGAGATTTTTCCAAGCAAAAAAGCTGGAGAGCAAACTCTCCAACTCTTTTTACATGTACATTATTTCTTATTTTAGTTATTTTTTGAATCGTTCAACATCACGTGCAATCACTAATTCCTCATCTGTAGGGATTACCAAGACACGGATTTTCGCTACATCAGTTGAGATATCTCCAGTCACGCCAAAGACGTTCTTTTCTGGATCCACATCACATCCAAACCAAGAAATCCCTGAAATAACATCTCCACGTACATCTGAGGCATTCTCACCAACACCTGCTGTGAAAATGATCGCATCTGCACCATTTAGGACTGCCAAATACTGACCGATATGCTTTTGAATACGGTCAATATACATCTCGTAGGCCAAGGTCGCATTATGGTCTCCTGCTTTTACTGCAGCCATAACATCACGCATGTCACTTGACTTTTCAGAAACACCCAAAAGTCCAGACTCACGATTTAGGATTCGACTGATATCCTCTGGCGTGTTGAAATCCTCTGTATATTGCATTAAATAGGGAATGATAGCTGGGTCAATATCCCCTGTACGTGTTCCCATCATAATACCACCAAGCGGAGTGAAGCCCATAGAAGTGTCCACAGACTTGCCACCGCTGACAGCTGTAATAGAAGCGCCATTACCGATATGGCAAGTAATTAATTTCAAATCTTCTAATGGTCGACCTAAAATTTTAGCTGCTTCTCCTGCTACAAACTGATGACTTGTCCCATGTGCTCCATACTTACGAACTTTATTTTCAGTATAGTATTTATTTGGAAGAGGATAGCGATAGGCTTTTTCCGGCATGGTTGTGTGGAATGAAGTATCAAAAACAACAACGCTGGTAATATCTGGAAGTAATTCCTTAAATGCGCGAATTCCTGCTGCGTTGGCTGGGTTGTGAAGAGGAGCCAAAAGTCCCAACTCTTCAACCTTTTCTAAAACATCTCCCTCTACCAAGGTTGACTCTTTGAAATATTCACCACCAGCCACAACACGGTGCCCAACACCAGTTATTTCATCATAACCTTTGATGATGTCAAAACGAATCAGATCATCTAATAAAATTTTAACAGCTTGTGTGTGGTCGTCAATATCAAGAATTTGTTGTTCCGAACGACCGTCAAATTTTACAGTTGAGATCGAATCCGTCAAGCCAATACGCTCAATCAAGCCTTTGGCCAATACTGTTTCTTCTGGCATTTGGTAAAGTTGCCATTTCAAACTCGAGCTTCCTGCATTGATTGCAATTGTTTTAGTCATAACATGATACCTCTTTTAAGCGTTTTCAACTATTATAACAAAAATTACCTTATATTTCAGTACCTTTGCTCCATTTTTGAAAATTTTCTTTGAATTTCATTAGTGTAGCTGGATCTTGCAAACTTTCTAGCGGATAGACAAAAGGTCGCAGTTCCTGTTCAGTTTTCTTCTGTAAAACGAAAATGCTCTTAGCCTGACTGACCGTTGAGAAAATATCCTCTGGCAGAGTGATGATGGCAGCAAGACTCACTTCGTCTTTGAGCCACCCTTTTAACAAATCACTTTGAGGGCTGGTCAATAAATCACTCGGAGCTAGAAAAATAGCATAGCCATCTGACTTAAGGTACTTGAGACCTTGCTCCATCAGCAAATGATGGGCATAAGTATGTTCTTGACTAGAAGCCACTTGATAACGAGATGCAACGGCATCGTCTGGATAATAGCCAACAGGCAAATCGCTAATGACCACATCGCTTTCTTTAAGCATCTGCGGACGAACGGCATCGCCTTGAACAAATCCTGCCTGCAAACCGATTACATCTGCCATACTAGCCGCCAGATCAATCAGCAAATCATCCACTTCGACTCCCAAGTAATCCACTTTTTTAGCAAGAGAAGTCAAGAAGGTAGCACCCAGAATTCCCATACCAGAACCCATTTCGAGGATGCTTATTTCCTCTTGATCCAGCAACTCTTCCACAATAAGTACCAAGAGGAGGGCAATGGCATCCGGCGTAAACTGGTGATTGGCCTGCAAAGGCTCAGTTTGTCCTGCCTTCATCAAGAGAAACTGGTAGGTCTTGAGCCACTCTTCCTTGCGAAGGGCTAAGCGCTTAAGGGCTTGATTGTTCTCCTTGACCTGCTCTAGCTCGGTCTCACCATCCAGATAGATGCTGTTTTGCTCTACCAAGGCGTCATAAAAGTTGGTCGCCAAATCACTCTGGATGACTTGGACATTCTCTAGTAAATACGTATAAGCTTGTTCAATTTTTTCAAAATCCATATTCCTATCTTATCAAAATTCCCTCTTTTTTTCCATCTGAAGAGAAAAAATCACTGCTTTAGTCAGCGAGTGATTTTTGAGCTACTGTTAAAAAGAGCTCTGCGTAATTTCCTAGGAAAAGACCTTCTGCACTGTAAAGAATCTGACTGTCAATGCTCGAAAAACCAAATTGAGCAAGCTTGTTTTCCAGTTCAGCCAACTCAAATCCGTGGTGGTTGGCATCTGTCTTGACAAAATCAGCAATGAGAACTTGTCCCCTCTCCCTAAGATGACGGTGGAACATGGCAAGAGTCGCATCTAGATCAGGCATATGATGAAGAACCCGACTGACAATAATCAGGTCAAATTGCTGCCCCAAGGGATTTGCCAGTAAATCCTGATCCAAGAGTTGAAGATTCCTGATTTCTTGGTCTTCTGCTTTCAAACGTGCTTGCTCCAGCATCTTCTCCGAGATGTCTACTAGGGTAACCGACTTGGCCTGCTTGGCTAGGGGTAAGGCTAACAGACCCGTTCCACCACCAAAATCCAGTATTTCCTTGTCTAATAGAAGAGCAATCTGTTTTTCAACTGCCTGACAAACCAAGTTTGCAAGAAAGATATTTTTGGGCGAATCAAAGGTTTCTGCTTTGTGATTAAAATCATGTTTCATGCTTTTAGTTTAACAAAAAGAAGCTGATTTGCCTAGGAATTGCCTTTCTTGTCTGCCTTATTGTCTGTTTCTTTCTGATTGGTTTGTTGACTTGAGTTGGTAGATGATTGTTCCTTAGGGTCCGTTTTCTTTTCCTTGGGTTTCATTGAAGGAAAGAGAAATTCATAGTTGTTCTTATTCATACGAACACTTGTTGCAAAACCTGTTTTGGTATTTTGATAAGTGACTTTTCCTAGATTAAAGACTCGTTCCCCACTTTCTTGCTCAGACTTATCTTTGCTTCGTTTAGCCATGGCAAAAGCGACCAACTTTTCTTTGTTTAGGGTAAAGTCTTTGTGATGGGCGACTTGCCGATTCAAATAAAACTGCAACAAAAGGCTAAAAATGGCTGCCATGGTGACTGCATATAGGAGTACTCCTGCCTTAACTTTTTGCTTTTTCCACACGATAGATGAATTCCCTTTCTAAGCCTTTTTGAAATTGGAAACGAAAGCGAACCAATTGATTTTCCTCTGTGATTTGTGCTGATTTGAGGCCATAAACCATTGGCTGGTAACCTCGTCCACTGCTATCAGTTTTCCGAAAATCATCTGATTTGGACTTCCCCATAGCGATGTCCTTGCCATCTTGCTTCACATAGAGGCGATTGTCCTCCACCTTTTCAAACTGCGAACGCTCTAATTCAGCCTCTAGCTGGTCTACAAACAAGAGCCACTCCTTTTGCTCGCTTTGTTGCTGGTAGCGAACTTCTGAAATGAGGAGCTGACTCATAGCTTGAAAGAGGAGCAAGCCACCGCTAATGACGATGAGGGCAAGCAGAGATTCTAAAAGAGTGAAAGCTCTTACCTTACTGTTCTTTAAGATCCAGCAATTTCTCTGAACCATGGTAGACCTCCAATCCTTTTTCACTAGCAAACACCTGAATATCCACGCCATTGACCTTTACTTGATTTTGCCCCGTCTGTAAGGCCATCTTAGCCACACGTAAGACTTCCTCTTTTCGCAAAATTTCTGTCTCTAACCGTCGATTTTGTTGGATTTGCCCCAAGAGGAGAGTTGCAATACTGGCAAATACGGCCAGAGCTACTACTGCTTCTAGTAAAATCACTGCCTTAATTTTTTGTTTCCTTAATGCGTTTAATTTTTCCATTTCCTAGATATAATTGATAGCGAATCGCTCCCTTGCTAGTTTGAAATTCAACCTTAGCCAGGGACGAATTGCCCCCAGCTCGGTCAAAGTGAATCGTTTGTCCTGATGGTGCTTGAATCCCCTTGGGAACAACTATTTTTTGACTTCCATTGCTAATGGTCTGTCCGTCTAAGTTCAGGCTAGTCTTTTGTTGACTAGCTACACTATGCTTTTGAGTTTCACGGTATAGTTCTTCAAATTCCATGAAAAATATTTGCTCTTCCACTGCTGCAAAACTGGACTGAACTGAACCAGACAAGCCCAAAGCAATGATACTCACAACTCCCAAAACCAAGAGACTTTCAAGCATAGTAAAGGCCTTAATCTGCAACAGTTTGACTTGTTTTTTGTTTTGCATGGTAGTCTTTATAAGCTTTGGCTTGCTCAGCTGTGATACGACCGTCTGCCTGTAATTTACTTAGGCTAGCATCTTCATTCTTGTCCAGACTATAGAGTTCTGCCTGACTTTCCACCACCTTAACAACAGCAGCTTTCCCTTTGTCATTCACTGCATCCTTTTGCTTGGTCAAATTGGGCACAAAGAGCAAGAGAAGTACGCTGATAATTAAAAGGACCACCAACATCTCTACCAGAGTGAAAGCTTGAACCTTGGCTTTTTTCAAATTTGTCATAAGTTTTTTCATTTTAAAAATTTACCTCCATATTTTGATACATGGGCATGAGTATTGCCGCATAAAGTAAAACGATAATCAGAGCCACAAAGATAAAAACCAGTGGCTGCACCAGATTCATGGTGCGGTTGACTCGGGTAAAAAAGGCTTCCCAAGTTTTTTCAGCATAGATTTCCAACTCACTCCCCAGCTTGGATTTGACTTCCCCATACTCGATGATAAGACTCAACTCCTTTTTAAAGAAAGGATAGGTCGCTATGGTTTGAGAAAATTCACGGCCATTTTGCAGAGCTTGAGCCAGATCTTGACCGATTTCTTTAAAAAGCTGAGAACCTTGTTCCTGCATGATTTGAAAAATCTGCGTCAGCTCCATTCCCTGTGAAATCATATTGCCCCATTCACGCGCATAATAGGCCGTCAGATAGGTCTGGACAAAGATTCCCAGAAAGGGAAATTTTGCCAATATCGAAAAAACGCGCATCTTAGAACTTCTTTTATAGAAAGTGAGGACTAACAGGGCAAGTACAGAAACAAACCCTAGCATGCCCAGAAAAATTTGTGGCAGATTACCAATGATTTGGGTAGCAATGTTGCTACTATCTAGTTGGGGTAGCAAGTAATTACGTAATCCCAGCATAATTAAGAGAAGAAAACCCAGTAAAATCAAAGGATAGGTCGCCACTTCAATTAACTTTTTCTTGACCTTGGCTAGATTATCCAAATATTCTTCTATCTTTCCCAAACTCAGGTGAAGATTTCCATGCACCTCAGCCAGTGACAGTTGGGTGACGATGGCAGTTGAAAATCCTAAACTCCCCATCATTTCTGAGAAAGATTTCCCCTGAGACAAGCCCTGGTGCATCTGGGCCACATAGTCCTTTTCCAGCAAGGCGCTTCTCCCCAAGAAAGAAATAATTTCTACCAAATGAAAGCCACTGGAAAAGAGGTTGTTAAACAGGGTGATGATTTTCTTCTGCTTAGCTGTAGCTAATTTTTTCCGTTTCAGCCTGAAGAGTTGAGATATGTCCATCTTTAAGAAGCTGGTCAATCTGCTCATTCCAGCTAGTTGGCTGGTGGTCTTGATAGTTTTGGTTTGCAAAGTCAACGATTCCTCCTCCCCCGATTAATCTCTGGTAGCAGACGCCTTGTAGGACAACTGCTAGTTCCTCCTCCGTCACACCTAACTCCAGAAGGCGTTCATAAACTCCTCGGACACTCTTAGCATGAATGGTTGAAAAGACTGTCGCACCTGTCAAACTGGCTCTGACAACCGCACGCGCCGTCTCACTGTCCCGAATTTCACCGATAATCAAGAGGTCTGGACGATGTCGGAGAGACAGTTTGATGAGATTTTCATAGGTCAATCCAATCGCCTCATTCAACTGCAACTGGAGCATGTCTTCCTGCTTGATCTCGACAGGATCTTCGATGGACATAACCTGCTGTCCCTTAAAAAGGGATTTGGCCAATTCGTGCATCAGCGTCGTCTTGCCACTTCCGACTGGACCTGCAAAAAGGTAGAGACCCCTTTGCCTGTATTGCTTACCCAGTTCATTCACATCCTGAAACCAGAAATGCAGGTTCTGCTCCTCATCGTGTAACAAACGAATGACCAAACTCTCATGTCCCCGATAATCTCCTACAGTGGATAAACGCAGAGAGGATAACTTTTCCTCATACTGGTAATCGCAAGAGCCCAGCTGACTGCGACGTTTTTCTCCTACATTCATACCTGCAACAAACTTGAAATGACTAATCACTGCAGCTAAAACCTCAAAGTCATAGGAGTCAACTAGACGCCTCTCGTCTCCAACTCGCATGTGAAGCTCGTAGGACTTTTCCTTGGGAATGAAATAGATATCCTGAGCCCCGTTTTCCTTGGCAGTAGTAATAATTTTCTGTGCAATTTCTTGTACCATACCGTCCTCCTTATCTAACTATTCGCAAAAAAATAAAAAAAGCAACTTAAAAAGTTACTTTTTTATCTCCATTTCATGCGGCAAGATCGATGCTTCTCTTGACCTGTTTGTTTTTCATAGCCTGGACGCAGCTTTTCATCGGGGATGACTTGCCCATCCTGCAAAAGTGCCAAAGAATGGTACTGCTGCAAATACTCATCACACTCATCGCACCAGCGCTGGTCAGCAGGATCCCAAAAGATCGTCATCAAATCACTCCTACTCTTGTAAAGAGGATTCTTCTTTTCCAGCTCAAACCAGCATAACTTATAATATTTTAGAGCATCATAATACTTGTCAAAAGATTGACTCATGATGACATCTTCTTCCCAGCCTTCTATGAACCACCACGGTTCATAGTCTCCATACATTTCTATAACACGATACATTCTTACTACTTCCTTTGTATCGTATATTATAACTAATTTTTCATTTCAAGAAAAGAATTTTGCTTGCCTTTCACTTTAGGAAGACTTCTTTAAATACCTTTTTCAGCCTATCAAAAAAATAGGAGTCCTCTACTGACCCCCATTTTATCATCTTAGGCTTGATAACGTTTCACACCATCTAGGTAGGTTGCTACCAATTCCAAATCTTTATCTAGCACGATAAAGTCAGCGTCATAACCTTCACGGATTTGACCACAAACATCATCGATGTGAACAGATTTTGCTGGGTTAAAGCTTGCCATCATAACTGCTTCATGCGGATTCGCAATGCCCCATTCGACCACATTTTTCAAACCGTCTTTGAGTTTGAGGATAGAACCTGCCAGATTGCCTGTCGATTTGAGGCGAGCAGTTCCATTGGCAACCACTACCGGGAATTCTCCCAACATGTAGTCTCCATCTTCCAAGCCACCAGCTGTCATACAGTCTGTAATAAGGGCAATATTTTCAGTTCCTTTTTGCTTGAGCAAAATGTCACAGGCCTTTGGATCTACGTGGTGACCGTCACAAATCAATTCAGCGTAAGTATGAGGCAACTCATACATAGCTCCCACCATACCTAGTTCACGGTGAGTCAACCCACGCATCCCATTGTAGGCATGTACCCAAACACTTGCTCCAGCATCAACTGCTTTTTTAGCCTCATCAAAGGTCGCATTAGAATGTCCAAGAGCAACGGTCACACCTTCACCCGTAACCGTGCGAACAAAGTCTTCTACACCTTCACGTTCTGGCGCAAGGGCAATTTTATTAAGCAGGCCATTGGCTGCTTTTTGCCAAGCACGAAACTCATCCATACGAGGATCTTTCATGTAGGCAGGGTTTTGAGCTCCCTTGTATTTCTCTGTGAAATATGGCCCTTCAAAATAGATTCCACGAATCTTGGCTCCACTTGCTTCCTGATAACGAGCACCGATATTTTCTGTTACCGCGAGCAATTGCTCATAAGATGATGTCAAAGTGGTTGGCAAGAAGCTGGTGACACCCGTGCTAAGCAATCCTTCACTCATAGTATGAAGGGTTCCTTCGATGTTATTGTCCATGACATCCACACCGCCAAATCCATGAATGTGGGTATCCACAAGTCCTGGAGCAATGCTGTAGCCTGTATAGTCAATCACCTCAGCACCTTCAGGAATCTCTTCTACATGCTTTCCAAACTTACCATCCACAAGTTCCAAGTAACCGCCACGACGAACTCCGTGTGGGTAGAAAAACTGATCCGCTTTAATATAATTAGGCATAATGATAACCTCCTTGATAGATTGATTCTAGAATTTATTATGTCAATTACATTATAAACCTTTCTTTTTCATTTGTAAATGGTATAGACCTATTTTCTGGAGATATTTTAAAAGAGCTGGATTTCTCCAACTCTTTGATCTTATTTTGATTTCACAGGTAGTTCTTGAGCAGCCTTAACAGCAGCTGCAATCGTCTCTGCATATAATTTAGCTCCTTCTTCAATCATGTTACTATCATTTCCAAAGTGAACTTGGTCGGTTCCAGCCCAGATTTCAGGGTGCTCCTTAGCAACCTTATTCCAGTCAGCAATGCTCACATAAGGATTCTTTTCAGCTAATTCTCGCGCATAAGCCGCATACTGCTCTACTGATGTATAAGTATCCTTGCTCTTGTCTCCCTCATAAGGTGTCACCAATATCAGATGGTGTCCTTTGGGTAGATTGTTAACGATACTGTCTAAATCATTCTTGTAACCCTCAGGATTATTAACACCCGTTGCAATGACAACTGTTTTTAGCAGTGCCTTGTTCTGACTATTATTGAGCATGATGTCATTGGCTTGCTTAGTCGTTCGACTAACTTGGGCATTGATATTTGCTTCAGGAAGCGCCTCTTGTAAGGCTGTATTGGCACGCAAGGCTACCGAATCTCCTATCAGGCTTGTTCCCTCAGAAATTCCTAGGCGACTTAGTTCGGCTTGTTCAGCAAGGGTCTTTGTTTGTCCTATATTGGTCTGGGCTTGTTTGAGACCATTGACCATCAAGTCTGTCTCAAAAGCTCCAACTTGGGGAGCCACAGCTATGATAATCAAGGTAAGCAAAGTAAGAATGCCAACACCACTAGCACTAATTGGTTTAATATGAGGTAATCGACTAAGCTTCCGTATTAAAGCATTGGTCTTACCAGCAATCAATGGCTCGATAATATAGAAGGACAAGATAGCAAAGAAATAGGAAAAGATAACTGTCAGGATAACAGCGGGCAGATTGCTCATCAACTGAGAGAAGATAATATAGAACGGCCAGTGGAAGAGATAAACCGCGTAGCTGGTATCTGCTAAAAATGTAATTATCCGAGGTTCTTGTATCTCAGGCGTTTTCTCATGCAAGACACGCGCGGCAAAAATCATGACAACGGCCGCTAAACTTGCTAGCAAGAAGCCAAATAAGTACGCAAACAGGTAGGTGAACTTGACAAAGAAAGTCAAGAGCACTAGCACCAAAAGCCCCGCAGCAAATACCAAGAGATTTTGACGAAGATTCCACATCCGGTCAAACTGCTTGACTAAATCGCTCGTCTGACGAACCCCCACAACTGTCGCCAAAATGCTTCCTAAAAAGAAGGGATAGACATGGGTTAAACTTGAAAAGTAGACAGATGAATAGGAACTGGCCATGAGACTACCAATGAACATGGAGAAAAAGCTAATGATGAAAGCTCCCGCAGAAAGGAGGAAGACCATCCCTCTCAATTGGCTACTAGATTTCGAACGTTTCGATAAGAACCAAACAGCCAAGCCCCAAAGGATGTAGTAGTGAACCTCAACAGCTAGACTCCAGTTGTGAACAAAGAGATGCGGAATGAACTGGGATTCGTAACTTCCCCCTGTTAACATCTCATAGAAGTTGGTCATAAAACCAAAAACTCCCGCAATCTGACCGCCAATTCCAGCAACATAGTCTTGGCGAACTAAGAGGGTAAAGGGCATGGTCACCAAAACCATCAGAACCACAGGTGGTACGATGCGGTAAAACCGTCTCTTAAAAAAACCCAGTAAATCAATCTGGCGTGCCTTCCCAAATCCTTCTAAAAGGAGAGAAGTGATTAAAAATCCTGAAAAAGTGAAAAAGACATCTACCCCAAAGAACCCTCCAGGAAAGATTGTCTGAAAGAAGTGGTACAAAAGTACCAGTAGTAAACCTGTAATCCTAATCAAGGAAAACCATTTAATACGCATACGAGTTTATTCTCCCTTTCGTTATACACTTTATTCTATCAAAAAAAGAAGAAAAATCCTACGAGAAAACGTAGGATTTTAGCATTCTATTTTTACACTTTAGAAATTGCGTCCTGACTTGTTGTAGCCATATTTTTCTACAAAATACTCACGGAATTCCAAGAGATTGTCATCCATGATGGCTTGACGAACCTGCTTCATCAGGTTGAGCAAGAAGTAAAGATTGTGGTAGCTGGTCAAACGGATACCGAAGGTTTCATCAGCCTTGAGTAGGTGACGAAGATAGGCGCGTGTGTAGTTCTTACATGTGTAGCAATCGCACTCAGGATCCAGTGGCGTAAAGTCCTCAGCAAACTGGGCATTCTTGACAACCAAACGCCCTTGGCTGGTCATACAGGTACCGTTACGAGCGATACGAGTTGGCAAGACACAGTCAAACATATCCACACCACGAATGACTCCATCAATCAAACTATCAGGCGCTCCCACTCCCATCAAGTAGCGAGGTTTGTTTTCTGGCAACAACTGAGTTGTGAAGTCCAAGACCGCATTCATCTCTTCGTGAGTTTCTCCTACTGCTAAACCACCAATCGAGTAGCCTGGAAAATCCATGCTGACAAGGTCTTGAGCTGACTGACGACGAAGATCCTCAAATCCTGCCCCCTGCACAATCCCAAACAAACCTTGGTCGTGCGGACGACGATGAGCCTTTAAGCCACGTTCTGCCCAACGACTAGTACGTTCGATTGATTTCTTCACATAGTCATAAGGTTGATAAAACTGCGGACACTCATCGAAAGACATCATGATGTCTGAACCTAGATTGTTCTGAATAGAGATGGCCTTTTCTGGTGATAGGAACATCTTGGAACCATTGAGATGGTTTTTAAAGGTTACTCCTTCTTCTGTGATATTTCTACTATCTGCTAGGGAATAAACCTGAAAACCACCACTATCCGTCAAGATGGGCTGATCCCAGTTCATGAACTTGTGGAGACCACCTGCGCGTGCGATGAGTTCATCTCCAGGACGGAGCCACAGATGATAGGTGTTTGACAGGATAATCCCCGAACCCATCTCCTTCAACTCCTCTGGCGACTGAGTCTTGACCGTAGCTTGGGTCCCAACTGGCATAAACATAGGTGTCGGGAAGGTGCCGTGGGGAGTTATGATTTCTCCCAGACGAGCTCCTGTATGTTTTTCTTTCTTAATCAAACGGTATTTGATTGGTGAATCTGACATTTTTTACCTCCGAAGCTGGGAAAAACAGTCCCAGTTCATACTTTGTGCCCAAAGGCATACTGTATGATTTTATCAAAAAAAACTGGAACTGTCACGAACTATGGTATAATGAGAGAATGAAATACCCAAAAATTGATTTAAAAACTATTCGTCTAGATGCTAAACAATTTCAGACAGACAACCCAAGACTCATTCTCATATTCGCTCTACCTAGTATGTTACTAATTTTCTCAAGCTTTCTGAATCCCTTGGCTCGTCTAAGTAACGATATTCTAAACCAATCATTTATCAGTATGCTGGGGCAAGTGCTTCAAGCCTATCTCTTCCCACTACTAGTATCTTTTATTGTTACAATCCTTCTATCAGGATCTGCCTTTACAACACTTAAACTTATCAAAAATCCCGAAACGGAACTCTCTCTAAAATCATGTCTGACTCTCTTTGATGAAAAATATTTTTCTCAAACTTTTCTAACCTTGCTTCTCAAGCGTCTCTATCTCTTTTTATGGAGTATTCCTAGTTTGATTGGTGTCTACTTTCTCTTTTATAGTAACCTCCTAGCACGGAACTTTGTTACCCTACATCCTGAATTTCCTAATCTTGACCTCTCATCACTTGAAACCGATCAGTTCCTTATGACCTTTGGACTCTACTTTTTAGCGAGCCTCATCTTGATGATTGTGGGCAATATCCTATACATCCCGCAACATTACGCCTACTCGCAGGTAGAATTTCTCCTCTGCGACACTCTGGATTTAGGACAAGCTAAACCAAGGCAAATCCTAAAAACCAGCCGTTTCCTGATGAAAGGATATAAGTTTCAGCGCTTTCTCCTCGACTTCCAGCTACTCCCTTGGTACTTCCTCAATTGGATTACCTTTGGGATTGCTAGTTTCACAATCCTTCCCTATATCCAAAACAATCAAATCTTCTTTTACAGAGCCCTACTAGCCCGCAAACGTCGAAATGGATAAAAAAACTAAAAAGGTAGCATCTTTGTACTGAACTTAATCGTCACAAGCGTAAATTTTTTCTTTCCCCAATTGTCAAGTCAAGTGCAACAAAGTTGTTCCTCTGATTAAGCGAATATCTTTCAAGCTGTTTGAGTTAGCTCAAACAGCTTTTTTGCGGACTGATAGTCATGGATTCGTCTGGGTCTTTCATTGATAGCCTTTGTATAGTCCTCTAAAAGTGTCGGATTTAGTTCTTTTAGTGAGATTCCCTTTGGAATGAACTCTCTTAACAATCCATTGAAATTCTCATTTGTACCTCGTTCATAAGATGAATAGGCATGTGCAAAATAAACATCTAATCCCTCTATCTTACTCAATGATGAAAATTCATTTCCATTATCTGCAGTTATGGACTTAATGGGATAAGGTTTCATACACTCTAAGACTGCTTGATTGACATACTCTGCTTTCTTTTCGACGAGTTTCTTTGTGACAGCATAGCGTGTTTGTCGTTCTACCAAGGTCAGAATAGAAGTTTCCCCTACTGTCTTTCCACCCCGAACAGAATCGATTTCCCAATCTCCAAAACGGGAGCGATTATTGATCTCTTCTGGCCTTTCTTCAATTGACTTTCCTATTGGTAAATCAATAGCCTTAATCTCTAACAAACCTTGATGGATATAGTTATAGAGCGTCTTGGTTGAAGGAACAACTGCATCTACATGTTGGAGTCTGTAGGTATGAACAAAGGTATCCACGCTATGCACCCTTGGTTTCTCTCTCATTGCTTCTGTAAATTTTGTCAGAAAGTCGTCCGATACACGATCCAGTTTCAGATAATAGCTGCCTTCTCTGGCCTGACGATAGCGGTTATGGGCAGCATCTGCATAATAGTGTTGATAATAGACCTTCTATCCATTTACTTGTTTCACTTGTGTTATAGAACCTCGATTCATTTCACGAGTAATGGTAGAGCGATTTCTTCCCAGTCTACGAGCAATCTCAGCAGGTTTGAGTCCTACGCTTAAATAAGCTTCAATTTCTCCTCGCTCAGCTTCAGATAAGTGCTTGTATGATTGATTTGTGGTAGAATAGTTTGTGGACATGTTTCTCTTCCTTTATACAGTTTTTCGCAACTCTAGTATATCAGATAGACATGTCTTTTGTGTTGCACTTCATTTTACAACAGAGCGAGTTTTTATTGTGCACTTATATTGTATATTCAAGACCAAAATAGAGACTGGTAAGTAAGCTGAGAACATCATTCAACGACAATTTATATCATCAAAACCAGTGCCGTAACATTAAATAGCTATCAAAAAATTTTATATTCAGAATAAATCTTAAAAACATTATTTACTACCAGTTTTAGATGCTATTAAAAGAGACATCATTGCTTCTAGTCCATTTTCATCCCCAAACGTTGCAATATTGGAGGAAGCAGCTACAAAGAAAAATGTGAGATCGCGATGCTCCAGAGCCACTGTGCATATCAACACCCTTCATACTATACTCTAAATTTCAAAAAAAAGACACCAATCGCCTTCTCAGAATATTAGCTGACTCCAACCCACTATAGTTAACAAAAAGCCGAAATTTATAAAGATAAAACAAAAAACAAGGCGTACAAACCTTGTCGTTATTACTATACCGGCGGCCGGGGTCGAACCGGCACGTCCTTGCGGACACTGGATTTTGAGTCCAGCGCGTCTGCCAATTCCGCCACGCCGGCAAATAGTAACTGGGGTAGCTGGATTCGAACCAACGCATGAGGGAGTCAAAGTCCCTTGCCTTACCGCTTGGCTATACCCCAATAATATAAAATAGGCGAGTGATGGGGATCGAACCCACGCATGCCAGAGCCACAATCTGGTGTGTTAACCACTTCACCACACCCGCCATCATCTTATTAACACGGGCAGTAGGAATTGAACCCACACTGAAGGTTTTGGAGACCTTAGTTCTACCTTTAAACTATGCCCGTAACTATGGAAGGGGAGGGATTCGAACCCCCGAACCCGAAGGAGCGGATTTACAGTCCGCCGCGTTTAGCCTCTTCGCTACCCTTCCAGATTATATATAAAATATGGCGCGAGACGGAATCGAACCGCCGACACATGGAGCTTCAATCCATTGCTCTACCAACTGAGCTACCGAGCCAAATTGCGGGAGCAGGATTTGAACCTACGACCTTCGGGTTATGAGCCCGACGAGCTACCGAGCTGCTCCATCCCGCGTTATTATAAAAGGAGGATGTGGGATTCGAACCCACGCACGCTTTTACACGCCTGACGGTTTTCAAGACCGTTCCCTTCAGCCGGACTTGGGTAATCCTCCAATAAATAGTCCGTACGGGATTCGAACCCGTGTTACCGCCGTGAAAAGGCGGTGTCTTAACCCCTTGACCAACGGACCATATTTATAAATGGGCACGAGTGGACTCGAACCACCGACCTCACGCTTATCAGGCGTGCGCTCTAACCACCTGAGCTACGCGCCCAAGTTAAAAAACTTGGTATTGAACAAAGTTCAAAGCGGGTGACGAGAATCGAACTCGCGACAACAGCTTGGAAGGCTGTAGTTTTACCACTAAACTACACCCGCTAAAATGGGAGTTAACGGGATCGAACCGCTGACCCTCTGCTTGTAAGGCAGATGCTCTCCCAGCTGAGCTAAACTCCCAAAAGCTAAGCGACTTCCATATCTCACAGGGGGCAACCCCCAACTACTTCCGGCGTTCTAGGGCTTAACTGCTGTGTTCGGCATGGGTACAGGTGTATCTCCTAGGCTATCGTCACTTAACTCTGAGTAA
>NZ_QEWJ01000174.1 GCF_004127215.1 Streptococcus oralis | reverse complement strand
GCCTGTTACACGGTTACGTTCACCTGTACGTGTGAAGGCTGCTTCTTGAGTTACTGGAGCTTTCAGAGCTGGACGACCTTCTGGTTTACCATCTGCGTATTGGTACTTGATCGTACGAGTAACCTTGCTATTCAATTTAGCTGGGTCTGTTACTGGCTCTTTACCTTGACGAAGAGTAACCACGAATTGTTGGTCTTTCT
>NZ_QEWJ01000173.1 GCF_004127215.1 Streptococcus oralis | reverse complement strand
GGGAACATCTCTTCCAAAGGCCTGTGAAACGCAGTTTCTTTGCAGGCCTGATCTGGCTGAAGTAGGACTTCTGCTCTGGGTGTGCTACATTGCCCTAGAGCTGAAAGGCACAACGTGCAGGCTTCTTTCCAAAGGGCGAGTTGGGCCCCACAGCATCTTGCTTCCAGCTCTTTGGGAAGCTAAGAAACAACTCGCTCTGCACAGTGCTCTTACAGCCTACCGGGAACATCTCTTCCAAAGGCCTGTGAAACGCAGTTTCTTTGCAGGCCTGATCTGGCTGAAGTAGGACTTCTGCTCTGGGTGTGCTACTTTGCCCTAGAGCTGAAAGGCACAACGTGCAGGCTTCTT
>NZ_QEWJ01000172.1 GCF_004127215.1 Streptococcus oralis | reverse complement strand
TTACTCAGAGTTAAGTGACGATAGCCTAGGAGATACACCTGTACCCATGCCGAACACAGCAGTTAAGCCCTAGAACGCCGGAAGTAGTTGGGGGTTGCCCCCTGTGAGATATGGAAGTCGCTTAGCTCGAGGGAGTTTAGCTCAGTTGTAATTGAGAGGAAATCGAAATTACAATCGGCGGATGAGAGAAACGAAGTTTCTTACCGTTGGCTGAGCTAGACTCCGCCCTTTGGGAGTTTAGCTCAGCTGGGAGAGCATCTGCCTTACAAGCAGAGGGTCAGCGGTTCGATCCCGTTAACTCCCATAGGTCCCGTAGTGTAGCGGTTATCACGTCGCCCTGTCACGGCGAAGATCG
>NZ_QEWJ01000171.1 GCF_004127215.1 Streptococcus oralis | reverse complement strand
GATAAATTCAAAATACTGAAGACAAAAACTTTCAGCCAAGATTATTCTATCCAGTGAAAATGTCCTTTGGATACGATCGAGAAATGAAAACTTCCCCAGATAAACAAAAGCTGAGAGAGTGTATCATGGCAAGACCCCCCACCCCCATTACAAGAAATGAACAAGAAGGTCCTCATACCTGGGGAAAAAAAGAAAGGGTGTACAAAGCCTTGAGCAAGAAGACAAAGAGACAGATAAAATCAGAAAATTACAGCTATCAGAACAGGTTAGCAAACACTTAATCATAACATTAAAGATAAAGGGAAGGAAAGCATCAAAAATAATTATAAGCACTTCATTTCACAAAATGGAGTAATTTGTGACAACAATAACTTAGAAAG
>NZ_QEWJ01000170.1 GCF_004127215.1 Streptococcus oralis | reverse complement strand
CATTCCTCATGCAAAGATAGCCTACTTTTGCTTATGTTATTTGGAGATTTTCTTGTATGAGGTCATGTCTTTCTGAGGATAATATAAAATTTTTAAAAAGTGATACTATAAATAACTTTCTCCCAACAGCTGCCATCAGCTAATCTTGTCTTAAGAATTCTACGACAATAAATAAATAAGGGCAAAGAAGAAAAAAAATGTGCAAACAGGAAGTCCCTAAAATATTTCCCATTACCTGGGTATTACCACTCCAAAATATACTTTTGTTTGTCTGTTATAATGATATAGTAAAACTCAAAAGCATAATTTATTTTGCTGTGGATTGGACTTGCTTGGAAAATTCCCAGAAAAATCTCCTGGGAATTACAGAGCTTTAAACT
>NZ_QEWJ01000016.1 GCF_004127215.1 Streptococcus oralis | reverse complement strand
ATCATGTACCTAAGATTAGAATTGTTTATCCCAAACTTATTTGAAAGTTGCTCTAAGCTATATCCTTGTTTTCTAAGTTCATAGATCTGAACTTTATCCTCATAACTCAATTTCATAATAAAACACCCCAAAAGTTAGATTTTTTCTGTCTAACTTTTGGGGTGCAGTTCATTCAATCTCGCTTTTTTGTATTCTTGTCGAAGTGGTTTAATCTTCTTTTCTCTTAGTGAGTCCGTAGGCTGCTAGTGTCGCCATGAGTCCTGCTGCGACCAAGCCTGCAGAGTCTTGACTTCCTGTTGCAGGGAGTTGTTTCTCATCTGCTTTGGCAGTAGTTGGTGCAGTTTGCTCAGTTTTCTCAACGGCAGTTCCGACTTCAACGACCTGAGCGACTGCTTCCTGTGATATCGCACTATTGACAAGCGTTCTTTCCTCCTTGCCGTCAGCAGTAGTGCTGACAGAGTAGAAGATCGTACGACGACCATTTACTCCAGCAAGGACGACTTGCGTTTGTCCGAGTGGTAATTGTGGATTTTCACGTGTCACTGTAGTAAACGGAATCTCTTCCTCTTGGATATCCAGTCTTGGTTTTGCTTCTGTGACTGGAGCAAGGCCGTTTTCATCCCCTTTGTGCGTAATAGGGGCACCGATTTCAACCACTTGGGTCACAGGTTCTTTGGTTACTTGGCTATCTAGAACGGTCTCTGTTTGTTTCCCATTTTCAGTAAGGACAGAGATGTAATGAGTGCGTTCGCCCTCTACACCTGGTGTGATGATCTTTTCCTGACCAGCTGGGAGGTTCGGATTTTCCTTCTTGATAACTTCAAAAGGAATCTTTTCTGCTCTTGTGATGAGTTCTGGCTTAGTTTCAATAGTGGCAGATGACTCATTTTCATCGAGGCTTCCTGAGTGTGTTGCCGCTGGCTTGAGGCTTAGGCGGGCTGCTTTGAGTTTGGCTACGAGAGCGTCTAACTCGGCTTGTTTACTACGGTTGAGGTTGTAGTTGAGAGCCTCTTTAGCTGCATTGAGGGCACCTAAGCTTTCCTTGCTGTATCCTTCTAGGTTTGCTGGAATTTTAGCAAGCTCTTCGCGGAGTGCATTGTAGTTAGCGCGGAAGTAGTCTTTGTTGTGATCTGCAAAGGCAGTCATGAGTTCAAAGATTTCTTCTTCCTTGTACTCAGCACTTGGTCTATCTGCCCAGATGGCAAGCATGCTTCCAACGGTTGGAAGGTCTACCTCTGGATACTTGGTAGAAGCAAGTTGATTGAATGGAGTTTTTTCAGTATTTTCAATAGCTTTTTTGAGGAAACCACCACCATCTTCTGGTTTTTGGCCGAGAATGTAGTACCAGTCACCGTTGGTATTCAAGAACTTATAACCCTTGCTTGCTAGGTATTGAGGTGATGCAAGGTTGTAGCCCCACCAGCCTTTAGACCAGTAAGAGATGATGACATCCTTGTCAAACTCAACATCGTCCTTGTCCTCGTAGTAGAAACCATCGTTGAAGGCCATTGGTTGAAGGCCTCTTTCTTTAGCCATGGCAGCAAGAGTGTTAGAGTATTCGGCAAACTTGCCATAGAGTCCGTACCATTTGAGGTAGTACCAGCCTTGAGCGTTGGTAGCGTCATTGGCGTATTCGTCTGTACCGTAGTTGAAGATCTTAGTCTTGCCTGCAAAGAAGTCCATGTACTTGCCGATGAGAGCTTTGACAAAGTTCATCGCTTCTTCGTTTTCGAGGTCCATGGTTGTTTTGGAGACCTTGTCAAAGTTGGCTTGAGGATTCTTGATTCCAAGTTTTTCCATAGCGACGAGCATGGCATCCATGTGCCCTGGGCTGTTAATCGCTGGGATGAGTCCAAGACCTTTTGATTTTGCGTACTCGATTAATTCAGTGATTTCAGCTTGACTAAGAGTGGTTCCATTTGGATCATCGTAGTAAGCTTTTGTTCCTTCGATAATGGCCTTTTTGACATCGTCACTTGCATAAGTTTTGCCGTTAGCCGTGATAGTCATGTCATCAAGTAGGAAGCGAAGTCCGTCATTTCCTAGGAGGAGATGCACATCAGAGTAGCCGAGCTCACTCGCCTTATCTACGATGCGTTTGAGTTGGTCAAGCGTGAAGTACTTACGGCCGGCATCGATTGAGATCACCTTGTTCTTGGCAAGTTTTTCAACTTCGCGTTTCGCGTCTTCTTCTTTTTGAGCTTCTGGTGTGAAGGTTAGGTTGCTAACAGCTTCTTGGAGTTTCGCGATTGCTTGGTCAATGGTGTCTTGTTGGGCACGGCTGAGATTGCTGTCTAGTGAGCGAATGGCTTTTTCAGCTTCTTTGACAGCTGCGACGCTTTCTGCAGTATAGCGTTTAAGGTCTGTTGGCACTTCTTTAAGGGCTTGCTCAGCAGACTCATAGTCGGCAGCGAAGTATTCAGCGTTAGCATTTGCGAAGCTACGCATGAGTTTGAAGAGGCGTGATGGTGAATAGCGTGCAGATGGGGTATCTGCCCAAGCAGCTACCATACCGCCTATAAATGGGATATCTGCCCCATCAGATTTTGGTACCGAAGTGATTGGAGTGTTCTTGATACCATTGAGTCCTTGGTCGAGGTTGTACCAGCCTTGACCATCTGCATTCCGTCCTAGAACATAGTACCAAGCATCGTTGGTATTAAGGATTTGGTGGCCTTTTTCAACTAGAAGTTTAGAAGAAGCGACGTCGTATCCGCCCCATCCACCAGTCCACATAGAAACGATGATGTCTTTGTCAAAAGTTCCAAAGCTAGTGTCGCTATTGTAGTAGATACCGTCGTTAAAGGCCATTGGTTTGAGGCCGTGAGATTTGACGATGCGAGCAAGGTCATTGGCGTAGGCGATAAATTTGTCGTAACCCTTATCTGGGAAGCCATCTTCTGGATACCACTTGTAGGCCTGAAGAACGCTCCAACCTTTGGCATCTGTAGCATCGTTGGCGTATTCATCTAGTCCGATGTTAAAGATATCAGATTTGCCAGCAAAGTAAGCAGCATACTTGTCGATTAAAGCTTTTGTGAACTCAACAGCTTCTTTGTTATCAAGGTCAACGGTACGAGCAGATTCTTTCCCAAAGTAGTTGAAATTCGGTTTTTGGATGCCTAGTTCTTTCATGGCATGCAAAATCGCATCCATGTGGCCAGGGCTGTTTACGGTTGGGATAAGGCCAATACCTTTGTTTTTAGCGTAGTTAATCAAGTCCGTCATCTGACTCTCTGTCAAATGGTTGCCGTTTGGATCCTTGTAGTAGGCATCCGTTCCGTTTTCGAGAGCACGTTTGACATCATCACTTGCATAGGTTTTGCCATTGGCTTTGATCGTCATGTCGTCCAACATAAAACGCATGCCATCATTTCCAACTAGTAGATGAAGATCAGTATAACCGTAGTGTTTGGCTTTGTCGATGATTTCTTTTAGTTGGTCTGGAGAGAAGTACTTGCGTCCAGCGTCGATTGAGATCATTTTTCGTTTTGCCAGTTTTTCATTTACCTGAGCTGCTCGTTCCGTGCTAGGAGTGGCTACTGCAGGTGTGACAGCTTCATTTTTCTTTTCTGAAGGAGTACTTTCGGCAGGAGTTTCAGCTGGGGCAGGGCTTTCTTTCTCGGCAGTAGGAGTTGGAGCAGCATTTTCTGTCACAACTGGTGCGCTTGACTCTTCTGTTTTTGGAGCAACTGTTCGAGGAGCCTCCTTGTCTTCTTTGACCTCCTCTTTTACAGGTTTGTCAGCCTTTTCTTCCAGTTTTTCTGGAACTTTGGAGTCTACAGTTTCTTCGGTTGCTTGTGGACTCTCCTGAATAGTTTGAACAGTTTCTTCAGCTGTTGGAGCTGGAGTAATCCCGTCGGCAGATACGACTTGTGCGCTAAAAGCAAATCCTATAAGTACAGAAGCTGCCCCAACCGCGTATTTACGAATGGAGAAGCGCTGTTTCTTTTCTAGTTTCATGATAAAACCTCCTTGTTATTATGTTATATGATAACGTTTACATAAAACTGTTTTTATTTTATTATCTAAACTATAAAAAGTCAAGCGGCTTTATGAAAGAACTATAATAAATGGAAAAAATCATAAGATTAGGAAGCTGTTTCTCCTAGCAAATCTGCTCTAGCAGAAAATTTTTCTGACTATTTTACTTGTTTTTAGTAAAAACGCTACTAATTATAGATTTACCTTTTATCGTATGTTCATACTAAATAGTGCATGCTATAATAGACGTAGAAAAACCCGAGTCTAAACTCAGGTTTTTCTTATCGACCTCTATTACTTGAGATAAATTTAATCTTGTAGTAATCCGCTCGCTTATAAGTTTCGCTATAGGCCAGAACTTGACCAGTAGCTTCTAGCTTGGTTGTCTTGGTTTGGAAGACTGTTGGGAATTGTGTATCGATTCCTAATACAGAAGCAGCGTGCTCGGGGGTTGGGAATGCAATCTCATTGATTTCCTCAAAATGCTCATCACTCATGTGGATGTGGTAGTCCAGCTTGAAGCGTGTATAGATAGAACTATAGTAGTCAAGATTTGGATAGTTGGCATTGATATATTGTTCAGGAATATAAGAAGTGTGGTAGATATAAGTTACGTCATTACTTTGACGAATTCGTTCAATTTTATAGTAGAACTGATCACCACGTAATCCAAGTTTCTCCAAATATTCAAGTGTGTTTCCACGTTCGATAGAAAGGACGGTTACCTTATCATCTTTTGTTTCAAAGATTTCGACATCTGAAAATTCAACGAGTTTGTGCTTACGAGCGCGTGATACGAATGTTCCTTTCCCTTGTTGGCGGACAATATAGCCATCTTTGGCAAGGTCGTTCAAAGCGCGTACGACGGTAATAGAACTTACATCATACATGGCGATCAACTCTGCTTCAGTATAGAACTTGTCTCCACTCGCAAATTGACCAGAGATGATTTTGTTTTTCAATTCATCTTTAATATATTGGTATTTTGGAATAGCCATAATTTCACCTCGATTCTCTTTCTCTATCCTTGATTTTACCATAAATATAAAGAAAATAGTAGTATTTAGATAAAAAAATAGAATAACAGACTAAAAATGTTATTCTATGTATGAGAAGTAGCTCATTTTAACGACTTGCTAAAATTTACTAGAGGGTTCATTTTCATGTGGTATTTGCAGAAAGCTAGTAAAAGAGAAGTAAAAAAATAGAAAAAATTTAAAAAATTTTCTAAAACCTATTGACAAATGCAAAAGATTTGATTATATTTAATATTATAACAAATGAAAGCGCAAACTTAATTAGTCAGAGGTGGGAACATGCCAAGATTTAAAATTGAGAACGATTTCTACCTAGATGGAGAACCGTTCAAGATTTTGTCCGGCGCCATTCATTATTTTAGGATTCCAGCAGAGGATTGGTATCATTCTCTCTACAACTTAAAGGCGCTTGGCTTTAATACAGTCGAGACTTATGTGGCTTGGAATTTACACGAGCCTGTTGAGGGAAAATTTAATTTTGAAGGTGCTCTAGATTTGGAGAAATTTCTCCAAATAGCACAGGAATTGGGCCTTTATGCTATTGTACGTCCTTCGCCATTTATCTGTGCCGAGTGGGAGTTCGGTGGCTTACCAGCTTGGCTCTTGACCAAGCCCATGCGAATCCGCTCGTCCGACCCGGCCTACATCGAGGCAGTTGCTCGCTATTATGACCAATTATTGCCAAGGCTCGTGCCTCGCTTGTTGGACAATGGCGGAAACATTCTCATGATGCAAGTCGAAAATGAATATGGTTCTTATGGAGAAGATAAGTCTTATCTGAGAGCGATTCGAAAATTGATGGAAGATCGAGGGATTGATTGCCCACTCTTTACTTCAGACGGTCCTTGGAGGGCTACTCTGAAAGCCGGAACCTTGATTGAAGAAGATCTCTTTGTGACAGGAAACTTCGGTTCTAAGGCTCCTTACAACTTTTCACAGATGCAAGAATTCTTTGATGAGTATGGCAAAAAATGGCCCCTCATGTGTATGGAATTCTGGGATGGCTGGTTCAACCGTTGGAAAGAACCCATCATCACGCGTGATCCAAAAGAGTTGGCAGAAGCTGTTCGAGAGGTGTTAGAGCAAGGCTCCATCAACCTTTACATGTTCCATGGCGGAACAAACTTTGGTTTCATGAATGGTTGCTCGGCTCGAGGAACTCTGGATTTGCCACAAGTTACATCTTACGACTATGATGCCCTTCTCGATGAAGAAGGAAATCCAACTGCTAAATACCTAGCAGTCAAGAAGATGATGGCAACACACTTTCCAGAGTATCCACAGTTGGAACCACTTTACAAGGAAAGCATGGAAATGGAATCCATTCCACTAGTCGAAAAAGTTTCCTTGTTTGAAACCTTGGATAGTCTGGCAAGTCCAACTGAAAGCCTCTATCCAAAAGCGATGGAAGAACTTGGTCAAAGTTATGGCTATCTTCTTTATCGTACCGAAGCAAGTTGGGATGCAGAAGAGGAACGTCTCCGTATCATCGATGGACGTGACCGAGCTCAACTCTATGTAGATGGTCAATGGATTGCCACTCAATACCAAACAGAAATTGGTGAAGATATCTACTGTCAAGGCAACCGAGAAGGCTTTTCAGAGATTGACATCTTGATCGAAAATATGGGGCGTGTCAACTACGGACATAAGTTCTTGGCAGATACGCAACGTAAAGGGATTCGTACAGGTGTCTGTAAGGATCTACACTTCATGTTAAATTGGAAACAATATCCACTTCCATTGGATAATCCTGAGAAAATTGATTTTTCAAAAGGATGGACAGAAGGACAACCAGCCTTTTACGCTTTCGACTTCACCGTTGAAGAGCCTAAGGATACCTACTTAGACTTGTCTGAGTTTGGTAAGGGAGTTGCCTTTGTCAACGGGCGTCACCTAGGACGTTTCTGGAATGTCGGCCCGACCCTCTCACTTTATATTCCTCATAGCTATCTCAAGGAAGGCGATAACCGCATCATCATCTTTGAAACTGAGGGCGAATATAAAGAAGAGATTCATTTAACTCGTAAACCTACACTAAAACATATAAAGGGGGAAAACTTATGACAATTGTAGGATGCCGTATCGATGGACGTTTGATCCACGGTCAAGTAGCCAATCTTTGGGCAGGGAAACTAAACGTTTCGCGCATTATGGTTGTAGACGATGAAGTCGTTAACAACGATATTGAAAAGAGTGGCTTGAAACTTGCTACACCACCAGGTGTAAAACTTAGTATCTTGCCGGTTGAAAAAGCGGCAGCGAATATCCTTGCTGGTAAATACGATAGTCAACGTCTCTTTATCGTTGCACGTAAACCAGACCGTTTCCTTGGTTTAGTTGAAGCAGGTGTTCCGCTTGAAACACTCAACGTCGGCAATATGTCTCAAACACCAGAAACTCGTGCTATCACACGTTCTATCAATGTGGTAGATAAGGATGTGGAAGATTTCCACAAACTAGCAGAAAAAGGTGTGAAACTCACAGCTCAAATGGTTCCAAATGATCCAGTTTCAGACTTTTTGAGCTTATTAAAATAGGAAAAAATTTTTAGGAGGTCATTGTTATGATACAATGGTGGCAAATTTTACTTCTCACTTTGTACTCAGCTTATCAAATCTGTGATGAGTTGACAATCGTTTCATCTGCAGGTTCCCCTGTATTCGCTGGTTTCATTACCGGTTTGATCATGGGAGATGTGACAACTGGTTTGTTTATCGGTGGTAGCTTGCAGTTGTTCGTTCTTGGGGTTGGTACCTTCGGTGGTGCTTCTCGTATTGACGCAACTTCTGGTGCGGTTCTTGCAACAGCATTCTCTATCTCTCAAGGTATTGATACAGACCTTGCGATCACAACAATCGCTGTACCAGTAGCAGCACTTTTGACATACTTTGACGTTCTTGGACGTATGACTACTACTTTCTTTGCACACCGTATTGATGCTGCAATCGAACGCTTTGACTACAAAGGTATCGAGCGCAACTACCTACTTGGTGCAGTGCCTTGGGCTCTTTCTCGTGCCCTTCCAGTATTCTTCGCTCTTGCTTTTGGTGGTGCTTTCGTACAATCAGTAGTAGACCTAGTTAAAGAATACCAATGGGTTGCAGACGGTTTGACACTTGCAGGACGTATGCTTCCAGGTCTAGGATTTGCAATCTTGCTTCGTTACCTTCCAGTTAAACGTAACCTTCACTACCTTGCAATGGGATTCGGTTTGACAGCTATGTTGACTGTTCTTTACTCATATGTAACAGGTCTTGGTGGAGCTGTTGCGGGTATCCTTGGTACTCTTCCTGCTGATGTTGCTGAAAAGATTGGCTTTGCTAACAACTTCAAAGGTTTGTCTATGATCGGTGTTTCTATCGTAGGTATCTTCCTTGCAGTTGTTCACTTTAAGAACAGCCAAAAAGTAGCTGTAGCAGCACCTTCTACACCATCAGAAAGTGGGGAAATCGAAGATGACGAATTCTAATTACAAACTTACAAAAGAAGATTTTAATCAAATCAACAAACGTAGCTTGTTTACTTTCCAATTGGGTTGGAACTACGAACGTATGCAAGCTTCTGGTTACCTTTACATGATTTTGCCTCAATTGCGTAAAATGTATGGGGATGGAACTCCTGAATTGAAAGAAATGATGAAAGTTCATACTCAATTCTTCAATACTTCTCCATTCTTCCACACAATTATCGCTGGTTTTGACCTTGCCATGGAAGAAAAAGATGGCGTAGGTTCAAAAGATGCCGTTAACGGTATCAAGACAGGTTTGATGGGACCATTTGCTCCTCTTGGAGACACAATCTTTGGTTCACTTGTACCTGCTATCATGGGATCTATCGCAGCAACTATGGCTATCGCTGGCCAACCATGGGGTATCTTCCTTTGGATCGCAGTTGCAGTTGCTTATGACATCTTCCGTTGGAAACAATTGGAATTTGCCTACAAAGAAGGGGTTAACCTTATCAACAACATGCAAAGTACTTTGACAGCTTTGATTGACGCTGCATCTGTACTTGGTGTCTTCATGATGGGTGCTCTTGTAGCAACAATGATCAACTTTGACATTTCTTACAAATTACCAATCGGTGAAAAGATGATTGACTTCCAAGACATCTTGAACTCAATCTTCCCACGCTTGCTTCCAGCAATCTTTACTGCCTTTATCTTCTGGTTGCTTGGTAAGAAAGGTATGAATTCTACTAAAGCGATCGGTATCATTATCGTTCTTGCAGTAAGTCTTTCATTCATCGGTAAATTCTTGCTTGGAATGGGCGCATAATTTATGGTGAAATCGTTAATTTTGGTGAGTCATGGTCGTTTCTGTGAAGAACTTAAAGGTAGCACGGAAATGATCATGGGTCCACAAGACAACATTCATGCAGTGGCTCTTCTTCCAGAAGATGGTCCCGAAGAATTTACTGCTAAATTTGAAGCTGCTATCGAAGGTTTGGATGATTTCCTAGTCTTTGCGGATCTTCTCGGTGGTACACCATGTAACGTGGTGAGCCGCTTGATTATGGAAGGTCGCGACATTGAACTCTACGCAGGGATGAATCTGCCAATGGTAATTGAATTTATCAATGCGAGCCTTACAGGTGCAGATGCGGACTATAAGAGCCGTGCTGCAGAGAGCATCGTAAAAGTCAATGATCTGTTAGCTGGCTTCGATGATGACGAAGATGAATAAGATGTGACAACGTGAAAATCACAGGGAAAATAGGCGATAGGAGGATGGAGCGATGCTCCGACGATAATCGGTCTTTTTCCCCAAGATTTTAGTTGGAACTCAATTCAATAAGATGTGACAACGGCTAAATCGTTAGAACAGCTTGTATAGAATATACATGGGAGTGGGAGTCAATCCCATTCCCATATTTTCAATATAATGAAACAATAATAGATTAGAGGAACTCTATGCTAAATTACACAAAAGAAGAATTACTTGAACTGGGTGCAGAAATCACGACTCGTGAAATCTACCAACAGCCTGATGTGTGGAAAGAGGCTTTTGAAGCCTATCAAGCGAAACGGGAAGAAATTGCAGCCTTTCTGCAAGGGATCGCTGATAAACATGACTATATCAAGGTCATCTTGACAGGTGCCGGTACTTCTGCTTATGTGGGAGATACCTTGGTACCATACTTTAAGGAAGTCTATGACGAGCGCAAATGGAACTTTAATGCCATTGCGACAACAGATATTGTAGCCAATCCAGAAACCTATCTGAAAAAAGATGTGGCAACTGTTCTTGTATCCTTTGCTCGTAGCGGAAATTCACCTGAAAGTGTGGCAACGGTTGATTTGGCTAAAGCCTTGGTTGATGACCTCTATCAAGTGACCATTACATGTGCTGCAGAAGGGGAATTGGCTCTTCAAGCGCATGGTGATGACCGTAATCTCTTGCTCTTGCAACCAGCTGCTTCTAATGACGCTGGATTTGCCATGACTTCTAGCTTTACATCTATGATGTTGACAGCACTCTTGGTCTTTGATCCTACAGAATTTGCCGTTAAAGCTGAACGTTTTGAAGTTGTGGTTAGCCTTGCTCGTAAGGTCCTAGACAATGCTGAAGATGTCAAAGAGCTTGTTGATTTAGATTTTAACCGTGTCATCTATCTAGGCGCAGGTCCTTTCTTTGGCCTTGCTCATGAAGCTCAGCTCAAGATTTTGGAATTAACAGCTGGTCAAGTGGCGACCATGTATGAAAGCCCAGTTGGCTTCCGTCACGGTCCAAAATCATTGATTAACGAAGATACAGTTGTTTTGGTATTTGGTACAACGACAGACTACACTCGCAAGTATGATTTGGACTTGGTTCGTGAAGTTGCTGGTGATCAGATTGCCCGTCGTGTCGTGCTTTTGAGTGATCAAGCCTTTGGTCTTGAAAATGTCAAAGAAGTAGCTCTTGGCTGTGGTGGAGTCTTGAATGACATTTACCGTGTCTTCCCTTACATCGTTTATGCCCAACTCTTTGCTCTTTTGACTTCGCTCAAGGTAGAAAATAAACCTGATACACCGTCTCCTACAGGTACAGTAAACCGTGTGGTGCAAGGTGTTATCATTCATGACTATCAAAAATAAGGAAGTATCTATGAGTAAATTACAATTAAGTCCTAATAAAGTAGCCTGCTTGCAAAAACTATCTGACGAGAACGGCATCATCTCAGCTCTTGCTTTTGACCAACGTGGCGCTTTGAAACGCCTCATGGCTCAATACCAAACAGAAGAGCCAACAGTTGCTCAAATGGAAGAACTTAAAGTCTTGGTTGCAGATGAACTGACAAAATACGCATCATCTATGCTCCTTGACCCTGAGTATGGACTTCCAGCTACAAAAGCGCTTGATCCAAATGCTGGTCTTCTCCTTGCCTATGAAAAAACTGGCTACGATACAACTAGCACTAAACGCTTGCCTGACTGCTTGGATGTTTGGTCTGCAAAACGTATCAAGGAACAAGGTGCAGATGCTGTTAAGTTCTTGCTTTACTACGATGTAGACAGCGCTGACGAGCTCAATCAACAAAAACAAGCCTACATCGAACGTATTGGTTCTGAGTGTGTGGCGGAAGACATCCCCTTCTTCCTTGAAATCTTGGCTTACGATGAAAAGATTGCGGACGCAGGTTCTGCAGAATATGCCAAAGTAAAACCACACAAGGTTATCGGTGCTATGAAGGTCTTCTCAGACCCACGCTTCAACATCGATGTTTTGAAAGTGGAAGTTCCAGTCAACGTCAAATACGTAGAAGGCTTTGGTGATGGTGAAATCGTTCATAGCCGCGAAGAGGCAGCAGCTTTCTTCAAAGCACAAGATGAAGCAACGAACTTGCCATATATTTACTTGAGTGCGGGTGTATCAGCGAAACTCTTCCAAGAAACACTTGTCTTTGCCCACGAATCAGGCGCAAACTTCAACGGAGTTCTTTGTGGACGTGCGACATGGGCTGGATCAGTCGAAGCCTACATCAAAGACGGTGAGGCAGCAGCTCGTGAATGGTTACGTACAACTGGATTTGAGAACATTGACGAACTCAACAAGGTTCTTCAAACAACAGCAACTTCATGGACTGAACGTGTAGAAGCATAAAGCAAGAATAGAAGAATCCCCTTTTGTTAAGAAGATTCTTAAGGTTTTCTGACAAAGGATTCTGAAAATAGAAACTACAACCATAGATGGTAAATACACTTTCTATGGTTTGTTTACTTAAGAGAAATGGATTAAAGGAGAACAGAATGAAAGCATACACAGAGCGTGTATTTGGAAATCATAAGGGCAAGGATGTCTTGGCCTATCGCTTTGAGACTGACGGCGGTTACCAGCTTGAAGTTATGACTTATGGTGCGACCATTTTGCGTTATGTCACACCTGACAAGGCTGGAAATTTTGCCAATGTTATCTTGGGATTTGATGATTTTGAAAGTTATGTAGGCAATAGTCCCAAGCATGGAGCAAGTGTAGGTCCTGTAGCGGGTCGTATTGCAGGTGCGACATTTGAGCTCAATGGCAAGACCTATGACCTTGAAGTCAATAATGCTAGCAACTGTAACCACAGTGGTTCAACAGGTTGGGATTCGAGCTTGTTTGAACTAGTTGAAGTTAGCGACCATGGCTTGACTCTCTACACAGAGCGTACAGACGGGACAGGAGGATTTCCTGGTAATCTTAAGATTTGGATTAGCTACCACTTGGAAGAAACTGGTGCCTACGAAGTCAGCTATAAGGTAACGACAGATCAGGATACGCTGGTCAATCCAACTAATCACAGTTACTTCAACTTATCTGGTGATTTCACGCAGACAATTGACCGCCATGTCTTTCAGCTAAATACGGAGGGCATTTACCCAATCGCTCCGGACGGTGTGCCAGCCAAAACTCCAGATGCTGATCGCGGTGTGGTGAAACACATCTACAATGGTGCTTTGCTCAAGGATATCTTTGCAGAGGACGATGAGCAAATCCAGTTGGTATCTGGTTTGGATCACCCATTTGCCCTTCCTGCAGGTCATGACAATGCTGGTTTCCTTTATGACCAAAACTCAGGTCGCTTCCTGCTTTTCAAGACAGAGGCCCCTTGCTTTGTGGTCTACACAGCAAACTTTGTAGATGAGAGTGTCATCATAGCTGGTCAGCCAATGGTGCAACACAATGGAATTGCCCTTGAAGCACAAGCATTACCAGATGCCATTCACAGTGACCTCAAAGACCAAGTTATTCTCAAAGCAGGGCAAACCTTTACTAGTAAGACTCGTTACGAGCTTGTTGTTAAATAAAAAGAAGAGCTGGAATCCAGCTCTCAGAAAGTAGACAAACATCATTTTTGGTGTTTGTTTTTTTGTTCAAGATGTAGTGTATGGTGTGCATAAATAGTACAAGTTGGTAGGTGGATGATTACGGCTTCCTATAACTCAATAATATGGAACTCGTAGCCAATCACTTCTAGAAAACGAAGCAAATCTATCGTAGCCCAAAAGAGGTTTTTCTCGTTGGTATTGGGGTGGAAATTCATCCGTTATTCCGACATGATTTCTTTGTCGAAATAAACTTGAATGTCCTTGTCGGTATTGTTGAGCAAGCCAAAAGGTGAAACAACACCTGCGGGCAAGCTCATTTTTTCAAACAAGCTCTCAGACGAAGCCATCCGAATCCTGCTAGCTCCTATTAGTTCTTTCAAGAGGCTCATATCCAGACGCTTTTGATCATCCATGATTACCAGATAATAGGCTGTTTTTCTTTTTTGTTTGTGAGAAACATGGTCTTGGTACGGATACCTTCGATTTCCTCGATAAAACTATCTGCCTGCTCCGTGGTTAAGGCTGGCTCTTGCTCCACGATATCAAAGGGAATATCTAGCCCATTTAGCATTTCTACAACTTTTTCGTATGCTTCCATCTTCTAGCCTCCTTTATCAACTTGATAGCCCCAAAAAGAGGGTTATTTTCGTTTGATAAGGTATTGAACAGCCTTTTCCAAGCGTTCCTTTTGAGCCTCGGGGTCATCTAGTGGCTGGTTGATGCAATCGGTAAGATTTTCGGTAATCATCATCTCAATCACGCGCTCAACACTGGAGCGCACTGCGGTCAACTGGGTAATGATATCTGCGCAGTCACGATCTTCATCAATCATCTTTTGAATCCCACGCAACTGCCCCTCTGAACGTTTCAGGCGTGTTATATACTTTGAGTTTGTCATTGATTTATCCTTGGTCACTTTTTCTTCATTATATCTCGAATAAGGTTCTTTGTCAAAATTCTCATCCTATCTGTCTTTATCGGATAGAAAAGATTGCTGAATATAAAAAAGGAGAACAAAGGCTGTTCTCCTTGGAGCACGGTTGGAACATCACGTTTCCGATTAGTTATGCCTTATATCTTGGACAAAAAGGCTAGGATCACTATCCCATAGACTAGGACTAGGGCCATTCCAAATCCGATACCGAACCACTTGTAAAATTTGTCCATCCCGCTATAACGTTCGACATAGGCCCTGGTCGGCTTGTCTGGATCATACCAGACCGTTAGCTCCGAATGAAGGGGGAAATGGGTCTGCATCAAGCTATCAAAGGAAACAAAGGAGTTGCTGTAGCGAGTGATCGATGGCGCCAGCATTTCTTCTCTTGTATAATCATTTGAAACTTTAGTAGGACCCCACGGAGTCGTGACCGTTTTGATCATAAAATACTGCAAGGTTTTCTTATAAGTAAGCCCATCTACTGTATATTCAACGATAGGTGGATACCCCTCTCGAAAACGGCTATAGCCGACAATCGTTCCCTGTACAGATGACTGGGCAAGGCGGACCAACTTCTGATCTCGAAGATAGAGGTAGAGAAAGGTCCCGCATACAAACACAAAAGATAGGAGAATGACAACTGTCCCAACTATCAAACCAATCATTTCTTTAGTCATATGAACTCCTCCAGTTATTCTATAAAGTAAATTTCCAATACTAACTCGTCCAAAAACGACACTGAAGCCCTCGAGTCTACTCTTCGGATTTTTCTTTAGACTGCTGTTCTTTCAAATCTTTCACAGATTTTGATATGATATCTCTCACCTGTTCGTCGGTAAGCCCTGGAATCTGGTAATAAGGATTATTGGATTCGCTTTTTGACGGCTTTGTTTCTGAACTTTCTGTTTTAGAACTTTGTTCAGTCGAAGACGAGGTTTTCGACTCTGAGGAACTGGATTCTTTTGCCTTAGAGGAACTAGACGGCTCAGACTCCGAAGACTTGGACTTCTCAGCCGCTTTAGAATCAACCCTAGGTAGCTTATCTACTTGGTCGCTCGGCTGTTTTACAGGTTTATAGGATAACCCAAAGGACAATAGTAAGGTAATCAAGGTCCCAATGCCAGCCAAAGTTCTTTTATTGGCTTCAGCCGAGGGAACCTTCACGCCCTTTGTACTGAGTGTTTTCCATTCTGGGTGCTCTTTTTCTATGGCTTTTTTCTGTATCCCAAGAGAACCCAGTAGAAAATAATTAAAAGGAACAAGCGTTGCCATAGCCACCGTTATAAGCGGAACATAACTGGAATGACTCGATACCAGTAGAATATCGAGTATGGCGAGAACAATGAATAGCCAAAGCCCCACAAACTTTCGAACTTGATGCTCTTTTTTTATCTGCAAGTATCTTTCTTGTGACATCATGTGGATTACCTTATCTCTCTAACAAATAAGCAAGCACTACAACGGCGTAGACCATGATTAACAATATAGCACTACCGATACCCAACAATTTATAAAGTTTGTTGATTCCACAGTATCGTTCCACATAAGCTCTGTTTGGTTTCTCAGGATCATACCATACCGTCATCTTCGAATACACTGGAAAATGCATACGCATTAAGTTATTAAACGATATAAAGGAATTACGATAAAAGGTGAGTGAATTCGCCAGCATGTCCTCTCTGGTAAAGTTATCAGACGTACTTATTGGCCCCCATGGAAGCGAAATCGTTTTGATTATAAAATACCGTAATGGCTTGCTATAAGTAGTTCCGTTAACCGTATATTCAACAACCGGAGGATTTCCAGCTTGAAAATTACTATAGCCCACAACCGCTCCCTTAACAGACGATTTGGCAAGACGTACCATTTTTTTATCCCGAAAATAAAGATAGAAATACGTACCCGATAAAAAAATCAAGGATAAAAGAATAACGATAGTAGCAACTAAAAATAATATGGTTTCTGTTGTCACATTCTACTCCTATCTTATTCTACGCTCTTCACATCGGACATTGAAAGTGTCATCTTAGATGGATCTGACATTGAGTCAACAAGCTCCAATTGTTCTGAGTTTAGTGGTAACAAAATTAACGTAGTTGTGTAAGAAGGTAACTCACCACTATCCTTGATAGTATAGCTAATCTTTTGATTATCAAAAATAGTCTTGCCATCATAGGACCAGCTTAGTGAAAACTCCAAATCTTTTTTGATATCTACGTCAGTTTTATTGACGAGCATTAGTGCCGCTCTACCATCTGAAACTGCTCCTGTAAAGTAGATAGCCATATTTCCCTTACTACCTAGTTCGGGATGTTCCTTGGTCAATTTTTTTCCAAGTTCAATTAAATCAGATGTTTTACCTTCGTATTGCGGCGCTACCACAAATTTCAATTCCTTCTCTTTATTTACAACTGTCTCGCGTGTACTTTTCTCTGTTCCCCCTGCTTCCTTTCCATTAGAGCAAGCTCCAAGAATCAATAACAAGACGATGACAAATAACTTCTTCATTCTTCCTCCTTTTAATAAAACTTATACAAACCTTTATCTCTTCTTAGACTTCTTCACATGTTCCTTGTACATTTTTGACTTTTTCCCGTACCATTCTTCAATGGTATAGCCATACTCTTCACGGTATTTCTCTTGATTTTTATTGACTATATTCAAGTTCTCTAGCGTTACTACATTGGATTTAAAAAATGATACCAAAAATAGTCCTAAGAGAATAGGTGCAATAGGTAACAAAGCAAGCAATAGATATGCTAGGAAATGATTGAGTCCGTTGGTGAAGAGATTGATTCCATACATCAACAACCATAAGAACAAAATAACATTCAAAAATTTTTTAATATTTAGAGAATCAAAATAATCTTTTCTAGCACGCTGCTTTGTGACAAGGATATAAATAAGGTAAATCAATGATAAGACAAAACCAATCCAGTAGACAATACGAATTGCTACTAGGGGGATTAAATACAAGGCAGCTATAAACCAACTATAATATGAAATTACGAGCAAAAATAATTGAAAAATCTGAGTCATTAAATAGGCTTTAATGCGATTTCTTCTAGAAATAATATAAAAACAAGTAAAATGACCGCAACAAAGCAAGAATAGAAAACCAAAGAAACTATCTGGGGGAATCAGGCTATTTTCTACTGATGTCAGCTGTGTAACCAGTTCATGTCCAGCTTCACTAGCCATTCGAAATAGGTTTATCGGTAAAGATGTCCCAAGCATCACTATAAGAGAATATAAAGATAGTCCAAAAATTGCCTTTACTAAATTTAATCTTCGTGCTGTTTCTAGTGCATCATTAATATCTTTTTGTATCTTATCCATTTATTTTCTCCCATTATCCAAACAAGGATGAGACTGCCTTCAGACCACCATTGAAAAAATCAGAAACATTCTTGCCGACACTCTTGACAGTCTCCAAGCCCTGGTGGATTCCTTTCCCGATAGATTCCACTCCTGATTCTACCACGTCTACAGCACCATAAGCTAAATTTTTAATTCCTTGAGTATTTGCTAGTAAGTAAGCAATCCTTAACCCATTATACCAGAATAGTTAATCAATTAGTAAAAAGTATAGAAAAGCACCTGAATTATTTTCAGGTGCTTCATCTAGAATCAGAATGACCAGATCCAATCCTCTGTCAAGAGACTAGAAATAGCATCTACAAACCTTTATTTCTTTTTAGACTTCTTCACATGTTCCTTGTACATTTTTGACTTTTTCCCATACCATTCTTCAATGGTATAGTCATATTCCTCGCGGTATTTCTCTTGGTTTTTATTGACTGCATTCAAGTTCTCTAGCGTTACTAAATAGGATTTAAGAAATGAAACCATAAAAAGGCCAAATAAAATAGGTGAAATTGGCAATAAAGCAAGCAAGAGGTGCGCAAGGAAATGATTAAGCCCGTGGGTAAAGAGGTTGATTCCATACATCAACAACCATAAGAATAAAATAACATTCAAAAATTTTTTAATATTTAGAGAAGCAAAAAAATCTTTTCTAGCGCGCTGCTTTGTTACAAAAATATAGATAAAGTAAATCAGTGATAAGACAAAACCTATCCAGTAAACGATACGAATTGCAACTAGAGGGATTAAATACAAGATGGCTATAAACCAACTATAATAAAAAATCACAAATAGAATCAACTGAAGAATCTGAGTCAATAAATAAGCTTTAATGCGATTTCTTTTGGAAATAATATAAAAACTAATAAAACAGAGCCAACTAAACAAGAATAGAAAACCAAAGAAACTAGCTGGAGGAATAAGGCTATTTTCTATTGATGTCAATTGTATAACTAGTTCATGTCCATCTTCACTAGCCAATCGGAGCACTCCCATTGGAAAGTATGAGGCCCAAATAATCAAAAACAAATACAAAGGCATTGCGAAAATCATTAATAATGGATTCCATTTACGTGTTGTTTCTAGTGCATCATTAATATCTTTTTGTATCTCATCCATTTATTTTCTCCCATAGGTATTTCATTTGGTAAAAATCCTCCTTTATTTAAGTTTGAATAAATAGAGCGAATCGTCCTCTTATTCTTCTTTTTCAACCAGTATTCGGCGTTGTTTGTTCAGTTCGCGGTCTTTAGCAACATCGTAATACAAATCAAATTCTTCTTTGGTATTGACTGAATGCTCTTGATCATCTTTACTGAGTTCGGCTGGAATCGTAAGCCCTTCGTCAAGATTCGTATTGGCTGGGACAAAAAGCTGATACAAATCAAGAAACTGTGGAACATCTCCATAAACCTCATGGTTATATATCTTAGAATCAATTAGGAGATAAAACTGTGAATCTTGCTTGCTTAATAATTGATAAACTTTAGGCGCAGCTTTCTCCAAAACACTTCCCTTCAATACATCCTGATGAAAGGAAAGTTGATTTTGGCGAAGACTATCATAGTAAGTTTGTGAGATAGTCATCTCTATCAATTTCTCTTTTGAGGAACCTAGATCTACCGAAGGAGTTTTAGGAAACTGTTGTATTTTTGTATCTTCCCAATCAATTTGCTTGGTTTCTAAATTTAACCATAAATGCTTTCTCTTAGTAATATACCAATCTGGATTATGAACAGCTATAGGGAGATAATCTTTCCCATTTATTTCTACAATATCACCCGTTGGTACTGGAAAATAATTTTCATTGTAATCTCCTACCAAATGATAGAGGTCTACTTTCGATTCTTCCAATCGTCTATCCCGTATTCGATAGATAGAAAGAGTAAAGTATCCGTCAGATTCATCTTGGAGTCGATTCCTAGCTAAGCTACCAGATTGTATTTTAATATTTAATCGAGTAATATACCTTTGATTAGAAGCGCCATTAGTTCTTGCAAAGCTATCTCCAAAACGAGGACTTTCTTTAATGTCAAAGTAGCTCCTCGTTTTTGATTTCTTTAAAGTATGGTAATATTATTTGATAATATCTGTATCTATACTCTCCTAGAATTAACTTTGTTTCACTAAATAAAGTAGATAGAAAAGTCCTAAAATATACTAACAAATCTAACTTTTATCGGAAGTAGATTATCGGATGGAATACGACTTACTCCTTCAATACTCCTACCTTAATATCTGTATAGACTTTCCCATCAGAGATTGTGGTAAAAAAGAAGGGAGGGGTCAACTCACAATGTCCCTGATAATAGATATAACCCGCCAAGAAGCTTATTCCCTCTTTCACTGACTCGTCATCTGGCTCTAAAATTCTAGTTGAAACAGTATTTAAAACTTGAAACAGACTGTGATATAAAAACTCTTTCGGCAAAGCATTTTCAATATACTCTTCTTCTACTGGGATAAACAGTTCCATCAACACATCTTGATTTTCTTCTAACTTGGAATTAATCGTATAAAAGAAAGGTCCTCGAAGCGTATATCCTGCTTCTCTTACTTCGTCTAAAAAAGCATTATAGGTGTCTGGCATCTCTTCTGGAGATACTGTATAATACCTTGAGATAACATTTCTATACTGTATATCTTGGTATTCTCCCACGTTTTTAAATAGCATCTGAAATCTCCTTAATTGGGATATTAATTTCAACAAAGTGCTGTCCAAATATTGGCAAAATAGACAGAAAAACGGTATCTCCTTGCATTTCCAACCCCTCATCTTGAATATATTGCTTCATTTCTTCAATTTTTGGAAGGAAATGTTCATCAAATGGAGTTACATCAGAGACACACTGCTTAATTGTAAAATGTTCTAGATATTGGAATTCATCATTTCCTTCAATTGGAATGTTTGTCGGAATATAGACCTTAAACAAGGCTTCTCCCGGCTTTCCAAAAGTGCTCAAACATGTTTCAATCGTTGTCGGACCATTTTTATAGACCCCTGTTTCAAATAATAACTTTTCACAACCTTCAATCAAATCTAGAAAAGAATCCATGGCTACTTTTTTCTCTGTATAAGCAATATTACTGATATCTATTCTTATTAATTTCATTTTATTTCTCCTCTATAAATAAAGTTATTGGTGCTTTTCTTTTTCCAGCCAGTGAATACTCGTGCATATTCAAACCAATAGAAGGGAAGGCATCCAATACTTAAGCCCACAAGACTAGTAACAACATATACCGCCGGCAACATAAATAAACGTGCTATAACTACTACAATTGCTGCTGAACAAATAACAATAACAGAAGGGATATGTAATATTGTCTTCCTGAACTCTCCAGATGGTAAAGTCTTAGCTTTAGGGACAATTAATAACTGGTAAACAAAGGTTAGTAGCTGAAAAATAAGGCTTAGGCTAATCAATACCATGAAGATAGACCAGTAGTCATCTCCCAAAAATATAGAACTCCAGAAAAGAAACTCAATATGAAAAATTAATACAGACGTAGCCGGAAATATTTGCAATAATTTTGATTTGGAAAACTTTTGAAATAGCAAAAACATGAACAACGAAACCAATATATGATAGATAGTGATGTAAAGGATAATCATACTCACATCATGTATCTCACCTTCTATAAAAATAGACACTATAAATATCAGTAAGGCAAAAATTACCTCCATCGCAACTGACTTTAAAAAATCAGAGTTCTTTATAGGACTAGTATCCACAACTGCCATATTTAAAAACTCAATATACTTTTTTTTCATCTTATCCTCCTAGTACGAGCTGTGCTACTACTAGACATTCTCATTAATTTCATTTTATTTTTCCTCTATAAATAAAGTTATTCGTGTTTTTCTTTCTCCAACCTGTGAATACTTGAGTATAGCCGAGAATAAAGAACGAGTTCCATGAAATACTCATTCCTACTAATCCGATGATAATATAGATTCCAGATAACATAAACAATCGTGTTATTACTACTATTGCTGCTGACGTTATTGTTACAATAAGGACTGGTAAGTGTAACAAATTCTTCTTATGCTCATTATCTGGCATTTGTTTTACTTTTGAAACAATTGATATTTGATAAAAAAAGTTTACCACTTGAAAAGCAAAGCTCAATCCAATGAAAAGAAAGAATATCGATAAATACTGTTCCCCAAAGAATATAGAGCTCAAAAAAAGAAATTCAAAATGAAGAAAAAGATACGAAGTCGTCGGAACTGATTGTAATAATTTTGAAGCGGAAAATTTTTGAAACAACAAAAATGCAAGCAGTATTATTACCATATGGACAATAGTAACATGAATCAAAAATATACTAAGATTCTGCATTTGATTCTTAGTAAATATAGAAACAATCAGTACTACTGAAGTAAATAAAAATTCGATTAAAAATGCAAGATAGAAATGTAAATTTCTCACTGGTATATGACGAGTCATCAGTATATTCAAAAATTCATAATACTTTTCTTTCATCTTATCCTCCACTTATTTCTCTTCCCTAAACAATACTTTTCCCTGCTTGCATTTTCGTACGGCTAAGAGCCAGCGGATTGGATTGTTTTGGAATAAGAGCAGTACGACACTAATTGGGATGATCGTTGCCCCGATTGGTACCATGAACATGGACGACTCAAACCATTCATGTTCATAGTAGGGAATGAAGGTCCCAGGTATGGCAAAAAGCACAACAATAACCAAAGCGAATAGAAGAACGAGGATAACAAATAGATACAAGATGATTTTATCGGCTGTTGGTTCCTTATCTGGTGACTTCCTCCAAAAAGTATTACTTTCAACCGCTTCTTTAAACTGCTCTTCACTTGCTGGGACAAGCGACTTAGCCCCACTGTAGAACAGTTTTTCAAATCCATAAATACTTCCGATAAATTAATTGTCTAACTTTTTGGGGTCAGTACAAGATGGATCGGAATCATCCACTCACTCAATTTAAAAGGCGCTATCAAGGAACGAATCCAAATACTGATGATAGCAACTAGCAAGAAAGCAAAGAAGAGAATCCAAGGCTACTTGGATTTCTTTGAACTGATAGCACCATCCGTGTCTGAAACGGTGCTAGATTCTGTCGTTAAAGCCTCTCTCGTCCTTGTATTATAGTAGACGGATTGCTTGCTTCCTTGACCTATATAAATGATTTTTCTCATCTTACATTTCTCCCTCTTTCCCTCGGCTATCGTCCTGTAATGTCTCCATCAGCTCTTTGAACAGTCGTTTGCGCGTTTTCATCTGAAAATCATAAACCATATATGTAAGAATACCAATCCCTAACATGTACATAATTAAAAATTGAAAATCAGAAACAGTCAGATAACGATAGGCTGAAAAAATCGTTATTAAAACAAAAATGTAGCCAACTACTGTCAACGCCCTAGATTTTCTCCTAAGTGTTTTGATATTGGCTTTTGTCAGCCGAACTTTTCTAAATCTATCTGTCTTCATGTTACGTCGGGTAGATTTGGCAAGGAGAATGGTCCCAAAAATCAAAAACAGAGACATCAAGATAAAAAAGATCAAATTGAAAGGGGATGAGACATTTCCAAAGGTTCGGTTGAGCAATTTCGACAACCGTTGCAAGGAATAGATTGCAATAGGAGCTACAATGGCTGAATAATTCATGCCTTGTTTTACACTGTAGAATACTTGATTCCTCAGATCATAATAAATAAAATAGTCCTCCAGGGGGCTCATACTGATTAAATTTTTTTCACTTGTGTCCATCTTATTTCCCGTCCCCTAAACTCAATACGGATACTCAAACAGAGTTCTACTTTCTCTTAAAAGCATCGTGACGACGATTGCAAGCAGTCTAGCCGATTTTTCGGTCTTTGCCTTCCTAGAGAAAGAAAAGTTTATTAGTATTATAGCATGAACCCCCAGAAAAGGGGAAATATCCCTGATAGATACCTTGGCTAGAGTCAAGAAAAGCTTCGTCATTTCATACAAAAGCGAACAAGTCCGCATTCTAAAAACAGAATGCGAGCCTGTTCGCTTTTTTTATGTCTATGATGTGTTTTCCTCGTCTCATCGTTCCAAGCGAATGCGGGTCACAATGCCGTCTGGGTCTATAAGATCCACTTCACTCGAATGTAACCACTTGATCGGAGCTTCTACCTCTTGTGCTTGCTTAACGATGGCTAAGAGTTCTTCCTTGCTTTCGACCTCAAGGACGTAGTAGGCCAAGCCAGGCAGGCCTGATTTGCGCGGAGCTAGACCTTTTCCAGCCCATTCGTTGACAGCCAGGTGGTGATGGTACTGACCAGCCGCTATCCAACTAGCACTTGGAATACTAAATTTATCCTCTAGCCCTAACACTTTTTGATAAAACTGACTCGCCGCATGGCTATCCTTAACCGATAGATGGATATGCCCCATTCTCGTCCCCTCAGCTAGGATAAAGGGGTCTACCTTTTCCCCTAACTCATAGATATCCTGTGCCGCAAGGGCTTCGGTCACACCGATAATACGGCCATCTTCGCGAATATCCCATGAAGAAACTGGCTTATCACGGTAGAGTTCAATGCCATTTCCTTCCAAATCCTCCAGATAAAGGGCTTCACTGTATCCATGATCCGCACCTCCGACCAGAGGAATGCGCAAGTCACTTAGGTGTTTCAAGACATCTGCCAAGGCTTTTCGTGTCGGTAACAAAATCGCCAGATGGTAGAGCCCATAATGCTCCCTTACTTCGCCAGACTTTTCTGCTTGAACCAAGTGGACCAAGGCCTTTTTACCAAGTCCCAAAATCGCTTCTGTCTCTGTTTGAGATAAAATCTCCAAGCCAATAATCTGGTGATAAAAAGCCGTTTGACTCGTCAAATCCTTGACATTTAAAACCGCCTCTGCTAGGTAAATGTGGCTTTGGTAAGCATAAGTCATAGGGTGTCTCCTTTTTGTTGTAACTTTACATATTACATCGATTATACACTATTGAGATAAAATGTCAACGAAGACAACTCAAAAGAGCTGGAAACGATCTCTTTATAACCCGAAGATTTTAAAGAATTTTATATTTTTGATCACAAAGAAAAAAATAGAAGAAAATGCTCTCAAAAAGGACTTTTCTTCTATCTAACTAACGCTTGAAATCAGCGTTTCTTATGTATTGATTCGTATTGAATGCTTACTTAACTTCTATAAAAAGATTAAATAATTTCTATTTTAGCTGTTAGAAACGTTGGTACATCAATGTTTCTAGAATGCTACATAATAAAAGGTAGAGTGAATGGTAGAGTAGTAAAAATAGTTGTTATCCTAGTTGATTAAAAAAATCTCTGATTTCCTCATCTTTTATAAAATAATATATAATTTTCCCCTCTCTTCTAGTATCCAAGATGTTTTGATTGGCTAGTTTACGAAGATGGTGGGAGGCAGATGCCATACTGAGATTTAGTAAACAGGCTATATCACAGACACAGAGTTCTTCAACAGCAAGGAGATAAAAAATGATATTTATCTGTTTATTATCGGTAAACTTTGATAAAATACGAAGTGATTTTTGGACTTTTTCCTTTTCAAGGTAGTTCGTTGCGGTTGTAACATTTTGTTGATTTATAATATTAACTTGGCAGATACTATCTTTTTTCATAATATTTTCTCCTAGCCGAACACAGTCCTTAGCATGTCAAAGCTGTTGTTTTCAATCAGGATATACATCCCCAATCCTAAATAAACAACGGCAATAAACCATCTACTATATTTTTCCAAAGTTTCTCCAACAGAAGGGACTTGTGCCAATTTTTGGGCAGAAAAAACCAAGAGATAAATCATGACTAGAAAGGTAAGTAAAGCCACTATCAAATTCGCTAAATTTAAGGTAATAAAATATGGGACAAAAACACCAATATTGTCAGCACCACAACTTGCAAAAGTAATCATAGCGACTAGAAAAATCAGGTTTTTATCATCTTTGCGCAAACCATCTTTTGCAATAGCTTCTCCATCAGAATCTCCTAAAAGCAAAACTTTGAGTCCTAGGAAAATTGGAATCAAACCGAGCAAACCTAAAATCTCTTTACTAGGAATATAATTTAAGACAAATGCAAAAAGTAAACTTAGCAATATTAGACTAACAGAGCCTAGAAATTGCCCTAAATAGATGTTAATGATGTCTTTTCTGCTTTTTCTTTTGGCAAAAAATAACATTAGGATAATAAGTAAGTCTACGGCTGTCCCAGAATACAGTATTATTGAAGTAACAACATTTTGAACCATAAAACACCTCATTCAAATATATTTTTGAATGTATTTTAACATTAAACTTTGTAGATGTCAACTTCAGCTCCATCAAAATATAGTTAAGAAGGTAGTGTACCAAACATTAAAAAGCCCTGCCATCGAAATGATAGCAGGGCTTAACTTCAATATCCAGATGATATATTTATCTAAAAAAGGTAGAGTTTGGACTGAAATATAGTGAAATGTATTGAAATTGAAAAAAGAAAAAACGCTTGAAATGTACTGACCCCAAAAAGTTAGACAATTAATTTATCCGAAGGATTTAGTTCTGTATTGCACAGGACTGAGTCCTTTTAGTTTTATCTTAATTCGTTTATTGTTGTAGTAATCAATGTAGTCCACAAT
>NZ_QEWJ01000169.1 GCF_004127215.1 Streptococcus oralis | reverse complement strand
TGTTATTTCTAACTATCACTAAAAAGCCACAAAAACGTTTCTTATATGTAGTATCATCATACTGATCAAAATACATCAGAAAAGAATCTATGTGAAAGCAATTCCAGCTTTACAAAGGATTACACACATATCTGTCATCTTACTTTTAACTATTCCTGATTTGTGGATACACCTAAAAAAGGACTTCATTATTAAAGAAATAAAATTAAATGCTCTTTGCTTAAACATTTAAGCCGATTCTTGCCACTAGAGTGCCAGCTGCCTTTTTGCTTATAGCCGAGTTGGCAACTTTAATTAACAGTGTCTTACAGATTCTTGCATGAAGCATTTGACCACAGATCAGAGAGAAGGTAGGAGCTGCGATCACTGGGGCACTTGGG
>NZ_QEWJ01000168.1 GCF_004127215.1 Streptococcus oralis | reverse complement strand
GGTACAGGCAGGATTGTCGGTGTAGGTCTGACAGGTTCCCTTGTCTGCTGACTGTGTGACATACGTGTCCCGGTATGCCCAGCAGCTCTGGTACATGCTGTATGACTGACCGTCTTTCACCAGCGTCCTGTTCCCGCCCGCCTCCGTACATTCTGTTTTTGTCAGTTTCCCCAGCTCCTTGCTGAACGGGCAGCTTTCGGACCAGACAACATACGGGGTGTACGAGGCTTTTTTTACCCTGACAACCAGACGCAGCTTCATTGCCGTATGACGTCTGAATTTTGTATTCCCGACCCGGACGGGGTGAGATGACGTAAAAGCAACACCGGCAGTCAGTGTTTTCTGTACTGGTGTAAATGAGGCATCTGCTGAGTATTTGGC
>NZ_QEWJ01000167.1 GCF_004127215.1 Streptococcus oralis | reverse complement strand
CTCACCATCCTCTATGGAAGAAGAGAAGGAGCTCAGAAAACAGCAGTACCAGGCCCAGCGAATGCGTGCTGTCAATTGGGAGAGCTGTGAGGGTGGTTAATTTAGATGATTCTGGACCCAATGCCCTTCCTCTCCTCCACCCATAATTCCCTGTGCCTGAGGCTTCTGACTGTGTCCTCAGTCCTTTCTTCCTGTGGGTTTGTCTCCTCTCCATTCACAAACCACGCTTGATGTGGAAGTCTGAGGCATCTCCACATCTCTATCCAGTATGTGTACTTATTGGAGATGGGGGTGGGGAACCTGAAAATAGCAACATGTTATTTCCAGGCCCTTTAGAAATAAATGAAGCATGATGAGAACAATGAGAGATCAGTGTGTATA
>NZ_QEWJ01000166.1 GCF_004127215.1 Streptococcus oralis | reverse complement strand
GGTCCCGGCCCCGGCCCTCCGCTACCCCTCTGACCCAGCTTCCCCGCAGCCGCTAGGAGGCGCTCTTCCCCGTGCAAACCTGCTGGCTTCACTGCTTCCAAGCCCTGCCCGGAAGGAGACTTCCATCTCCTTCCAGGTGCGGCGTGCTGCAGCCACTGACCCTTCTGTTGCTTGAATGCCACAGGGCCTTTGCACCTCTGATCCTTCTGCCTGGAAGTCTCTTCCCCCCTTCTGTGCTGGGGTCACTCTCCAGCGGGGTCAGAGTCCTCCCTCCACAGGTGCTACTATTTGTGGGTTTCTGTGCCTCTTTCACTGAGCAACCTGAGGACCATCCACCATCCTCCCAGCTCTGGGCTAGAAGAGTTGTCTGATGGATTGATG
>NZ_QEWJ01000165.1 GCF_004127215.1 Streptococcus oralis | reverse complement strand
CCTGCGTACGGTACTATTTTATCTACTCAATTAGTCGAAGGTGGTAACTCTATCTCATTATCAACATTATTTGATCCATTACTTGAACCTGAACTTATCTTTGAATTAACTGCAGACTTACCAGAGAATGCAGATGTTCAAACCATCTTAGAAAGTGTAAAAGTAGCTCCAGGTATTGAAATTCCTGACGCACGTTATAAAGATTGGTTCCCTAACTTTGCTTTATCAGATTTAATTTCAGATAATACTGCAACAGGTTTAATTGTGGTTGGAAAAAGAGTAACACCTCTTGATTACAAATCGTTTGCTGATATTAACTTAAAGTTATTTAAAAATGATCAAGAAATTGAAACAGGACATTCTAGTGACGTACTAGGAAATCC
>NZ_QEWJ01000164.1 GCF_004127215.1 Streptococcus oralis | reverse complement strand
ACGTATAAGAGGTAGGCCATGAGTGCCTGCAGGTGAGGAGCACTGGAAGCAATCAGAGGCCTCAGGTTGAACTCACTATTCATTGGTTCCCCCAGAAATAAACAAATGGTGACAGCTCTGGTTGATACTAGAGCTGAACGTACTCTAATACATGGTAACCCTCAAAAGTTTTCTGGCCCTCTCAATGCCATTGATGGTTACAGAGGGCACATGTTTATGATCAGGAAGGTCCCTTTGACACTGAAAATTGGATGTTCTCCCCCATGAGAATATGAGGTTTTTATCTCTCCAGAACCAGAGAACACGTTGAGCATTGATATCCCACAAGGTCAAATGCTGCAAACTTCTATGGGTGTAAATCAGCGCTGAGGGGAAACACTGAC
>NZ_QEWJ01000163.1 GCF_004127215.1 Streptococcus oralis | reverse complement strand
ACTGCGCATCCTGCGCAACCCGATCGTGCTGGGCCACGTGATGCTATCGCTGCTGGTGTTCACCGGCATGTTCACCGCCTACACCTACCTGGCGGACATGCTGGAGCGCCTGGCCGGATTCAACGGGCAGATCGTCGGGTGGACCATGATGGCCTTCGGCGGCGTGGGCCTGATCGGCAATACGCTGGGCGGCCGCATGGTGGACCGCAGCCCGTTGGGCGCGACTGCGCTGTTCTCGTCGATGATGGCGGCGGGTCTGGCGTTCGTGGCGCCCGTGATGCAATCGCACGGCCTGCTGGCTGTGGCGCTGGGCATCTGGGGCATCGCGCAGGCCGCGCTGTTCATCGTGTGCCACGTGCGCCTGATGAAAGCCGCCCCCGAAG
>NZ_QEWJ01000162.1 GCF_004127215.1 Streptococcus oralis | reverse complement strand
CTTTTAGCATCCATCATTGGCTTATCGATACGTTCCATTTTTTCTAATGTTTTTCGACGACTTTTAGCCATACCGCTTGTTGAAGCTCGAGTAATATTTTTTTCCACGAAAGTTTCAAGGCGTTTAATTTCTTCTTGTTGTTTTTCATATTCTTGCATTCTTAATTCATAGTATTTATCACGTTGAGTAATAAATTGCTCATAATTACCTACATAACGCTTCACATCTCCTAAAGCAACGTCATATATTTGAGTTACAATTTTATCTAAGAAGTATCTGTCATGACTAATAATAATGATGGCACCTTTAAAATATTTTAAATAATCTTCTAACCACTTAGTTGTTTCCAAGTCAAGATGGTTTGTAGGTTCATCTAATAGTAAT
>NZ_QEWJ01000161.1 GCF_004127215.1 Streptococcus oralis | reverse complement strand
ATGCAGTACTGTGCCAAGTGGCTTGTCCGGTCCGGTCTCACCCAAATGGCTCCAACAGCCCCTCAAATTGAGTGGGGCTTGACTGGCAGGATCAGCAACTTCCTCCTTGGGGCATCCATTCCCTCGGGATTCTGGTGGGTTTGGTTTTGGGGATTTTGGGGATTTTATTTTCTTTCTTGCCCCTCCTATTTCGCTCTCTGACCGCTTGTCCGAACAGTTTTGCGTCCCATTCCGTTGGAGTGGACACTAGACATTATGGTGATTTACTACAGGGATTTTTAGCCTGTCTCCGGATATTCCCAATATGACAGAAGTACCGATGCTATTTTGATCCTCTATCTTTTCTAGATACTCCTGTTTGGGTTTGCCTTGATGTGCCTTGGTT
>NZ_QEWJ01000160.1 GCF_004127215.1 Streptococcus oralis | reverse complement strand
GTCCACTGCTGTCCCTCAGAGTGGGAGCACAAACCAGACACCCAGAGGTGGCAGAGCAGAGGAACAAGCATGGACACAGAGTCTTGCTGATGACGTGCAAAGGTCCAAAACAGCCTAGAAGTATCAGAAGCAATCAGACACGTGCACTGGGCCACTGGATTATCTTTCTGCAGGATAGCTGCCTCTGGACTTCAAGATCCCATTGACCTGATTACCTACTATGTTTAGCTGTTTTGGAGACAGAGGACCTAGGATTTCTCTAGCCTGGCAGGAAGGGGAAGAAAAGGGCTGTGGAGCCTTTGTTTTCTGGAATTAGGGAGGAGCAACTGGCTCTGAATGCAGCGCTGATTTGGGCAGATGTTTTTCATTGTTCCTAAGAGGTGACG
>NZ_QEWJ01000015.1 GCF_004127215.1 Streptococcus oralis | reverse complement strand
TTGTGGACTACATTGATTACTACAACAATAAACGAATTAAGATAAAACTAAAAGGACTCAGTCCTGTGCAATACAGAACTAAATCCTTCGGATAAATTAATTGTCTAACTTTTTGGGGTCAGTACAAAATTCCTCTCAGCTTTTTGATTATATGCTAGTAATTTTTATAGTGCAGTAAGAAATGTCAGTCCACCTAAGACAACGCCAGCTGAGTTTGGAATAATTAGTATCCAATCCTTCTTAGGCTCTTTTGTCCATCCGTAAATAACCCAAATTAAACAAGATACTGCTGCGGATAAAGGCTGGAATGGTTGAGCTTTGTTGCCTTGTAAATTGGCAAAAATTTGTGGGATGTAGGCGATAAATACAATAATCCCGATAAAAGCCCCGATTGAACCGACAATTTGATTTATTTTTTGTTTAGTCATATACACCTCCTTCAAAAGGATATCATAGAAATAAGCAAAATGCAATAAATTCAGACACAAATTGTAACGAAAATCAATACCAAAGCACAAAAATGGAGAAATTGTTTATTTTTTGTTATAGTCAAAGCGAATGACTTGCTCTTTTGCATCCACATAAGCATGGACGCCAAAGGGCACTATGGCTCTTGGTGTGGCATGCCCAACGTTTAGATTATAGACAATCGGGATATTGCTATCAATGATGTCTATTAGCGCCTCCTTATAGTCGTCATAGAAGGTTTCATCCATAGGTTTCCCGACCAAAAGCCCACTGATGACCTCAAATACCCCAGTTTCTTTCAAAGCCTGCAACATTCTTTTGAAGTCTTCCGGTTCAGGCTTTTCTTCGCTTGTTTCTAGTAAGAGAATCTTTCCTTCCCAGTCGGGTAAGTCAGGGAAGAGTTTGTACTCTTGGCAGAGAACTGTGCTGTCTGCATATCGAGAATTGTCAAAGATATCGTAGAGAGACTCAAGGCAACCACCGAGGATTTCCCCCTCAAACTGAGCATTTCCTTGTAACAAGTCAAAACCTGTATTTACATGACTGACCCGAGCTGTTCCTAGAGCATTGGGACTAAAGTCAGTTCGTTCCTCGAACCAAACATTGCTAGGGCGGATTTCTGAAATTCTTCCAGTCTCAATCAATTCTTTAAAGTAGTGAAGGCTATAGGGCAACATCTCCTTGTCTAATTCACAAATGTCTGCTAGAAAGGATTGCCCATAAAAAGTTTTGACCCCTAGTTTGTGCAACATGAGATGATTGATGGTTGTATCCGAGAAGCCAAGAAAAATCTTTTGTTTGATAACCTTTTTGAGTTGGTCATTGTCAAAAAGGTAAGGTAGCAAGCGATAGGTATCGTCTCCACCGATGGCACAGAGGATCATGTCGATGCTATCGTCCGAAAAAGCCTGCATCAAATCCTCTGCACGCGCCTCAGGATGGTCCTTGATAAAGTCTAAGCCTTTTTGCGAATGAGGCAAAAAGATAGGATTGATTCCCAGGTCCTTGAGACGTTGGACACCCAGCTCCACTTCGTGTTTGACAAAGTCTTCACCGATAATGCCACTAGACAAGCTCACGATACCAATAGTAGAAACCATATCTCATCCTCCTAGAAATTGATTGTGCCTATTTTATCATAAAAGGTGAGAGAAAACTATAGGGATTAGGGGCAGAAGTTCTATTGGATATCAAGAAAGCAAGAAAAAAGCAACCGCTGGTGCAGTTGCTTATCTATTTCTTAATAACGTGATGGGCCTGCACTTGCGCTTCGGATATTGAAACGTTTCTTGAGATAGAAGCGAAGGGCGAGAAGGGCTGCTCCTAGGACCGCCAAAGGCAGTGGAGCAAGGATTGGATTGAGAGCTGCTGGTAGGAAGCTTGTTGCGAAGAAGACAGCCAACCAGAGAACCATAGCAGCTAGGATGACGAGGATGGATTTCCAGAATGGAGGGCGCTGGCTACGATCTGTGTCTGGTCCATAGTACTGGTAGACAAAGTAGTACATCAAGTAGAAGGCCACTCCTCCAACAAGTCCAACCAACAAGAGGGTAATTAAACCATAGCCAATGGCCTGATCTGTAGAGAAGAACGTAGTCAGAGCGCTAACCAAAGCAAAGAGACTGGTGATAAAAAGGGCTGAGTCCATAATCATGAGTTTTGGATCATCATTTTCTTTTGGGTGTTCCTTTTCATATTGTTCCTTCAAAGTGAAATTATGAGCCCATTGAGTTGGTGCCCCGTAAAGGGTACGAGCAGGCACTCCCTTTGATTGTTCTTTAAGAATCTCTGGGATAATTTCGTTGAAAATAGCATCAATTTCAGCATCTGTTTTGCCATCTTTAAGAAACTGTTGCGTGGCAACATGAATAAAATGTTTGTTTTTCTTAGTTAGTTTTTGTAGATCGATCTGAGACATAGGGATTCCTCTTAGAACCATTTTTTATGGATGAGATAGAGAGTGAGTGAAACACTCATAGCAAAGGCGATAAAGACGATTAACCAGAAGGCGTGAGGCTCACCGTTTAGAGGGATTTCATTATCTTTAAAGTTCATTCCGTAGGCTGAGAAAATCATGGTTGGGATAGACATGACGATGGTCACGAGAGCCAGGGTCTTCATGATGTTGTTCTGGTTGTTAGAAATGATGGAGGCAAAGGTCTCTGTCATAGAGTGAAGGACGTTTCCATAAATATCTGCCATCTCAATGGCCTGTTGGGTTTCAATCAGGGTGTCCTCAAGTAGGTCTTCGTCCTCTAAGTATTTTTTGATATTGCTGGTTGCGCTGGTCAATTTCTTAATCACGCGCTCATTTGTCTTAAGCGAGGCCTTGAAATAGACGATGGTCTTTTCCAATTCCATGAGTTCGATCAACTCTTCGTTTCGAGTAGATTTGTGAAGTTGACTTTCGATCTGGTCACTCTTACGGTCAATCGAACGGAGGGCTGTCAGGTAAAGTTCAGCGTTGCGGTAGAGAATCTGGAAGATAAAACGTGAACGCATAAAGGTGTAGAAGTTGCGCAGTCTACGGTTGATAAAGACATCGAGAACAGGGAGGGATTCCAAGCAAGTAGTGATAATGGTTTCCTCTGTGATGATAATCCCTAGCGGAATCGTTACGTAGTAGGTACGATTGTTTCTTTCCTCTGTGATAGGAACGTCCACGATGATCAAAGTATACTCATCTTCAATGGTGATACGGGACATTTCTTCCGCATCGAGCGGTGCTCGGAGGTCGGCAATGTCAATATCAAAGGCGTTGGCGATTTCCAGTGATTCATTTTGTGTAGGATTGACGAGGTTGATCCAAGTACCCGGTTCAAGCGTGTCGATCTCTTTAAATTCAGTTGTTGTAGAGAGAAAAACTTGTTTCATATACCCTATCCTTTCCTACTATTCAGTGTTTGGTTTTTTGCACCGTACTATTATACTATAAAAACAGATTTTTGGGTAATAGAATTTCACATTTTTTGGTATAATGGAAAGCAATAATGGACTAGAAAGAACAAAGATGCAAGATAAAATTGTGATTCATGGGGCGCGTGCCCATAACCTAAAAAATATTGATGTGGAGATTCCGCGAGACAAGCTGGTCGTCGTAACGGGCTTATCAGGTTCTGGGAAATCCAGTCTAGCTTTTGATACCCTTTATGCGGAGGGGCAGCGTCGTTATGTAGAGAGCTTGTCAGCCTACGCTCGTCAGTTCTTGGGTAACATGGAAAAACCAGATGTAGATGCCATTGACGGTCTCAGCCCAGCTATTTCCATCGACCAAAAAACGACTAGCAAAAACCCTCGCTCGACGGTGGGAACTACGACTGAGATCAATGACTATCTGCGCCTCCTCTACGCACGTGTGGGGACACCTTACTGTATCAATGGACACGGGGCTATCAAGGCTTCTTCTGTTGAGCAAATCGTTGATAAGGTCTTAGAATTGCCAGAACGCCAACGTTTGCAGATTTTGGCCCCTGTCATCCGCAAGAAAAAAGGTCAACACAAGAGTGTCATTGAAAAGATTCAGAAAGATGGCTATGTTCGTGTCCGTGTGGACGGGGAGGTCTATGATGTAACCGAAGTGCCAGAGTTGTCTAAGAGCAAGCAACATAATATCGATGTTGTGGTCGACCGTATCGTCATCAAGGAGGGCATTCGTAGCCGTCTCTTCGACTCAATCGAGGCTGCCCTTCGTATCGCAGAAGGCTATGTGATTATCGACACCATGGACGATTCTGAGTTGCTCTTCTCTGAGCACTATGCCTGTCCAGTTTGTGGTTTTACCGTACCAGAGTTAGAGCCTCGTCTCTTCTCCTTCAATGCGCCTTTTGGATCATGTAGCGAGTGTGATGGTTTGGGCATCAAGTTGGAGGTGGATATCGACTTAGTGGTGCCAGATACCAGCAAGACACTTCGTGAAGGTGCACTTGCGCCTTGGAATCCTATCTCATCTAACTACTATCCTAACATGCTAGAACAAGCCATGACAGCCTTTGGAGTGGATATGGATAAGCCCTTTGAGGACTTGTCAGAAGAAGATAAGAACTTGATTCTCTACGGCTCGGATGGCAAAGAATTTCATTTCCACTATGAAAATGAATTTGGCGGTGTACGGGATATTGACATTCCTTTTGAGGGAGTTGTCAATAATATCAAACGTCGTTACCATGAGACTAACAGTGACTACACGCGCACCCAGATGCGTCTCTACATGAATGAGTTGACCTGCGGAACTTGCCATGGCTACCGTCTCAATGACCAGGCCTTGTCTGTCCGTGTGGGTGGCGAGAAAGGGCCACATATCGGTGAAATCTCAGACCTGTCTATCGCAGACCATTTGGAGTTGGTGAGTCAGCTGACCTTGTCTGAAAATGAAGCCATCATCGCCCGTCCCATTCTCAAGGAAATCAAGGATCGTTTGACTTTCCTTAATAACGTGGGTCTCAACTATCTGACCCTATCTCGTTCAGCAGGAACCCTTTCGGGTGGGGAGAGTCAGCGTATTCGCTTGGCTACCCAGATTGGTTCCAACCTCTCAGGAGTCCTCTATATTTTGGACGAACCATCGATTGGTCTTCACCAAAGGGACAATGACCGTCTCATTGCCAGTCTGAAAAAGATGCGTGACTTGGGCAATACTCTCATCGTGGTGGAACACGACGAAGATACCATGCGCGAGGCGGATTATCTGATTGACGTTGGTCCCGGTGCCGGTGTCTTTGGTGGAGAAATCGTCGCTGCAGGGACACCCAAGCAGGTGTCTCGCAACAGCAAGTCCATCACAGGTCAGTACTTGTCAGGCAAACGCGCCATTCCAGTACCGGCTGAGCGCCGTGTAGGAAATGGCCGCTTTATCGAGGTGACAGGAGCGCGTGAGAACAATTTGCAAAATATCACTGCTCGCTTCCCACTAGGGAAATTCATCGCAGTGACGGGGGTGTCAGGTTCAGGGAAATCGACCTTAATCAACAGCATCCTCAAAAAAGCAATCGCTCAAAAACTTAACCGCAATTCAGACAAACCTGGTAAGTTTAAAACGATTACAGGGATTGAGCATGTGGATCGTCTGATTGATATTGACCAGAGCCCAATCGGACGAACACCGAGGTCCAATCCGGCTACCTATACAGGTGTCTTTGATGACATCCGTGACCTCTTTGCCCAGACAAATGAAGCTAAGATTCGAGGCTATAAAAAGGGCCGTTTTAGTTTCAACGTCAAGGGTGGTCGCTGTGAAGCCTGCTCAGGTGACGGGATTATCAAGATTGAGATGCACTTCTTGCCAGATGTATACGTGGCTTGTGAAGTCTGCCACGGAACCCGCTACAACAGTGAAACCCTAGAAGTTCACTATAAGGAAAAGAATATCTCGCAAGTCTTGGACATGACCGTTAACGATGCAGTGGAATTCTTCCAACACATTCCTAAGATTCAACGCAAACTCCAGACCATCAAGGATGTGGGGTTGGGCTATGTAACGCTAGGACAACCAGCTACGACCCTGTCAGGGGGAGAAGCCCAGCGTATGAAGTTGGCTAGTGAACTCCACAAACGCTCAACAGGTAAGTCATTCTATATTCTGGATGAGCCGACGACAGGACTTCATACGGAGGATATCGCTCGCTTGCTCAAGGTCTTGGCTCGCTTTGTAGACGATGGCAATACAGTACTTGTCATTGAGCACAATCTAGATGTTATCAAGACTGCAGACCATATCATCGACTTGGGACCTGAGGGTGGTGTCGGTGGTGGTACGATTATTGCTACTGGTACACCAGAGGAAGTTGCTACAAACTCTGCTAGCTATACTGGCCAGTATCTAAAAGGAAAGTTAAAATAAGATTTAAAAGGCTCTGCTTTTTTAGGCAGAGTCTTTTTTATAATAAATTACGAATTTTTTCTTTTATAAATGGGTTAAGAGAATAGTATTTATCCAGATATTCTAGGAGTGCTTGAGCAGACTCAGAAATGCGTTCGTAACCTTGCAAAAAGTGAGGCAATTGCTTGGCTTCCTTTGGATAACCTTCTTCAAATCGTCTGTTGGTATTAAAGATATCTATAAAATTAGATTTAGAAGTTGTTTCCAAACTGATTAGTTCAGTCCAAAGCTTGACGGATCTGTTTTGGATCAAATCATAAGCAGCTAATTTTTCGCCTCGCTGATAGCGACCTAGCCCTAAATATAGATTACATGAAATTTCTCCCAACAGCCATTCACGGTCTCTGTTTTCTTTTGATGGCAGTCTTTGTGGCTGACAGATTGTTTCATCAAAACCGATCTCCTTCCAGATAATCTTGCCTTCAGAGAAGGGAATGTTTACTAGTTCATGAGCTTCAAAGACAGCAAATTCACAAAAAACATCATCTTCAAATAGAACTTTATGTCCGTCCACTGTATTTTGGTAGTGAAACGCAATTGGTTCGAGCTTACTTAACCAGGTTAGGTCTTGGATATAGGTCTGCTTGTAGCCATCTTTTACAATAACAAAGAAGTCTAAATCTGAGTACTGATCCAATCGTTCTCTTTCTGTTCCGCAAGAACCAAGTGCCAGCAAAGCTAGTGCTTGTTTCGAATCTTTTAGAGACTGACCAATCTCATCTAGTCTTTGTAACAGTAATTCAGTTTTATTCATATCGTTACCTCATTCTTTCTTGGTTAACAAAAATTATACATTAAGCGCTTTCAAAAGTCAATTTTATCTAATCCTAACTATATAGATTGTATTATTTTCGATATTTTTTTGCTATAATAAATTAAATCATTTACGGAGGTTCTCTCATGTTATCAAGAGTTGAAAAATTTGAAGTAGCTTTAAAACAGACAGAGTGTGATGCTGTCTTAGTAACTAATCTGAAGAATATTTACTATCTGACTGGTTTCAGTGGAACAGAAGCGACAGTTTTTATCAGCAAGTCGCGTCGGATTTTTCTGACGGATTCTCGTTATACCTTGATTGCCAAGGGCGTAGTTCAAGGATTTGATATTGTTGAAACGCGTGATGCAGTTGGTGAGATTGCTAAAATTATAGCGGACGATAATCTCCAAAAAATCGGTTTTGACGATGAAATTTCCTATGCTTACTTCAAGATGCTGGAAAGTGTGTTTGCTGGTCATGAGTTGGTTCCGATGACAGGCTTTATCGAAAATCTGCGCATGATCAAGGATGAGCAAGAAATCGCGACTATTCGCAAGGCTTGCCAGATTTCTGACCAAGCCTTCCTAGACGTGCTGGACTTTATTAAGCCTGGTCAGACGACAGAGCAGGCTGTCATGAACTTTTTAGATGCCCGTATGCGCCAGCTAGGTGCTTCAGGAGCTTCCTTTGACTTTATCATCGCTTCGGGTTACCGCTCTGCTATGCCACATGGCGTGGCTAGTGACAAGGTCATCCAAAAGGGTGAAACCCTGACCATGGACTTTGGTTGCTACTACAACCACTATGTCAGCGATATGACGCGGACTGTTCATGTGGGGCAGGTGACAGATGAAGAGCGGGAGATTTATGATATTGTCCTGCGCAGCAATCAAGCCCTGATTGACCAGGCTAAGGCGGGGCTAGGTTTCCGCGACTTTGACAAAATTCCTCGTGATATTATCGTAGAAGCAGGCTATGGCGACTACTTTACCCATGGTATCGGGCACGGTATCGGACTTGATATCCATGAGGAACCCTACTTTAGCCAAACTTCCAAAGAAGTCATTAAATCTGGTATGGTCTTGACTGATGAACCGGGTATCTATATTGAAGGTAAATACGGGGTTCGTATTGAAGATGATATCCTGATTACAGATAACGGTTGTGAGTTATTGACACTTGCTCCAAAAGAATTGATTGTTATCTAAAAAATGAGATAAATCATTGACTTTTATATTTTAAAGGTTTATACTGATAGACGAAAACGGTAGGTGAGGCTACCATAGGGATACGGATGACTACCGCAAAGCAGTGGAGACACTACTCGTTGGTCAACAGTCCTGGTCGCGAAGGCCAAGACTAAGCTCATTTCATTGCCCTATGGAGTTAAAGCTTGAACGAAAAAACAGATAATTAGTTTTTTAATCCTGCCATTTTATGGCAGGATTTTCTACTGTTTTAGAACAGGGAAAGGAGACAGACGATGCAAATTGACGATCACCCAGAACCGCACATACACAGCCAATCGCTGATTTGTGTCGCTCTGCCCTTATAAAGCGATTGGTCTCTGTGTATGAAACACATCATTCATACAGATAGGAGAAACCAATGAAAACTACAAAAGAAAGATTAGCAACAGCTATTCACACACCTCTAAAAGAAACTCTATCTTTTTACAAGACAAGTCTAACAGGCTTGACTGAGGAGCAGGTTGAGAAAAATCGTGACCTATATGGTGAAAACACCATCACCAAGGGTCAAGAAGACAGTATCCTCAAAAAGATTTACGAATCTATTATCAATCCATTTACCATCATCCTGCTGGTCATTGCAATGATTTCCATGGTGACCAATGTCTGGTTGGCGAAACCTGGACAAGAGGATCCGACAACCTCTATCATCATCGTCGTTCTCGTTTTAATATCTGGTGGCATACGCTTTGTTCAAGAATTACGGAGCGACAAAGCTGCGACCAACCTTTCAAAAATGATTGTGAATACAGCTACGGTTATTCGTGAAGGCCAGAGTTTAGAGGTCGCGATTGAAGATTTGGTTGTTGGAGATATGGTCAAGTTGAGTGCAGGGGATATGATTCCAGCAGACCTCCTTTTGATTGAATCGCGCGATTTCTTTGTCCAACAGTCAGGCTTAACAGGCGAAAGTGATTCAGTTGAAAAACTAGCCTTGTCAAAAATGAATCAGTCAAATTTTGATAGTCTGCTAGAAGCAGAAGCGCTTGCTTTCATGGGAACTAACGTGATATCAGGAAGTGCCAAGGCTTTGATTCTAGCGGTCGGTGATGACACTATGATGGGAGAAATCGAGCAGACCCTCAATACCTATGATGAGCCGACCTCTTTTGAGCGGGAGATGAACAGCATCTCCTGGCTCTTAATTCGTTTGATGTTAGTTATGGTCCCCATCGTATTTCTTTCCAACGGTTTGACAGATGGAGATTGGTTAGAAGCTGGCGTATTTGCCTTGAGTGTGGGCGTCGGGCTCACACCTGAGATGCTTCCCATGATTATCACGGCCAGTCTAGCTAAAGGCTCCATTATCATGGCAAAGGAAAAAGTCGTTATTAAAAAGCTCAATGCCATTCAAGATTTAGGTGCTATTGATATCCTGTGTACGGATAAAACAGGAACCCTTACCCAAGACGAAATTGTCCTTGAATATCCATTGGATATACATGGAGATTTGGATTTGTCTGTGTTGAGACGAGCCTACCTCAATTCCTATTTTCAAACGGGATTGAAAAACTTGATGGACCGTGCCATTATCAGTAGAACTGAAAAAGAAGCTAAAGAACACGCTATTCTACAAAATTTGGATACTAGCTTCCAAAAAATCGATGAACTTCCATTTGACTTTGAACGCAGACGGATGAGTGTCATCGTCAAGGATGAAAACGAAGTTGTTAGTTTGGTAACCAAGGGTGCCTTAGAGGAAATGCTTGCGATTTCAACCCAGGTGGAATATCAAGATCAGATTAGCCCTCTGACGGATGATATCCGAGTGGAAATTTTAAAAGAAGTAGACCAACTCAATCAACAGGGCTTGCGAGTCTTGGGAGTTGCCTATAAAACAGGCCTCAAAGAAGGTTTTGCTTACTCTGTTGAAGATGAAAAAGAGATGATTCTAACAGGATATCTTGCCTTCTTAGACCCACCAAAACCATCAGCAGCACCTGCTATTCAAGCTTTGTTAGAGCACGGTGTTCAAACCAAGATTCTGACGGGGGATAATGAGAAGGTAACCCAAGCAGTATGTGAAAAAGTTGGTTTAGATGTTGATCAAATCTTGTTGGGTTCTGATATTGATGCTATGTCGGACAAAGAGTTGGCCCAAGCAGTCGAGAAGGTAACCGTCTTTGCCAAACTCTCTCCTGATCAAAAAGCACGAATCATCTTACAAATCAAATCCAACGGACATTGTGTCGGCTATATGGGGGATGGGATCAATGATGCCCCTTCTATGAAAGTAGCAGATGTGGGGATTTCTGTTGACACAGCAGTAGATATTGCCAAAGAAACCGCTGATGTCATTTTGCTAGATAAAGATTTGATGGTGCTTGAAAAAGGTCTGGTTGAAGGGCGCAAAGTCTATGCCAACATGACCAAATATATCAAGATGACAGTCAGCTCTAATTTCGGAAACATTCTGTCCCTACTGGTGTCTGGTATCTTTTTGCCTTTCCTTCCCATGGCCCCCATTCACTTGATTGTGTTAAACCTAGTTTACGACCTTTCTTGTATCGCCTTGCCATTTGATAATGTGGATGAAGACTTTTTGAAGCATCCTCATAAATGGGAAGCTCAGTCCATTACTCGTTTTATGATTTGGATGGGGCCAATTTCTTCTGCCTTTGATATTTTGACTTTTATCTTGCTCTATTTTGTCATTGTTCCAATGGCGACAGGTCAAGCCTATGTTCATGGAGCAGAGTCGGCAACTAGTTTTATCATTTTGTTCCAGACAGGTTGGTTCATTGAATCTATGTGGTCCCAAACCATGGTCATCCATATGCTTCGTTCAGCAAAACTTCCTTTCTTACAAAGTCGTCCGTCATGGTTTGTTCTTGGGACAACCTTGCTAGCAGCCAGTTTTGTGACTTTCCTTCCCTACTCTTCAATCGCCGGCATCCTTCGTTTAATCCCTTTGAAACCAATTTATTTCCTTTTTTTGCTCTTGATAATCGTTCTCTATATGATCAGTGTTACAGTAGTGAAACGAATGTATATCAAAAAATTTAAAAGTTGGCTATAAATTGATTTTGTCAAGGAAAAAGTACGAAAATCGCGAAAAAAGTTAAATTTTTTTAAAAATAGGTCGCAAGTCGGATGTTTTTTATGGTATAATAGACTAAACTGATAGTAACATGTAGCGAAAGGGGTAGGTACATGATTAAAATTTATACAGTCTCCAGTTGTACCAGCTGTAAAAAAGCAAAGACCTGGCTCAATGCCCACCAGTTAAGTTATAAAGAACAAAATCTTGGCAAAGAAGGAATTACGAGAGAAGAATTACTTGATATTCTGACAAAGACAGAAAATGGAATTGCTAGTATTGTGTCATCAAAAAACCGCTATGCGAAAGCTTTGGGAGTTGACATCGAAGATTTGAGTGTCAATGAAGTGCTCAACTTAATCATGGAAACACCGCGGATTCTAAAAAGCCCGATTCTTGTGGATGAGAAGCGCCTGCAAGTCGGCTATAAAGAGGATGATATCCGTGCTTTCTTACCACGCTCTGTCCGTAATGTAGAAAATGCAGAGGCACGTTTGCGTGCAGCTCTATAAACATCAAGGCTGGGGTATCTCCTAGCCTTGTTCATTTTTATCTAAAAATCATGTGAGGAAATATGAAAAAAATAGTAATCAGTGCGTTTGCCCTCCTTTTTTTACTTGTTGGTTGTGGTCAAAAGAAGGGAACAACTGCTGCTTCAACAACGTCGTCAGAAGAACTCCAGTCTACCCTGCCAGTTCTAGATAATGCCGAGAAGAACACGGTTGTAACCAAGACCTTACTTCTCCCTGAGTCAGAAGGGGGCGTTAAGCAAACTCAAACAATTACTTATAGAGGGAAGCAATTTCTAAAATTGGTTATCCGGCAGACACGGCCCTTAAGTGAGGAGTTGAAATCCTTTATCGCTGATCACGGTCTTGAAGCTACAAAGAAAGCCTTCGCGGAAGCCGAGGAGAAAGATGAAAGTCTCCAAGAAGCACGTAAGTTAGAAGGTTTTACGGTTGAAACTCAGCTAATCAGCGAGACAGAGATGGAAACTACGACGACTTATGATTTTCAAATTTTAGATGTCAAAAAGGCGGCGCAAGTAGAATATCTAAAGAATATTGGCTTAGAGACTCTTTTGAAAAATGAACCAAGCCAATATATCGAAGATAGAATAGCAAATGGAGCGACAGAACAATAGAAAATCCAAATAAATAGACGGACTTAATTGTGGAACGTAAGGAAATATGCTATAATAGTACTATTCTAAGGAAAGAGGGTGTTAGAATGGGATTTACTGAAGAAACTGTACGTTTTAAATTGGATGATTCCAATAAGAAGGAAATTAGTGAAACGTTGACAGACGTCTATGCTTCTCTGAATGAAAAAGGCTACAATCCGATCAATCAGATTGTGGGTTATGTATTGAGTGGAGACCCTGCCTACGTTCCTCGATACAACAATGCGCGAAATCAAATCCGTAAGTACGAGCGTGATGAAATTGTTGAAGAATTGGTGCGCTATTACCTTAAAGGACAAGGAGTCGATCTATAATCTATGAGAATTATGGGATTGGACGTTGGTTCAAAAACGGTAGGCGTTGCCATTAGTGACCCACTAGGTTTTACAGCTCAGGGCCTTGAAATTATCCAAATCAATGAGGAACAGGGTCAGTTTGGTTTTGACCGCATCAAGGAATTGGTCGAGAGCTATAAGGTGGAACGCTTTGTAGTGGGCTTGCCTAAAAATATGAATAATACCAGCGGTCCACGGGTAGAAGCCAGTCAAGCCTACGGAGCAAAACTAGAAGAGATTTTTGGTTTACCAGTAGACTATCAAGATGAGCGCCTGACCACAGTTGCAGCCGAGCGTATGCTGATTGAGCAGGCAGACATCAGTCGCAACAAGCGAAAAAAAGTCATTGATAAATTAGCTGCCCAGCTGATTTTGCAAAATTATTTAGATAGAAAATTTTAAGACAGAGGAGAAACTATGTCACACGATCATAACCATAACCACGAAGAACGTGAATTGATTACACTAGTAGATGACCAAGGTAATGAAACCTTGTTTGAAATCCTTTTGACAATTGACGGTAAGGAAGAATTTGGTAAAAACTATGTCCTTCTAGTGCCAGTTAATGCAGAAGAAGACGAAAATGGTGAAGTTGAGATTCAAGCATACTCATTCAATGAAAATGAAGACGGAACAGAGGGCGAATTGCAACCAATTCCAGAAGACTCAGAAGACGAATGGAATATGATTGAAGAAGTTTTCAACACCTATATGGAGGAGTAAAGACATCCAGTGGATGTTTTTAGCCCTGCGCTAGAAATTAGAAACGCAGGTAATCTCAGAGACCGTATCAGCCCAATTCCCAGAAATTGGAGAGAGTTGGAACATCCAGCGGACGTTTTTGGTCCAGCCCCTTGAAATAAGAGAGAACTGGTATGTTCAGTGAACATTTTTACGCTTGCGCTAGAAATAAAAGTCGCAAGTAAGTCTAGTGGACATTTTTAGTCCACGTTGAAATTTATAGTAGCTAGTGATTAGCTAACCAGGTAAGAGGTCGGGATTTTTGTCTCGACCTCGCTTTTTATTTGCAGTCATACTTTGGTGCGATAGTTGATTGGATTTTTGTTAAGGAGATATATGTTTGAAGTAGAAGAATGGCTCCATAGTCGAATTGGTTTAAACTTTAGATCTGGACTTGGACGAATACAGCAAGCAGTGGATTTGCTAGGGAATCCTGAGAAGAGTTATCCCATTATCCATGTAACAGGAACTAACGGCAAGGGGTCAACTATTGCCTTCATGAGAGAATTGTTTGTAGCTCATGGTAAAAAAGTTGGCACCTTTACCTCTCCTCATATCATCAGCATCCATGATCGAATCTGTATCAATGGGCAACCGATCGCAGATGAAGACTTTATCCGTATAGCGAACCAAGTCAAGGAGATGGAAAAAGCTCTTTTGGAGACACATGATCAATTGTCTTTCTTTGAACTGTTGACCTTGATTGCTTTGGCCTATTTTAGAGAGAAAGGCGTGGACTTAGTCCTGTTAGAAGTGGGGATTGGTGGTCTGCTTGACACCACGAATGTTGTAACAGGAGAAATTGCAGTTATTACTTCCATTGGCCTAGATCACCAGGAGACCTTGGGTGACAATCTGGAGGAAATAGCAGAGCAGAAGGCTGGTATCTTCAAGGTCGGAAAGAAGGCGGTCATTGCCAAGCTTGCTCCAGAAGCGGAACTTGTCTGTCAAAAGAGAGCAAGAGTGTTAGACGTAGACCTTTATCAAGCTGGGCAAGACTTCACCTTGAATGCTGGGGATTTTTCAAGTAGCCTAGCAAGATTTTCCCAGCTTGAAATCGGTTTGGAAGGTGCCTATCAGCGAGAAAATGCCTCCTTGGCCTTACAAAGCTTTCTACTTTTTATGGCGTCAAGAGAGGAAAGGGTCGATGAACAGCTTGTGAGACAGGCCTTGCAAGAAACTCACTGGGCAGGTCGATTGGAACGGATTCGCCCGCAAATCTACCTAGATGGGGCTCACAATCTTCCAGCCTTAACCCGTTTGGTAGAGTTTATCCAAGAGAAAATCCAACAAGGCTATCAAGTCCGTATCCTTTTTGGTGCCCTTAAACGCAAAGATTATCAAGGGATGTTAGGTTATCTATCTGAGCAGTTGCCTCAGGTGGAACTTAAGGTGACAGGTTTTGACTACCAAGGTTCTTTGGATGAGAAGGATGTGGCAGGTTACGATTTGATTCCTTCCTATGGCGATTTTATCAGAGAATTTGAAGAAAAGGCCAATGATCAGGACCTGCTTTTCGTGACGGGTTCTCTCTACTTTATCTCGGAAGTTCGAGCGAGTTTGCTAGGAAGCGATGGGGCTAGTTGACCTTCTAGACTTAAGTTGTTATACTTGAGGTAGGAGGTACATCTGGAAACTGATTCAGCAAAACATTGGCACAAAAGAAAGGAAACCGCTATGAAAATAAAAACATTCACACTTTCTATTGCTTCCCTAGCAATTCTTAGTCTTTTAGCGGCTTGTGGATCTAAGACACAAGCGCCTACCCAGCAATCTGCTCAGCAACCATCTACTCAACAAGAGTCATCTTCTAGTGCTACTACAAGTGCTAGCCAACCACAGGCGTCCTCAAGTCAGGACACTACTGTAGCTCAACCTACGAATATCGATGGTACCTATACTGGAAAAGATGAGAATGACCAGATCACTCTTGTTGTAACAGGTAAAACTGGTACGTGGACTGAGGTCGAGCCAGATGGAGATAAGGAAATCAAGCAAGTCAGCTTTGAGCCAGAAAATCAACGTGTCATTATCGGTGATGATGTCAAAATTTACACGGTTAATGGTAATCAATTGATTATCGATGATATGGACCGAGAGGCATCTGACCGAGTGGTATTAACTAAGCAATAATGATTAAGTAAAAGTTCCAATGAGATGAAATCCATCTTTTTGGAGCTTTTTTCTTGAAAAAGTGATCAGCGATTCTTTACTGATTTTTTACTTAAAACGCTTACAAATATTTGTAAAACTTATACTGAGGTCGTATACTTATGGTAAATAATCAAATAGCGCAGAGGCGCAGGAGGAAAAGCATATGGCTACATTTTACGTTCCATCAGTTAACCTTATTGGTAAAGGTGTTGTAAATGAAGTAGGTCCGTATATTAAGGAACTGGGGTATAAGAAGGCTCTCTTGGTGACAGATAAGTTCATCGAAGGCAGTGATATTTTACCCAAAGTCCTAAAACCATTAGATGCTGAAGGGATCGAATATGTGATCTTTAGCGATGTGGAGCCAAATCCAACTTGCAAGAACGTCACAGACGGAGTGGCTGTCCTGAAAGAGCATGGATGTGACTTCATCATTAGTCTTGGGGGAGGATCTCCCCAGGATGCGGCTAGTTGTATCTCTATCATTGCGACAAATGGTGGAAAACCACAGGACTACGAAGGACTTCACAAGTCTGCTAAAAAAGGGTTGCCAGTGGTTGCGATCAATACAACAGCTGGGACCTCAGCAGAAATCACCATTAACTATGTGATTACTGACGAAGAACGCAAGGTCAAAATGGTAATGGTAGATAAGAACAGTCTAGCCCTTATCTCTGTTAATGATCCAGAACTCATGCTTTCAAAACCGCAAGCTCTCACAGCAGCAACAGGTATGGATGCTCTTACCCACGCTGTCGAAGCCTTGGTAACACCTGGAGCTTATGATGTAACCAAGAAACTCTCTATCGGAGCCATTGAACTCATCAAGGAGTACCTCCCTCGTGCCGTAGCAAATGGACAGGATATTGAAGCGCGTGAGGCGATGGTCAATGCCATCTTCCTCGGCGGTATGAGCTTTAACAATGCTGGTTTGGGCTACGTTCACTCAATGGCTCACCAACTCGGTGCAGTGTATAATTTGCCACATGGTGTCTGCTGTGCCATGCTTCTTCCAGTTGTAGAACGTGAAAATGCCAAACGCGTACCAGAAGCTTTCCGCAATGTAGCCAAGGCCTTGGGTCTTCATGTTGAAGGGAAAACTGATGAAGAATGTGCTGCCTACGCTATCGCTGAGATTGAAAAATTGTCTGAAACAGTAGGCATTCCGAAGAAACTCACTGAACTCGGTATCCAAGAAAAAGACTTTGACTTTGACTACCTTTCTAAGAATGCTTTGATCGATGCCTGTGCACCAGGAAACCCATTTATGCCGACTTTGGAAGAAACCATTGCTCTCTATAAAGAACTCTTCTAATTTTTAAAGTGAAAAAGAAGTTAAATAATGCTGGAAAGAACTATCATTTTGGTAGTTCTTTTTTTAAAAATTTGCTATCCTAGACATATGAGAAAAATCAAAATTGATGTGGTTGTAGTACCCTTAAGTGGGCATCTCTTCCCAACACTGAATCTACTCGCCCCCTTGTTGAAGGATCCCTTGTATGAGATTCGATTATTTACAGGACCACAACGAAAAGCTGTCGCAGAGGAGATGGGATTCCAGGTGCTTCCTATTTTAGAAAATTCTGTAGACGAGTTTGAGCGTGTAGCCAACAATGAAGGGCAATTAAACCTTATTTCTGCTTATCGACAGTTGTCAGCTAGTCTTGATTTGATCAATGTAGTGTCTGATCAACTAGTGCAAGAGTGGCAGAAAAATCGACCAGATATTGTTATTGCGGATTTTATAACCATCTCTGGAGGACTTGTAGCGGAAGAGTTGGGGATTCCTTGGATTACCACTATGGCGACACAGTTTGCCATTGAAACGACAGATGGACCGCCTTGTTTCTTTGGAGGAATGGGTGGTCCAAAGAATCCTTTCCAATCTATCCAGCAATGGCTAGGAAGAAAAGTGACTCGTTTAGGGAAACGAATCGTAACCTTTCTACTTAGAGAACGCTTGAAACGTTACGATTTTGAGCTCTACAATCACAAAAATCAGGAAACCATTTATTCGCCCTATTCCATCTTGGGAATTGGGATGAAAGAGTTGGAGCTGAAAAGTGGTTTTCCAGAGCACTACCTTTGGGTGGGACCTTTTGGGTCTTCGATTGAGAGGGCAGAGAATTATCCTCTGGATTTGGCTCCTTATGCAAATCATAAGAAAGTCCTCGTATCTTGTGGGACTCAGCTAGCATGGGCCAAAGACAATCTCCTCTACCAGACACAACAATTGGCAAAAGCCCATCCGGACTGTCACTTCTTTGTAACTCTGGGGTTCGGCGGACAAGACTTCCAATGTGAGGAACTTATGGACAATGTTTCTGTGGTATCCTATCTTCCCTATAAAGAATACATTCCCCAGATGGACTATGTGGTTCATCATGGCGGTGCGGGTATTTTTTACCAATGTATTATCTATGGCAAGCCTGCCTTGATTCTCCCTCATGACTATGATCAGTATGACTATGCGGTTCGCGGGCTAGAGGCAGGGATTGCCCTGACTGCTAAACGAGAGGATACGGAAGCGATTGGGCGAGCTTTTGATGAGTTATTGGCTAGAGCTGACTGGTCAGATTTGAACAAACTTAGTCGTGCAGCTCAAGACTACCAGCCAACAGAGATTCTGAAGAGCGAAATACATCGGCTCTTAGAGGACAAGGAGAAATAAAAGATGAAGAAAGTATTGGTAACAGGTGCTACGGGCTTTCTAGGTAAGTATGTTGTTGAAGAGCTCAGTCAGCATGGCTATCAGGTACGCGCTTTTGGACGCAATCGCAAGGTTGGTCAGTCTTTAGAGAACTCCTTTGTGGCATTTTTCCAAGGAGATTTGACCAAGCAAGAGGATCTGATTCAGGCTTGTCAGGGTATGGACATGGTTGTGCATGCGGGAGCTCTTTCTACCGTCTGGGGACCTTGGGAAGATTTCTACCAGACAAATGTCTTAGGGACCAAGTATGTTCTAGAGGCTTGTCGGGAGGCAGGGATGCAGCGTTTGGTTTATGTGTCATCGCCTAGTATCTATGCTGCGCCTCGAAACCAGCTAGCTATCAAAGAAAGCGATGCGCCTCAGGAAAATAATCTGAACAACTACATTCGTAGTAAGCTGGCTTCGGAGAAGCTGTTTAAGGATTACCCCGATGTTCCGAGTATTGTCTTACGACCTCGTGGGCTTTTTGGGATTGGGGATACCAGTATTTTGCCCCGGGTTCTCAAGCTCAGTCAGAAGATTGGTATTCCCTTGATAGGGGATGGTCGTCAGATGATGGATATGACCTGTGTGGAAAATGTCGCTCTGGCCATTCGCTTGGCACTAGAGGCTACTCAGGCTAGTGGCCAAGTCTATAATATTACCAACGGGGAACCAAGAGCCTTTAAGGACCTGATAGAAGAAACCTTGAGAGGGCTTGGCTATCCGATAACATACAGAAGAGTACCGGCTCCTCTTTTGTCAGTTATTGCCAGTAGTTTAGAGTTTCTTTATAAGACCTTGAAACTCAAAGGTGAGCCAGCTCTGACACGCTATACCTATTATCTGCTCCGTTATAGCCAGACGTTGGACATCAGCAAGGCGGAGCGAGACTTGGGGTATCGCCCTCAAATCAGTATTTCGGAAGGGATTGAACAATATGTCCAAGATTATCGAAAGCATTGATTATTTACCAGCAGGATACTGTACTAGCTATACAGGTTTGCTATTTAAAGGAGTCAAGAATAAAAAGATGACCTTCCCAGCTGGTGTCTTTCTGATTAAGCACAGAGACAAAGGCTATCTACTATATGATACTGGCTATCACTATGATATTAAGACCAAACTTCGCTACGCTTTCTATCGTTTGGGGACGCCTGTTCAAATGACAGAGAAGGACCAGATTTCATATTTGCTGGAAGCGAAGGGAATCAAACCAGAAGAAATTAACTATGTCATCCTATCTCATTTACATCCAGATCATCTGGGAGGGGCTAGCTTCTTTCCTCATGCAACCTTTATCCTGACAAAAGAAGTGTATGAAGTTTACCAGAAACCCAAGTTGAAAGACTTGATTTTCAAGGAATTTTTGCCAGCTTCTTTTGAAAAAAATCTAACCATTATCAGAGCTGACCAGCAACACCCGGCATTTCCCTATCGTCTGATTAGTGATCTTTTCGGAGATGGTAGTATCCTAGTAGCCTCTATTGATGGGCATGCTAGGGGGCAAGCCTGTCTCTTTATTCCAGATTATCAGATTCTCATCGCAGCAGATTTATGCTGGGGGATTGACCTTCTACCTTATACCAAACAAATGCACCTGCTTCCTTCTTTGGTTCAGGACAACAAGGATGCCTATATCAAGGGGACAGAGTTTCTGGAGGAAGTCTTGAGAGATGGTATCGAGGTAGTTGTTAGTCATGACCCTGTGGAAAGGATAGAGCGTATCATATATGAAAAAAATAACCTTTCTTAAAACTTTTATTGAAACTCGTTGGCTTCATAACTTCAAATCTCGAGAAGCTGTAGAGAATTACCAGAAAAAGCAATTAGCTAACTATATGAACTTTTTAAAGCGAGAGTCGCCCTACTTTAAAAATGGGGTTCCTAGCGACTTTGACCATATGGACAAGGCTTTTATGATGGAACATTTTAATGAGCTTAACACCCAAGGAGTGGATCGAGATGAGACCTTAGCCTTGGCTATTGAAAGTGAAAAGACCCGTGATTTCACTGAACTTAAAGGCGAAGTGGCAGTTGGTCTGTCTTCAGGGACATCTGGACATCGGGGGCTCTTTATCACGACAGAGAAAGAGCGCAGTATGTGGGCAGCAGCTATATTGGCAAAGATGTTGCCCAAGGGTCAGCTGTTTGGCCAACGCATCGCCTTTTTCCTGAGAGCGGATAATGAACTTTATCAGACCATCAATACAGCACTCATTCGTCTAGAGTACTTTGATATTTTCAAAAATACAGATGAGCACATCGGACGGCTAAATAGCTACCAACCGACTATTGTGGTGGCCCCTGCCTCTATGTTGCTTGAGTTGAGCAAACGACTAAAGGCTGGAGAGTTAGCCATTCATCCCCAAAAGGTCGTTTCTGTGGCAGAAATTTTGGAAGATAATGATAGGGAACGCATCACAGAAGCCTTTTCTCTATCCATTATTGACCAAGTTTATCAGGCAACCGAAGGTTTCCTAGCTTGCACTTGCTCAGCTGGTAATCTGCATCTCAATGAAGACATTATCTTTGTGGAAAAGCAGTATCTGGATGGCCGCCGTTTTTATCCAGTGATTACGGACTTTAAACGAACTAGTCAGCCTGTTTATCGTTACCAGCTCAATGATATCTTGGTTGAAAATTCGAAGCCTTGTCCGTGTGGCTCCTGCTATACACGAATTGACAAAGTCGAAGGACGCTCTGACGACATTTTCTATTTCGAAGGATTGGATGGGGGACAGGTGACCATCTATCCTGACTTTATCAGACGTTGCATCCTCTTTGTGGAGAATGTAGGAGATTACCAAGTCAAACAACATTCTGAGAAGTTAGTGGAAGTTTGTCTAAGCCAACGAGATGAGGGCATGGAGACAGCTATTTTAGCACAGTTTCAACTCCTAGCTCAGCAAAAGCAGTTTATAGTTCCCGAAATCCAATTTTCAGATTATCACTGGGATACTAGCCGTAAACTCAAACGAATCCAACGTTTATGAAAGGATAAAAGACAATGACAGAAGTAAAAAGACATGTAGAAATCGCAGGATATGGTGTTTACCTTCCAAAAAATACCGTCCAATTCAAAGATCAAACGCGTTATCGTGTAGTTGAAAATGAAGAAACGCAGTTAGATTTAGCAGAGGTAGCCGTTCAGAGAGCACTCGAACATGCAAACTTAGATATTAAAGATATCGATTGCCTTGTATCAGCTAGTGCAGTTGGTGTTCAGCCTATTCCTTGTACGGCTGCCTTGATTCATGAGCGCGTGGCAAAAGGACTCTCAATCCCGGCTATGGATATCAATACGACCTGTACCAGCTTTATTTCTGCTCTATCGACCATGTCCCACTTGATTGAGGCAGGCGAATACAATCGTGTCTTGATTGTGTCTAGTGAGGTTGGAAGTTTAGGGCTCAATCCGAATCAAAAAGAAAGTTTTGAACTCTTTAGTGATGGGGCGGCAGCCTTTATTTTCCAAAAAAGCCATGAGGAAAAAGGGGTTATTGCTAGTCTCCAACGTACTTGGTCAGAAGGGGCTCACGATACGGAAATTCGTGGAGGTCTGACTTCTTTTCAACCAAAAGGGTACTCTGAAACGACTAAGACCAATTATATGTTCGATATGAAGGGAAAGAAAATCCTCCTCTTGTCAGCTCGTAAAATCCCAGTCATGTTTGAAGAGTTTCAAGAAAAAACACAGCTAGCCTTGGCAGATGTGGACTATATCATTCCTCATCAGGCTAGTCGCGCCCTTCCTTTGGTTATGGAAAAACTAGGTGTAGCTGAGAATCAATACCTCAACTTAGTTACTGACTATGGGAATATGGTTTCAGTCTCTGTGCCATTTGGCTTGGCTTACTCTTTAGATCATGGACTGGTCAAGGAGGGAGATGTTATTTATCTTATGGGAACTGCTGCCGGTATGACGGTCAATATGTTGGCTCTCAAACTATAATAGGCATCTGAAAACGGAAGAGTTAGAACTTGAGCAAGAGTAAAAGGTTGCTATCTACCCCTGAACTGAGGTATACTAGTAGAAAGATTCGTTTATCAAGCGGTGAGGGAGAACGTTAGAAAAGGAAGGGGATTATGACAGCTAGAAAAATGCAGCTACTCATGTCTAAGTATGGTTTTAGTATTACCATTATGTTGGCAGAGTTGTTTATCGTCTTTGGTTTGTTTCTCTATCTAGGTCGAATGGCTCCGATTGTTTGGATTATCCTAGTTATTTTGATGAGTATGGCGACCATTGTATCGATTGTCAATCGCTCTATGAATCCGGAAAGCAAGGTAACATGGCTGTTAGTAGCCTTTGTTCCAGTATTTGGTCCCCTAGTCTATATCATGTTTGGAGAACGCCGCCTATCTAAAAAAGAGGTCAAGCAGTTGAAACAACTCCAATCAATGGTTGACCGAGAGGACAATAGCAGAGCCCTCCGTTTGGAGTTAAAAGAACAAGACAAGTCTGCTTATGGCGTCATCAAATCCCTCCTCAGTATGGATACGAACGCAGATGTCTATGATCGAACGGATACACAATTTTTTGCCTCTGGTGAAAGTATGTGGTGTCGGATGCTAGAGGACCTCAAGAAAGCTGAGAAATTTATCTTTCTCGAATACTACATCATCGAAGAAGGCTTGATGTGGAACAGCATTTTAGAGATTTTGGAAGAAAAGGCTTCTCAAGGAATAGAAGTTAAACTCCTCTATGATGACATTGGTTGTATGGCTACCCTGCCTGGAGATTATACCATCCAGCTTCGTGGTCGAGGGATTGAAGCCCATAAATTTAACAAGGTGATTCCACGCTTGACCGTTGCTTATAACAACCGTGATCACCGTAAAATCATGATTATCGATGGGCAGATTGCCTATACAGGTGGTGTTAATCTGGCAGATGAGTATATCAACCATATCGAACGCTTTGGTTATTGGAAGGATAGCGGTATTCGGTTGGATGGATCGGCTGTAAAGGCTTTTACCAGACTCTTTTTATCTACTTGGTATATCAACCGTGGAGAGATTAGTGATTTTGATCAATACCATCTCGAGAATCAACCCAAAGATGGGATGGGACTTTGCATTCCCTATAGTAGTGGGCCAAAACCTATCTACCGAGCTCAAGTTGGAAAAACGGTCTATCAAAACCTTATCAATCAAGCTACAGATTATGTCTATATCACGACTCCTTACCTGATTGCCGACTATGATCTAACCGAAAGTATCAAAAATGCAGCTCTGAGAGGGGTAGATGTGCGAATTGTGACGCCATATATCCCAGATAAGAAGGTCATCCAATTGGTTACTCGCGGAGCCTATCCTGACTTGTTGTCTGCTGGAGTTCGCATTTACGAGTACAGTCCCGGATTTCTTCATAGCAAGCAAATGCTGGTCGATGGAGAAGCTGCAACAGTGGGGACCATCAATTTTGACTATCGTAGCTTGCTCCACCACTATGAAAATGCCGTCTTACTTTATAGAACGCAGTCTATCATAGATATTGAGAGGGACTTCGAAAAGATTTTTAAAGTTTCTCGTGAAATCTATCCCCACACGATCAAAACAAGCTGGTATCAAAGCTTGATCAAGGAAATTGTCCAGTTGTTTGCGCCGATGTTATAAGAGGTCATGTTAAAGGTGTTTGATGTGACCAATAACAGCCCTAGGCAGCTAACGGAGATGTCAGTAGGCAAAATCATCTTTGGTGCAGAAATGAAAGGGAGATAAGAGATAAAAGGTGAGACGAATAATGTTATGGCACACCCTGAAGAAAGCTACTCAATCGGTGGGAGAAGCCATCTCGGCTCTTGTTAATACGTTTTGGAGTAGCTTTGGAAGACTATTCTCTATCTTGTGATAATTCAAACATTTTATTTGACAAAATGCTCTTAATTTGCTACCATATTTCCAATATTATTTAAAAAGGGGAAGGCTTTTATGAAAAGTTATAAACGTTCTTTATTTTGGAAATGCAAGTCAGTTTTACTTACGGCAGCCTTAGCATCTGTAGTTGTAGCAGTGGGACAAGTAAGCGCTGATGAAGTAAAAAAACCTAGTCAGACAGCTAACGATTTGGCTCAAACAAGTTCAGATACGGCCAAGCAAACTCCGTCTAGCAAATTGGCTGATGAAACTGTAAAAGAAATCCAAGCTAAGGCAACTACTCCAGTGGTACCAGCTGATAAAGCTCAACCTGGTGATGTTGTTAAGGTGGCTACAACCTCTACAAAACCTAAAGTTGATACTAAAGAAAATGAAACTGGCACAGAAGCTGTAGCTAAAGCAGAAGCTTCTGTAAATGTTGAGACAACTATCTTAGCTGCCAAAGGAACTCCTGTCGGAGAAAAAGCGCCAGTTGTCACTACAAAGACTGCATCTGATCATATTGAGACTGATGAATATGTAGCGGATGTAACTCAGACTGTCAAAAAAACTCGAATCGAAAAAGTTTTGAAAGAAGCAGATGTGACAATCACGAAACAACTATCTGGTACTGCGGATATCGTTTTTGCTATTGATAAATCAGTTTCAATGGATTCATCCATCCAGAATGTTATGCAAAATATCGAGAACTTTGTTCGTGATTTGGCTAGTAAAAAGGTTGATGCTCGTCTTGGTTTAATAGCGTATGAGTCTGCTAAGGATGTTCAATATTTCGATTTTAATGGTTCTAAATTCACTAAGAATGTGGAGGAATACATTAAGGCTCTTAAATCTATTCGAACAGGCGGTGGAATAGAAGAGCCTACAGCTCCTCTTCATCATATTGCAACTTCAAAAGATTACGATTGGTCTACAGCTTCTAATAATCGTCGTTTTGCTTTCTTGATTACTGATGAAGGTATTGATTTCAGTACTCCAGGTATTCCAACAGTAGACGAAACAATCAAGGCACTTAAGGCGGCAAATATTTCCCTATCAGTTGTAGGAATGAAATACAAAGAAGCGACTTTTAAACCTTTAGTTGAAGGCACAAAAGGCCTTTACCTTGATATGAGTCAAGAATTTTCTAGTCTTTTAAATCGTGATTTTACAAATCATGTTGTTAAAACTGTCCAAGAAGGCCGTGTCTACCGTGTCGTAAATGAAAAATACGATTTCTTGGCAGAGGCGCATGTGGTACTTAAACCAAAAGCACCAGTTCAAAATCCGGTAGAAGTGAAACCTGTAGGAAATACTACACCAGTTTATCATACTGAAACAGTCTCTAAAAAGGCTGAATTACCAAAAACAGGTACCCAAGCTTCTTCAGGATTGGCTGCAGCTGGCTTAGTTTTGCTAGCAGCAGTCTCAGGACTTACTGTAGTGACTAAGAAAGAAGAGAAATAAAATATTATCTGTTTTATCAATCGTAGTCAGGTTGGTGAATGATTAAAAACAGGGGAGAACGGATTTGTTCTCTCTTTTTTGTTAGGTTGATAATACTTCCTAGTCTCTCCCGTGATTTGGATATTTGTAAGGGTAGTATTTGATGATGCAAGAACCTCAAAATCTCTGAGGAGCTAGAGTATGATATGTCTTCTGTTTTAGAGTGAAATTATGCTATTTTTGTGTTATGATATGGTCAATATATAATTAATGAGGTATGGGTGGGAAGATAAAATCTAGTACGATAGTAGCAGAGGCAGCTATTAATGAATTGGTCGGGTATGACACGAGCGACAAGCAAAATCAGCAGGTAGAATTTTCATATACTTCTGAAATCGCTGGGATGGAAGCGGAACGTCAGGCTTGCAATCAAATGCTTCAGGCGGTCAGTGATTTCAGCTCGGCTGTTTTGACCCAAGCAAATAAGTTTCCAGAAATTGCTCATAAGATTGAAAAACGCGACGTAGAGCTGGCTAAGAGATGGGAACATTAAAAATGGCAGATAAGAACGAAGAAAAACGCTACAAACTTTGGAGAGAAATTGTCAAGATTGACGATAAAGAAGAAAGTCTTCAGACTCTAAAAAGACAATATGAACAGCAGCTAACTCACTTTCACTCAGAAATCCAGAGTATCCACCATCGTATGGCGACTCTATTGGCTCTCTCACCTAGTTCTCGTCATGTGATAGAGCAGATCGAAAGTGATAATAGAACCATTCAGCGACAGGTCAACTCTTATGTAGAAGAGGAACTGGATGAGTTGGAAAAACAAACGAAGAAGGCTCGTCGAACTTTCGATGAAGCTAGAGAAGAACTGATAGCGGGAAGGAATCGGCTACCATGGGAGTAAAATACAGCGCACAAGAATCCCAAGAATTGATTCAGGCCATGACTAATAATCTCCAAGTCGCAAATGAAGTCACGGACCGCTTATCTAGTGGATGTGACCACCTGATTTTCTCTTTAGACTCAGGTGAGCTGACAGGAGCAGCCTACACAGCTGGGAAGGGTCTCTTTACAGAGATTATCATCCCCAGCATCAAGAAGTTACAAGCAGCGATAGATGATATCCAACTAGAGTTGACCTCCTACAAAAATGCAGATGCTCAGGTCTCAGGATATGGAGATTTGGACCTGGACCAGCTCAAGGAACTGAAAAAATTGAGGGAAGAGCAGTTAGCTATCGTAGAAGCTCAGATTCAAGCGAGAGAGAACTGGCTAAATCAAATCAAAGATTTCTTTAGTCTCAATTGGGGGAAAGCCTTCTCTGAGAAGACCGTCCTCTACAATACTAAGTCTCAAATCGAGTCAGGTATTCAGGATTTGGATGACAAGATTGAAAAACTAGAATTTTTTGTCTCAGAGGTTTCCCAGTATTTCAGCGATAGTCTAGAAGTCCTTAGCTTAGCGATTCAAGGAGCTACGCAACTAAGTAAAATCATTGTCGATAGCGATGGAAACTACTATGCGGACGGTGTGGACATGAGTTGGGTACAGAAGATGAAGGATGTGAAGATTGAGTCACATAAGCTTGATAAGGATATCTCAGTTACTCAGGCTGAAAAAGATAAGAAAAAAATTGTGGAAGATTTAATCTCATCTTACAATCTAGATGAATCTACGGCAAATGTACTTTATAAGCTCCAGCAGGGAATTTTGAAGAAGGCAAAACAAGAAGGATGGACTAATGAAAAAGTTATCTATGAGTACAATAGACTAGTTGCATCTCCAGTCTATGGAGTAAGGGCAACCTGGAGAGGTCTTGCGGGAGTTGTTGATGCCAAAAATACAAGTGATTTAGATGATATTTTGATAAATACGTATTCTTTATCTGAAAGAGAGGTAAAGATATTTAAACGAGGGATTACTGACCAGTATAAATATAATTATAGTAAAGATTTGGCTCATGAAGCTATTCAAATTGCTAGTTTTACTGAGTTATCTTGGGGTGATAGAGACTTATCGAAACTAGATGGCTGGAAGGGATTAAGCGCCCACATTATTAGTACAATTGGAAATTCAACTCGGATTGGAGATCTCTCTGTAAATACCGAAAAGTATGAAAGTTCCTTCAAAGGAGACATTGATTCAGGGAGATATGATGATGCAGATTTTAATTCAGATTTAGATGCTATTACTTCTTACGAAAGAATGATTTCTAAAGATGTAGAAACAAAAGATGTGTTTAAAGTTCAAGCAGATTACAATCATAGTATCCAAACAAACCAGACAAATCGTGTTGAGGAATTCTATACTGTGATGGGAAATGGGGATAAAGCTAACGGTAAACTTATGGTTGAAACGCTTATTGAAAATAATACGATAGGAGGCAACTTTATTAAGTATGGTTTTGATCTCAATATTTTTATTGGAAATCCTAATGACAAAGAAGAGGGTTGGAAACAAGACTTCTATGATTACTTAGATAGAGGGGGTGAAAAAAATGTCGGGACTTAAAAAAATACTAATCGTGATTGGATCTGTAATTGCCTTAGCTACTGGCTTGAATCTTTATTTTCAGTATCAAAACCACCAAGAACATATGCAATTAAAAACCTCCTTTGAAGAGAGGGACAATATAGACGTCTTACAACGTTTGATGGCATCAGAAAAATATGCACCTGACATCCGTAAAGCGGGCTATGTCGTTCCTCCCGATGGAGCTATTCGCTTGGATGGAGGAATTGACTCCATAGAGATAAAAGGAGACATCGATTTGGATATCTCAAATCCGGGACGGAATGGGGTTACTGCTTATTTTAGAATAGAGATAGATGGTAAAATAACTAGTGTACTATATGAATTGGATAAGAACTTTGATTTAGTTTCTAGCGCCTATTTTCAAATAAATGAAAAAAATATAAAAGAGAGTGTGATTATCCCCCAAGCCGAAGAAGAGCGCCTATTAAAAATTGTTCAAAAAGAGCTTGGGGCTTTCATGGAAAAGATGTATCAGACTTTGTATGGATAGTTTACCAGAGAATGTGGCTTCTTTCTCAACACAATGCTTTATGAACAACTGGGCGTGTTGAAAAATTTTACTAGAAAAAGATGCTGTAGACGACAAGGCAGCACACTTTGAAGCTCAAGTGGTGGATAGGTAGATTTAAGAATCCGTAAGTAAGCCTAGGTAGGGTCATTTATTTGATGAAGGTTTTTTTGTAGATAGAAGCAGTCTCTGGTAGATGGGGAGGTCACCAGCGAAGCTGTTAGTAGTCAAAATCATCTTTGGTGCAGGAATGAAAGAGAGATAAAAGGTGAGAAAAATAATTTTTATTGGACAGAGCGGTGATAAGGCCGTTTACTATAACACGCGAACGAGAGAAGCTCTTGTAGCAAATAAGAGCGCCTTGTTAAATACAGAAGGGGCTAGGAAGACCAATAAGGCTATCATTCCTTTGATGTTTGCTTTTGTTTTTTTGGGTATTATCGGAGGATTAGTAGCTATACCTGCATTTTCAGGTTTTCGATACAGTAGCTGGATGGTTCCGCCTTATATCGCTACCCACTTCTTTGTCTGCTTTGGCTTTATATGGATGATGGAAGAGGCCTTGTATAAAGAGGTGAAACAGGTTCAAGGGGCAAGTTCTCAACAGTTCGCGAAAGCTGTTGATTCAAATCTGTTCTGGGACAATTTCAGCAAGAAAAAAGCGACGTTTGGGAAAATGATAGTTTTTCTAATAATACAGTTAGTAATTCTATTTTTAGCATTTATAGGAATTGCTACCATACTAAATATTATAAATTCATTTATAAAGCAGGAGAAATTTGACTCACAAATTTTATTTTCATTATTGATAGGTCTCTTTCCTGCCTTGTTGTACCTTTTCTTATTCCAAAACAACCCCATCCGCTGGTTGTTGGCCGTGCGGAAGTATGAACAAGGGAAAGTGGTGTTTACAGAAGACAAGGAGAAGAAATATGAGTGAGACTCTATTACTATAGGAAACAGGGGAGCAAAACCTTCTTCAGCAAGTGCAAGTACGATTAGATTACGCTAGGAAAACGAATCTTTATCAACGTTTTAAAACGGATGAATTCTCGCTTTATTTGACGTTACGAAAGGTATTATATAAATGTTTAAAAAAGCCGAAATAGAGCCCTTGGCTAAAAAACCTTCGATATCGCATACTAAAAACAGAGGATAGATATTATTTTCTTGATGTAGAACGTCCTTTTTTGATTGTCTACTTCTTACCCTTGTTGATTTATTTTGTGCCTCACAGATTATTCATGCTAAATGCAGACTATCAATTAAAAAAATGGTTCCTTATCATTCAAACCTTGCAGAAAGAAACTATTTGATTCTTAGAACTTCAGTCTTGTTTTTGTCTCACCTTTTGTTGGGTGAGTTTTTCTTTTAGTCTTTTCTAGTCCAGTCAAAAAGTCTAAATATTTGAAATTATTAGAAAAATAGAAATAAATTGCCCCTGTCGGAAGCCTTGGAGATAGATGTTGGCTCATGATGTCTGGATTAAAAAGAGTGATTTTGGAGAAGATCGTTTCGGTTTTGTATACAAAAGTGAGAAGAGCGCTAGAGTTAAGTGCTTTAACCAGTGGCTAGACTGGGCTTTCTTTTGCCTCGGAAGGTCGTTTCTTTTCGATTTTTGTAGCAAGAAGCAGACAGGTCATTTTTGAAGAAATAAGGATTATGCATTTTTGGGTATAAAACATGCATTTAGAAGTTTGCAACACGATGTTACACTTTTGTTACAATGGGAAATAAAATAGCAAAACTCTTGATATAATGGGAAAAAACGGGTATAATGATAAGCATGGTTTGATGTCGAAACTTTGGCATTATAATCAACAACCACATATTATTATATGTTTTAAACATCGAATGATTAGAATATTGCATAGTAGGTGGTTGGACTATATTTAAAACAAGGAGAAACGTTCATGGATAAAAATGCGCGACGCAGATTACACAGAGCGAGTGCTGAGAAACGACTTCGATACTCAGTGCGTAAGTTTAATGTAGGTGTGGCTTCCGTAGCCGTCGCAGCTTTCATGTTCTTGGGCGGGAACGCTGTTGCAGCCAACACATTGGCTAAAACAGATTCCCCAAGCACTTCTACAGAGAAGAAGGAGACTGTACCAGAATCGGAGGGGAAATCAGGTCCAGATACTTCTAAGTCTGCTGCAGATGCTACTTCAGCCGCAGAAACTGTAGCAAGTTCTGAAACCCCATCTAGCCAAGTGGCGGATAAAGCTGTGAAACCGGAAGTGGCTTCAAAGAGCGAGGCTGCTTTAAAAGAAGCAACTTCACAAGTATCTGAGGCTTCAGTTGCAAATAGCCAATCAGCTGCTTCTGCAGTTAAGTCTGAAGCTACATCTGTAGCGGCATCAACTGCCTCTTCATCTGAAACTGTAGCAGAATCTACTACTGCAGAATCTGGCAAGTCTTCAATTGAAAAAGCAACTAGTCAGGCTGCTAGTTTGGCAACTGCTGGTCAAAATTCAACTGCTGTAGCACGAAGCGAAGCAAATTCTACATTGGCTGCTGCTCAACGCGAAGTAGATAAAGGCTATGCTGACTTCCGTAAATCAGGAGAAAGCGGCTTCCGTTCGTTTGACCCACAAACAGGGAAAACAACTGTAACAAAGGAAAACTTCCTTGATTACTTTAGATTGAATGGTTCAGCTACCTATAATTCATACGATGGTATCGTAACCCTTACTCCAGATGAAAACTCTAAGACAGGTAACTTCAGTCTGAAGAGTAAGATCAATATGAACCAAAGCTTTAACCTGACTGGAGGAGTTAACCTTGGTAGCAAGACTCAGGAACGTTATGGTGCCGATGGTATCGGTTTTGCCTTCCATACAGGGAACACAACAGACCTAGGTGCCGATGGTGGTAACCTTGGTATCGGTGGTTTGCGTAACGCAACTGGTTTCAAACTGGATACTTTCTGGAACGTCCACACGCCACCAAAGGGAAACCGTTTTGATACTAACAACACTGACTCTTTCCAATATGGTTGGGCGGAAGACCCTCGTCTGGGACAGTTCGGTGCTTGGGTAAATACCACTCATAAACAAGTTCCTGGTGCTCGTGGTCTCTTCGGACCTAGTGGCACATATGAGCGTTGGTGGGCTGAGACAGATGCTGGTAGTGCTCAGCGTCTGGACTCAAGTGACCTAGATGGCCGTTTCCACAGATTTGCTATCAACTATGACGGTGTAACCAAGCAATTAACTGTCTATTACGAAAGTAATCTTGGTATCAAGAAATGGACGAAGAAAGTTTCTACTCCAGAACAACTGATGTCCATGGTGGTTACGGCTACGACTGGTAACTACAAGAACTTGCAACAGTTCCAAATCAAGCGTTTTGACTTCTATCAAAGTGCCTCTGTCGATGTACGTTATGAAGATGAGCAAGGTCGAGAACTTACAGAAGGCTCAGTAACTTATCCACAAGGTGCCTTTAAAGGTAAGGCCTATACAACTGAACAGAAGAAGATCCCTGGCTATGGTTTCATTGGAATGAAGAGAGGTAGCTTGCCACCTTCAGGAACTCTGGCTGACTGGGGAACAAACGGTACAGTAACCTACGTTTATCGTAGAGGTGCTGCCGATGTTAAGACAGAAAAACAAACTGTTACTCGTAGAATCGAATACCGCTATAGAGATGGTCAAACAGCAGGACGTCCAGCACTTCCGCAAACAGTTACTCAAACAGCTGAGTTCACTCGTACTGTGACAGGTGGCAGACCTGGCCCATGGAGTCCAGCGAGCCAAAACTTTGGTGGCGTAAATACACCAAGCATTACTGGTTTCACACCAGATAAAACTCGTGTGGATGGTATCACAGTGAACGCAGGTTCTACTCCAGGAACTGAGATTGTTTACTATGAAAAGATTGCGCCAAGAGTAACAACTGAAACAAAAGACGTCACTCGTACAGTTGCTTACGAATACGAAGATGGCGTGACTTCAGGTCGTCCAGCTCTTCCACGTGAAGTACAACAAAATGTACAATTTACTCGTCAAGTGTCAGAAGACCCAGTGACTGGTCAAAAGACATACGGCAATTGGACACCAAGTCGTCAAACTGTAGATGCGGTTGATACACCAGCTATTAAAGGCTTTACACCAAATAAAACTCGTGTAAATTCAGCCTCTGTTTCGCCAACAGACCCAAGCTGGCGTGAAATCGTTTCATACCGTAAGAATAATCCGAAAGTAACAACTGAAACTAAGGATGTTACTCGTACAGTCGCTTACGAATATGAAGACGGTGTGACTAGAAATCGTCCAGCACTTCCGCAACCGGTTGAGCAAACAGTTCAATTTACTCGTCAAGTGTCAGAAGACCCAGTGACTGGTCAAAAGACATACGGCAATTGGACGCCAAGTCGTCAAACTGTGGGTGCAGTTGACAGCCCAGAAGTAGCAGGCTTTACACCAAGTAAACCACGTGTAAATTCAGCTTCTGTTTCACCAACAGATCCAAGCTGGCGTGAAATTGTAAGCTATGCACCGGCTACTCAACGAGGAACTATCGTTTACCGTACAGATGGTAGAAACGGTGTTCCAGCTAAAACGCTCCACACAGATAACGTATCAGGCCAATCAGATACACCTGTAAACTACACAACAACTGATAAAATCAATGAATTCAAGCAACAAGGGTATGATCTTGTTAGCGACGGCTTTACTAAAGCTGGAGGTCAAAGATTTGACAGCAATAATAATGTAGACCAAACATGGGAAGTTGTCCTAACTCCACGTATTGAGACAAGAAGCGAGACAAAACAAGTTCTTCGTACTATTGAATATCAATATGGTGATGGTGTAACAGAAGGACGTCCAGCGCTTCCTCCTACTGTCACTCAACCAGCATCATTTAATAGACAAGTCTCTGTGAACAAAGTGACAGGTGTTGAAACTCCAGGCGCTTGGAGCAGACGAAGTGGAACTCTTCCAGAAGTGTCTTCTCCTGGCATTACAGGATTTACTCCAGATAGAGCATCAGTTCCGCTTATCACTGTAACTCCTACTTCTCCTGATTCAAAAGAGGTTGTCAAGTATAACTTGGATGAGCAACGCGGCTCTATCAAGTACGTAACAGATGGTAAGAACGGTGTGCCAGTTAAGACTCTTTACACAGACCCTGTGACTGGTAAGTCAGGTGAACCAGTATCTTACTCAACAGTAGCTCGTATCGAACAATTGAAACAAGCTGGTTACACACTTGTAAGTGATGGTTTCACTCAACCAAATGGTCAGACGTTTGATAAAGATAAAACACAAGATCAAACATGGACAGTTGTTGTAACTCCTCGCTTGGATGACAATACGAACCCAGCTGAGTTGAACAACAAGGTTACTCGTACGATCAAGTACCAATACGCAGATGGTAAACCAGAAGGTCGTCCAGCTCTGAAAGCTCCAGTAACTCAAGAAGCAACCTTCACACGTACAGGTGAACGTAACCGTGTAACAGGCGTTGAAACCTTCGGCGCATGGACACCAGCTACGAAAGAATTGGCACAAGAAACTA
>NZ_QEWJ01000159.1 GCF_004127215.1 Streptococcus oralis | reverse complement strand
AGATCACCTGGCGCGACCACGAGCAGGGCGAGCTCTACCGACGGCTGCTTGCTCTGAAGAAGGAGCACTCCGCCCTGTGGAACGGTGCGTGGGGCGCCCCGATGGAGCGGGTGACCCACGACCACCCATCCACGGTCCTGGCGTTCGTCCGCAGCGGGAAGCACGACAGAGTCTTCGCGGCGTTCAACTTCAGCCCTACTGAGACGCTGGTGACACTCGCCGAGGTCCCCCACCCGGGCCGCTACGAGCGGGCCGTCGACGGGCACGATGTCGTCGAGATTGCCAGCGGCCACCAGATCCGACTCTCACCGTGGGCGTACCTCGTCCTGACCGACGCAGGCTGAGCCGTCGTGCTGAGGCTTCCGCACCACTGGGTGTGGGACAGC
>NZ_QEWJ01000158.1 GCF_004127215.1 Streptococcus oralis | reverse complement strand
CTCATTGCACAGCACGCGCAGCGGACGTCGCAGTGCTGGCCCGTGCACTTGCCAACGCTGACCCGCAGGCCCGTATCCAGACGGTGGCGCCGAACCTGGAAGATGTGTTCGTGGCCGCCACCCGTGGCCGCGGCCGGGAGCCGGCGGGATGAACCTGCGCCGGCTGTGGGCGATCATGCTCAAGGAGCTGCGGCAGCTGCGCCGCGACCGCATCACGCTGGCGATGATCGTTGGCATTCCGGTGATGCAGCTGTTGCTGTTCGGCTATGCGATCAACCTCAACCTGCGTCATCTCGATGCGGGTGTCGCCGATCAGGCCAACAGCGCCGCTTCGCGCGCGCTGGTGCAGGACATGGTGGCCACCGGCGTGATCACGCCGCGCAGCGA
>NZ_QEWJ01000157.1 GCF_004127215.1 Streptococcus oralis | reverse complement strand
GTCCGATCAAAGTATGTACGACATGCTGGGCTGGCTGGCGCAGGAAGAAGGCATCCAGCTTGAGCCTTCAGCACTGGCGGGCATGGCCGGGCCAATTCGCGTTTCAGCGAGCAAAAAATACGTGCTGGATAAGGCAACGCACCTGGTCTGGGCCACCGGTGGCGGTATGGTTCCGCAGGATGAGATGGCGAAATATCTGGCGAAGGGAAGGTGATTTTTCTGCGGCTGGCGCGTTCATTTCATGCAGAACGTCAGCCGCAGCGGTTTAGCGCCTGTTATTTACGATCTTAAAAACAGAAAAATTTGCTGTAGGTGCGTCACCGCAAACAGTAATGCGAGGGAGAGCACCGCGAGCGCAATGAGGAATTTGTCACGCACGGCTTTCGGC
>NZ_QEWJ01000156.1 GCF_004127215.1 Streptococcus oralis | reverse complement strand
CCATTGTATCTATATGCAGTGACAAATTTAACCCAGACTGAACATAAATTTAGTTTCTTACAAGTATGCCCAGTGCTTTAAGTTTGTTCGTTTCTATTACTTTGTCCTACTTTAGACGATGGTATTAGTTTATGTATTAATTAATTTATTTAATCAAACTCATTTATTAATGGTGCTAATATATGACTTCCTAATGCTGGCCTGCCACTGCATGATCAGCCTTTTTTCCTATTGGAATTTTTAAATTTTTTAAGTGATGCTTTTTTACTTTGTCTCTTCTGCCTTTAATAGCTGTAAGATATTTTCCTCTTTTCTTTGAGCAATTCACAGCCTAACTCTATGCTGTTGTAGTGTGATGCTTTTGCTCCTTTGTACAATTGCAATACAC
>NZ_QEWJ01000155.1 GCF_004127215.1 Streptococcus oralis | reverse complement strand
GCTTAAAAAAGATAGCCAACTGGAAACTCATGACATGTACCATTTCAACTCCATTTTTATTAGTGTCTTGACTGAAGTATAAAGCGAAAGGTAATCTTCTTACGAAGAAAAAAAACCGCCCTGGCAGGCGGTTTTTTAGAGGTTAGAAAGACCTAGGAAATCTAACTAACCGAGGTAACTGGCTTAGAGGGAGCGCAGTCACCAAAACTTGTTCTTTTAGTTTAGCCTTTACAGGCGCATCACATCAAGACTCAATTCCTCTAATCCGTTACCAATGGCTGCTGCCAGTGGCGATAAGTCGTGTCTTTCCGGATTGGACTCAAGACGATAGTTACCGGAAAAGGCGCAGCAGTCGGACTGAACGGGGGGTTCGTGCATACAGTCCAGCT
>NZ_QEWJ01000154.1 GCF_004127215.1 Streptococcus oralis | reverse complement strand
TCACTCAACGTGGCTTGTCAGCCTCGGATGCAGCCGTTGCACACGGGGTCAGCGCGGTCACAGCCCGCAAGTGGCTCGCACGCTTCTTGACCGATGGCGCTGCCGGGCTGGCCGACAAGTCCTCGCGCCCCGCCAAGTCCCCTCGCGCCATCCGGCCCAACATCGCGTTGGCCATCGTCGAGCTGCGACGCAAGCTGTTCACGCAATCGCTTATCGCCACTTACCTGGGTGTCTCCAAGGCCACCGTCAGTCGCGTCTTGCGCCGAGCGGGCCTGTCCAGATTCAGCGACCTGGCCCCGGTTGAGGCCGTGCAACGCTACGAGCGCGAGGCGCCTGGTGATCTGCTGCACATCGACATCAAGAAGCTGGGGCGCTTCTCTGACGTGGGT
>NZ_QEWJ01000153.1 GCF_004127215.1 Streptococcus oralis | reverse complement strand
CGCTTATTCAGCGTTGACAGAAAACGCCCCATCGCTTCGCCCAGCATGCGGGTACGCTGGAACCCCGGCAGCGGCGTGGCTACACCGTTGATAAACACCGGTAGCACCGGCACTTTATCCAGCCCGCCGAGCAGTAGCTCCAGGGGTTGGGCAAAGCCATGATCCACCTGCATGCAGTAGGAGACGGCGAGATCGATGCCGCTTTTCATCACCGAATGAGCGCAGGCTTCCGCCAGTTCACCCGGCACCGGCAGTTCGCCGGCGGCGCTGGAAAAGTCACCAATTGAGGTGGCTCCCACGCCCAGGCAAAATGGCGGCATGACGTCATAGAAAAAGCCGTTGTAGTGATCCGGGGCGTACAGCACCACCAGTTCTGGTGCGAAGTCAGC
>NZ_QEWJ01000152.1 GCF_004127215.1 Streptococcus oralis | reverse complement strand
CAATTAAAAAATGGGCCAAAGACCTTAACAGACATCACACCATAAGAAGATGTACAGATGGCAAATAAGTATATGAAAAGATGCTTCACATCATTTCTCACCAGGGAAATGAAATTAAAACAACAGTGAGTACCGCTACATGCCTATTAGAACGGCCAGAATCGGGAACACTGACATTACCAAATGCTGGCAACAATATGGAGCAAGAGGAGCTCTCATTCATTGCTGGTGGGAATGCAAAATGGTACAGCCACTTTGGAAAAGAGTCTGGCAGTTTCCCACAAAATTAAACATACTCTTACCATATGATCTTGCAATTGCAATTCTTGGTATTTACCCAAAGGAGTTGAAAACTTATGTGCACACAAAAACCTGCACACAGATATTTTT
>NZ_QEWJ01000151.1 GCF_004127215.1 Streptococcus oralis | reverse complement strand
GCTGACCACAGCTGGGCAAGACCTGAATCATGTCTGCAGAGTTCTTTTTCCCTTGTAAGGTAACGTATTCATGGTTCCGAGGATTAGCACATGGACGTCTTTGGGGACCATTCTGCCAACCACAGTTCCCATCACAGGCAAAAAAAAGCCAGAGTCATTCCCCTGACTTACAAGACTTTCAGTCGGCCCCATTTGTCTCTCTAACTTCACCGCGTGGCTCTCTCCCTCACCCCTTACCCTACAGCATACTGGTCTCTTAAAAAGCCAAGTGTGTTCTCACTCAGGGCCTTTGCATTGGCTGTTTCCTCTGCTTAAATTATTACCCTCTTCAGCCCTTTTCTGGCGTGACTTTTTGTCATTCCAATCTCAGCTGTGATGTCACCTTAGAGA
>NZ_QEWJ01000150.1 GCF_004127215.1 Streptococcus oralis | reverse complement strand
ATTAAACTGACTGGAGTATCAGCCACAGTCACATTTAAAGTAGAGAAAACTACACCTCTCCCATTTTGATTTCCCTGTGATTAATTTTTAAAGTATAGAAAGATATCTTTTCTCAATGAGCTTCTTAGATAGTAGAATGACTTTGAGTCAAGTGTAAGTCAAATAATCAGTCAATCAAAGGAGGAAAAATTCAGTAGTTTGGAATCCTGGGCTATTAACAGTCTCTGATTCTTTACTGAGTTACAAGTGGTGGTAATTATTCCTTCATGAACAAAACTGGGAATTGAGCAAGACTGCTGAGATTAGGAAATGGAAAATTGCTCACAGTGATCATTATTTCATCATGATTAACCAAAAACTAATGGGTTTGGTTTTTAAGTAGCACTTGGGT
>NZ_QEWJ01000014.1 GCF_004127215.1 Streptococcus oralis | reverse complement strand
ATTTATCGCCTGTTTTAGATGGATTTAACAGTGAAATTATTGCTTATCATCTTTCTACTTCGCCCAACTTAGAACAAGTGAAAGTCATGTTGGAACAGGCCTTCACAGAGAAACACTATGAGAATACCATTTTACACAGCGACCAGGGCTGGCAATACCAACACGATTCTTATCATCGATTCCTAGAGAGTAAGGGAATTCAAGCATCTATGTCACGCAAGGGCAACAGCCCAGATAACGGTATGATGGAGTCCTTCTTCGGTATTCTTAAGTCTGAGATGTTTTATGGTTATGAGAAGTCATTTCAGTCGCTTAACCAATTGGAACAAGCTATTGTGGACTACATTGATTACTACAACAATAAACGAATTAAGATAAAACTAAAAGGACTCAGTCCTGTGCAATACAGAACTAAATCCTTCGGATAAATTAATTGTCTAACTTTTTGGGGTCAGTACAAAATTGTTCTAGCTTTTAAAATTTTTTAGTATTTTCTAAACCGTTGGTAACGTTCTTCGAGGAGCTGTTCCAAGGCTAAGCTTTGCAAGCGGTCAAGCTCTGCACGCAATTCATTTTTAACGCGAGCTTGCAGTTCCTTACTGGCGAGTCCGGTTTCTGAGATTACCTTGTCTACGATTCCCATTTCTAGGAGTTCATGTGAAGTGATTTTCATCAACTCTGCTGCTTCCATGGCACGACTCCCATCCTTCCAAAGGATAGAAGCAAAGCCTTCTGGACTGAGTACGGCATAGATTGAGTTCTCTAGCATCCAGACACGGTCAGCTACGGCTAGTGCTAATGCACCTCCAGATCCTCCTTCACCAATAATAATCGCAATGATTGGAACCTTGAGGTCGCTCATTTCCATCAGGTTTCGAGCGATTGCTTCCCCTTGTCCACGTTCCTCAGCCCCAACACCTGGGTAAGCACCCGCCGTATTGATAAAGGTCACAACTGGACGACCAAATTTTTCTGCTTGTTTCATCAAGCGAAGAGCCTTGCGATAGCCTTCTGGATGGGGTTGCCCAAAGTTCCGTTTGAGGTTGTCATGAAGACTCTTCCCCTTTTGGATACCAACAACTGTTACTGCTTGGTCACCTAACCAACCAATTCCACCAATGACCGCACCATCGTCTCTGAAAGAGCGATCTCCATGCAATTCGATAAACTCATCGAAGATGCCATTGGCAAAATCAAGGGCTGTCAATCGACTTTGCTCGCGTGCCTCTCTGACTATTTTTGCAATATTCATCCGCGACTTCCTCCATGCAATCTCACTAATTTAGCAATTGTTTCTGGTAGTTCTCTACGTTTGACAATTGCATCAACAAATCCATGTTCAAGCAAAAATTCTGCTTTTTGGAAATCATCCGGCAAGGTCTCACGGACTGTATTTTCGATGACACGTCTCCCAGCAAAACCTACCAAACTCTGGGGCTCTGCTAGGATAATGTCACCCTCCATGGCAAAGGAAGCGGTCACTCCACCTGTTGTCGGATCCGTCAAAATCGTCAGATAAAAAAGGCCTGCCTTAGAATGGCGTTGAACCGCCGCAGAAATCTTAGCCATTTGCATCAAACTCATGATTCCCTCTTGCATGCGGGCTCCACCAGAAGCTGTGAAGAGTACGACTGGTAAATTTTCTACCGTTGCATACTCAAACAAGCGCGTGATTTTTTCACCCACAACGGTTCCCATAGAAGCCATGATAAAGTTAGAATCCATGATCCCAAGGGCAACTTTTTGCCCCTTGATGCTAGCTGTACCAGTCAATACTGCTTCATCCAAACCTGTCTTTTCACGCATAGTAGCCAGTTTTTTCTGGTAGCCAGGAAAATTCAAGGGATCTTGAGTTTCAATTCCTGTAAACATCTCCACAAAGCTGTCAGAATCAATCGTCAAAGCCAAGCGTTCCTGAGCTGAAATACGGAAAGTATAGCTACAATGTGGACAAATTCGTTCGCTCCCGAGATCCTTTTGGTAAATGGTGTGTTTACAACCAGGACACTGGGAGAAGAGTTCATCTGGAACCTCAGGCTTGGCTTGTGGTGCCTGCCCTACGGAACGGTTGGGATTGATCCGAATATACTTATCCTTTTTACTAAATAGAGCCATAACTCCCCCTTTTAGTTCTCATACTGTTTGAAAGTCTATTCTTTTTCTTGTTATTTTGGCAAGAAAGTTTCCATCAAGAAGGAAGTATCGTAGTCACCAGCGATAACTCGGCGGTCTGAAATCAGATCCAACTGGAAGTCTGCATTGGTTTGCACTCCTTCAATATCAAGTTCATAAAGTGCCCGTTGCATCTTCATAAGAGCATCAAAACGATTCTCCCCGTGAACAATGATTTTAGCAATCATACTATCATAGTAAGGGGGAATGGTATAACCTGGATAAACTGCTGAGTCCACGCGTAAGCCAACTCCACCACTTGGTAGATAGAGATTGGTAATTTTCCCTGGACTTGGAGCAAAGTTAAATGCTGGATTTTCCGCATTGATCCGGCACTCGATAGCATGACCTCGTAGGACGATATCTTCTTGTTTGAAAGGTAAAGGTTGACCGGCAGCAATGCGAATCTGTTCCTTCACGATATCAACACCTGAAACAAACTCTGTGACTGGGTGTTCAACTTGCACACGAGTATTCATTTCCATGAAGTAGAAATTGCCACTCGCTTCATCGAGAAGAAATTCAATCGTCCCTGCATTTTCATAGCCTACAGACTCTGCTGCACGAACGGCTGCAGCACCAATTTCATGACGAAGGGTTTTGCCAATCGCAATGGATGGGCTTTCTTCTAAGACCTTTTGGTTATTCCGTTGGAGTGAACAATCCCGTTCACCAAGATGGACAACATGACCCTCTTGGTCAGCAAGGATTTGAACCTCGATATGGCGAGCTGGATAAATCACACGCTCTAGATACATAGCGCCATTTCCAAAATTGGCCTTGGCTTCACTGGATGCTGTTTCAAAGGCTGCGACCAAGTCTTCTGCCTTTTCAACCTTACGAATCCCTTTTCCACCACCACCTGCCGATGCCTTAAGCATGACTGGATAGCCAATTTTTTCTGCAACTGCAAGGGCCTCTTCAGCTGTGTGAACTTCACCATCAGATCCTGGGATAACTGGAACCCCAGCCTTGATCATTTGCTCACGCGCATTGATCTTATCTCCCATGGTATCCATCACAGCTCCAGAAGGACCGATGAACTTGATTCCCACTTCGTCACACATAGTGGCAAACTTAGAGTTTTCGCTAAGAAAACCAAAACCTGGGTGAATGGCTTCTGCTTCTGTCAAAACTGCTGCAGATAAAATCGCATTGATATTGAGATAAGACTCTGTCGCCTTACCAGGTCCGATACAGATAGCTTCATCCGCTAGGAGTGTGTGAAGAGCTTCCTTATCAGCAGTTGAATAGACTGCTACAGTCGCAATGCCTAATTCACGCGCAGCTCGAATAATGCGAACCGCAATCTCACCACGGTTGGCAATCAAAATTTTACGAAACATGGAGAACCTCCTTAGTTTCCAATTGCAAAGGTAAGAGTACCACTCGCTGCAAGCTTGCCATCCACTTCAGCCTTTGCTTCAACCACAGCAATCGTACCACGACGTTTCACAAATGTAGCCGTCATGACTAATTGATCACCTGGTACAACTTGCTTCTTAAACTTGACCTTGTCCATGCCAGCGTAAAAGACCAGTTTCCCTTTATTTTCAGGTTTGGACAATTCCAAGGCACCAGCAGTCTGGGCCAAGGCTTCCATGATAAGAACACCTGGCATAACTGGGTATTGTGGAAAATGACCATTGAAGAAAGGTTCGTTGATGGTCACATTTTTAAGGGCAACAATGGTATCATCGCTCACTTCCAAGACTCTATCCACTAGGAGCATGGGGTAGCGATGGGGCAAAGCTTCTTTAATTCCTTGAATATCGATCATTTGATACGTACCAATCCTTTACCAAACTCAACCATTTCTTCGTTAGAAACAAGAATTTCAGTCACTACACCATCCTTAGGTGCCGGAATTTCATTCATGACTTTCATGGCTTCGATGATCACCAAAGTCTGGCCTTTCTTGACACTGTCACCAACCGTCACAAAGACAGGTTTGTCTGGTCCAGCAGCCAAGTAAGCCACCCCTACAAGTGGGCTTTCAACGACATCACCCTCTGGAGCAACCGTCGATTCAGCAGGCGCTGGAGCTTCTTCCACTACACTTTCTACTGGGGTTGAAGGAGCAGAAACTACTGGACTTGTAGCTGCCGCAGTTGGTGCTGGAGCAACTGGAGCAGGCGCTTCAGAAGCCATTCTAGCTTCATTCTTACTGAACTGCAACTCATCCGTTTTGTTTTTATAAGAAAATTCTCTCAAACTTGATTGGTCAAATTGAGCCATCAAGTCCTTGATCTCATTTAAATTCATAATTATTTATTCTCCCAACGTTTGAAAGCAAGAACCGCATTGTGTCCACCAAATCCAAAAGTATTTGAAATGGCATAAGGAATTTCTTGCTCCAAGCCTTGTCCATAAACGACATTCGCTTCGATATAGTCTGACAACTCGCTTGTCCCAGCTGTCATTGGTACAAAATTATGACGCATGGCTTCGATGGTAGCGATTGCTTCTACTGCCCCTGCCGCACCAAGCAAGTGTCCTGTAAAGGACTTGGTTGAAGATACAGGTACTTCTTTACCAAGAACAGCTACGATCGCACCACTTTCTCCTTTTTCATTGGCAGGAGTTGAAGTTCCATGGGCATTGACATAGGCCACTTGCTCTGGAGAAATTTCTGCTTCTTCCAAAGCCAGCTTCATAGCCTTAATCGCACCTTGACCTTCTGGATGAGGTGAAGTCATATGGTAAGCATCACAGGTATTTCCATAACCAACAACTTCAGCCAAGATAGTTGCACCACGTTTTTCAGCATGTTCAAGGCTTTCAAGAACCAACATCCCTGAACCTTCTCCCATGACAAAACCATTACGGTCTTTGTCAAATGGAATAGAAGCACGAGTTGGATCTTCTGTAGTTGATAGGGCAGTCAAAGCTTGGAATCCAGCAATGGCAAAAGGAGTAATAGATGATTCTGATCCACCAACTAGCATGACATCTTGGAAACCAAACTTGATAGAGCGGAAGGCATCTCCAATGGCATCATTTGATGAGGCGCAGGCTGTATTAATTGATTTACAGATACCGTTTGCTCCAAAGCGCATAGCAACATTTCCTGAAGCCATATTTGGCAAAGCTTTTGGAAGCGTCATTGGCTTAACGCGTTTTGGACCTTTTTCATGAAGACGGATAACCTGATCTTCGATTTCTTTGATACCTCCAATACCTGAAGCAACGATGACACCAAAACGATCTTTATCGATTGCTTCTACATCAAGATTAGCATGTGTCACTGCTTCTTGAGCTGCATACAAGGCATACAAAGAATAGTTATCAAAACGGTTGGTATCTTTTTTGACAAAGTATTTATCAAATGGGAAATCTTGAATTTCTGCTGCATTGTGTACAGCAAATTCGCTGTGGTCAAATTTAGTAATTTCTCCAATTCCAATTTTCCCAGTTTGCAAACTGTTCCAAAATTCTTCTGGAGTATTTCCGATAGGAGAGGTCAATCCGTAACCTGTTACTACAACTCGATTTAGTTTCATCTGTCTTACCTATATCTTTCCTTATTTTTTACATGCTAAGTCCGCCATCAACAGCGAGAACTTGTCCAGTCAAATAATCTTGTCCAGCCAGGAACACTGTAGCATCTGCGATATGTTCTGCTTGACCGAAATGTTTCATTGGGATTTGGGCCAATGTCGCTTCCTTGACCTTATCAGATAAAACAGCAGTCATATCTGACTCGATCATCCCTGGTGCAAGAGCATTTACGCGCACATTACGATTGGCAACTTCACGTGCTACTGACTTGGTAAAACCAATCAAACCTGCTTTAGAAGCTGCATAGTTGGCTTGTCCGATATTTCCCATCAAACCGACCACACTAGACATGTTGATAATCGCACCTTCACGTGCCTTAATCATCTGTTTCAAGACTGCTTGCGTCATGTTGAAGGCACCTGTCAAGTTGATCTTAATCACTTTTTCAAAGTCTTCTTCAGTCATCTTGAGCATAAGCGTATCTTGAGTAATCCCAGCATTGTTGACCAAGACATCAACAGAACCGAGTTCTGCAATCGCTTGATCTATCATACGCTTGGCATCTGCAAAGTCTGAAACATCACCCGAGATTGGCACTACCTTGACACCGTAGTTTGAAAACTCAGCCAGCAATTCTTCTGGGATTGCTCCGCGACTATTCAAGATTACATTGGCACCCAGTTGAGCAAATTTGTGAGCAATAGCAAGCCCGATACCCCGACTTGAACCTGTAACAAAGATATTTTTATTTTTTAGTTGCATTCTGTTCTCCTGTTTCCTGTTGTATTTGTGGAAGAAGGGATCACTAGTTTCCTAGCAAAGCATCCAAGCTTGCTTGGTCTTCAACGTTAGCTAGCTCAGCTGTTTTATCAATTTTTTTGACAAAGCCTGATAGGACTTTTCCAGGACCAATTTCGATAAAATTGGTCACACCAGCATCCTGCATCACAGCAATACTTTCATAAAAACGAACAGGTTCTTTCACCTGACGCGTCAAAAACTCTTGGATTCGGTCTTTTTCCATGATTGCAGCTTCAGTATTACCTACTAGAGGACAGTTAAAGTCTGAGAAACTAATCCCCTCAAGAGCTCCAGCTAGCTGTTGGCTAGCTGGCTCTAGAAGGGCTGTGTGGAAAGGACCCGACACATTTAGGGGGATCAATCGTTTGGCTCCTGCTTCCTGCAAGAGTTGAACTGCGCGGTCAACTGCAGCCACCTCACCACCGATGACGATTTGACTTGGGGTGTTGTAGTTGGCTGGAGTCACTACTCCAACTTCAGAAGCAGTTTTGCAAGCTTCCTCTATCACATCTACTGGAGTATTGAGAACGGCTACCATTTTACCAGAACCAGCAGGCGCCGCCTCTTCCATATAAGCTCCGCGCTTAGCAACCAAGGCCACTGCCTCTTCAAAGTCCAAGGCACCACTTGCTACAAGAGCAGAATATTCCCCAAGAGACAATCCTGCTACCATATCTGGCTGATAGCCCTTTTCTTTCAATAGACGGTAGATGGCAACCGAGGTCGCTAAAATTGCTGGTTGCGTATAGCGAGTCTGGTTTAACTTGGTTTCTTCCTTATCAATCAAGTCACGAAGGTCATAACCCAAAACCTGACTGGCATGGTCAATGGTTTCCTTGACGATAGGATAGCGATCATAGAGATCACGCCCCATCCCTAGATATTGAGCACCTTGACCCGCAAATAGAAAGGCTGTTTTAGTCATTTCTTACAACTCCTGCCCAACGAGAGGCTTCCTCTTGAATTTTCTTGGCTGCACCATAGTATAGATCTTTTAGAATTTCTTCGACAGTTTCCTCTTTAGAAACCAAACCTGCAATCTGACCTGCCATTACAGATCCACCTTCTACATCTCCATGAACAACGGCTTTAGCAAGAGCACCAGCTCCCATTTGCTCAAAGATTTCTAAGTCTGGATTTTCTTGTTTGAAGGCATCTTTTTCAGCCTGCTCAAAGTCACGTGTCAACTGATTTTTAATGGCACGAACAGCATGACCAAAGTGTTGAGCTGAAATAGTCGTATCGATATCACGTGCTTTTAAGATTTTTTCTTTGTATTTTGGATGGGCGTTAGATTCCTTAGCTACTACGAAACGCGTACCGACTTGAACAGCCTCAGCACCAAGCATAAAGCCTGCAGCGACACCCTCACCGTCTGCAATTCCTCCAGCTGCGATAACTGGAATTGAGACAGCCGCAGCAACTTGGCGGACCAAGGTCATCGTTGTTAATTTCCCAATATGCCCACCGGCTTCCATTCCTTCTGCAATAACTGCATCTGCACCAATTTTTTCCATGCGTTTTGCCAAAGCAACACTTGGAACAACAGGAATAACTGTAATTCCTGCATCATGGAAACGAGTCATGTATTTACTTGGATTTCCAGCACCGGTTGTAACCACCTTAACCCCTTCTTCAATCACGAGATCAACGATGTCTTCTACAAAAGGTGACAAGAGCATGACGTTGACACCGAAAGGCTTATCCGTAAGTGATTTGATTTTATCGATATTAGCCTTTACGACCTCTTTAGGCGCATTACCACCACCGATGATCCCTAGACCACCAGCTTTTGATACTGCACCAGCCAAGTCACCATCAGCAACCCAGGCCATTCCTCCTTGAAAAATAGGATAATCAATGTTCAATAATTCTGTAATACGTGTTTTCATAGTGCCTCCATCATTCCTTGCTTACGTAATAGTTCGATGAGCTTATCGTTTGAGTTTCAAACTATTACCTAAACAAGAGGGAGTGGGTTTCCCCTACTCCTTCTAGTAATATGTTAATTATTTTGTTTGCTCTTCAACGTAGGCAACCAAGTCACCAACTGTTTTCAAGTTATCTTCTGCTTCGATTTGAATATCAAAAGCATCTTCAATTTCAGAGATTACTTGGAACAAATCCAATGAATCTGCATCCAAATCATCAAAAGTAGATTCAAGTGTTACTTCTGATGCATCTTTCCCAAGTTCTTCAACGATAATTTCTTGTACTTTTTCAAATACTGCCATGATAGGACTCCTTTAAAATATAAAAATTTATAACTATGTGTTTACCACATGATTACCTAGATTGTAAGAATGAGTGTGCCCCATGTCAAACCTCCACCGAAGCCTGATAGGAGAATCGTCTGGCTACCATCTAAACGAATCATGCCATTCTCCACACACTCTGAGAGCAAAATCGGGATACTTGCTGCACTGGTATTTCCATACTCCATCATATTGGCGGGAAGCTTGTCTCGGTCTACACCGATTTTCTTAGCCATCTTATCCAAAATGCGGATATTTGCCTGATGAAGCAAGAGATAATCCAATTTCGATGCTGCGATTGGACCATTTTCAATGGTCTCTTTGATTGATTTAGCAACATCTCGATTTGCAAAATCAAAAACTGCTCGTCCATCCATCTTCAGAAAAGCAGGGACTGCTTCTTGATCTGAGAAGGGCGAAGTCAAAGCCGTTTGACCATAGGTCAAACACTCGCTCCGAGAACCATCCGTATAAAGACTTTCCACGAGGAAGTGCCGTGTTTCACTCGCTTCCAAGAGAACCCCACCTGCACCATCTCCAAAGAGAACAGCTGTCGAACGATCCGACCAGTCAACCGCCTTGGATAAGGTCTCAGCCCCGATCACAATCCCTTTCTTGAACTGTCCAGAGCTTAAAAACTTTTCAGCAGTTGAGAGAGCGAATACAAAGCCACTGCAAGCTGCTGTCAAATCAAAGGCGAAAGCTCTATTAGCTCCGATATTGGCCTGAACCCGAGCTGCCGTAGAAGGCATCATCGAGTCTGGAGTAATCGTCGCTACAATGATAAAATCAATCTGCTCAGCCTCTATGCTCCCTTTAGCCAGCAAGTTCTTGGCAACTTCTGTCGCCAAGTCACTTGTGGACTCCGTTTTTGAGATATGTCTCTGTTTAATTCCTGTCCGACTTGAAATCCACTCATCGCTTGTATCCATTATTTGGGCTAAGTCATGATTAGTGACCACTTGCTCTGGTACATAATGAGCAACCTGGCTTATTTTTGCAAAAGCCATTATTTCAAATCCTCCAAAAATTGATAAAGGTTCCTTAAGCCTCTGTCCATGACTTCTTTTTCCTCGGGACTCATGCCATCAATAATTTTTTCGACCATGGCCTTGTGGAAACGTTTATGAAGGCGGTGAACTAGACGACCTTTCTTTGTCAAATGCAGATAAACCACACGACGATCTTGGTCTGAACGAACACGTTCAATATAACCCTTTCTTTCTAGGTTATTCAAGCTCGTCGTAACTGTCCCTAAGGTTACCATCAGTTCTTTGGAAACTTTGCTAGGCGTTGCCTCAGGAAACTTACCAATCACATCAATTGTGTGCATTTCTTTGATGGAGATGTCTTTGAAGCGACTACCTCTCAAGCTAACCTCCTCGATCACAAGGACATTATTAAAAATGGATGTTAAATAATCATTGACTTGTTGGTAATCCAATTCTCATCCCTCCTCTTTAGAAAAAACTTTCACTATCAAAACATTTGATAAAAGAAGTATAACAAACTTCAAAAAATTGTGCAAGTATTTTTTTATTTTCCTGAAAATTTTGGTCTTCTTCTTTCAGAATGCGCTCGAACCCCTTCTTTAAAATCTTCCGTTAAAGATAAAGATTCTTGTAGTTTCAATTCCAAATCGGCATAATTCTGCCAATCCTTAAATTGACTTTCCCAAACTAGCTTCTTAATAGCTGCATAGGAGTTAGCTGAGCCTCGTCTTAATTTCTTCAGAACTTGTTCTCTTGTTTTTTCTAATTTATCAGCTTCACAAACACGGTATACCACGCCCCATTCTAGCGCTTTTTCCGCAGTCAAGGCTTCTCCTGTCATGGCAAGTTGTGCTGCTCGTGTTACCCCGATACTACGACTCAAGAGATGAATTCCACCAGCGTCTGGCGCCAATCCAACTCCAACAAAGGCTTGAATGAATTTTGCCTTATCAGTCGCCAAACAAAAATCAACGGCTACTGCCATATTTGCCGCAGCACCAGCAACTGCTCCATCTACCTCCATCAAAACGGGTTTAGGAATTTGCTTGATTTTAAAAGAAATTGTATTGACTAATTCTGCAATCTTATTCAAAGAAGGAATGTCATCCTCATCCACTGCTCGTTTCATCTCAACCAAGTCTCCCCCAACTGAAAAGACTTTCCCATTAGCGTTTATCAAGATAAACTGAACAGCTTGATCCTGCTCTGCTAGGGTCAAAGCTTCTAAAATCTCCTCACACATTGGGATATGGAAACCATTTGCCACTTCGGGACGATTCAAAGTAATGATAGCAAGATCATCTACAATCTGATATAAGATATGATTCATAGCTTCTCCTTTTCTTTTGTAAGGCAATGAAATTATTTTATCTTCAAAGTATATCTTTTTTTGGATAAAGAGGCAAGAAAAAACTAAGGGAAAGTGTCTCAGCTGATTATTTTACCATCGTTTATGAATGTGAGTGAAAGTTGGCCACTTATTTTTAAACTGTTGTATCTTTTCAGAACAAATTAACATTTACTTCTATTGTAATAGGAAGATATTTTCTTCATTGAAAAATGCCCCTCTTTCTGCTATAATCGTATAAAATACTTACTTGAGGAGTCCTTATGAAGGTTGTAAAATTTGGTGGAAGCTCTCTTGCCTCTGCTGGTCAGTTAGAAAAAGTTTTAAACATCGTCAAAAGTGATAAAGAACGCCGTTTTGTAGTCGTTTCCGCACCGGGTAAACGCAATGCTGAGGATACCAAGGTAACTGATGCCTTGATTAAATACTATCGTGACTATGTAGCGGGAAATGATATCAGCGTTAGTCAAAGCTGGATTATCGACCGCTATGCGGCTATGGTGAGCGAACTAGGCTTAAAACCAACTGTTTTAGAAAAAATTTCTAAAAGCATCCGTGCCTTAGCGACTCTTCCTATTGAGGAAAATGACTTTCTCTATGACACCTTCCTAGCGGCTGGAGAAAACAACAATGCCAAATTGATTGCAGCCTACTTTAACCAAAACGGTATCGATGCACGCTATGTTCACCCAAGAGAAGCTGGAATTGTTGTCACAAGTGAACCAGGAAACGCACGTATCATTCCATCTAGTTATGACAAGATTGAAGGCTTGGCTGATAGCAACGAAGTCCTTGTCATCCCAGGTTTCTTTGGTGTGACTAAGGAAAATCAAATCTGTACCTTCTCACGAGGAGGATCAGACATTACGGGTTCTATCATTGCTGCAGGTGTCAAGGCTGACCTCTATGAAAACTTTACCGACGTGGATGGGATTTTTGCCGCCCACCCTGGTATCATTCACCAACCCCACTCTATCCCAGAGTTGACCTACCGCGAAATGCGTGAGTTGGCCTATGCAGGATTCTCAGTCCTTCATGACGAAGCTCTTCTACCTGCCTATCGTGGAAAAATCCCTCTGGTTATCAAGAATACCAACAATCCTGACCACCCAGGAACGCGCATTGTTTTGGAACACAGTAATGATAAATTCCCAGTAGTAGGGATTGCTGGTGACTCAGGATTCGTCAGCATCAACATGTCAAAATACCTCATGAACCGAGAAGTTGGGTTTGGTCGCAAGGTTCTACAAATCCTTGAGGATCTCAATATCGGTTGGGAACATATGCCTACAGGTATCGATGATCTTTCGATCATTCTCCGTTCTCGTGAATTGACTCCTATCAAGGAAGAAGAAATTCTACGTCAGTTAGTTCAAAAGGCTGAGGTAGACCATGCTGAAATCGAACACGATCTTTCTATCATTATGATTGTTGGCGAAAAGATGAAGAGTCATATCGGAGTAACTGCTACTGCAACACGTGCTCTATCTGAAAACAAAATCAACATCCAGATGATGTCCCAAGGTTCAAGTGAAGTTTCCATCATGTTTGTTGTCAATAAAGAGCAAGAGAAGGCCGCTATTAAAGCTCTCTACAATGCCTTTTTTGGAGAAAGTAAGGAAGACTAATCATGGCCCAATCTCTCAATAAAGTCATTGACCTCCAAACCACTGGAACATCTTACCTCTCTATCTCTGGAAAAGTTGGAAAATTTCTAGTTGGGGATCAAGCCTTAGAGTTTTATCCTGATGTCAATGTCGAACAATATATCCAGATCCCCTGGTCTAGCATTCAGCAAATCGGAGCCAACGTAAGTGGTCGCAAGATTAGCCGTCACTTTGAAGTCTTCACTGATCAAGGAAAATTCCTCTTTGCTTCAAAAGACTCTGGAGCTATCCTCAAAATCGCTCGGGAAAAACTTGGCAATGACAAAGTTGTGAAACTTCCGACTCTACTCCAGACCATTGGACAAAAACTTAAAAATCTATTTGCAAAAAAGTAGAAACTTTAGTATAATCATAGCAACGGATAAGTAAGTTATTCCCTTCTTTCAGAAAGTCTGCGGGTGCTGCGAGCAGATAGAGGGGATAGGTGAAATTCTACCGTTAGTAACAATTACATACACAATCAAGTGCACACCTGTGAAGTTGGATGGAACCGTGGCCCTGCCACTCCAACGCTTTGTCAGGTGTGCTTTTTTCATAAAGGAGTTCTTATGTTAGATATTAAACGTATTCGCACAGATTTTGATGCTGTCGCTGAAAAATTAGCTACACGTGGTGTAGATGCTGCTGTCTTGAATGAGATGAAAGAAATCGACGCTAAACGTCGTGACATCTTGGTCAAGGTTGAAACGCTCAAGGCAGAACGTAACACTGTTTCTGCTGAGATTGCCCAAGCCAAACGCAACAAGGAAAATGCAGATGACAAGATTGCTGCTATGCAAACCCTATCTGCTGAGGTCAAAGCCTTGGATGCTGAATTGGCGGAAATCGATGCTAAGTTGACAGAATTTACGACTACTCTTCCAAACATCCCAGCTAACAGCGTTCCTGTCGGAGCTGATGAAGACGATAATGTGGAAGTTCGTCGTTGGGGAACTCCGCGCGAATTTGACTTTGAGCCAAAAGCTCACTGGGATCTGGGTGAAGACCTCGGTATCCTTGACTGGGAACGCGGTGGTAAGGTAACAGGCGCTCGTTTCCTCTTCTATAAAGGTCTTGGAGCTCGCCTGGAACGTGCTATCTACAACTTTATGCTAGATGAGCATGGTAAAGAAGGCTACACAGAAGTCATCACACCTTACATAGTTAACCATGATTCTATGTTTGGTACTGGTCAATATCCAAAATTCAAGGAAGACACTTTTGAATTGAAAGACACTAATTATGTCCTTATTCCTACTGCTGAAGTACCTCTAACTAACTACTACCGTGATGAAATACTTGACGGAAAAGACCTGCCAATCTACTTCACTGCTATGAGTCCATCATTCCGTTCTGAGGCTGGTTCTGCTGGTCGTGATACTCGTGGCTTGATCCGTTTGCACCAATTCCACAAGGTTGAAATGGTCAAATTTGCCAAACCAGAAGAATCTTACGAAGAATTGGAAAAAATGACAGCCAACGCTGAAAACATCCTTCAAAAACTCAACCTTCCATACCGTGTCGTTGCCCTCTCTACTGGAGACATGGGCTTCTCAGCTTCCAAGACTTACGACTTGGAAGTTTGGATTCCAGCCCAAAATACCTATCGTGAAATCTCAAGCTGTTCAAATACCGAAGATTTCCAAGCGCGTCGTGCCCAAATCCGTTACCGCGATGAAGCCGATGGTAAAGTTAAACTTCTTCATACCTTGAACGGTTCTGGACTTGCAGTTGGACGTACAGTGGCTGCAATTCTTGAAAACTATCAAAATGAAGATGGTTCTGTGACCATTCCAGAAGTACTTCGTCCTTACATGGGTGGAGCTGAAGTTATCAAACCATAAAAAACAAGGCCTAGCTAAATAATAGCTAGACCTTTTTTCGTAACCAAATCAGATAAGCACCCAATACGAAGAATAAAATAGTGAGGCAAATAACAGTTTCAGCCAACACCAGATAATCCAGAAATGGAAGTTTCAAAATTCCCTGAGCCATCTTGAGAGAGGTAGCTGTGATAATGGTTGGAAAGGTGAGGGCTGAGAAAGCTGGTTGAAAGCCTTGTTTTAGAATATTGGGCAGGCGAGTTAAAACAAAGAAAAAGAAGGATTGAGAAGCCAAAATCATGACGATTAAGAGCCAAGTCGGTAAGCTGGCTCCTCCAACTCGAATCAGAGAAGCTAAGAGTAGAGAGAAAGGGGCGCAGTAGATCCCTTCTTGTCCAAGTAAGGCTAGTGGGAGTGGATGTTTCTTTAAATCACTATAAATAAGCGGATAGAGATAGAAGGTTAGGAGAAAACCAAAAATCAAGGTCGCATAGGCGATTTCGATGATACCTACAAGAGGATAGGTCAAGGCAGCCACTGCTATCCCCACATAAAGCACCGTCCAGCTTGGAGTCGCATGAACCCTCCGACCCGGACAAGCAAACTTGATGGTGAAACCAGCAATCAAGACCAAATCCAAGAGAAATGAAAACCACCATAGCCCTTGCGCTACTAAGGGAAGATGAGGGAACAAGCGAAAGACATAAGTTGATAAAATCATTCCAGCCATGGGAAAGGTCGCCATTCCTGACAAAAGAGAGGGTTTGGTCAATTCTTGCTTGGTTTCCTTCCAATTAAACAGATGAAGAATCAGAAAGTAAATCCACAAAACCAAACCTATCAGACTAAAAAGATGTGACAGAACCGGCAATGTATCTAAAATGAGATTTCCAGCTCCTGCCAAACCTAACAAACAACCAGAAAATACCAAGGGGAGTTTTTTCATGGCAACCTCCATTAATCATATTATTATTAGTATAGCATAAAAGCGCTTAAAATAGCATAGAAAAATGAAGACTGGGTTTCTCAGCCTTCATTTTTTTCTTTATGATTCGAACTAGGCATAGGGTTGCAATTCTGGGTTAATAGGCGTATTGGCTAAGTTATTAGCATAGTTGCAAAGGCTGGCTAGGCTGACACCGAGAACCACATCCAAGGCATTTTGCTGCGTATAGCCGGCTTCTAAAAATTCACTAAGCGCTTCATCCCCTACGCGTCCTTTGGTATTGATGACTGCCAAAGTAAACTTGGCCAGAGTATCTAGCTTAGGATCTGATTCGATTGGAGTGCGATTGCGAAGGGCTTGAAGAAGATCATCATTCATTTGGATTTGTTTGATTGAAAAGGCAGTATGACCAGCCACGCAGAAAGAACAACCATTGGTTACTGCAGCTGTGATTTGCACCACTTCACGCTCAACTGGTGTTAAGCTATTACGGCGGTTGATGGCTCCGACAGTTCGGTAGGCTTCTAGAGCAGTAGGAGCATTGGCCAAGAGACCAATCAGGTTAGGAATATAGCCATTGTTATCTTTTTGTACTGTTTCAAGAACTTCTTTCACTTCTGCTGGTGCTGATTCTACTGTGTGGATGGTAAATGTTGTCATCATAAAACCTCTTTTCATTTTATTGTCATTTAGTCTATCATAGAATTTCTTCTTTGGATAATATATATTTTCAATTGCCATGATAGGAAATGTTTATGAAAGAAAAAAATCACACTAAGAGTGTGATTGGGTTAGTGTTTAAAATACTTTTTGGTTTCAGCAATAACGACTGGTGACAAGACCAAAAGGGCAATCAAGTTTGGTAGAGCCATCAAGGCATTGACGATATCTGCAATAATCCAGACCATATCCAACTCGATAAAACCTCCCAACAAGACCATGAGCACAAAGACCACTCGATAGAGCCAGATAAAGCGAACCCCAAAGAGAAACTCGAAACAGCGTTCTCCATAGTAATTCCAACCGAGAATTGTCGTAAAGGCAAAGAGAACAAGGAAAATAGTCAAAAGAGTAGGGCCAAAATGTGAAAAAACTGTTGAAAAGGCTGACTGGGTCAAAGCAACACCATTCAAATCATCGCTCCAAACCCCTGTCACTAAGATTGTCAGACCTGTCAGAGTACAGATAATCAACGTATCAATAAAGGTTCCTGTCATGGAAATCAAGCCTTGCTCGACAGGCTCATTAGTCTTAGCTGCAGCCGCTGCAATCGGAGCTGAACCAAGACCAGATTCGTTAGAGAAGACTCCTCGCGCCACACCGTTTTGGATAGCCATCCGAATGCTAGCACCTGCAAAACCACCTACCGCAGCTACTGGGTTAAAGGCTGAAGTAAAGATGAGGGCAAGTGTGTCTGGGATTTTCTCGATATTAAAGAGAATAACTGTAAGAGTTCCCAAAATATAGACAATAGCCATAAAAGGAACAACTGCTGTTGAGACCTTGGAAATGGATTTGAGTCCACCAAAGACGGCAATTCCTACAAAAATAGATAAAATAAGAGCTGTGATAGCTGGATCAATTTGAGCTGTATTTTGGATAGATTCTGTAATTGAATTGACTTGGGTAAAGGTACCAATCCCTAGAAGAGCCACCAACACACCAGCTAGGGCAAAGAAGATTGCAAGGGGACGCCACTTTTCTCCCATACCCAAAAGAATGTAGTGCATGGGTCCTCCAGCTACAGCTCCATTTGCATCCTTGCTACGGTATTTGATAGCCAGCAAGCCTTCAGCATACTTGGTTGCCATCCCAAAGAAGGCTGCCATCCACATCCAAAAGAGAGCACCTGGCCCACCAACCTTAATAGCTGTCGCAACTCCGATGATATTTCCCGTTCCAACAGTAGCTGCAAGGGCTGTACACAGTGCAGCAAAACTGGACACATCTCCATGTCCCTTGTCCTTGGTAAAAATCAATTGAAAGGCCTTGGGGAGACGAGCTAGCTGTAAAAGTCCTAGTCGGATGGTTAGATAGATACCCGTTCCGACCAATAACAGTAAGAGGGGAGGTCCCCAAACGAAAGCATCAAGCGCTTTTAGCAATTCTAACATGTCCTACTCCTATCTTTCAACCCCAAAAGAAAGAGCACATGCAAGATACATGTACTCTGGAATGCCTAGATAAATGCCTAAAAGCGGTCTATCTTAGCTCTGTCCTTTTACCTGAGAGTTTGAGCAGTTACCTGCCTTGCCCCTTCGGTGCCTTTACGGTCTCTCCAGAGTTCCGTCCATTTACAGTCATGGAAAACAAACTTTTCTCCACTTCTATTAAACTTCATTCGGTGTTGGTATTTAATTTTTTATTATTCTACAAGAAAAGTGGGGATTTGTCAATGTGTTTGTGAATAAAATAGAAATTAGTTCACCAGTTTTTATTGTATGAATGACCTTATTACCCCAAAAGTAGAGCCATAATTCAATAGAAATCACAACTTTCTGATAAATTTTAAAACGCTACCTAAACTCATTTCCCACTCTGTGCTTCTCCTAAAAATTTTCGAATCGCTTCTACCATTTTCTCTGGTTCAGTTGACGAAAAAATACGACTATCTCCTCTCAATTCATGACTTGTATTGTCAAAAGCAAAAATTGGTTTATGTTTATTACCAATTTCTTCTACAATCGTTTCTACAACTCCACCATGATTGATATCCAAATAAAAATCCATATTATCCAAAGCTTCTTTCATATTAAAAGGATTAAAATTTGGATAAATTGACAGATTTAAAAATCGTTGCATGTCAACTACACTATCAGCAAAATTTGTTGGCGCTAATATTGTAAAATGAACTTCCGATAGTTCTGACAAAAGATACTCTATTGATTCTAAAACAGCACTATTTGTAAAAATACAAGTATGATATAACGGTGCTCTCACTAGCTCATTAAAAGAACGTCTGATAATATCTGCTTCCAATAATACATCGTTCCAATTCAAACCATAATAAAACCACCACAATTTACGAAAACGAGTCAAAGTTAAATGAGTCCATGGTTTAAACTCTGAAGTATAGTGAATAATCTTAGGTTCAGAATTTCCATAATAGTCGGATTCATACCATTTACTGTTGCCTGTTAAATGTAAAAATTGATCCAAACCAACCATAAAGTTATACTCTTTATCCAAATGTAGCCACTGATCACCAAAATACATGTTGAGAACGCCTTGATCTCCATAAACATGCTCATGATGTTGGACAGTTAACTCTAGTAAACTTTTTGTCGAATGATTTTCCCGCCATTTCTTCGCATCAATCAATAACATACCTGCATTAAAGGTTGTCAACCAACCATCTTGTCCAAAATCTTGAACAGCTGCAATGGCATAGCCTTGTAAATCTAAGGAGAACAATTCATCCAATCTTGCATTCACGATCATATCCGAGTCTAAGTAGAGGACTCTGTCTTCTTGTACTTCATCTGCTATGAAATACCTAAAGAAAGTAGCATAGGACAGAATTGCATTTGGCAAGCGAAAATCACGAAGGTTGTGAGCCGTTTTTTTAACGTTGACAATCTCAGAACCAATGACTTTAAGGCGATTTCTCATTAAAAGAAACCATTCACTAGGTAAATCGTCATTAAACACATAAAATTTCACTTCATGATTATGAACCGAAACGGATTTTATTACGGTTTCTACCTTATCAAGATAATGAATATCAGCTCCAAGAGCAATCACTTTATGATACATTTTCATTACTACTCTCCACTATCAATTTTCCCTAGTTGATGACGAATAGACATCACCAAGTTCTCTTTATCCTCTAGACTAAATATTTGATTTCCTTATCACTAAAATCCTACCAATCATATCGTCGACCTCATTTCAGTGGCTAATACCCAATTCAGTTTTAAACACGCGATAATTATTAGATTAATGATTAGAATCAAAAACCCTCACTCCATTTTCAAACATTGAGTCATGATCAATAGTGATTTCTTACATATAACAGATTGAACAATGATCATTAAAAAATCTCTATTACCGACTTTTAATCTTTCATCATCTAAAAACTCCAATATGATAATAATCTCCAACTAACTGTACTAGATCTTAAAAAGCTATCCTGTATTTCTCGACTCTTTTATAAAGTGAAATTTGTAAAAACAGTACTCCTATATTCCCAAAAATCACTCCTCATTGCTATCTCTTTATCGTATATTGACTACTGACTTTATCAATCTTATCTTCAACCTCGAATTTGTATTTTAAACTGACTGGAACTGTCTTTATAATTTATTGTTTGATTTAGCTTTACTTTATAAATTACGAAATTCTTCTATCCTTTGAAGGTCACAATGGTGGCTCCGCTGCCGCCAGCATTCTGTGGAGCATAGCCGAAACTCTTAACATGCTTGTTTCTTTGTAGGTATTTGGTGACGCCCTCACGGATGACTCCTGTACCGATACCGTGGATGATGTCTACCTGCGCCATGTTATTAAGCAGGGCTTGGTCAATAAAGGCATCCAGCTCATTCATGGCTTCTTCGTAACGTTTGCCTCGGAGATCCAATCTCGCTTGTGGACCACGACCAGAAGCACGTTTCACGACATTAACTTGTTTTTTCTTGACTGGGGCTTCTTGTTGAACTTGAACAAGATCAAATTCTTTCTCTTCCAAGGTCATCTTGATCAAACCAACTTGGGCTTCCCAACGGCCGTCCTTAAGCTGATTGGTCAAGGTTCCACGTTGGCCATAACTGAGGACCACAATATCATCCCCCACCTTTGGAGCTCGTTTTTTCTTGGCTTTCTGAAGGACCTTGTTTTTAGATAAGTCGACTTTTTCAGGAGCCAGTTTTTTCAGCTCAGCCTTGGTTTCAATGATTTCGTGAGGTTTGAGTTGAGACTTACTGTGAAGATTTTTGAGAATCTGGTCACTCTCACTTAGCGCTAGTTCCACAATTTCAGCAGCCTGTTCACGCGCCTTATTGAGCTCAGTTTCCTTTTCACGATTGAACTCGTTGTAAAGTTTTTTGAGTGCTCGGTTCATCTTGAGGTTTTCTTGTTCCACCTCACGGATATTATCTAGACGTTTGCGACTTTCAAGCGTTTGCTCTTCCAATTGTTCTATGATGCGGTTGACGTCATTATCTTGGTTGACCTGCTGGCTGGCATCCCCAACGATGACATCTGACAAGCCCAGGCGTTTGGCAATTTCAAAGGCATTGCTTCGGCCAGGAACTCCCTGCATAAAGCGATAGGTCGGACGCAGACTGGCTGTATCAAACTCCATACTGGCATTTTGCACAAAGGCTGTCTCAATACCATAGGCCTTGAGTTCTGGATAGTGGGTCGTCGCCATAGTTTTGACCTGACGTAGGCGAAGATCTTCCAAAATAGCCATAGCAAGGGCTGCTCCTTCCTGCGGGTCGGTACCTGCGCCAAGCTCATCTAAGAGTAAAAGTGAATGTTTGTTGACCTTGCCAAGAATATCTACGATATTGGTCATGTGACTGGAGAAGGTAGACAAGCTTTGCTCGATAGACTGCTCATCCCCAATATCTGCGAAGATTTCTTCGAAAATACCGACACGGCTCCCCTTATCAGCTAAAATGGGCAAGCCTGACTGGGCCATAAGTTGAGTCAAACCCAAGGTTTTGAGCATGATGGTCTTCCCACCTGTATTGGGACCTGTAATGACAATAGTCGTTAATTCCTTACCAAAGTGTACATCGTTTGCCACTGCATTTTTGACCAAAGGATGGCGAACATGAAGAAGTTGAATCTCTTGGTTATCTGAAAGTTGAGGAACAACCGCTTGTCTTTCTTGAATGAAACGCACTTTGGCACGAATCAAGTCTAGGTGCCCGATAATCCAAGCATCATTGGCAATCTCTGCAGCATGAGGACGGACCCGTTCCGATAACTCCTGCAGGATACGAATCATCTCATAGCGCTCATCAGCTCGCAGACTCGCGATTTCTTCGCTTAGTTTCACGACCTCACGTGGCTCGATATAGACCGTATTTCCACTGGCAGAGATGTCGTGGACAACACCTGCAATCTTGTTGCGGTAGGTATTCTTGACGGGTAAGACCTGACGGCCATTTCTACTAGCGATAATCGCTTCCGTCAACATCTGAGCTTTTTGCTTGAGCAAGTCTTGTAAGACATCTCGGACCTGACTCTCGCTATCATGGATTTTTCGACGGATGCGTGCTAGTTCTTCGCTGGCGAAATTTTCGATGAAACCTGCGTCATTTAGGGCTTGGAGATTTCCTTGCAAGTGTGGAAAATCATGCAGTTTCTCAAACCATCTCATCAACTGTTCCAAGCGTACGTTTTCGAGATTGGCATAAAAACTTTGTAACTCTCTGCTAGCAAGCAAGACCCGTTTGATAAGTAGAAACTCCTCGATATTGAGATCCGCCCCCATCTCTAAACGCTTACAAATCGCTGAAATTTCACGTGTCGCTAGGATGGTAAAGTGAGGTTGCTCCACAAATAGGGCTTGCATTTCCTCCATCTCAGCAAAAGCCTGTTTGATTTTATCCTCCTTGGTAGTCGGAACCAAACCTTTTAGCTCCTCTAATCCCTGTTCTGTCAGGATATGAGGTTCAAACAAGGCTTTTATTTTATTAAATTCTAATGTTTCTAGTATTTTTGTATTCATATTCTTTCCTTGTGTATTTGTTTACAAAATTGTAGCAACTAGAGGTTTTTGACTTTACCTGATACTAGTCATCCAATCTGTAAACAAAGGGCTAGGAAAACTCCCGCCCTTTTTATCCGATTAAATTTGTAACCCAGAGTTGTTTGATAAAGTTTGTCGTAAAAGGAACACTTTGGATGATATGCTTGGCTACCACGCTCTTTTCAAGGGGATTTTGCACAGCTGCCATAGGCACCGTTGCAAGAATGGTCAGAGCCATTTGCAAGACAAATAAGGTTACCAATAGCGACAAGAGGCCTGCTCCGATACGAAGCCAAGTGCCCCCTAGCTTCTTAGTCGGAATCAAATGTAGGAACAAACCGATAAAACGTCCAATACTGTAACAAATTCCGAAAACTAGAAGGTAGGCCAGACCCGCATAAAAGACCTTGTCTAGCTGAAAAAGCTGGTCTGAGGGGAAGAAAAAGGTGCCCTGTCCTTCCTGAGGATTGGCATAAGGGACAAGCAAATGGAAGTGTTCCCCCAGTGATTTATAAAACTGTCCCGCAACAAAGGCTGAAATCACTGCCACGAGGAAATAATAAACTTGCAACACCAAACCTCTACGGTAGCCGATGTAAAAGCCCCAAGCAAGAACCAGCAAGAGAAGGATCGAAATCATAGGGAATCCTCAATCTTGCTCTGCTCTTGCTTAACAGCCACTAACTTATTTCGAAGGTCTTCAAGCTCCTGCTCCTTATCGTCAAACTCAATCTCACGACTGAGCTGCGTCGATAGACTGTTGATCGCTAAAAGGAGGGCAATCGTTTCATCATCCGCCCCAGGCATTTGTTCTTTAATTGCTTGGTATTTTTCAGTCGCAACCTTGGCAATTTCCTCCATAAAGAGATTGTCATGCTCGGTTGTCAAGGTTAATGTCTTTTTCCCGAATGTAAACTTATATCGATTTAGATTTGCCATAAAATTCACCTCACGATATTATACCAAATTTCGCTAACTTTGTCAGTTTTTACCAATTCTCCTGCTTTTATGGTACAATAGAAACTATGGCAAGTATCACACTCACACCTAGCGAACAGGAAATTCAGAGCTTTTTAAGTCAGTATCAGAAGGCTCTCAGCCCTAGTAACAATACTTATATCCGCTACTTTTTGCGCCTGCCTCAGGCAACGATTTCCATCTATACTTCTGGAAAAGTCCTCCTGCAGGGCGAAATGGCGGAGAAGTACGCCAGTTTCTTTGGTTATCAAGTACAACAAGAAAACAGTGGACAAGATTTCCCTATGATTGGGACCGATGAGGTGGGGAATGGTTCCTACTTTGGTGGGCTTGCTGTCGTGGCTTCCTTTGTGACACCTGACCAGCATGACTTCTTGAGAAAACTCGGAGTGGGGGATTCCAAAACTCTGACAGACCAAAAGATTCGTCAGATTGCCCCTATCCTCAAGGAAAGGATCCAGCATCAAGCACTGCTTCTCTCACCGAGCAAGTATAATGAAGTTATCGGAGAGCGTTACAATGCTGTTTCTGTAAAGGTTGCCCTTCACAACCAAGCTATCTTTCTCCTGCTTCAAAAAGGAGTCCAGCCAGAAAAAATCGTGATTGATGCTTTTACAAGTCCTAAAAACTATGATAAGTACTTGGCACAAGAAGCCAATCATTTCCCAAACAAGGTTAGTTTGGAAGAGAAAGCCGAGGAAAAATATATGGCTGTTGCGGTTAGCTCCATCATCGCGCGTGATCTCTTCTTGGAAAACTTGGAAAATCTTGGACGAGAACTGGGCTACCAACTGCCAAGTGGCGCAGGAACCGCTTCTGATAAGGTTGCTAGCAAAATCCTTCAAGCCTATGGTATGAAAGGTCTCAACTTCTGTGCCAAACTGCATTTTAAAAATACTGAAAAAGCTAAAGCACTGCTAGAAAGGTAAATTATGAATTATTTGAAAACATTTCTAAAAGAGTTGGGACTTACGTTCCTCATCGTTATAGTAGTGGGACTCAGTCGCCTCTTTCTCTGGACCAATGTCCGTGTGGAAGGACACTCTATGGACCCTACCCTAGCTGACGGAGAAGTTCTCTTCGTTGTTAAACACCTCCCAATTGACCGCTTCGACATCGTTGTTGCCCATGAGGAGGATGGAAATAAAGACATCGTTAAACGCGTCATCGGCATGCCCGGAGATACCATTCGCTACGAAAACGACAAACTTTACATCAACGATAAAGAAACGGACGAACCTTACCTAGCAGACTACCTCCAACAGTTTAAAAACGACAAACTTCAGAGCACTTATTCAGGGAAAGGCTTTGAAGGGGATAAGGGGGTCTATTTTAGAAGCCTTGCTCAGAAGGCTCAGGCCTTTACTGTCGATATAAATTTCAACACCAGCTTCAGCTTTACAGTACCTGAAGGTGAATACCTCCTCCTTGGAGATGACCGTTTGGTTTCTAGCGACAGTCGCCATGTTGGAACCTTTAAGGCCAGTCAAATCAAAGGGGAAGCCAAATTCCGTTTCTGGCCACTCAACCGTATCGGAATCTTTTAAAACCAGCAACCAGATGCTGTGATAGTCTTTTTGAGTTAGCCTTTTAGGATTAGATTGCAACTTGGCGATATCTTGTACCAAGTTCCAGATCCAAGAAAAGCCTAACTGAGAGCTCTATCCCAGCTCTTTTTCTATCAAAAAGGAAACCTATGGAAGTTTATTTTTCAGGCACCATTGAACGTATTATTTTTGAAAATGTCAGTAATTTTTATCGCATCCTCCTCCTAGATATCCAAGATACCAATGCGGAGGACTTTGACGATTTTGAAATCATCGTTACAGGAACCATGGCTGACGTGATTGAGGGCGAAGACTATACTTTTTGGGGACAAATCGTTCAGCACTCCAAGTATGGTGAACAGCTACAGATCAGTCGTTATGAGCGAGCAAAACCCACTAGCAAAGGCTTAGTCAAGTACTTTTCCAGCAGTCATTTTAAGGGAATTGGACTCAAAACAGCTCAGAAAATCGTTGATACGTATGGCGAAAATACCATAGACGAAATTCTGGAGCATCCTGAAAAGCTGGAAAGTATTGCTGGACTCTCTGCCAAAAACCGTGAGGCTTTCCTCTCTACACTTCGTCTCAACTATGGGACAGAGATGGTCTTGGCAAAACTGGCCAACTACGGCATTCCCAATAAACTAGCCTTTCAGATTCAAGACTTTTACAAGGAAGAAACGCTGGATATTGTCGAAAACTATCCCTACCAACTGGTTGAAGATATCAAGGGTTTGAGCTTCACCATTGCTGACCAATTAGCTGCTGAACTAGGTATTGAAAGTCAAGCTCCTGAGCGCTTCCGTGCAGGTCTTGTCCACAGCCTCTTTCAAGGCTGTATGAATACGGGCGATACCTATATGGAAGCCCGTGATTTGCTGGAACAGACCCTGACTCTCCTCGAGTCTTCCCGTCCCGTGGAACTGGATCCCAGCCAAGTTGCTCAGGAACTCTCCTACCTGATTGAAGAAGACAAGGTTCAGCAGATTGACACTAAAATTTTTGATAATAGCCTCTTTTTCGCTGAAGAAGGCATCCGCAGTCACTTAGTTCGTATCCTTGAAAAAGGAAAGAAACAAAGTCAAGATTTGGAAACCATTCAAAAGCATATCTCTACTATCGAGGAAGAACTAGGTATCCAATACGATAGTATCCAAAAGCAAGCTATCTGCGATGCCATCCAGAACAAGGTCTTTATCCTAACAGGTGGACCTGGTACTGGAAAGACCACCGTTATCAATGGGATTATCGCTGTTTATGCCCTGCTTGAAGCACTCGATTTCAAGAAAAAAAGCAACTTACCTATTCTTCTCGCTGCCCCAACTGGTCGAGCGGCTCGGCGCATGAATGAATTGACAGGTTTGCCTAGCGCTACTATACACCGTCATTTGGGAATGACAGGTGACGATGATACCAGCCATCTGGAAGATTATCTGGATGCTGATTTTATCATTGTAGATGAGTTTTCTATGGTGGATACTTGGCTAGCAAATCAACTTTTCTCCAACATCTCTTCTAACAGTAAAATCCTCATCGTGGGTGATAGCGACCAGTTGCCTTCTGTCAGTCCTGGACAGGTCTTAGCTGATCTGCTCCAGATACCCTTGATTCCGCAGACTCGCTTGGAACGGATTTATCGCCAGAGCGAGGAATCAACTATCGTTACCTTGGCTAGCCAGATTCGACAAGGCATCTTGCCAGCTGACTTTACCCAGAAAAAGGCAGACCGCTCCTACTTTGAAATCATGAGTAGCCATATCCCTGCAACCATTGAGAAAATCCTCGGTGCCGCCCTCAGAAGTGGCATTTCGGCTCGTGATATTCAGGTGCTGGCGCCTATGTATCGAGGTACTGCAGGTATTGATGCCATCAATCAGCTCATGCAAGACCTGCTCAATCCACCACAAAAAGACCAACTCAGTTTTGAAGCTCCCCAATGCTTCTATCGCAAGGGTGACAAGGTCATTCACCTAGTCAACGATGCCGAAGTCAATGTCTTTAATGGAGACCTAGGCTACATCACAGACCTGATTCCTGGAAAATACACCGAGTCCAAACAAGACGAGATTGTCATTGATTTTGATGGCAATGAGGTTATCTACCCTCGAAATGAATGGTACAAGATTCGGCTAGCCTATGCCATGAGTATCCATAAGTCTCAGGGGAGTGAGTTCCCTGTTGTCATCCTGCCCATTACTAGTGCTAGCAAGCGCATGCTGGAACGCAATCTCATCTACACGGCTATTACACGGGCTAAGAGCAAGCTCATCCTACTAGGCGAATTACAGGCCTTTGACTATGCAGTCAAACATATCGGAACTGCCCGTAAGACTTATCTGATTGAGCGTTTTCAGGATCTGGTCGATTCGACCGACCAAACCAGCCCAGCCCCAGCTGAAACGAAAAATCAAGAGGATTCTCCTCTATCCTACATCCTCACTGAGGAAAACTGGTCTAATATTCCCGCTATGATTGGGATTACAGAAGCAGACCTCAAAGAGATTTTTGGAAAATAAACCAGCAAGAAAACCCACCTAATCAGGTGGGCTTTTTATCTTTTAAGATTATTTTACTGTTGCAGTGCTTGTGATCAATTCAACAGCTTTTTTGATTGCGATATCATGTTTCAACATATCAGCTGAAAGCAAGTTTTGAACTTGTGCAACTTCCATGTTGTAAGTTGCAGCCAATTGTTCAATTTCTTTTTGGATTTCTTCTTCAGTAGCGTCAAATCCTTCAGCCTTGGCAACTGCTTCGATAACAAGGTTAGTCTTAGTACGTGACTCAGCCTCTGCTTCGTATTGTTTGTGAAGGTCTTCTTGAGTAGTTCCAGTGATTTGGAAGTACATATCAGGATTGATACCTTGACGTTGCAAGTTTCCAAGGAATTCATTTACTGAACGGTGAACTTCTTCGTGGATCATTTCTTCTGGAAGTTCTACGATTTCAGCATTTTCTACAGCTTTATCGATTGCTGCACCTTCTACTGCATCTTTGTATGCTTCTTCTTTTGCAGCAGCCAATTCCTTGCGGTATTTTTCTTTCAATTCAGCAAGTGTTTCAACTTCTTCGTCGATGTCTTTTGCAAGTTCATCATCAAGAGCTGGAACTTCTTTAGCTTTTACTTCGTGGATAGTTGTTACGAATTTAGCTTCTTTACCTGCGAGATCTTCTGCTTGGTAGTCTTCTGGGAATGTTACGATAACATCAACAGTTTCGCCAGCTGAGTGACCTACCAATTGGTCTTCGAAACCAGGGATGAATTGACCTGATCCAAGTCCAAGTGAGAAGTTTTCACCTTTCCCACCGTCGAACTCAACACCGTCGATAGAACCAACGAAGTCAATCACAACTGTGTCGCCATTTTCAGCAGCACCTTCTTTGATAACCAATTCAGCCAAGTTGTTGCGTTCGCGTTCGATACGCTCTTCAACATCAGCGTCTGTTACTTCTTTTTCCACATCTACTGATACTTCAAAGTTTTTGTAGTCGCCCAATTTTACTTCAGGTTTTGTCACGACTTCAGCAGTGATGACCCAGTCTTGACCTTTTTCCATTGAAGTCACGTCAATTTTTGGTTGCGCAACCACTTCAAGACCAGCTTCTTTTACAGCTGCTTCATAAGCGTTTGGCAAAAGAGCGTTCAAAACATCTTGGTAAAGTGTTTCTTCACCAAACTTTTTATCGAAGATAGGACGTGGAAGATGACCTTTACGGAAACCTGGAACGTTAAGAGTTTTCTTTACTGAGTTAAAGACACGATCCACTTCTGGTTTGATTTGGCCTTGAGAGATAGTAAAAGTCAAGACACCACGGTTTGTTTCTTTGTTTTCAAATGATACAGACATTCTGTCATTTCTCCTTAAAATTTTTTAAATACAGTCTATTATAACATAAACGGGCGACTTTTTTCAAGTCATGAACGCGCTTTTCAATGATGCTAAAGGTACTTGCTAGCCTCCTTGATACTAAGTTCAGCCATTCTTTCCTTGTTTTTTTCGATGAAGCTTGCTACCCAATCTGGATTGGTTTTGGAGTAGTCTCTTAGAGCCCAACCGATGGCTTTATTGATAAAAAATTCTGTCTGATCCAGATTATTGAGCAGGATCTTTTCCATTAGATGAACATCCGTTTTCTCTTTTCTTAACAACTGGTGGTCAATGGCGACTCGTCTCAGCCAGATATTGTCTGATAGGCTCCATTGGAGGATGATTTCTCCCAATTTTGGTTTGTCATATACCAGACTTCCTACTACTCGGTCTAGAATATCTACCGTATCCCACCAAGATTTTGTGACGACCAGACTCTCAAGCTTAGGCAAATCGCTCTTTGTTAGATAAGACTGCATGGCTTTCAAATAGTTGACGGCCACATATTGGTATTCTCTAGCATCCTTTTCCCAGCAAGTGTCCACAAAATCCCAATCGATGATCTTTGTTTTTTTCGCACTTGGAAAATATTTTTTATAACGTGCATTTCTTTCAGGACCTGCAATGCCTAGAAATGGGAATTGATTCCTCATGTAGGCTTCCATGGGGCCTGCTTTTTCTAGATCTTTTGCCGCTTCTAGCTCCTCAAGTAAATCTGCAAGACTCATCTAAAAGTCCTCCTGCCCTACCAAGTGGTGCTGAAAGGCATAGACCGCTGCCTGAGTGCGATCGCTGACCTCAAGTTTGGCTAGGATGTTGGACACATGGGTCTTGACCGTCTTGAGAGAGATAAAGAGTTCATCTGCGATGCGCTGATTTTCGTAGCCCTTGGCGATGAGTTGGAGCACATCTCGCTCACGCGCAGTCAGGTCCTCATGAAGTTCGATATGATTGCGGTGGTATTCGACCTTCTTGCTGACCTCTTGCTCAATGGCAAGTTCTCCAGCAGCTACCTTACGGACGGCATGAAGCAGTTCGTCTGCACTAGAAGTCTTGAGCATATAGCCCCTAGCACCAGCGTTCAAGACTGGCATGATTTTTTCATTGTCTAGGTAAGAGGTCACAATCAAGATCTTGGCTTCAGGCCATTCTTTGAGGATGGCCAAGGTGGCATCAATCCCATTCATCTCAGGCATGACAATATCCATGACAATGACATCTGGACGCAATTCCAAGGCTAAGGAAATCCCTTGGATACCATTGGCCGCCTCGCCCACGACTTCTACATCGTCTTGGAGGTCAAAGTAGCTTTTCAAGCCCAATCGGACCATTTCATGGTCATCTACCAGTAAAATTTTCATCTTTACTCCTTTATCATTCCTTGTCGAGTAGCGGAATACGGATATCAACCGCCAGTCCTTGCTTAGGAGCTGTCAATAGTTGAACTGTTCCTGCCATATCTTCAACCCGCTCCTTAATATTTCGCAGTCCATAACTCAAGTCGTCGAAGCTCCCCAACTGGAAACCAATCCCATTGTCCACTACCTTTAGCTGCAATTCAACATCTGTCTGATAGAGATAGACATCCAAACAAGATGCCTGGGCATGGCGGAGGGTATTGCTGATCAACTCCTGAATAATACGGAAGATATGCTCCTCGATTTTCTTAGGCAATTTCGTCACATTTTGCTTGAGACTAACCTTGAGATCACTCTTGTCTTCAAGCTCTTTTAAGAGGATTTGAATCCCCTCAACCAGACTCTTATCTTCCAACTCAACTGGTCGCAAATGCAGGAGCAAGACCCGAAGATCCTTCTGGGCTGTTTCGAGGATGGCTACGACACTTTGCAACTGGGTCTGCATCTTTTCTCTATCAAGCTTCAAAGCCTGCTGACTGACACCTGATAAAATCATATGGGCCGCAAACAACTCCTGACTAACTGTATCATGTAAATCACGCGCTATCCGCTTCCGTTCTTTCTCGATAATCACTTCTTCCTTGGCTAGGCTTTGGTTTTCAGCCTTTTGAACAGCTTCTGTCAAAAGATTGAGCTTGCCAGACAAGGACTTGAAACTGGCATCCAAGTCTGGATCTGCAACCTGAACCACTTCTTTTCCTGCTAATAAGCGCTTGAGATTGACCTGCATTTTTCTGCGAGAGACTTCTTCTATCACTCGCCAAAATAGGACAAAAAAGAAGGTCATGGAAAGGCTAAAGACAAAGATCAAAAAAATTAACTTTTCAGTTTTCTCGATATCTTGTAGCAAATAGGGCCAGTCTAGTTCAAAAATATCAAGCAGACTATTGGTCAAAAAGAGGATAAAGAGGAGAGAAGTCAGCCCGATTAACAGATAGGATTGCTTTTTCATCCTCTGACCACCTCCACATCTCCAATCATACTGGTTAGGAAAATTTTGACGCTCTTGTTACTCTTGAGATAGTCCCTGGTTTCCTGGTGATAGTGTTCATTGCGTAGGGCTCGCTTGGGTTGATGGAGGAAAGTTAGATCCCCATAAAGACAGTTGACACTGAGACTGATTTCCACATCTACAGGTACGATAATCCTAGTCGTTCCGACCATCTTTCTAAGGATAATGACATTGTCATGATTGGTTAGGATAACTCTTTCTAGATGAATGGTATCCTTACCCATGAGGCGAAAGAGATTGATATCATCAAACTGGCAGGTCTGGTGACTAGAAAAATGATGGAGATTGCCAAACCAGCGATTCTTTTCATTTTTAACCGTCACCACCTCTTCAAAGACCAAGTCGGTCTCCTCTCTCTCTTGATTCATCATTGGATAGAGAAGAAAGAGGCTGTATATGACTGCTACAAAGATAGCTAAAATCACAAAGGGATTGAGCATGACGATGAAAAAGAAAAGAATGGTCGCCACAAGGAGGAGGAAGTTATTGCCCTCTTTACCTGTATAATAGCGTATCAGGAGAAGAAAGAGGAAGAGAATCAGCAGAAAACGCGAAAAATGCTCTGATACCATCAAAATCAGAGCTCCCGTCAACAGACAGGCTTCAATAAATAAAAAGATTTGAAATTTTTTCATAGCTGCATCCTCTCTTTTCTATTTTATCACAATTCAAAAAAGTCACCTCGGTCTGAGGATGGAAAAAAGGCGGTGGTTACGCCTTTTTCATCTGATCCTTTGCCTCTTTTAATTTTCCATAGAGAAGATAGTCTACTTTTTGCAGATCAGCTATGGTGGCACAATTAAGGGCACACATGATCAAACGCAGATCTTCTTTCCATCCTTGGACAATCGCAATCACCTCTTCGACTGAGTGATTTTCTACTAGCTCTAACATGGTTCGTGACAATCCCACAGCCTTGGCTCCAAAGACCAAGCACTTAATCATATCAAGTGGGTTCCGAACGCCTCCACTGACCAAGAGCTCGACCTTGTCTTTCCAGTCTTGGGCATTGAGAAGGGCTTGCATGGTAGACTGGCCCCATTGATTGAGGTAATCACGCTGACCACTGCGACGGTTTTCGATATAGGCAAAACTGGTGCCACCACGACCTGACAGGTCAAAGGTTCGAACTCCTAGTTCATAGGCTCTCCCGATAGTCTTCACATCCATCCCAAAACCCACTTCCTTTAAAATGATTGGAACGGGGATTTGCTTGCTATAGTCTGCTAGATGCGATTGCCAGCTTCTAAACTTTCGTTCTCCCTCAGGCATGAGTAATTCCTGCATGACATTGACATGCACTTGTAAAAGTAAAGGATTCATCTCCGTCACAGTCTGAAGTCCCAACTCAACAGGTTTGTCCAATCCAATATTGGTTCCAAGGAGGAGATTTGGATGGCTAGATTTGACAGAAAAAGTATCATCTGTTGGATCCTTGAGGGCTGCGCTATAAGAACCCGTCACAAACAAAATCCCACAGGCTTCTGCTACCTGAGCCAGTTTTTGATTGATTTCTTTACCTTTTTCGCTCCCACCCGTCATGGCATTGATGTAAAAAGGAAAGTCCCACTTGCGACCTGCAAATTCTGTAGACAAATCAATTTCATCTAGGTCATAGAGCGGTAGCGAAGAGTGGATTAACTCAACCTCATCAAAGCTATTATAGGAGCTTTTTTGCTCAAGGGCATAGCGGATGTGCTCATCCTTACGATTCGTCGTCATGTCCTGTCCTTTCTTGGTATAAGAGCTCAATCCCCAGATTGGCCCAACGGTTTTTTAGGGTTTCAGTTGATTGCGCATCAAAACTCAAGGCAATACCACAGTCACCGCCACCAGCGCCACTGCTTTTGGCAACAGCTTGCAAACCTTGGCTTGCTTCTTTCAGCTGTCTAAGCGAAGGCGTGTAAATATCTGTGCTCAAGCCTTCTAAAAGCTGGCTGGCTGTTTCCACCTGCTCGATAATTTTTTCTGCTTTCCCCTGTTCCAAGGTTTCTACCAAAGTAGCTACTGTTGCTTTTGAGGAAGCTAAAAAGTTCTGGTCGATGTTTTGCTTGATTTGCTGGATCATGTCACTCGATACAGCCACTTCCTTGGTCCATCCCACTAGGAAATCACATTCTAGAGCTGGTTGCACTTGTGAGATCGAAAAGCCCCAATCACGCTCCAAAACCGTCGCCAAGTTTTCTTCTTCCAACCAAGCGGCTACCTTCTGGCGATCAAAAGACTGGTAGAGAACCAAATCCTCTGCCACAATACAGGCAAGGTCTCCCATAGAACCATTGTCTCCTCGCTTGAGCAAGACCGCGCTAGCCAGCTTGAACAAGAGATCCTGTTCAATTGAAAGATGATACAGAGCCAGCAGAGCCTTGACAACCAAAATAACGACGCTGCCACTAGAGCCTAGACCAAACTTTTTCCCTTCTCGTTCCATTTTGCCATGAATTTCTAGGGAAAAAGGTCGCAAAGTCTGACCACGATCAGCGAGGAAGTCATTCATCAAAGCAATTGTTTCTTGAATCAAACTATAGGAAGGATTTGGCGTCAAATCCACTGCGAAATCAAACATATCTGAATAGATACGGTAGCTATCAGAAAAGGCAATCTCTCCACTCATATAGATAGGAATGGCCTTTATTAAGGCCAACTGCCTTGGTTCTAAAATAGCATACTCACCCGCCCAATAGAGTTTTCCGCAAGTTTTAACAGCAATCATCTTGACTCAAATCCTTTGTTTTCGACACAATCAAGCGATAACGTTGACCAAAGATTTCTGATAAATGTTCCAAGTCTTTCTCTAGACAAAGAACCTTGACATTGGGACCAGCATCCATAGTAAAGTAGCAGGCTTCCCCTTGCTCACGAAGCTGGCGAACAAAGTCCATGGCTTCATAGCTTGCATCGGTCAGATAAGAAAAAGCTGGCGATGCTGTTTTTGTCGTAGCGTGCATAGCAAGGGCATTTTTCTCCGTCAATTCCCCAACCTTGGCAAAGTCATTCTCTTTGAGATAAACCAGCATATCCTGATAGTCCTTTTCAGACTGACGGACCCAGTCATCAAAGGTCGTCGAGGTTTCCACACAGAGTTTCATCCCATCGCGGCTAGAGATTGGTTTTTTCTTGTCTTCTAGCACCAACATAATCATAGCTAATTTCAAGTCTGTCTCTACAGGGTAAATTTCCCCACTATCCTTGTCCCAAGCACCGAGCGGTCCATAAAAACTACGAGAGGAAGAACCTGAGGCAAACTTAGCTTCCTGCGCCAACTGGCTCCGATTCAAACCAAGCTGGAAATAAGCATTGCAAGCCTTGATCAAAGCGGACAAACCACTAGAACTAGATGACAAACCCGCTGCGGTAGGCATGTTGTTTTGGGTATCGATACGGACAAATCCCTCACCTGCCGGACGGTAACGGTCGATGATTTTGCTCATTTTAGCATGCTCTGCCTCATTTTGGAGCTGACCATTGATATAAAAGGCATCAGCCGTCGCAGCCGTCGCAGCCGTCGGTAGAGGTGACAAGGTCGTCTCTGTGTACATATTTTCCAAAGTTAGAGAGATACTGCTAGTAGCAGGAACCATCTCTTTTTCTTTTTTCTTTCCCCAGTATTTGATGATGGCAATATTTGCGTAGGAACGTACTGTTACAGGCTTTCGATCCATGTCTGAACAGCTCCTTTCTCTTCTAATCGTTTTGCTAGTTCTTGTGCTTTATCTAGAGTAGCTACCAAGGCTATGATACAGCCTCCTAGACCACCACCACTCATCTTGGCTCCCAGAGCACCGTAGCTCATAGCTGTTTCAACGAGGGAATCTGCCTCAGGGCTACTAACACCAATTTCTTTTAGATGTAAATGCGCCTGACTGAAGATTTGTCCCAGTTTTTCAGCATCTTTTTGTCTAATCGCATCTTCTGCCCGCTGGGTCAATTCTCCCAAGGCATGCAAAAACGGGAGAGCATCCTTGCCTTTACTTTGAACCACTTGGATGGCTTCGCGTGTATGACCGTAAACGCCTGTATCTGCAATCACCAGATAGGCTGATAAGTCCATGTTTAATTCTGTAAAGCCGACATTCTTGATAAAACAAATCGGTCGATTACTGAGACAGGTCTTGGCATCCAAACCACTCGGATTCATATGGGCAATCATCTCAGCCCGATTGACCAAGATTTCTAGTACATGATGAGGCAGTTCGACTTGATAGTAGTCAAAAACAGCTCGAATGGCTGCTATGCTAATAGCTGCTGACGAACCCATCCCCCGTTTTTCAGGAATAGCTGAGTCAATCTGACAACGAATGCAAGCATCCTTGATATTTAGATGCTCAAGCGAAGCATACACTGCCATAGACAAGGTATCCTCCTCATAAAGGCGCCATGGACTTTCAGCAGGGACCACCTTACAAGTCACCTCCACCTCTAAGAGAGGCAGGGAAATGGCAGGATAACCGTAAACGACAGCGTGCTCTCCTATTAAAATAATCTTACTATGTGCCTGACCGACACCAACTCTTTTTGTCATGTTTTCCTTTTGCTAGACGATAAGACCGTCTTATTTTTCATACAAGTATTTATTCTTTCCTATCTATTTTATTATATTTTCACAAAAAAAGCGATTGTTTCCTTCACAATCGCCTCTTTCATTATTGGACCCATTCGCCATTATAATTGACGTAGTAGCCATCCACTCTTGTACTAACTGCTAAAGCACCTGAGCTATAAGCATAGTACCATTTACCATTGACTTGGAACCAGCCTGTCTTCATATCGCCATTACTTGCATGTAGATAGTACCAAGTCGAACCATCTTTCACCCAGCCAGTTGCCATAGCTCCTGAGGAACGGAGATAATACCACTTGTTACCGACATAAGCCCAGCCTGTCTTCATATCTCCATTTTGAGCATCTAGATAATACCAAGTTGAACCATCTTGATACCAGCCAGTCTCCATAGCTCCTGAGGAACGGAGGTAGTACCACTTATTGCCAATTTGCTTCCAACCAGTTTGCATGATACCAGTTTCTGAATCTAGATAGTACCAAGTGGAAGCATCTTGAATCCAACCAGAACGTTTCTCACCACCAAGATTCTTATTCCCAGAATTTCCTGTTTTTGCTAGGTAATACCAGTTAGATTGATCATAAAGCCAACCTGTCTTTAAAGAATGATCTTGATCAAAGTAGTAGTATGCTAATTTAAGAACTTCGGGACCTTCCCAGCCTTCACCATGTTTTTTCCCAACGGTTAAGGAATCTTTTAGCTCTAATTGTTGCCAACCAACAAACTCTTGTAGCACTCCATCTTTGTCAAAGTAGTACCATTCTGGCATTGGGGAACCTTCTAATCTTATACCATTAGGGTAAGGACCAATTGTATATCCCTTAACTGGCATTGGAATGTACTGCCAACCAACAACCATTTCGCCATTATAATCAAAATAATAGGTCTTCCCATCAATCACTCGCCAGTCCGTCTCTTTGATGTCACCCTTCTTGTAGTAGGTTCTTCCGTTTTCTTGTACAAAATGCCATCCTTCAGAATCATCTGCAAATACTACATTTGTAGCTAGAAAACCGAAGAAAAAGACTGCTAGAGCAACTTGCATCATTTTTATAAATTTTTTCATTAGATTTTCCTCCATAACTGATTGTAGCAAAGACCTGACTGGATGTCAATATATAGAGACTCCTCAAAAAAAGCAGTTACACAACTTGTACTGACCCCAAAAAGTTAGACAATTAATTTATCCGAAGGATTTAGTTCTGTATTGCACAGGACTGAGTCCTTTTAGTTTTATCTTAATTCGTTTATTGTTGTAGTAATCAATGTAGTCCACA
>NZ_QEWJ01000149.1 GCF_004127215.1 Streptococcus oralis | reverse complement strand
GCTGACAAGGCTGGGGGCCGCGCTCGTCGCATTCGTTGCTTCGGTCATGATTGTTGCTGCAGGTCTTTGACCCGCTGTTCGAGTTGTTGCAACCGTTCGCGCATGCGCGTCAGGCCTCGGACGATGGCCGCGTTACGCTCCCAGTCGCCATGCGGCATGAACGGGAAAACGCTGGTGAAGTGGCCACCGGGCTTGGTGATGGATTTGGTAATGGAGGTGCCGCCCGAAACGGTCACGCGGTCCGCAATGGTCAGGTGGCCGGCAAAATTGGCCGCACCGCCGATGATGCAGTAGCGCCCGATCTTCGTGCTGCCGGAAATGGCCGCGCAGCCGGCGATCACGGTATAGGCGCCCACATGCACGTTATGCGCGATCTGCACCTGGTTGTCGAT
>NZ_QEWJ01000148.1 GCF_004127215.1 Streptococcus oralis | reverse complement strand
GGCTATACGCAGTGTCTACTGCCGAGCACATTATAACCTCTGAGAAGAAAAGACCTCACTGGCCAAAATATTCCAGAAAATGGAACAAGAATATTCATTTTCTAAGATTTTCTTGAGCGTAGAATGTAATTGCATAATTGAAGGAAATTTACGAAGAGTCTGGCAATAAATACAGAGAGGTGGACAAATACTAAGTAAAATATTCCATTGAGTAAAGCCTTAGTTAAAGGTGACATCTATATTTGGTACTTATAAGATGTCTTTTATGCAAAGTCTATACAAGAGTTAATGTTATGTTTATAAAGTTTTATTGGCCTTCCTAAAAGAAATTAGCAGACAATAGTTTGTTTTCTCTTTTATGTCGTTAAAATGTGAAAACTCTGTTTTTGGTG
>NZ_QEWJ01000147.1 GCF_004127215.1 Streptococcus oralis | reverse complement strand
ACCTAATTGATGATGTTGTTCCACTAAGGCCTTAGGACCAAATAAATTTTCCATAGTTAAAAGATTATTAATCCCCATAAGTAAACCAGCTGTTACTAGTGCTGGCAAAATTGGAATAAAAATATCTCCTAATAATTTTACTAATCGTTGTAATGGATTGCCTTTTTTTGCAGCGGCAGTTTTTGCTTCATCTTTAGATGCAGTTTCTACACCGGTTTCATTTACAAACTGTTTATACACTTCATCTACTGTACCAGGACCAATAACAATTTGATATTGATTGTCAGCTTTAAATTGGCCTTTAACAAGCGTATTATTAGATAAAGCTTCCTTATCTACTTTATTATCATCTTTCAAAACTAATCGTAATCGCGTTACACAATGAGTAGCAG
>NZ_QEWJ01000146.1 GCF_004127215.1 Streptococcus oralis | reverse complement strand
ATCATGGTCAGCATGCACAGCACCGCCATGGCCGCAGCCACGCCAGTGACCGTCATCGCGCCAACCCACTCAGACGCCAGCAGCAGACCCAGCACGCCGACGACGAAGGCGCGGTCACTCTTGCCCATCGGGCCGTCATAGCGGCGGCTGGCACCGACCATCAGCCCCAGCACCCCGGCGTACTCGCTCAGCGCCGCCGTCCAGGCCAGCAGCCACAGCACTTCCGGGCGCACGCCCGGCACGCTGAGCAGGCTCAGGTATAGCGCCGCATCGGCGATCACATCGCACAGCTCGTTCAGATAGGCGCCCAGCCGCGACTGCTGGCCGAACTCGCGGGCCAACATGCCGTCCACGGCGTTGAGCGCCATGCGCAGCAGCATCCACAGCGGCAGC
>NZ_QEWJ01000145.1 GCF_004127215.1 Streptococcus oralis | reverse complement strand
AATCTGCGATAAGCGTCGGTAAGGTGATATGAACCGTTATAGCCGACGATTTCCGAATGGGGAAACCCAGTGTGTTTCGACACACTATCGTTAAGTGAATACATAGCTTAACGAAGCGAACCGGGGGAACTGAAACATCTAAGTACCCCGAGGAAAAGAAATCAACCGAGATTCCCCTAGTAGCGGCGAGCGAACGGGGAGCAGCCCAGAGTCTGAATCAGCGTATGTGTTAATGGAACGGTCTGGAAAGTCCGGCGATACAGGGTGATAGCCCCGTACATGAAAATGCATATGTTGTGAACTCGAAGAGTAGGGCGGGACACGTGGTATCCTGTCTGAATATGGGGGGACCATCCTCCAAGGCTAAATACTCCTGACTGACCGATAGTGAAC
>NZ_QEWJ01000144.1 GCF_004127215.1 Streptococcus oralis | reverse complement strand
CTACACCAAAGTCTAATCCTGGAATTGGCACAACACTCATCCCTGAAGATAATAAAGATTTTTTCTTAACAACAGCTTTAGCTTTTTCTCTACGTTGTGCAATTTCTTCTTCATTTTTAGGTAAGATATCTTTTTCGTTAATTTCTTCTATATCTAAGACCTTTTTACCAACTTTATCAGTAACTCCATTTGTAATTTTATTAATAATACCCACTTACTGACTCACCTTTCGTTTTTCATAATATTTTCAATATACATTTAATACCCTATTTCAGTACTTTAATGCTTAATATTTATGAATACAGCTTTTAAATATTTAGAAGGTTTATAATGTGGATGTGTTTTAAAGTCTTTTGGTAATCCCATGACTTCTTCTATTTCATATTCTACGTT
>NZ_QEWJ01000143.1 GCF_004127215.1 Streptococcus oralis | reverse complement strand
GCCTGCTGATGTACCAGCGCCTGGCCGACGGTATCGGCGAGCAGGGCTATCACTGCGTGCTTCTCGGCGAAGGCGCCGACGAACTGTTCTGGGGCTACCCGCGCCATCTCGAACTCTGGCGCCGGCGCGACGCACCGGAACCGCGGCGCTTCGCCGCCGCCTGGTTCGGCGAGTACCGGCGCAAGGCCGCGCTGCTGGCGGAACCGGCGGGCCGACGGGTCGCCGAGCGGATCGAGGAACTCGCCCACGAGGCCCTCGGCCAGGGCCTCGAGGCGGCGATCGGCCAGTTCGACCTGCACTACTCGCTGGAGCCGCTGCTGCGCCGCGCCGACCATCTGCTGATGTCGCGCACCATCGAAGCGCGCACCCCCTACCTGCATGGCGCCCTGGCGC
>NZ_QEWJ01000142.1 GCF_004127215.1 Streptococcus oralis | reverse complement strand
TCCCTGTTCAAGGACGCCGCCCCGGAGTTCCTGCGGATGATCGTCGTCCACGAACTCGCCCACCTGAAGGAAAGCGAGCACAACAAGGCGTTCTACCAGCTCTGCCAGTACATGCTGCCGGACTATCACCAACTGGAGTTCGACCTGCGGGTGTACCTGACCTGGAAGAGTCTCTGACGCCCGGTTACGGCGTTCCCAGCGTCACTCGGCTCTCGCGGCGCAGGCGCGCCACGGTCTCCGGCAGTTCGCGCATGTGCTCGACGATGGCGATGGCGCCCAGCTCGCGCAGTACCTCGGCGTGCCCGGCGGGAATGTGCCCGGCGCCGACGAAGCCGATCACCCGCATCCCCGCGGCGAGGGCGGCGCGGGTGCCGGTGCTGCTGTCTTCCACCAC
>NZ_QEWJ01000141.1 GCF_004127215.1 Streptococcus oralis | reverse complement strand
CTGCAAGTGTTTTGGACACACTCTGCTACCCTTAGGTCACTTCTCACTCCCTCTCAGCTACTGACTTTTTCATTGACTTTCATCTCCTTGTCTTCTGTGGTTTTCGTCCTTAGAGTTCTGTGGGATGCAACTTACGCACACTCCTGTCCTTTCTGTCTCCCCACTGCTCTGGAAATCCATCCTACATCACTTTGGTTCCCAGGACCTTATTCTGGCATTACCTCCTCTACACAGAGATGAGGATTTTGACATTAGAAAAGCAATTAAAGGAAAATATAAGGATAGCTGAGGCCCCATGTGGAACAGGGATTTAATTCTCGCTTGCAAAATAAGTATCCTTAAAGCATGGGTCACAAACTCAAATACCACGTAACTTAAGTGTGAGAGGCAAGTC
>NZ_QEWJ01000140.1 GCF_004127215.1 Streptococcus oralis | reverse complement strand
GGTTCAGTTCGCGCACCTGGTCGAGGTAGGCATCGAGCAGCGGCGGCAGCGTTTCGCCGCTTTCGGCCGCGCGCCACAAGGGGCCGATGCCGGTATCGAATTCGGCCTTCTTCTGCGCCCATTCGTGGTCCAGCGCGTAGAGGCCGGCGCCGGCGTGCGTGTCGATGTACCAGAACGGCTTGTCCTTCTGCGTGAGGTAATCGAGCATCTGCACAAGCACGGCGTGCTTGAGGACATCGGCGTGATTGCCGGCGTGGAAGGCGTGGCGGTAACTGAGCATCGGCGGGCCATGTGCGCCCGGAGTATCAGGCGCGGGCAGAGAAAACGGTAGGCGCGAATGCTACCACCGCGCGGGATGCGTCCCCAGCGGCACGCTGGGCAGCGTCCAGTGCGGCGG
>NZ_QEWJ01000013.1 GCF_004127215.1 Streptococcus oralis | reverse complement strand
ATTGTGGACTACATTGATTACTACAACAATAAACGAATTAAGATAAAACTAAAAGGACTCAGTCCTGTGCAATACAGAACTAAATCCTTCGGATAAATTAATTGTCTAACTTTTTGGGGTCAGTACAGAATCTCGCTTTTTTGTTGTGATTAGTCACCCAGTCCGATACGTTCGAAGATATCATCTACTCGTTTGGTGTAGTATGCAGGGTTAAAGATTTCATCGATTTCTTCTTGAGTCAGACGTGAGGTTACCTCTGGATCTGCCTCGAGAAGTGGTTTGAAGTCTACTTGATTATCCCATGATTGAGCTGTCTTCGGTTGAACAAGGTCGTAAGCTTGCTCACGCGTCATACCTTTCTCAATCAAGGTCAACATAGCACGTTGGCTAAAGATAAGACCGAAAGTTGAGTTCATGTTGCGGATCATGTTTTCTGGGAAGACTGTCAAGTTCTTGACGATATTTCCAAAACGGTTGAGCATGTAGTCAATCAAAATGGTTGTATCTGGTGTGATGATGCGCTCAGCTGATGAGTGGGAAATATCACGCTCGTGCCAGAGAGCCACATTTTCATAAGCTGTCACCATGTGACCACGGATAACACGCGCAAGACCCGTCATATTTTCAGAACCGATAGGGTTGCGTTTGTGAGGCATTGCTGATGAACCCTTTTGCCCCTTGGCAAAGAATTCTTCCACTTCGCGTTGTTCAGATTTTTGCAGACCACGGATTTCCGTCGCCATACGCTCGATTGAAGTCGCGATACTAGCAAGAACTGCAAAGTACTCAGCATGAAGGTCACGAGGAAGCACCTGTGTAGAGATTTCTTGAGCACGGATACCAAGCTTGTCGCAGACATACTGCTCTACGAATGGTGGGATATTGGCAAAGTTACCAACCGCACCAGAAATCTTACCAGCTTCCACACCAGCAGCCGCATGCTCGAAACGCTCGATGTTTCGTTTCATTTCGCTGTACCAAGTCGCCAATTTAAGACCGAAAGTTGTCGGCTCAGCGTGCACACCGTGGGTACGCCCCATCATGATGGTGAACTTGTGCTCCTTAGCCTTATCAGCGATGATGTTGGTGAAGTTTTCAAGATCACGACGGATGATGTCGTTGGCTTGCTTGTAAAGGTAACCGTAGGCCGTATCCACCACGTCGGTAGAAGTCAAACCATAGTGAACCCACTTGCGCTCTTCGCCAAGAGTCTCAGAAACCGCACGCGTGAAAGCCACCACATCGTGACGCGTCTCTTGCTCAATCTCCAAAATACGGTCGATGTCAAAGTCCGCTTTCTCGCGAATCAAAGCCACATCTTCCTTAGGGATTTCCCCCAACTCAGCCCATGCCTCGTCAGCCAAGATTTCCACCTCAAGCCAAGCACGGTATTTATTTTCTTCAGTCCAAATGTTCGCCATCTCTGGGCGAGAGTAACGGTTGATCATGTTGATTCTCCTTTAATAAAAACAATTGTAAAGTTCGATAAACTTTTTATGCAACGAAGTAGGTACAGTAAAATTTAATAAATAGCTTTCAAAAAGCTCTGTTCTATTTATAAGTTCCATTAAAAGTTTTAAATTTTTATACTGTCTAGAATTCTTATCCATTTCTGTTACAGTCGATTTTAGATTATATATTGATTTGCATGCCATATAATCAAATAACTTAGCAAAAATCCCAGCAATAACATCACTTATCTGCAACATAATATTTTTTTCAGAACTCTCAAAATTATATCTATCTTTAATTGTAGATTTTGACATACCAGTTTGGCACCAATGTTCTTCGATTACCGTCTCTTCATCAAACAAGTGAATTGATTTATCATATACAAAAATTTTATGACTGTATAGCTCAGAAAAGTTTTCAATTAAAATATCGTCTTGATTATGTGCCAATAATACTAATTTGTCTGTACTACTTTTCATACAATCCATTTTCTTTTTTATGCACCCTAACCATTCCTTATTCAATTCTCGTTTTGAAACACCTATCGAAACTGTTTCAAAATACTCTTTAATATTTTCCAAAAATTGAATGGAGTCTGCTTCTTTAATATTTGGATAATGAAAGTCATAAAACATTTCTGAAAATCTATTATATTCCAAAAACATTTTTGAATACACAAATTCCTTTAATTCACCAACATATACTTTATTCAATTTCATTGGGGTTATTGTATCGTGAATAATTTCATCGACAATATCGACAATTCCATAATAAAACACATTTAAAATACTTACATGAATATACAAATTTTTATCTTTAATAAATTTAAATAAATTTGTAAATTTATCTGTATCTATCATTTCAAAAAAAGTATGACTATTTTTTTTGATGAAATGCTTAAATTTAAATTCCTTAAAGTTAGCATTGTTGGTAAAGCCTAATAAATCATATAATTCTTCTTTTGAAATATCTTTTTCCTCTGTTGAAAAAACACCAGCGAGTGAAAAATTGACATTATCATTATTAAAACCTGTGCTCTTTAGTATATACTTCCTAATATTATTGGATTCATCATAATAAAAAAATAATTCTTCATCCGACTTTCTAAGATCACTAATATATTTAGCACTTTCTTTTATTTTTGAACTTATTATTTCCCAACTATCTCCTTTAATCATACCTTTAACCTTCTTCTCGTTTTAACTAACATCGCTATCTAAGCTTATTATACCATGACAAAATTATTATTTATACCAATTATAAATTTGCAACTGTAAAGTTCAAAACTCCTTCACGCTAGCCATAACTCCAAACAAGGTCGCATGACCCATGCGGTTATGCTTATAGTGGTCAGGGAATAAAAAATCTAAATTTCAGATTATTAACTTTTATCAAATTCCTGAAGTAAAATGTTCTAAACTATACCAAAACTTTTTCCAAAATCCATATATGGCCTTATCATCTTCATCAATGTAAAGACTACTTTTTAAAATAGTGTTTACAAACCGCATATCATAAGTAAAAGCCTGAACAGTAAGATAATATGCCAATAAAAATAAAACCACTATCAACATCAACTGCAGCAAAATACTAATCAGACTACTTTGTGAACTAGTACCCTCGCTAATTAATATCTTCGAAAGCTCCTCTTTGGTAATGAGAGTTATGAGAAAATTAATATAGGTTGTACCAACAAATATTGAAATGGTTGCTAAAATACCACAACTCCAGTTTGCAAAATTATTTATTTTATTTAATGACGATTCAATATCAGAAATTAACATTTCTGTATGCTCACTATCTAGAAAATTTCCTTTTTTAAAAGCCATCGTCAAATTTTTAATATTAATTTTCTCAAAAAGAACATTTAATCTATAGAGTACTCCCATAATTATTAGTAGAATTAGGAGCTTTCCTGAGACATCTGTTTTCTGTTGAGTATTTCCTATTGTAACAAAAATAGCTAGAAATCCATATAACAATAGGTATTTCAATACTTTACTCATAAGAGAATCAACTAAACTTATTTGAGATCTCAATAATCTTTTGATTTCAAAATACTTTAATGGCATACTATTCTTTAAAAATTAATCCCTTTCCAGCAGTAGTTGACTGACTTCTCTTGCTGACTTTATCAGCTACGACAAGCCTATTCAACCTTGCAGAGGTAAGACGACGGACCTTATAACTGGGGTCCTGTCTTACTCCTCAAACTCTTATTTCCCAATCCATACAGATGGATAGTGATCTAGTGTATTCAAATTTGTATCTAACTGCAAATCATAAATTGCCAAATAGTTTTCAGGACATTGAGCAACCAGCTCTTCATACTTAGCCTTCACTTTTTCGTGATCGTTACTAGCATACAAGACTTCGACGACTGCTCCGGTCTTATCCTTTTCAACAAATGCATTCACGATGATTTGAATCATAGATTCTCCCCATTAAATTCTAATCATTTTCTTCTTCCTCAGGATCTTCGTATGCAAAAAATTCAATCGAAAGTTTTATAGGACGGCTCGTTAATCCAAAACTCTTTATATAATCATAGACTTCATCATCATCGCGCGTATGCTCTATAACTAGCTGATTATTTGTTATCTCTACAATATGAATACCTTCTGCATCCGGAATTTCTGGGATGACTACATCATCCGCATAAGTAAATGTCAGAGTAGTAATATCATCTTCAAATACATCATCAAACTCTTCTATCATTTTAAAAATCAATCCCTTCTCCTAATTCAACCACACTATTTAGCGCATCACTAAACAAAGTTATATGCCCTACCCTACGGTTGTGCTTGTCTTCTATGGTCACTTATTTACCGCCCACTCCGCTGCTTTCTCTGCATGAATCACTGTTGTGTCATAGAGAGGCAGGTCGGTGTCGGATTGCTTGACGAGGAGACCTATCTCGGTACAACCCAAGATAACGGCCTCTGCGCCCGCCTTTTTCAAATCATCTATAACGGCAAGATAAGTCTGCTTTGAGCTTTCTTTGATGTTCCCTAGGCAAAGTTCGTCATAAATGATTCGATTGACCTCTGTAATACCAACTTGGTCTGGAATCAGCACTTCTAACCCAGACTCTATTAATTTCTCCTTATAAAAATCTTGAGTCATGGTGTACTTTGTTCCCAGGAGGCCGACCTTTTGAATACCATCAGCCAACAAGGCCTGCGCAGTTGCCTGCGCAATATGCAAGATTGGAATCGTAATCTTTTCTTGTATCTGCGGAGCAACCTTGTGCATGGTGTTTGTGCAAATAACGATGAAATCTACACCAGCTTGCTCCAAGCGCTGAGCAATATCTGCCAAAAGTTGACCGCTTTTCTCCCAGTCTCCGACTGCCTGATAATGCTCAACCTCCGCAAAATCAACACTGTAAAGCAGAATCTTAGCTGAATGCAAGCCACCCAGCTCTTTTTTGATGGTTTCATTGATGATTTGGTAGTAAGATGTGGTGCTTTCCCAACTCATACCACCAATCAGACCAATAGTTTTCATAGGCTAATTAAACTCCTCCTTGCTTATCACAACCGACGGATAGTGCGGCAAGCTACTTAGATCTGTATCCAACGGCGAATCATAGATAGCCAGATAATTGTTTGGATATTGAATCTTTAATTTCTGATATTGGCTTTTACTTTTTCATGGTCGACACTGGCAAAGAGCACTTCCACAACGGCGATTTCTTTTCCTTCCTCCACAAAAGCATTGACAATAATTTGAATCATAAACTGGTCTCCATTTAGCTTTAAAGATTATCATTTTTTGAGTCTTCATGTATAGAAAATTCAAATGAAATTCTCTCAGGATGTCTAGGCAGGCCGTAACTACTCAGATAATCCTTAACTTCCTTCACGGAACAAGAATATTCTAAGACTAGCTGATTACCAGCTCTCTCTAAAATATGAATCCCCTCTCTATCCGCAATCTCTGGAACAATAAAATCGTCCGTATAAGTCAGTGTTACGGTCGTTATTTCATCATCCAGCAATTCATCAAATTCTTCTGTCATTTCAAAAATCAATCCCCTCACCAAACTCAACCACACTATCCGGCGCATCACTAAACAAAGTCACATGTCCCATCTTGCGGTTGTGCTTCGCTTCTATTTTACCATACAGGTGGAAGTGGGCGCTTGGATTTTCTGTGACATATTGTTCAGCGGCCTCGACATGCTGGCCGAGGACATTGAGCATAACAGCTGGTGCATGAAGGTGGATTGCTGGAAGTAGCGCTCCTAGAACACCCAAGATATGGGTGTCAAACTGGGAGAAGTCGCAGGCTTCAATCGAGTAGTGCCCAGAGTTGTGTGGACGTGGAGCAATCTCGTTGACGATAATGTCATCAGCCGTCGCAAACATTTCCACGCAAAGGGTTCCAGATAGATTAAGCTGCTCTGCGATTTGCACTGCCATAGCTTTTGCTTTGTCAGCTAGACTAGCTGAAATGCGTGCAGGCACGATGGTTTTCGAAAGAATGTTGTTACGGTGGATATTTTCCTGAACTGGAAAAAACGTCACATCCCTGCCATTTCCTGACACGATGACAGAAATTTCAAGGTCAAAGTTGACAAATTCTTCCAAGACACAGTCTGCAGAATCAGCTAGCGCATAGGCTTCTGCCAAATCTGCTTCTGAGCGAATGACCTTTTGACCATGGCCATCGTAACCACCGGTCGCAGTCTTGAGGACATAGTTTTTAGAAAGGTCGATATCTGCCAAGTCTTGGCTTGAGGTCACAACCTTGTAAGGTGCCACAGTGACTTGAGCCTTGTTTGACAAAAAGTCCTTTTCAAAGATGCGATTTTGGGAAATACGGAGCAGGTCTGTCCCTTGAGGGAGTTGACCATCCTTGATGACAGCATCCAAACCGTCAGCATCGACATTTTCAAACTCATAGGTGAGGACATCGCAACGCTCCGCCAACTGACGGAGGGCATCCACATCATTATAAGGAGCCACGATGATTTCCGCTACACGAGAGGCTGGACAATCCGCCGCAGGATCCAGAGCGATAACCTTATGCCCCATGTAGATAGCAGAAATGGCCATCATCTGCCCTAGCTGACCGCCACCGATAATTCCGATTGTTTTAGATGAGCTCATTTGTAGACTCCTCTGCGATTTTTCCTTGTTCTTCTGCAAAATCTGCCAAAGCTGTCGCGATAGCCTGATCCTCTACTGATAGGAGACGGAGGGCAAAGAGGGCTGCGTTTGTCGCACCCGCTTCACCGATAGCCATAGTCGCAACAGGGACGCCACCCGGCATCTGTACTATAGAGTAGAGCGAGTCCACGCCACTAAGGGCACGAGACTTGACAGGCACACCAATGACTGGAAGGGTTGTTTTGGCAGCTACCATTCCTGGCAAATGGGCGGCACCACCAGCACCTGCGATGATGACCTTGATACCACGGCTACGAGCTTCTTCGGCATGTTTGAACATGAGATCAGGTGTGCGGTGAGCAGAGACAACTTTCTTTTCGTAGGCTACACCGAAGCGGTCTAGGACTTCGGCGGTTTTTTGCATGGTTGCCCAGTCGGATTTTGAGCCCATGATGATGGAAATAATTGGTTTCATTTCTTCTCCTTTTTTAATAATCGTCTAATGTAGTGCGGACGTAAGCGATCGCCTAAGGCGTTCCATTACTAAAACTGGAGCCTAAGTCTCCAGTTTTCCGCTCCTAGTAGCTATGCTACTAGGAGTTCCACTACTGCGACGATTATCCTATATTAGCTCGCTAACGCTCGCAAACCATACGACCATTAACGTATTTTGTGAATTTTTATTTTTCTTTTTGATAATGGTCTTAGGTGGTGGGGGCGGAAGCAAACCTTCGGTTTCATTCCTAAACTTTGAGCCTAAGGTCTCAAAGTTTCCCCCGACCAGAACAAGTTCTGTTCTGTTCTGGTCTTTTCACCAAAGCGACCATTATCGGGTTTAGCGACTTCGTCGCCTTTTCTTATATCTTTATCTAATTGCCTTGCTTCCGATATCCGTACGATAGAAAAGGCCTTCTGTGTTTTGTTTGTCAAGTTCCTTGTAGATGGTGTCTTGGGCTTCTTTGACGGTGTCTGCTGTGGTAACGAGCATATAGACACGTCCACCGTTTGATAGCAGTGCTCTGCTATTTTCCGCAAACTTAGCCCCTGCATAGTAGGTGATGATGTCGCCATCGGTTTTGGCTGGCAACTTGACACCCTTTTCATAGTCTAGCGGGTAGCCGTTCGATGCGACAACTACACCCAGCGTCACACCCTTATCTGTCCAGGTAATGGTTGGCTCCTTGCCATCGAGGATATCCGTGATATTTTGTGCAAGGTCAGATGTCAAACGAGGCAGAATAATTTGCGTTTCTGGATCTCCGAAGCGAGCGTTGAACTCGATGACCTTAGGTCCGTCTGCTGTTAAAATAAGCCCTGCGTAAAGGACACCAAGATAGGGGCGGTCTTCTTTAATCATCCCGTCAAGGACAGGCTTGACAATAGTATCAACCGCTGTGGCAACCACACTTTCTGGCAAGTGAGGAACTGGCGCATAGGCACCCATACCACCCGTGTTAGGCCCCTTGTCACCATCATAGGCACATTTGTGGTCCTGAGCCGTTGGCATGATGTAGAACTTGTCTCCATTGACAAAAGCAAAGAGAGAGAACTCTTCTCCGTCGAGGAATTCCTCAATAACTACACGCGCACCTGAATCACCGAATTTATTGTCCAAAAGCATCTCGTGAGCGGCTTCGACCGCTTGCTCAACCGTTTCAGCAACGACGACACCCTTACCAAGCGCTAAACCATCTGCCTTGACTACGATTGGAGAGCCTTTCTCCTCGATATAAGCCTTAGCTTCCTCGAAATCTGAGAAGGTCCCATAGGTTGCTGTCGGAACATCGTATTTGACCATGATTTCCTTAGCAAAATCCTTAGACCACTCCAACTCCGCTGCCAATCTTGTCGGACCAAAGGCTTTGAGTCCTGCTGCATTGAAATCATCCACGATCCCAGCCGCAAGGGCGTCATCTGGCCCAATGAAGGTCCAAGCAATATCGTTGGCTTTTGCAAACTCAATCAGTTTAGAATGTTCGGAAATAGAGATATTCACTAATTCCAGACCATCCAGAGTCATCCCATCATTCCCAGGAGCTACAAAGACTTTTTCAACGTCTTTTGATTCAAGTAACTTCTTAGCAATCGCATGTTCACGACCACCCGAACCGACAACTAACAGCTTCATCTCTCAACCTCTTTTGCGAATTATTTACTAACATTATATCATAAACGTTCGTTTTAATCTTGTTATATTCCGTTTTTTAAGCAAAAAAAGGAAAGAAACTGTTTTCTTCCCTTTTATCTTTTTAATGTCTAAAATGTCTTACGCCTATGATGACCATAGTCAAGCCGTATTTATCCGCGGCTTCGATGGATTCTTGGTCACGGACTGATCCTCCTGGCTGGATGATCGCCTTGATACCTGCTTTGGCGATTTCTTCCACGTTATCTGCAAATGGGAAGAAGGCATCTGAAGCAAGAACTGCGCCGTCAAGGCGGTCTTTGGCTTGGTCAATGGCGATACGAACAGAGGCCACACGGTTGGTTTGACCTGGGCCAACACCAAGTGTCATGTGGTCGTTGGTGATGATGATACCGTTTGATTTGACATACTTGATAGCCTTCCAAGCAAACTCAGGAGCCGTAATTTTTTTACGGAAATTGTTTTTTATGATATAATAATCCTAATAGGAGGATTGACAAATGCTAAAATACTTTTCTGTAAAGAATTATAAAAACTTTGAAGATGAAATCTCAATTGACTTTTCACAAGTCGGAGGTTATAAATTTAATGAGGACTGCTTATCAAATAATTTTTTGAGTAAAGTACTTATCTATGGTAGAAATGCTACAGGAAAATCCAATTTAGGTTTAGCATTATTTGATATTACCAAAAATCTTTCCAGTAGATCCTTAATTGATGATCAAAATTTAACATCTTTTTTAAATAACAACTCTGACAACGCTATTGCTACTTTTTGTTATATATTTTTTCATAATAACAATGAAATCAAATACATTTATACAAAAAATGAATATCAGATTATACAAACAGAATCACTATCTATAAATAACGAATTAGTTTGGAAAATAAATTTGTCTACTGACCCAATATCATATAATGCTGTGGAGGACATAGCCAATAAACTAGGTATCATAAACAACGATTTCAACATACTAATAGATAATTATCGAGATCAGATTTCAAGTGACAAGCAAGATTTAGACGGAGAAAACAGATCTTTTTTAACATGGCTGATAACTAACACCTCTAAGTCAAATGATTCTATTCTCACATATCTCCGAACATTTATCCGAAACATGGTGCTTATTAATCATGAAGCCCCTAAACATTTTATAAATCGTTGGTTCCAGCATACACTTGATCACAAAGAGACAGCAAAAGGACTGGAAGCATTTCTTAATAGCATGGGGATAAACTGTCACTTAGATTCAATAGAACAAATAGATGGGGATGATATGCTTTGTTTTGTTTATAAAAATAAAAATGTTCCGTTCTTTAGAGAAGCATCTAGTGGAACATTGGCTTTGACCAAATTCTATTTTAGAATCCTCTATATCATTGAACACTTCAATGCCAACAATCCTCCTAAATTTTTATTTTTCGATGAATTTGATGCTTTTTATCATTACGAACTTTCTGAAAATTTGATACGTCATTTAAAAAAAATATTTCCATACACCCAAATCATTTTGACTACCCACGATACAAATATTATGTCTAATGAGTTATTTAGACCCGACTGCTTGTTCATTTTATCTCAAAAAGGATTTATAACACCTTTAAACAAAGCAACTAAGCGAGAATTACGAGAGGGGCATAATTTAGAAAAGATGTACATTAGCGGAGAGTTTGCTGAATATGAATAATGTAACACGAGGTCAAACCCTTTTCATAGTCGAAGGCCATCATGAAAAAAATGAACTTTTTAAACTTATTATCGAAGTTTTCCCTGAACTTAGTATTACTGAAGAGAATATACATATTTTTGGCACAAACATCTACCAATTATACAATAAAATCCGCGAAGTATATGGGGAAGAATGGGATTATCCCTATAATGATGTGGATTTACCTTTTGTTTTAAATCAATCTGATCCTGAAAGATTTGGATCTATTGGCAGAAAAAGAAATTATAAAAATATTTTTTTAATTTTTGATTATGAAGGACAAGATCCCAACTTTTCTATTGACAAGATTCAGCAATTACAAAAATATTTCAGCGATGTAACCAATAATGGTCAACTCTACATAAACTATCCAATGGTTGAATCTTATTTTGATTTAGAAATTGATAAAGACTTAGAATTTCTAAACAAATCTTTAGAAAAAATTATGACCGGCAAGGAATATAAAGATATTGTTAAAAAAAAGGAACTTTACAAAGTATTCCAAGTTCCTTTCATCATTCCGAAACGATTAGAAAGGATTCTAGGTAGCTCTGCAATATTGCAACACGATACAGTTTCTAAAATATTAAACTGCTGCAGTTCTGAGTCTCTAAAAGAAATATGCAATGAATTAAATATAGATGACAAGAAAAAGGAAAATTTAAACTATTATCTAGATAAAAATTTTGAAACCTACTTCAATAATGAAATTTCTTATAATATCTACATAAAAATATTACTTAAGAGGATTGTAAAATTACAAATTTTAAAATACAACCGCATTATAACTTATCCCTGTTCAACACATATTTTATCTGAACAAGAATGTGACAATTTACAACAAACTAATGAATTTGACTATCTAAAATTATTAACCTTACAAAATGAAATGTCATCTACTGATAAACTATGGATCATAAATACTTTTCTATTATTTATAGCAGAATATAATCCAACATTACTAGATGATTAATCTTCTCCCTCTCATATAATCATAACCACCCGTCAATGAACCACACCTAACAGAGTGAGACGGACTAATAGTCACATAACAAAATTCAAAAAAATGAGCATTTCCGTAATTAGAAATGCTCATTTTCTTAATGTCTAAAATGTCTCACTCCTGTGAAGACCATGGTCAAGCCGTATTTATCCGCTGCTTCGATGGACTCTTGGTCACGGACGGAGCCACCGGGCTGGATGATGGCCTTGATACCTGCTTTGGCGATTTCTTCCACATTATCCGCAAATGGGAAGAAGGCATCAGAAGCCAGAACTGCACCGTCAAGGCGGTCGTTGGCTTGGTCAATGGCAATACGGACGGAAGCCACACGGTTGGTTTGACCTGGACCAACACCAAGTGTCATGTGGTCATTAGTCACGATGATTCCGTTTGATTTGACGTACTTGATAGCTTTCCAAGCGAACTCAAGGGCAGTTGCTTCTGTCTCAGTTGGCTGGCGTTTAGTCACCACTTGCCAGTCAGCCGGACTTCCCTTGACCACGTCTTGGTTTTGAACAAGAAGTCCACCGACAACACCTGTGTACTCTGCTTCCACTTCACTAGCATCTTGAGCATCAAATGGCAAGGCAAGGATGCGCAAGTTTTTCTTTTTGTTTGTCAAAATGGCTAGCGCTTCATCTGTATAGCTCGGTGCGATGATGATTTCAAGGAAGACACCGTGCATCTTCTCAGCTGTCGTAGCATCCACCTCACGGTTGAGAACGACGATTCCACCAAAGATAGACACTGGATCAGACTCATAAGCATAGTCCCAAGCAGTCTCGATGTCATCAGCCTGACCGATACCACATGGGTTCATGTGTTTGAGAGCCACAACGGTTGGACGTTCTTTGAAATCACGAATGATACGAATGGCCGCATCCGCATCGCGGATATTGTTGAAGGACAATTCCTTACCGTTGAGCTGTTTTGCTGAAGCAATCGAGTAATCCGTTGGCAAAGCTTTTTGGTAAAAGTCTGCATCCTGCTGAGGATTCTCCCCATAACGCATTGGTTGCTTGAGGTCGTAGGTCAAAGTGAGCTTTTCAGGTTTGCTTTCTCCAACTTGAGCTGTGAAATACTCTGCAATCAAGGCATCATAAGCTGCTGTGTGACGGAAAACCTTGGCTGCCAAACGTTGACGAGTTTCATAAGTCGTTTCACCATTTGCTACCAATTCGTCAAGCACAACAGCATAGTCAGAAGGATCTACCACAACGGTCACGCTGGCGTGATTCTTCGCTGCCGAACGAAGCATAGACGGACCACCGATATCGATGTTTTCGACTGCATCAGCGTACGTCACGTCTGGTTTAAGAATGGTTTCCTTGAATGGGTAAAGGTTGACCACAACAAGGTCGATCAATTCGATATTATTATCCTTAGCTGCTTCCAAGTGACTATCCAAGTCACGACGAGCAAGAAGACCACCGTGGATATTTGGGTGGAGGGTCTTCACACGACCATCCATCATTTCTGGAAAACCAGTCACATCATCAATCGCAATGGTCTCCACCCCAGCATTATCAAGGGCAACCTTGGTCCCACCTGTTGAGATGATGTCCCAACCGAGTTTTTTAAGTTCTTGGGCAAATTCAACAATGCCCGCTTTGTCTGAGACGCTGATTAAGGCGCGTTTTGTCATTGGTTCTCCTTATGTTATACTTTATCTTCTGCTGGGTCAACTTCAGCCCAGTGTTTACTATTTCTTTTACACTCCAACGCTGGAACCCTCTCGGTCACAATACGTTTCTCTTTCCCATTTGAGTCTCTTACTATATCCCACGCTATAGGTCTATTGTAATATTTCATCTTTCCATTACATATTGGACAGTGATCAATATTTATTTTCTCAAGAGTAAGTCTTTTGCCAATTCCACTAAGCGCATAATTAAATAGCAAAGGATGCCTAGTCTGTCTACTAGTAATCCTGCGTAATGAAAAAATAATTATTGTGATTAATAGAATTCCAATAAAGATAAACGTATAGCTTTGATTAACTCCTGTGGACACTTCTTGCTTAGAATTATTAAACCACTTCAGTACAGGTTCGAAGACTTTGAAGAGCGAAAATATGCTCCCTAACGAACTAAAGAAGCCCAGCCATGATAAGACAGCCATTGTAATCGGACTTCTCCAAATTGGTTCAGGTTCATAAGTAGCAACTTTTTCTGGCTGATCTTGATTAATTTGAATATTAACATCTCTACCAGCATTGTTATTCCAGTTGTTAAAACTATTATCCATCTTCTTTCCTCTCCACTCCCAAACTATCCAACACTTCCGGATATAGCTTATACTCCGCCTCATGAATCCGAGCTTCAAAGCTTTCGATGGTATCATCAGCCAGCCGTGGCACACGGACTTGTTTGATGACCTTGCCTGTATCCACACCTGAGTCCACCCAGTGAATGGTCACGCCACTCTCAGCAACGCCAGCATTCCAAGCATCCTCAATGCCATGAGCTCCTGGAAATTCTGGCAAATAGGCAGGATGAATGTTGATGATTCGACCTTCATAAGCAGCGAGCAAAGTCGGACCAACAATTTTCATGTAGCCCGCGAGACAAACCAAGTCAATCTGGTGTTCTTCCAAGAGTTCGACAAGAGCCGTTTCGTAGTCTGCTTTGTTCTCAAACTCCTTGAGTTCAAAAGTATAAGACAGAACGCCAAGCTTGGCAGCACGCTCGAGCACATAGGCGTCACGATGGTCTGAAAAGACAAACTCCACTGGAAATTCTTCAGCAATCACCTGAAAATTTGAGCCATTACCAGAGGCAAAAACCGCTATTTTTTTCATTTGATGATGACACTTTCGTTTTCTTTCTTGACGATGCGACCAATTTCATAGACTGGTTCATCCAACAATTTTTTGACACGTTCTACATTTTTAGGGCTAACTGCCAGCATGAGCCCTACGCCCATATTGAAAATTTCAAACATTTCTTCGTGTTTGATATGACCGTATTTTTCAAGGGCTTTGAAAATCGGAAGAACTGGAACCTTGCTTTCCTCAATCTCTGCAGCCAAGTCAGCCGCAAACATGCGAGGGACATTCTCGATAAATCCACCACCAGTGATGTGAGCAATGCCGTTGACCAACTCTTCCTTGATGAGTGGCAAGACAGCCTTGACATAGATACGAGTCGGCTCAAGAAGAACTTCCTTGAGTTGCTTGCCTTCCAATTCTGGCAAAACTTCCTCACCTGTATAGTCAGCAAAGACACGACGCACAAGAGAGTAACCGTTGGAGTGAATCCCACTGGAAGCCAACCCAAGAAGCACATCCCCTTCTGCCACTTTTGAGCCGTCAATGATTTGAGATTTTTCAGCCACACCGACCGCAAAACCAGCCAAGTCATAGTCATCTTCACCATACATACCTGGCATTTCAGCTGTTTCTCCACCGATGAGGGCTGCGCCTGCCTGCACACAACCTTCTGCTACACCAGCGACGACTTGTTCTAGCTTAGCTGGTTCATTCTTCCCTGTCGCCACATAATCTAGGAAATAGAGGGGCTCAGCACCTGCAGCGATGATATCATTGACACACATAGCCACACAGTCCTGCCCAATCGTGTCATGCTTGTCGTACTTGATAGCCAGCATGAGTTTGGTTCCGACACCATCAGTCCCTGAGATCAAGACAGGTTCTTTAACCCCAGTATTTGAAAGGTCAAACATGCCACCAAAGCCACCAAGAGCTCCCATGACACCTGTACGCTCCGTACGAGCCACATGCTTTTTGATTCGCTCAACAACTTCATAACCCGCTTCAACATCCACACCGGATTGCGCATAAGCATTTTTATTTGTCATCTTCTCTTCCTTTCCTTTCATGGAGAGTCTTTATCCATCTATTTGTAAAAACTGGTCTTGTCAGCCAAACTTCTACGGTATTCTTCTTCATAGTCGTAGAGAGGAGTTGGGTAGTCACCGTCAAAGTAAGCGACACAGAGACCACCATTCGGCGCATCTGTTTCAATCCCGATAGAGTTAATCAAGCCATCAATTGAAAGATAGGTCAAGCTATCCGCACCAATGATTTGGCAGGTTTCTTCAACCGTATGATTGGCAGCAATCAACTCCTGACGCGTCTGGATATCAATCCCATAGAAACATGGATAAGCTAGCGCAGGGCTACCAATCGCAACGTGAACCTCAGCCGCACCTGCTTCTTTCAAAAGCTGAACGATACGGCGAGAGGTTGTCCCACGAACAATGGAATCATCGACCATAACCACACGTTTGCCTTTGACAACACCTGAAACGGCAGACAGTTTCATCCGCACCCCTTGCTCCCGCAATTCTTGAGTCGGTTGGATAAAGGTGCGCTGGGTGTATTGGTTCTTGATAAGACCCATCTCATTTGGCAGTCCTGATTCTTCCGCAAAGCCCATAGCTGCGCTGAGTGACGAGTTGGGCACACCGACCACAATATCCGCCTCATGCTTAAATTCACGCGCTAATTGGGCACCCATACGTTTCCGTGCCGTATGAACATTGACACCGTGGATATTGGAGTCAGGGCGGGCAAAGTAGATATACTCCATAGAGCAGATCGCCAACTGGGTATCATTCGTATAACTATCGTACTGGATACCATTATCATCCACAATTACAATCTCTCCTGGTTTTACATCGCGAATCCACTCAGCACCGATGACTTCAAAGGCACAGGTTTCAGACGAAACCACCACCGCTCCGTTGGCCATTTTCCCAATAGAAAGCGGACGGAAACCATTTGGGTCAAGCGCCGCAATCAATTTATCCTCAAACAGCAAGATATAAGCAAAGCCACCTTTAACGAGACTAAGTGCTTCCTTGATTTTGCCCATTAGACTTGGATTGTGACTACGACGAATGAGATGAGCCAAGATTTCCGAGTCCGAAGTTGAGCTGAAAATCGCTCCTCTTTGTTCCAATTCTTGCTTGAGAGATTCTGCATTGGTCAGATTCCCATTATGAGCCAAACCAAACTGCATATCATGAAAACGGAAGAGGAAGGGCTGGATATTGTCTACAGAAGCTTCTCCCGCAGTCGCATAACGCACGTGCCCAATCGCTCCAGTCCCTGTCAATTTATCCAAATTAGCAGGATTTTTGAAGACTTCTGATAAAAGCCCCATATCACGATGGCGCTTCAATTGTCCATGGTCATTGGAGAGGATCCCTGCCCCCTCCTGACCACGGTGCTGAAGACTGTGGAGCCCAAAATAGGTCAATTTAGCAGCATCTGGATGTCCCCAGATACCAAAAACGCCACATTCTTCATTAAGAGATTTTACTTCGTATGTCATTTTTTATACCTTTTATTTCCCTGTGAAATAACGCACAGCCGACGCGAACAGATGCTGGTCTTTATTTCCTGGGATGTTTTGAAAGAGACCGTCTTCATAACGTTCTGAGTGACCCATCTTACCGATGATTTGGCCGTTCTTGTTGGTAATTCCTTCGATAGCGTTGACTGAACCATTTGGATTGTACTTAGAGTCCATGCTTGGTTTGCCGTCAAAGTCAACGTATTGGCTAAAGATTTGGCCATTGTCACGGAGTTCCGCAAATTCTTCAGCCGTCACGACAAACTTCCCTTCTCCGTGCGATACTGGGATGGCATGGATATCACCAACTTTCACTCCAGCAAGCCATGGTGAGTTAGTATTGGCAATGCGAGTTTCCACCATCTTGGCCACGTGTTGGTTGGCATCATTGTAGAAGAGGGTTGGGCTGGTACTGCTGGCATCTTCAAAGTTCCCGTATGGAAGAAGACCTGATTTGACGAGGGCTTGGAATCCATTACAGATACCAATAATCAAGCCACCACGAGCGATAAAGCTATCAATAGCTACACGCACTTTTTCATTAAGCAGGATGTTAACGATAAACTTAGCTGAACCATCTGGCTCGTCCGCAGCTGAGAATCCACCTGCAAAGAAGAGGATGTTAGCCTTGCCGATGTTGTCAACCATGGTTTCAACTGACTTGACAATGGCTTCTTCATTGAGTGTCACGAATGGTACCAAGTTAACCTCTGCACCCTCTTTTTCAAAAGCCTTGGCTGAGTCATATTCTGAGTTGGTTCCTGGGAATACTGGGATGTAAACCACAGGTGTTTCAACTCTTTCTTTGGCTTTAATCACAGCATCTGATGCCATAGCAGGTACTTCTTCCAGTTCTTTCGCTTGGGCAAATTCAGTAGGATAGACTGCTTCCAATGTCCCTTGGAAGGCACTGTCAAGCTTGTGTCCATCTAGCTTCACACCGTTGACAAGAAGTGTAAAGTCTGCTTTCGTTTGACCGATCTTCTCCACCCCAGCGATTTCTTCAGGAGATGTGAAGACAAATCCGCCTAATTGAGCTGTCAAAGAACTTTCAAGTTCAGGCAAGATTACCTCTGCACCGATATGATTTCCAAAAGTAGCAAGAGCTAAACTTTCAAGGACACCACCATATTTGACAGCTGAAGTAGATGTCACTTTGTGAGCCTTTTGAAGGGCTTCAAACTGAGCAAAGTTTTTCTTAATTAAGTCAAAGTCAATATTAGCAGAAAGGGCTTGACCTGGGATGTAGTAGATATTTTCACCAGCATCCTTAAATTCTGGAGAAAGGACCTTACGGCTATCTGCTGTTGTCACCCCAAAAGCAACCAGGGTTGGTGGCACCGTCAATTCTTCAAAGGTACCAGACATAGAGTCCTTACCACCGATAGATGGCAAACCAAGTTGGATTTGTGCTTCGATAGAGCCTAGAAGAGCTGCTACTGGCTGACCAAAACGCTCCGCTTGCTTGTCCATACGCTCGAAGTACTCTTGGTAAGAGAAACGAGCCTTAGACCAGTTAGCACCAGCAGCCACCAAACGAGCAGTTGCTTCGATAACTGCATAGGCAGCACCATGGTATGGAGACCATTCTGCTAGATAAGGGTTAAATCCTTGTGCCATAACAGAGGCTGTTGTTGTCACACCGTGTTGAACTGGCAATTTTTGCACAGAAGCCTCAGTTGGTGTGAGTTGGTAGCGACCACCAAGTGGGTGGTTGACCGTAGAACGACCGACCGAACAGTCAAAGATGGTCTGCAAGCCTTTTTGACTCGCATGGTTGAGGTCAGATAGAACCGCAAGAGTATCTGTTTCCAGTGTTTCAACACTCGTCTTGCGCTCTTCTGGGAGCTTGACATCCTTGTCCACCACCTTGGCATCGACAACGACACGCACACCGTTGGTATCAAGGAAACAGCGTTCCAAGTCAACAATCGTTTCACCATTCCAGTGCATGACTAGATTTGGTTTTTCAGTCACTGTCGCAACTACAACAGCATCAATATTTTCTTTGTTACATTCCGCAACGAAGGCATCTACATCTTCAGGACGAACCACAACTGCCATCCGTTCTTGAGATTCAGAGATGGCAATTTCGGTACCATTCAAGCCTTGGTATTTAAGAGGAACCTTATTGAGGTCGATTTCAAGACCGTCTGCCAATTCACCGATGGCCACACAGACACCACCCGCACCAAAGTCGTTGGATTTCTTGATAAGACGAGTGACATCGCCATTACGGAAGAGGCGCTGAATCTTGCGTTCTTCGATAGCATTCCCCTTTTGAACCTCAGCTCCAGCAGTCTCTACAGACTCAACTGTTTGAACCTTAGAAGAACCAGTCGCACCACCGACACCATCACGTCCAGTCTTACCACCGAGCAGGATAATGACATCTCCCGCTTCCGGTTTTTCACGGACAACATTGCCCTTGGGAGCAGCACCGACAACGGCACCAAGCTCCATACGTTTAGCAACGAAACCTGGGTGGAAGTATTCACGAACGTAGGTCGTCGCAAGGCCAATTTGGTTCCCATATGAAGAATAACCATGAGCCGCGGTTTTAGAAATAACTTGTTGTGGCAATTTACCAGCACGTGTTTCAGCGATTGGCGTTGTAATATCTCCAGCACCTGAGATACGCATAGCTTGATAAACGTAGGAACGACCTGACAACGGGTCACGAATAGCACCACCGATACAGGTTGCAGCCCCACCAAATGGTTCGATTTCAGTTGGGTGGTTGTGGGTTTCATTCTTGAACATGAGGAGCCATGGTTCTTTGACACCATTGACATCTACTTCAATTTCAACTGAACAAGCATTGATCTCGTCAGACACTTCCATATCGTCCAAACGTCCATTAGCACGCTCATAACGACCGAAAATAGTCGCCATATCCATCAAGGTTTGCGGTTTTTCAGAGCGCCCCAACTCCTCACGCATGGCAATATACTTGTCATAGGTTGACTGCAATTGCTTTTGGAATCTAGAAGCTGAGAAATCAATTTGCTTCAACTCAGTCTCAAAAGTTGTGTGACGGCAGTGGTCAGACCAGTAAGTATCCAGAACCTTGAGCTCCGTCTCAGTTGGCACGCGCCCGATTGACTTAAAGTAGTCTTGGATAAAGAGCAAATCATCTACTTCCATGGCCATCCCTTGCTCAGCCTTGTAGCGGGCAAAGTCTTCTGCTTTATAGCTTTCAAAGAAAGTCAATTTTGGAATGGTCTTGTCTGACTCTGAAAATTCCTGCTTGGCAATCCCTGTCGTGATATCCTTGAAACGAGAATCCACTGGATTGAGCAGGTAGTTCTTGACCGCTTCTAGCTCAGTCGCATCGATATCTTTATTAACTAAGTAAAGTTGAGCTGTGTTGACCGTTACATCACTTGAACTACCAAGCAAGAGCAAGGCTTCCTGTGAAGATGCTGCACGTTGGTCAAACTGTCCTGGCAGGCTTTCGATAGCAAAGAAAGCATAATTGGCAAGATCAGCCTGCACAGCCGCTTCATCCAAGACATGGTCGGTCACCTGCTCAGAGAAGATGTGTTTCTCTGCGGGCGCAAACAAATCCTCTGACAAATCAAAGACATCATAAACTTGCACAATGCGAATACTTTTCAAAGTTGACAGTCCCAAGTTGTGCTGGAGTTCTCTCACCAAACTCTCTGACTTGACCTGAAAATCAGCCTTTTTTTCAACAAAAATACGTTTATTCATCAATTCTTATTCCTCTATTTCAGCTCTTGCAATGTTCTCAAACAGCCTTTAGGTTGTTATTTTAAACCTTGTAACTTTTCCCAGACAACTTCGTAAACGTCTGTTAGTTCTCCCAATCCTCTACGGAAAACATCCTTGTCCATGTGGTTGCCATCCGCATCCCACAAACGGCAGTTGTCTGGTGAAAATTCGTCTGCCAAGATAATCTTGCCATCCTTATCAAAACCGAACTCTAGCTTAAAGTCAATCAACTTAAGCCCAATCTTAGCAAACCAGGCTTTCAAGAGTTCATTGATACGACGCGTTTCTTCCTTCAAGTAAGCAATCTGCTGATCATCCGCAATCTTTAGGAACTTCACATGCTCGTCATTGATAAAGGGATCATCCAAATCATCGTTTTTATAGTAAAATTCGACAATCGGAGTTTCCAAAGCGATGCCCTCTTCCACACCAAAACGTTTTGAAAATGAACCAGCTGTATAGTTGCGAAGCACAACTTCCAAAGGAATAATCTCAACCTTTTTATTGAGTTGTTCCGTGTCTGAAAGTTTCTCAACAAAGTGAGTCGCCACACCAGCAGCGTTTAATTTCTCAAAAATAAAAGATGAAATCTGATTATTCAACACTCCCTTGCCCGCAATCTGCTCCTTCTTGACACCATTGAAAGCAGTCGCCTGGTCTTTGTAAGTTGAAATAATAAGATTTTCATCCTCAGTTGTATAGATATCCTTGGCTTTTCCCGAATAGATCAATTCTTTTGACATGTTAAAGTTCGCCTTTCGTATTTCTTTACTTCATTCTACTACAAAATAAGAAAAATAGCAAAAATTTGCGAACGATGGCAAAACTCCTTCTTTTAATATTAAGAAAAACTGTAAAATCGAAACATTTTACAGTTTTAAAAGCAGAATATTGCATTAAAAGCGAACATTATTCTCTGTTTAAAAATTGATCTAAGTAGTATCTCAGATAACTTTTCTTCCCTGTGATTAGCGTCAGACGTCCTTCTGAACCGTAGCGAAGTTTTTCTGCCTGTTCAGAAGTTAGACCAGTCTCCGCCTCTATCTTAAAGAAATTTCCCTTTTCAGTCTTGGTAGCTGTCGCATCAATATTCGTAATAGCAGAAACAAGAACGAGCTCTTTATTGCCATCCTTGGTTGTAGTGAAACGAACAGAATCACCTACTTTTAGCCTTGCAACATCTTTTGAACTGAGATAGGCTGTGAGTTTGGTTTTCCCTTCTCGTTCCAAGGCTGGGTACAGTTGGGCTAGCAGGGTTCCTTCTGCAACCATGGTAGAATCACTGGTTTCAGGATTAAGGTGAAGCACCCCATCCTCACTTGCTGTAATTTTCCCCTTGTCCAGCAGACTTCCTTGGACTTTCTTACCCAACTCTGCCTCCAAAATTTTCTGATCCAAAAGAGTTAATTCCTGGCCGACTTTGACTAGCTGCTGAGACTTGAGGGATTCAAGTTGACTATCCAGTCCCGTTGCGTAGGCTTGTTGAGCTCCAGAACCCGCATACTGCACACGATAAGTAGCTAAACTAGACTCTAGCTGAGCAATTTGTGCATCCACCTGTGCAATAACTTGCGATTTGGTTTGCGGATCTTCTCCACCTTGGTTTTTATAGGTCTGGTAAAAAGAGTAGGCCGCATTTTGACTATCCAGTTGAGCTCCTGTTTCAATCGCCGACTTAGCTGTTTTGTAATCTCGAATTTTATCCTGCGTTTGGCTGATAAGATTGCCAATCTCGGCCTGACTCTGACTTGCTGCCGCATTTTGAGAGGAGATGCTGGCATTTTGCTGAGAAACATTACTTCTAAGACTACTAGCTTGGCTGAGATAGTCTCGAAACATCTCCTGATAACCAAACTTATCCGCCTCTGGAAATTGATCACTCCCCTCTTTCAAACTGGATTGCAAATAACCTAACTGCTTTTTTTGATCCTTTAACATCTCCAACTGATTGGCGTATGTTTCAGCTTGAACAGCTTCCGCCCCTTGCTGGTACTCAACGAGTAGATCCCCCTGCTTGACTAGTTTATTCTCTTCTAGATAATTAGCCACAATGCGTTGATTACTAGTCGACTGGATGTTGGCAATGATCCGACTAGGTTCGACAGTCGCTCTGGTAGACAAACTAATCTCCTTCTCTGCAAAGACTGCAAAGCCAAGTAAAAACACGAGCAAAAGCGTCATGGGTAAAATCACGCGACTGGAAAAATTATGGTAACGACGATGGTAAAACTCCGCGCTTTCTAAAAATTCTGGTTTCATCTTCTCCTCTTTCTAGCTATTGACCAAATGGGCGTAAAATCCACCTCGCGCAAGCAAGTCTGCATGGGTGCCTTCTTCGACAATCTTGCCCTGATCCAAGACAACAACCTTCTCTGTCCGCTCAGCAATGGTCAAGCGGTGAGCAATGAAAATCAAGGTCTTGTCTAAAGCCATGAGATTATCCACAATCCGCTTCTCTGTCAAAATATCCAGACTGCTGGTCGCCTCGTCCAATATCAGAACAGGTGCATCCGTTAAAAGAGCACGCGCCAAAGCGATTCGCTGCCGTTGCCCACCAGAAATTCCAGCCCCATCCGAAGTCAATTCTGTCTGGTAATTCAGTGGCATCTGCTCGATATCCTTCCGAATCTCGGCCAATTCAATTGCCCGTAAGATATCCTCCTGAGTCGTCCCTTCCTTAGCTCCAAGGAGAAGATTCTCCAAAATCGTTCCGTTAAAGACATAGGGCTGTTGAGGCAGATAGTTGATATACTGGCGCAAGGCTTTTTTATCAATCTGATTGAGATTGACACCACCCAGACTAATCTCTCCCTGACTTGGGTCGTAAAAATTAACCATTATCTTGGCCAAGGTGGTCTTTCCTGACCCTGAAATCCCCACAAAAGCCATCTTAGACCCTTGCGGAATGGTCAAATTGATATCCGACAAGACATCACGACCATAGCCATACTTATAGTGAACCTGCTTAAAGGTCATATCCCCCTTCATCATGCTCAAATCTTCGACTGTTTTCTTCTCCTCAAACTCCGAAGCTACCAGATAGACCTCGTTCAGACGGTTATTGGCGACTTGCGCTGTCTGAAGCTTGGTTTGCAGATTGATGATATTTTCCAAAGGATTGGTAAAGTAAACAAGCAAGGTATTATAGGTAATCAGCTGGCCCAAACTCATTTTCCCATCCATGACGAGAACTGCTCCCATCCAGAGAACACCAACATTAAGCAGGAGCTGGGCAACTTTTTTCAGAGCCTTTTGCTGGCTTTCTGCCCGACTATAGGTAAAGGATTTTTTCAGATAAGCTACAAATTCCTTATCAATCTTTTGATAGCGTGAACTTTCACTAGTCAAAGATTTAATGGTCTCAATACCGTTGATGTCCTCGATGATGGAAGAAGACAGAACTGCATTGGCTTCCATAGTGTCCCGATTCATCTTTTCAAAAGGCCTCATAAAGGCAAAGATAATCACCGTATAAATAGGAAGTGCAAGCAGACTAATGAAAAAGAGTGTCATATTTTGTGAAAACAAGACAAGCGAAATAATCAAAATCGTCGACACATCCAAAAAGATTGATAGAATGGTCGATGCCAGCGCATCGATGATACTATTGGCATCTGTAAAACGAGACACGATTTCTCCTGTCCTGCGTGTCGCAAAGAAGGACATAGGCAGGTGAAAAACATGCTTGATATAGGACAAAATCACGTCAATCGACAAGCGTTGCCCAAGGATCAGTAGGAGATACTCCTGGGCATAAGACAAGATCTGCTGGAGAATATAGACGATGACCAACCCAATAGAGATAATACCCAAGGTCGAACGCATCTGGTCTGGTACGTAACTATCAATGATAGACTGCAGATAATAAGAACCCACAATATTAATCAAGGTTACCAAGAGTGTTGCCAAAACGATATTGGCAATCAAGCCACGCTGCTTCACTAATATAGGGATAAAAGAGAGCAGACCATTCTTTTGATCCTTATGAGGCTTGTAGTCTGGACTAGGTGCCATAAAAAGAGTCACTCCTGTCCATTCTTCCGCAAAACGCTCACGTGGCAGTTTGGTCAATTTCACCCCAGGATCTGGATCTGCAATATGAATGCTATCCTTATCCTGCCCAGTCACCACATAGTAGTGGAGCAATTTTCCTTCCTTAAGCACATGGGCAACAAAAGGAAAAGTCAAATCTGGCAAGTCAAAAAGCGTCATATCCGCCTTAATTGCTCGCGTCTCAAAACCAATCTCCTCTGCCACCTTGACCAAGCCCAAAGCCGTCGTCCCATCCATGGTCGTCTTAGCTAGTTCTCGTAGATGAGCCAAGGAGTAATAACTACCATAGTAGCCAAATACCATGGCCAAGGAAGCCACGCCACAATCCATCTGATCCACCTGGGGACGATAGTGCCTTTTCCCAAATTTCATATCCATCTCCTTTTTTCTAATAATCTCTTAAAACTTTGTAAGATTATTTTAACCAAACAAGGAAGAAATAAGGGAATTATTTCTGAAAAAACAATATCCGCACCTGAACAGCACTTTTCCCTAAATAAAAATAGGTAGAACAAACGTCCTACCTAAAATATATATTTATTTCTTTTTCTTCCTAATTCTTTTGTCAATCATGTACAAAACGATAATCGAAAACAGCGGTGGTACAATATAACTCTTTTCACTCATTGTCAGCTGAAATCCCAAGGTTGCTAGCATCTTAAAGATGAAAATATTCATCAAAAATAGAAAAACAAATACTAAAAAATATCCTAAAACCTTCTTCATTTCTTTTCTTCAACTTTCCTAATTTCTACACCTATTTTATCAAAAATATATGTAAAACTCCAAATAAACACCTCAACTGCACTTTTTTTGGCAAAAACTAGGCAGAACAAGCGTCCTGCCTAGATCATTCAATTACACAGATTTCTTACCTTTCCCTCTTCTTTTGTGAATGGCGTATAAAACGATAAACGCAAACACTGGGGGTACCATATAACTATTTTCACTCATTGTTACTTGAAATCCAAGAGTTGCTAATATCCCAAAGATGAAAATATTCATCAAAAATAGGAAAATAAATACAGGAATAGATTTTAAAATCTTAGTTATTTTCGTCCTCATTGCCTTCTTTAGCCGTTATTTTCTTGATAGTATGATATTTTACCGCTATGTAAATGATTAAAAGAAGTAGGGGATAAGAGAACAAGTCTGAAACTTCCATGAAATTTACACTGTACTTTCCTGGCAATAGCTTATAGTCCATTAAAACTTGCAGGATAGGTAGTACAATGCGTACTAGTAGAAGCATCCCTAATAACATCACTTCTTTTTTAACATACAGACACCTTCCTCACTAAATGCAGATTATGGTTCATTGGTCTAACACTCCAATATTTCTCTTATACTGAAGCTACAGAAATCAGACTCATGTTGTCATCGTTTATTATCTTTTTCTTCACTTCTATAAAGTAAGATAAAGATTATCAAGAATACTGAAATCGTAGGTATATCAAAAGATTCAAACCATGTAGGTAGATGCATCTTGTTTACATCAGCTACGATTCTAATAATTAGATAAGCCATCGAGCTAAACAATACAGTGGTCTCTGGCCAAGCTTTTCCTAGTAATTGAACAACTTTCATCCCAAACTCCAATCTGATGGTCCATTAATTCCCAATCGTACTTTCTTTTGTTTTGTACTTGTATCCTACATAAAACAGACCAAGCAGAATTGGATAGGTTTCTGGATAAAACAAGGTATTGATCGGATTTTTCAAAATCAAATACGTTGCGATGTGGATAATGAGTGATACGATAAAATACCCCTCAGCAAAACCTAATAAGATTTTTTTCATGGTAGACTCCTATTTACCTGATAAGAAAGGCGGAAAAACTCCGCCATTCACATGCACAAAATCCTTTTCATTCAGATTCATCATTTATAGTTTTGATTATTTTTTGACAAATCTCTGCAAAAAATACCAAAATAGCCCGAAGCAAGCAAACCAACTAAAGTCCACTGCCAATCAAAGGATACTAATGAACCTGTACGAATCAGATGAAGCGCGAGATTCAGGCCGATTGCCAATAAAGGAAATATAGTGGCTAATTTAGGTAAGAGTGTATTGAGATTAATGTTGTGATTCATGGTTAATTTCCCTACATACTTTATCCCAAATTTTTAGCTTAACGTCTACTTCCTAGATAACGCCCATACATATAAGAAGCGACTCCTAAAATACCCCAAGCTATTGCTGTTGAAGTAGTAACAACGATGCCTCCTTCAGTAACGGATAAGTCTACTTCTGTCATGATGTCAAATTTTTCATCCAGTTTTTTCATTGTTCCATTCTCTCCTTTTTAAATAATACTAGCTAATTCAATAGCTACTCCAACCAAAAGCTCTACTATTCCTGAAGCTGATATAATAATTACTGAAAATTTTTCTGAAATCTTCGTTTATTTCTCCATTTTTTTAGTTCTTTTTTCATTGATAGTAACTAAAAGATGACTATTCAATAGTATTTCCCACGTGCTAACAATAGTTCTCTTTAAACCTTGTTTTCGCCTGAATCCAAATAACTCATCATTAAAATAAGGATTGGAATCCATAATTCTGAGCCTACATACTGATCAACCTTAAAGGTAATTACATTTAAATCACCTAGAACGCAGAGTGCTCCAAAACCGATTAAAAGCACGCCTATTAAATTTTTTCGATTTTTCATACCTAATCACTTTTTATCCAAACCTACGCTTTAAATCTTGCCCGATTAATCTACCGCCAAGGAAAATAGTCACTCCAATACCAATCGTAGCGAATGTGATCACGCCTCCATCAGTATTCATCAATTCGTCTTCTGTCAACTCTGGCCAATTATTTAAATTATTCATATTCATTTTATCCTCCTATTATCACATAAAGTATCCCCAAGCAATACCGCCAATAAGTAGGATGCCCCCTACTACCACAGCAGTAACAGAACCCCCATCCACATCCATCAACTCTTCTTCTGTAAGAGTTACAAAGCTCTGTTCCATTTTGTCAAAGTTTGTCATCTTTTTTCTCCTTTATTTCTATTTTTTAGTTTACGACTTCTAGATTTTAAACCATTTTAAAAACCAGATTGGATAAATTACTGAAATCATTTTTTCTCTCCTTCCTTTTCTTCTCACTTATCTATTCGAGAAGTGATTTAAAATGAACAGGTAAATTTCATTTATTTTAAATACCATTTGATAAACCATGGCAATAAGATTGGTAAATACATCGCGTAGTCTCCTTCCTTTTCCTCTTACCTATCTATTCGAAAAACAATTCGAAAATGAACAACTGTTTCATTTTTATTTTAAAAACCACTTGATTAACCATGGATACAAGATTGGCATGTACATAAACATTCCTCCTTTTTCTTTCTCATCTCTTTATTCGTAATTTTTACTAAAAGTTTCTCTTTTTTCTGCAAACAAAAAAACAACATGACTTGCATGTTGATTTTGGTTATATCTTACCTTTAATAATCGCTACCACATCTGCCACACTTTGAAGTTGGTCAATTTCCTCATCACTGATTTCGATACCAAATTCATCTTCTAGCGTCAAGACGAACTCCATCAAGTCCACTGAGTCTGCATCTAGATCGTCTTTCAAACTCAAGGCCTCTGTTACGACAAAGTCTTCTCCCTGTCGCTCTTGGATAATGGTTACAATACGGTCAAAAATTTCTTTTTCTGTCATCTTTTTATTCTCCTGAAAATTCACGCGCAGTTTGGGCAACTACGTCTGTTTCTAGCATGGTACGAATCTGACGAATCGTACTGTACACAGCCTTGGCATCACTTGAGCCATGGGTCTTAACAACAGGTGCTTTGACACCAAACAAGACTGCTCCTCCAACATCTGAATAGTTGAGCTGTTTTTTCAAACCTTTCAAACTATCCTTAAGGAGAAGAGCACCTAGCTTCGCTCGAAGGCCACCACCTGTAATGGCGTTTTTGAGCAAGCCCATGATCCCCATGGCTGTCCCTTCAATGGACTTGAGCACAGCGTTTCCCGTGAAACCATCTGTTACGACAACATCCGCAACGCCATTCATCAGATCACGCGCTTCCACGTTTCCGACAAAGTTCAAACTTTCATCAGCTACTAGCAAGTCGTATGTTTCCTTACGAAGCGGATCTCCCTTGCTGCTTTCTGTTCCGTTGTTGAGCAAACCAACACGTGGTTTCGAAATCCCACGAACATTTTTAGCATAAAAGGAGCCTAGAACAGCGTATTGGTGGAGGTGCTGGGCTGTGTTTTCTGCATTGGCACCGAGATCGAGCATGTCAAACCCTTTGCCATCGATAGTCGGCAAGGTAGACATGAGTCCTGGACGATCGATATTCTTGATACGACCCACAATGAAGAATCCTGCAGCCAACAAGGCACCTGTGTTCCCAGCTGAGAGGACAGCGTCTGCTTCTCCCTCCTTGACTGCCTTGGCTGCTAATACCATGCTGGCATTTTTCTTCTTACGGATAGCTTTTGTCGGCTCATCGTCTGAGTTAATTTTCTCATCCGTATGGATAATGCTGACACGCTCTGTCGCTGTTAGATATTGCTTGATTTTGCTTTCATCTCCGTAAAGTTGAATCTCAATATCTGAAAAGTCAGCTAGGGCTTGATTGACCCCCTCAACGATGGCCTGAGGTGCGTAATCGCCCCCCATGGCATCTACTGCGATTTTTTTCATTTGTCTTCCTCTTTTAGTAATTGTCCCCAGTCGGCTAGGGAATCAATAAATTTCTTTGATTTTAGGTGAATTCCTACGTACTCTTCGTAGAGTTGATCCATAAATTGGCGTAACTCTTGCTTGATTTCAGGCTTGAGCGAAATAGTCTCCAAGGTCTCAAAATCAATGGCTTGAAATTGATTGAGTAGATAAGGGATGTTGGGATTCAGATGGCAACGTTTCTCGTCCTCATGGTAATGATCTGGACAGAGGCAGGCTCCATATTTAAAAGAAAAGTCAAGGGCCTGACCAACCCGATGGCAAAAGACACACTCATTAAAATTGAGGCTGATTCCAAATCGGGTCAAGATTTGAATTTCAAAAATATTGGTCAAAACTTGATAATCTAAGCCCTCTTCCATCAACTCCAGAGTTTTTCTCAAGAAAGCAAACAAGGGAGCATCCTGCTGATTATCCTGCAAACTAACATCTGCAAGAGCTGCCACATAAGTCGCATAAGCCATGACAAAGAGGTCGCTATTGATCTTGGGAAAGGTCATCACCTCGTGATAGTCCTCAATGTAACTGAGTCCGTCATCATTGATTCGCAGGAGAAAACGAGCTAGTACCAAGGGCTGAATAACCGGAGCTAATTTAGACTGACTCGCGTGTTTGACGAAAAACATGCGCTTCCCAGCCTGCTCGGTGAAGATCTTGACCAGCTTATCATCCTCACGAAAGTTACGATTGTAGAGTACGAGACCTTGACTCGTGATAGACTGAATCATGCTTCTCTCATGTACTCCTCAAGTCGTTTCATAGCCTCTCTGATCGTTTCCATGCTGGCTGCATAAGACAGACGAACATAGCCTTCTCCGTAACGCCCAAAGGCAGCACCAGGGATAAAAGCAACAGCCTTCTTCTGAGCAAAATCCTTGAGAAAGGCAAAGGAGTCTTGATTGTAACCAGCTGGAATTTTAGCAAAGATATAGAAGGCCCCGTCTGGTTTGATAATTTCAAAACCAAGAGCAGTCATCTTCTCGATAATATAATCTCGACGCTGGATGTATTCCTTCTTCATGGGCTCAGCATCGTTTTTACCAGAGGTCAAGGCTTCTACTGCAGCATGTTGAGCCATGGTATTTGCAGCAGTAACCAAATATTGGTGACTCTTGATTAACTGAGCTGTGAAAGCTGCAGGAGCAAAGATAAAGCCTAAACGCCAACCTGTCATAGCATGAGACTTAGATAGACCATTGATAATAATAGCCTGATCTCTCAACATAGTTCCCAGAGATACATGGACTTCGCCTGTGTAAGTCAATTCTGAGTAAACCTCATCACAGACAACGAAAATCTCATACTTGCGTAAAACGTCTGCCAAAGCTTCCAACTGCTCTCGACTATAGGTAATTCCTGTCGGATTGGCTGGATAGTTGAGAATGACTGCTTTGAGCTTGTCCCCTTGCTCCAAAATAGCCTTTTCCAACATTTCAGGAGTCAAGATAAAACCATTTTCAGTTGTATCAATCTCGACAATCTCTGCCCCAACTAGATTGACAATCGGCTCATATCCTGGATAGGCAGGAGCGGGCAAGAGTACCTTGTCTCCCTCTTCCAAAATAGCCGTCAAAGTAGCAGATAAAGCCTCTGTCGCCCCAATTGTAACTAAGATTTCATTTTCAGGAGCATAGTCCAGTTGGTATTTTTCCTTAACAAAGTCACTAGCTGCCTGACGTAGAGTCAGTAGACCACTCATCCCTGTATAGTAGGATTGGTTCTGGTCAATGGCTCGCTTGGCTGCCTTCTTGACATGATCTGGCGTTGTAAAATCAGGTTCCCCCAAGGTCAAACGCAGGACCCCAGGAATTTCTGAAATAGCCTGGTCAAACTGACGAATCAAGGACACTTGAATCTTATCTAATTGTTTATTAAAGCGCTTGGTTAAGTCCATAGATACCTCCTACTTTCAAAACGTATTTCTATTATACTACAAAAGCTCCCTGACCGCAAAATCCACCTAAAACCTGCATTTTTTACTTTCTATTTTACTTTTCTTCTCGACAGGACTATAATAATAAGTGCTTATTTTCGGAGGTTTATATGTCATTTTTATCAAAAAATGGGGCAGGAATCTTGGCCTGCCTTGTCATTTCTATCGTGTCTTGGTACCTAGGAGGATTCTTTCCTGTCATCGGAGCACCTGTCTTTGCTATCTTTATAGGGATGCTCCTTCACCCTTTTCTATCACCCCACAAACAACTGGATGCTGGCTTGACCTTTAGTTCAAAAAAATTACTCCAGTATGCCGTTATCTTACTCGGTTTTGGTCTCAATATCTCGCAAGTCTTCGCGGTAGGGCAATCTTCGCTCCCTGTCATCCTGTCCACCATTTCAATAGCTTTGATTGTTGCCTATCTCTTCCAGCGCTTCTTTGCACTGGACACAAAACTGGCTACCTTGATTGGAGTAGGTTCTTCTATCTGTGGTGGCTCTGCTATTGCGGCGACAGCACCCGTTATCCATGCCAAGGAAAAAGAAGTAGCTCAAGCCATTTCCGTTATCTTTTTCTTCAATGTCTTGGCTGCGCTCATCTTTCCAACTCTAGGAACCTGGCTTCATCTATCCAATGACGGCTTCGCCCTCTTTGCAGGAACTGCGGTCAATGATACTTCTTCTGTAACGGCCACCGCCAGCTCCTGGGACAGTCTTTACCAGACCAATACCCTTGAGTCTGCAACCATTGTTAAACTCACGCGCACCTTAGCCATCATTCCCATCACTCTCTTTCTCTCCTACTGGCAAAGTCGCCAGCAAAAAAACAGCCAAGATTTCCAACTAAAAAAGGTCTTCCCACTTTTCATCCTTTATTTCATACTAGCCTCTCTCTTAACGACCCTTCTTACCTCTCTTGGTGTGTCTAGCAGCTTCTTCACCCCTCTCAAACAACTATCCAAATTCCTCATTATCATGGCCATGAGCGCCATCGGTCTCAAAACCAATCTTATCGCTATGATCAAATCCAGTGGCAAGTCCATTCTTCTTGGAGCCCTTTGCTGGATTGCCATCATCCTTACCAGTCTAGGTATGCAAGCATTGATTGGTACTTTATAACACAAAAGGTAGCCCATGGCTACCTTTTTATTGTTCAAGAATTAAACGAGTATGTTCTCTTTTAATACAGCGATTCATCACGATGTCGTTGCATCCTCCAGCACGCAAGATTTCTTCCGCTTCTAAACTTTCAAGTCCCAGCTGCGCCCAGAAAATCTTAGCATCAGCCTTGAGAAAATCACGCGCCACATCTGGTAAAAACTCGCTACGTCGGTATACATTGACAATGTCCACAGGAAAAGGAATCTCAGCTAGACTCGCATAAGTCTTCTCTCCCAAGATTTCCCCACCTGCAGCCTTGGGATTGACTGGAATGATTTTATAGCCTCTAGCCTGCATTTCCTTAGTCACTCGATTGCTAGTTGTTTCTTCACGGTCAGACAAACCCACTACCGCTAACGTTTTACTGGTCGCCAGATACTGACGGACCACACCATCGCTTGGATTGATAAATTCTTGGCTCATAGAAATCCTCCTTTTCCATCAGTATAGCATATTATGAAAGGGTTTGCAGATTTTGACTACAAAAATCTTCCAGCAAGAAAAGAAACCTGCTAGGAGGACTATCTATCTTAAGTGAAGGATTAAATCTTTTTCTCAATACAAAATAGAGGAGAAAGAGGGCGTTTTTCGTGGATGCGAACGATGGCATCTCCTAAGAGGTGGGCAATCGAGATTTGTTCAATCTTATCAATCAAGCGCTCTTCTGGTAGATAGATGGTATCCAAAACAACCAATTTTTTAATAGCTGATTTTTGGATATTGTCCATAGCTGGCCCCGAAAGAACTGGGTGCGTACAACTTGCGTAAACTTCAACGGCACCTGCTTCAGCAAGAGCATCCGCCGCATGACAAATCGTTCCAGCCGTATCAATCATATCATCAATCAAGATACAAGTCTTACCTTCTACCTTACCAATGATGTTCATCACTTCACTGGTATTCATCTTATCTACACTACGGCGTTTGTCAATAATCGCAATCGGAGTTTTCAAAAACTCTGCCAATTTACGAGCACGAGTCACCCCACCATGGTCTGGACTGACAACCACATAGTCAGAACCAACCATCCCACGACGTTCAAAATAGTCCGCGATCAGTGGAGCACCCATCAAGTGATCAACTGGAATATCAAAGAATCCCTGAATCTGTGCCGCATGCAAATCAATCGTCAACAAACGATCTACCCCAGCAACTTCTAGCATGTTTGCAACGAGTTTTGCAGTAATTGGCTCACGCGCTCGCGCTTTTCTATCCTGACGTGCATAGCCATAGTAAGGCATAACAACATTGACAGATTCTGCACTAGCACGCTTCAATGCGTCCACCATAATCAAAATTTCAAGTAGATTATCATTTACAGGTGAACTCGTTGATTGTAGGATAAAGACGTGTTTCCCACGGATTGATTCTTCGATATTGACCTGAATCTCCCCATCTGAAAATTGGCGAACAGTCGATTTCCCCAACTCTATCCCAATCTCTTGCGCCACACGCTCTGCCAATTCTCTATTAGAAGAAAGGGCAAACAGCTTTAAATCAGAAAAAGACATGATTTCCTCCGGTATTTATGTATCACTTGTTTTGTCACAACATTTTCCATTTACCATTGTAGCGCTTTTTCCTTTATTTTTCAATCAAAAATAAAACAAGAGCAAACATTTATACCCTTGTTTTATATTATTTTATATTAGCTATATTAAAACTAAAAATCCTACATTTTAACAATCGTTTTTATGCTAGGATGAGATTTTTTCGAGACAAAGTTAGTATACTTCTCTCATACTTCCTGTATCCACATCATAGACAGCACCTGAAATAACCACATCATCAGGAATCAGTGGAGATTCTCGAAGCAACTGCATATCCTCTCTCACACTCTCTTCAACATCCTGAAATGGTAAAAAATCTTGATCAGACACATCAACCCCGAGCTCGTTTTTCAAATGTTCATGAAAACTTTCATTTTGAAAGGTTTGAGCTCCACAGTCTGTATGGTGAAGCACCACGATTTCTCTTGTCCCCATTTGTTGCTGGGAAATCACCAGTGAACGAATCATGTCCTCAGTTACTCGACCACCCGCATTCCGCAAGATATGAGCATCCCCAAGGGCCAAACCTAGAGCTTGCGCAACGTGCAAACGTGAATCCATGCAGGTCACAATGGCTACTCTAGTTTTGGGTTTAAGTGGCAGATTTAACTGCCCATGTAGGGCAACATAAGCCTGATTGGCTTTCATAAACTGTTCAAAATACGACACGATTCCCTCCTCAAAAATTTGATAATCAAATATTTCTCCTATCTTATCATTTTTAAGAGAATTTGTCACGGATTATGCAAAGACCTTTTTCAAAACTTCCTGAATGGTCGTCACTCCGATTACCTGGATTTCCTTGGGTGGAGTGATTCCTGTCAAGGAATTCTTGGGTACATAAATCTTAGTAAAGCCCAGTTTTGCCGCTTCATTGATGCGCTGCTCGATACGATTGACACGTCGAATCTCTCCGGTCAAGCCTAACTCTCCTACAAAGCATTCTTGAGGATTGGTTGGCTTATCCTTGTAGCTCGAAGCAATGGCAACCGCAACAGCCAAGTCAATCGCAGGTTCATCCAATTTCACGCCACCAGCAGATTTGAGATAGGCATCCTGATTTTGCAAGAGAAGTCCTGCCCGCTTTTCCAAAACAGCCATAATCAAACTAGCACGATTGAAGTCAAGCCCTGTCGTCGTACGCTTGGCATTTCCAAACATGGTTGGTGTCACCAAGGCTTGAACCTCCGCCAAAATCGGACGTGTCCCTTCCATGGTTACCACGATGGATGAACCAGTCGCCCCATCCAAACGCTCTTCTAGGAAAACTTGACTCGGATTGAGCACCTCAACCAAGCCGCCTGACTGCATCTCAAAAATCCCAATCTCATTAGTGGAGCCAAAACGGTTTTTGACTGCTCTCAAGATACGAAAGGTATGGTGACGTTCCCCTTCAAAGTAAAGTACTGTATCTACCATATGTTCCAACATACGAGGACCTGCCAAGGTCCCTTCCTTGGTCACATGCCCTACGATAAAGATAGCAATGTTATTAGTCTTAGCTAACTGCATAAGTTCAGCTGTCACCTCACGTACCTGAGAAACAGACCCCTGCACCCCTGAAATCTCAGGAGACATAATAGTCTGAATGGAGTCGATAATGAGAAAGTCTGGTTGGATGCGCTCCACCTCTGCACGAACACTCTGCATATTGGTCTCTGCGTAGAGATAAAACTCGCTATCAATATCCCCCAAGCGCTCTGCACGGAGTTTAATCTGCTGGGCAGACTCCTCCCCACTGACATAGAGAACCGTACCCACTTGAGACAGCTGGGTTGAAACTTGTAGGAGAAGGGTTGATTTCCCGATTCCAGGATCCCCACCTATGAGTACGAGACTTCCTGGTACCACTCCGCCTCCAAGTACACGGTTGAATTCCTCCATCTCCGTCTTAGTTCGATTGACATTGATGGAAGTCACCTCAGCCAGTTTCATAGGCTTGGTTTTCTCACCTGTCAAGGACACACGCGCATTTTTGACCTCGGCAACCTCGATTTCTTCTATAAAAGAAGACCAAGACCCACAGTTGGGACAACGTCCTAGATACTTAGGTGAATTATATTCACAATTTTGACACACAAATGTCGCTTTTTTCTTTGCGATGATAAACCTCTTTCTAAATCTCTACCTCACACTCAATCACTTGACAAAAATCAATCTTCTCGTCTGGTACAAATTGGCGCATGAGCATTCGATGAGCGACAACTACCACAGTCTGATGATCTCGATACTTAGCCATAGATTCGAGAAAGCGAGCTCTCATCTCCTCAGCTGTCTCATATTGAATAGGATTATTAGGAAGCAACTCCCCCTTGTTTTCTAAAAACAGGCATCTAGCTCTTTCAAAGTTTTCTATCCCGGTTTCATAGACTTGCCATTCATGCAATAAAGGCTCTACTCTTAAAGGAAGACCCGTAGCACCAGTTACATAAGAAGCCGTTTCTAAAGCCCTTGTCACTGCTGAAGTTACTAGCAAATCAGCTGATTGTAGCAAGGGATTTTCGCAAAGTTCCTGAGCTTGTTGCCGTCCTTCCTTAGATAAAGGGGCTAAATCCATCCCAAAACCTGTATAAGAACGTTCCTCTAATTCATGATAATCTGGCTCCCCATGACGCACAAAGATAATCTTCATCCTAGTGCCCTGTCGAACCAAACCCACCTGTCCGCACTCCGTCTGCCTCATCTCCGTCTGCAATTAAGAAAGGTGCAAAGACAGCCTGAACCACACGTTCCCCAACTTCAAGAACCACTTCCTGATCAGTAATGTTTTTCATCTGCGCAAAGATATGTCCCTCATTTCCAGGATTTCCATAATAATCCCCATCAATGACCCCAACTGAGTTAATCAAGACCAAGCCCTTCTTACGAGGGTTTGATGAACGGTCATAAAGATAAAGCACTTCTGTCGGCTGCATATAGGCCTTAACACCAGTCGGAACGAGAACAATCTCTCCTGGAGCAATCACAGTGCGTTCCGCAACCTTTAAATCATAACCAGCCGCATGCGCTGTCTCACGCTTCGGCAATAAATTTTCATCTGTAAAACTTGAAACCAATTCAAAACCACGAATTTTCATATTTTCTCTTTTCTGTTATCACTTATTCTAGATTATTCTATCTTATTTATTCGGAAAAAGCACGAAAAAAGAGCACACAATTCACATCGCTTAGGGCTGCTGGATTCCTCCCCTGACCCGCTTCACGCAGAACTGTTGCTCCACTATTTATTATACCACATTCCACTCTATTTTGAAAGAGAAATTATTTTTTCCGTCGATTTCGGAAAAAGTCCTGCATAATACCTGCGCACTCACTCTCCAAAACTCCCGTTTCGACCTTTACACGATGATTGAGGCGCTCATCTGTCAAAATATCGTACAAACTTCCAGCTGCACCAAATTTCTGATTCTTAGCCCCATAGACTACGTTTGGAATACGGGCAAGTCCGATTGCCCCACTACACATCACACAGGGCTCTATAGTCACAAAAAGGGTGCAATCTAGTAAACGCCAGCTCTCTTCACTCAGATTAGCATTCTCTATAGCCATGATTTCTGCATGCATAACCGCCCGTTGCAACTCCTCGCGCGCATTATGCCCCCTACCAATGATTTCTCTATCCTTGACAATTACACATCCGATAGGAATTTCATCATGCTCTAAGGCAATTTCTGCCTCCTTCAAGGCTTCTCTCATGAAGCTTTCTTTTTCTTCAACTGTATAACTCATCAATTTTTCCTTTTCCTACTTGTCGATTCTATTATTATATCATGATTCCCAAGACAAAAAAAGTCACCCAATGGGGTGACTTAATAGGGAGATTATTATGAAAAAGAAAAGTTTAGGATATTTGTTACAACAAGTTAGGAGGTCTTCTTGTAACTGTCTATAGTATACCCGACCTATCTTAAACTAATCTTAAAAATTTCCTATGACCAAACACTTTCTAAAATATTAGTTTGTTCACGATCAGGACCTACTGAAAAAGTAGAAATACGAACACCAACCAACTCGCTAACACGACGAACATAGTTACGCGCATTTTCAGGAAGATTTTCCAAATTACGGACTCCAGTGATGTCTTCTGACCAACCTGGCAACTCTTCGTAGATAGGTTTGCAACGTTTCAACTGTTCAAGACTAGCTGGATAGTAGTCGATACGTTGTCCATCAAGATCATAGGCCACACAGATTTTCACTGTATCCAAACCACTCAAAACATCAATAGAGTTCAATGAAAGATTGGTAATACCAGATACACGACGACTATGGCGCATCACAACTGAGTCAAACCAACCCACACGACGTGGACGGCCAGTTGTTGTACCGTATTCATGACCTACTTCACGAATGCGATCTCCCACTTCATCAAACAATTCAGTTGGGAAAGGTCCGTCCCCTACACGGCTCGTATAGGCTTTACATACACCTACAACCTTGTCAATCTTACTTGGACCAACCCCAGAACCGATTGTCACACCACCAGCGACAGGATTTGATGAAGTAACAAATGGATAAGTACCTTGGTCAATGTCCAACATAACACCTTGCGCACCTTCAAAAAGCACACGTTTGCCATTATCAAGCGCATCGTTCAAGATAACGGACGTATCTGTCACATACTGCTTGATTTGTTGGCCATACTCATAGTACTCTTCAAAAATATCATCAATTGAAATAGGGGTACTGTCATACAATTTTTCAAACAGACGATTCTTTTCTGCAAGATTGCGTTCCAAGCGTTCACGGAAAATATCCTTATCCAAAAGATCAGCAATACGAATTCCAACACGAGCAGCCTTATCCATATAAGCTGGGCCAATACCCTTGATAGTAGTCCCGATTTTATTATCGCCCTTAGCTTCTTCTTGCAAACGATCCAACTCGATATGGTAAGGCAAAATGACATGGGCACGATCAGAAATACGCAAATTATCAGTTGTCACACCTTCCTCATGAAGATAGCTCAACTCTTTCACAAGAGATTTAGGATTTACAACCATTCCATTCCCAATAACAGAGATTTTTTCAGGGAAGAAAATCCCAGATGGAATCAAGTGCAATTTAAATTTTTTGCCATCAATCACAATTGTGTGACCAGCATTATCACCACCTTGATAACGAGCAATCACTTCTGCATTAGCTGAAAGAAAATCTGTAATTTTCCCTTTACCTTCATCACCCCACTGGGTACCAACAACAACAACTGAAGTCATAATAACATTCGTCTGAGCTACCAGGAGCTCGTCCTTTCTCATATACATGGCAGGAATTTCACCCGCAATTATATCTTACAATTTATTATAAGAAAAAAACACTATTTTATCAAGAAGAAACAATAGAAAAGATTTGGAATTTCTGTAAATTATAAAATTCAAAACCACATATTTTAAATAAAATCCTTAAATTCACAAATTCAATGTTCCTTATTGTTCGTGATAAATGATATATATGATCCTCACTAGTTTAGGATAGCACCTTCTAGAAAGAATTTATCAAGATACAAGCGATAGGCCGTCTGAAAATGATATAAATTAAAGTCTTTAACACTTGTAATTCTAAATCTTATCAAGTAATAAAGTAAAAAACGAAGATGAAGTGATTCCCACTCAGCACGACTCTGACCTAAAGAAGCATATTCTTGTTCAACAAGTTTCAAAAAGACAAATGCTCGATCATAAAATTTTTGAAGCATATAAAAAATCCCTTTCTTATTATTAACACTAGTCTAACAAAAATAAAAACTAAAAAAGCTTTAAATCCTATAAAAGCAGAATTTAAAGCTAAACGAACTGAAAATAAAATAAAATAAAGAGGCATTTATAGATGCAAAAATTAAGTTTTGAATTTTGAGAAGTCTACTTCATTTATAAAATCAGAACCACCCTCTAATGGGTAGTATGCACTAGGGATATAAGCCTAAATTATCAGCCAGCGCCAAAAGATCCTCGCTTTTACATTGTTCAAGACTTATTGCTCTTGACTCGTCACTTACCTCTCAAAGAGGCTTGAGTGTTACTTACCACTATACCTAAAGGGATCCTCATATTCTTTTACACTCTATTTATCTAGTGCAGTATCATACTTTTCCTGCTCTTGAATATATTTCTTAATTGTGGCTCCATTAAGTTCTACTGTACTCACGTAGTAACCTTTCACCTAAGAATGCCGATTCCCAAACTTATACTTGAGGTTGGTGTGTCTATCAAACATCATGAGTGCACTTTTACCTTTTAAATAACCCATGAAACTTACAACGTTAATTCTAGGTGGAATACTTACTAACATATGTACATGGTCTGGCATTAAGCGACCTTCAATAATCTTAACACCTTGCCACTTTGTGTGCGATAAACTATGAGCCTTTTGTGCCATATTTTTCTCCTTTCGCTTTACAATTGGCTTGAACACCTTTATTGTTTCGCGCTTGGAGTTTTTTGGTATAATCTTCGACGCGCACCTCACGGAGCGAGACGGACTAATAATCACATAACTAAAACAAAAAAAAACACCAATGGTGTTCTTTTTTCTAACTCCGCCAGTAGGACTCGAACCTACGACATCATGATTAACAGTCATGCGCTACTACCAACTGAGCTATGGCGGATAAAAGCTAAGCGACTTCCATATCTCACAGGGGGCAACCCCCAACTACTTCCGGCGTTCTAGGGCTTAACTGCTGTGTTCGGCATGGGTACAGGTGTATCTCCTAGGCTATCGTCACTTAACTCTGAGTAA
>NZ_QEWJ01000139.1 GCF_004127215.1 Streptococcus oralis | reverse complement strand
GAATGTGTCCGTGCAAAAACTGGAAAACGCGATCGAGTTTTATGGTGCCATCTCGCACAACAAGCTGCACAGCCTGTCCGTTCAGGTCGAAACCAATCCGGTCAGTCTGCCGCAGGTGGTGGATGGCTATGCCAGCGAAGGGATTATTCAGTTCTTCTTCGAAGAGGCGGATGATGAATCTGGATTTAATATTTACATTCTGGATGAAACCAACCGTGCAGAGGTTTATCACCACTGCGAAGGGAGCAAAGAAGATTTGGTTCGCGATGTGAGCCGTTTCTATTCGTCATCGCACGATCGCTTTACCTACGGCTCAAGCTTCATCAACTTTAACTTGCCGCAGTTCTATCAGATTGTGAAAGTCGATGGACGTGCGCAGGTTATTCCGTTCCGTAATC
>NZ_QEWJ01000138.1 GCF_004127215.1 Streptococcus oralis | reverse complement strand
CTCTTACATAAGGCCACATCTCCAAAACTGGGAGATGTAGCTGATCTTCCTGAAACATAGATATAAGCACAGAGAAATAGGCAAAATGTGGAGACAAAGGAACATGTTCCAAATAAGGAAATATGACTAATTCTCATTAAAAAAAACTAAATGAAAGAGAAATGAACAATCTAAGTGATAAAGAGCATAAACTAATACTCATAAGGATGCTTACTGATCTTGGGAGATTAGATGAACACAGTGAGAACTTCAACAAAGAATTGGAAAATATAAAAAGAAAACAATCTGAACAGAAAGATACAATAATGTAAATGAACAATTCACTAGAGGGACTCAATAGCAAAGTAGATAACACAGAAGAACGGATCAATGAGCTGGATGATAGAGTAGAGGAAATC
>NZ_QEWJ01000137.1 GCF_004127215.1 Streptococcus oralis | reverse complement strand
CATCAGCGAGCGTATCTGCTTCAACGAGTGCATCAGCATCAGCAAGTACATCAGCGAGCGTATCTGCTTCAACGAGTGCATCAGCATCAGCAAGTACATCAGCGAGCGTATCTGCTTCAACGAGTGCATCAGCATCAGCAAGTACATCGGCGAGTGCCTCGGCTTCAACGAGCGCGTCAGCATCAGCAAGTACTTCGGCGAGCGCGTCTGCTTCAACGAGTGCCTCAGTAAGTGCAAGTACATCAGCGAGCGCGTCGGCTTCAACAAGTGCATCAGCATCAGCAAGTACATCAGCGAGCGTATCTGCTTCAACGAGTGCATCAGCATCAGCAAGTACATCAGCGAGCGTATCTGCTTCAACGAGTGCATCAGCATCAGCAAGTACATCAGCGAGCGTAT
>NZ_QEWJ01000136.1 GCF_004127215.1 Streptococcus oralis | reverse complement strand
GCTGTCAATTGACCTTGTTAAAGGTGTCAGTAAGTAGATTTTTTTTTTGAAAAAGAAAAAGGGTGGCAAAAACTCCACCTTTTTATAAGGTATTTGCATTTTAAAGGGGACCATTATACATCAAAGGAAAGAAGTTATAACGGTAGATGAAAATTGTCTTATTGCCCAATGTGGTCTCCCAGCATAACAAGATACAAATAATCATTCAACAGTCTTTCTTCAAATTCTGATTTTTCTAATCGGTCTTCTCAGATATTACAGTATTTGTCTTATTGGCTTTTCTCTAAACCCTCCTTTTCAAGGCGTGAATCCCAGTAATGTAATATGGTACGACTATGCCAAATTTAAAGAGAGGAATTGCTTCATAATTTTTCACTACTCATAAGCTTTGTTTAAGAG
>NZ_QEWJ01000135.1 GCF_004127215.1 Streptococcus oralis | reverse complement strand
TTCTGGTCGATCACGGGCGCATTGCCGCGCTGTCCACGACCGGGCGGCTCAATGACACCCGGCCTGCACCGATTGATCGCCATACCGTGTTCGAACTGGGGTCGATCACCAAGCTGTTCACGGCCCTGCTGATATTCCGGCTCCAGCAGCGGCATCTGCTCGACGTCACCGCGCCCATCGGCGAGTACGTCGAAGGGTTGCCTTCCGTATGGGCATCCACTTCGCTGCTGCAGCTGCTGAGCCATACCTCAGGCATTCCCAACTATCTGAATGAAGACAACTTCCTGCGGTTGATGCCGACGAATCCAGCCCCCCGTGAATTGCTCGCAGAGGTGGCCGAGCGGCCGCTGGCGTTTGCGCCCGGTGCGCGGCACGCCTATTCCAATACGAACTACATCC
>NZ_QEWJ01000134.1 GCF_004127215.1 Streptococcus oralis | reverse complement strand
GTGTTGTACGGTGTGTCTGCTCGGGCTGCCATAACAAAATACCACAGGAAGGGGGCTTAAGCAACAGAAATTTACTTCTCACCGTTCTGGAGGCTGGAAGTCCAAGACCAAGGTGTTGGCAGGTTTGGTTTCTCCTGAGGCCTCTCTCCCTGGCTTGCACGTGGCTGCCTTGTCTCTGTGTCCTCACATGGCCTTTCCTCTTTGTGCACCCCTGGGGCCTCTCTGTGTGTCCACATTTCCTCTTCTTATAAGGACACCGGTCAGATTGGATTAGGGCCCACCCTAATGACCTTGTTTTAACTTAGTTACCTCCTTAATGACCCTATCTCCAAACATACTCACCTTCTGAGGTACTAGGGGTTAGGATTTCACCAATGAATTTGGGAAGGACAGAGCTCAGC
>NZ_QEWJ01000133.1 GCF_004127215.1 Streptococcus oralis | reverse complement strand
TCTGCACCCTCAACGAAGCGGACGTGCCGGCGCTCGCCACGGAACTCGGCAATACCCGCTCGGCGGTGGCCCTGGAGCACTGGCGCGAGCACCTGGAGGGCAGCGTGGTGGTGATCGGCAACGCGCCGACCGCGCTGTTCTACCTGCTGGAAATGCTCGACGCCGGCGCGCCGAAACCGGCGCTGATCCTGGGCTTCCCGGTCGGCTTCGTCGGCGCCGCGGAATCCAAGGAGATGCTCGCCGCCGATAGCCGCGGGGTGCCCTACGTGATCGTCCGCGGTCGCCGTGGCGGCAGCGCCATGGCCGCCGCGGCGGTGAACGCCCTGGCCACGGAGCGCGAATGATGAGTGTCGTGAAGGGCCGCCTGCTGGGCCTGGGCGTCGGGCCCGGCGATCCCGAAC
>NZ_QEWJ01000132.1 GCF_004127215.1 Streptococcus oralis | reverse complement strand
CAGTAACTTTTCTCTTTTATTGCTGAGTAGTATTTTATTGCGTGAACACACCGCAGTTTGTTTATCCATTTGCCTGTTGTTTGATACCTGGACTGCTCCAGTTTGTTGAATAAAGCTATCAACGTTCTTTAACAAAAAGAGGAACAAGGGTACATAGAAAAGTCTGCCCCAAGACGGAAGGCTATTTTAACAGTGACATTGTTTAGAGTTGCTAGAATATAATAATAAAAAGCAAACCAATTTTTTTTGGTTTTATTCTTGTTTTTAAATTCTCTACATGCAATGCACCAACTTACTGCCTGTGCCTGGGTGAGCTGCTCCCACTGCCTATCACACTCCTGTCTTAAAACGCCACTGACTGGGACCATGTCCACATGGTTCATCAGTCCATGTTCTGGTGT
>NZ_QEWJ01000131.1 GCF_004127215.1 Streptococcus oralis | reverse complement strand
TTGCCAAGGATTCCTTTCTTATGCCTGGAATCAGAGTCTGTTTGATCTCTTCCAGTTTCAGTGCCCGCTTTTGTTTCTCAAAGCTGTTTCTGGGTATGTCTCCCTTTAATAGCCCAGCCTAGGCCAATCCTCAGACTGTAACCATGCGGCCATCTCGGGGGACATGTTCGCCATGATGTCATACACAACCTCAGAAGGCTAAGTTTTCCTGACAACCTCCAAGCACACAGAGTTTCAAAGCCATCTCAGACCAGTCTGACTCCTCCCCCTTTCCAGGTAGGATAGTTTTCCTTTTTCTGGATTTCTTGTCGGTTTCTAAGTTTCTCCTCGAGCTTGGAATGGCCTGCTCCATTCTCTCTAGACACTCGTTTCTTCCCTGTAAGATTACCCTGGCTCTTGTCTC
>NZ_QEWJ01000130.1 GCF_004127215.1 Streptococcus oralis | reverse complement strand
GGTTCGTGTTCTGGGTCGCGACCAGCCCGGTCGCGACCCAGAACACGAACCCGAAGGTGTCGGCCATCTCCGCGACCACGCGGCCCTGCAGGCCGGCCAGGTCGGAGGGCGCGAGGCCCTGCTGCTCGAGGAAGGCGGCCAGGCGCTGCGGGGAGTCCTGCAGCGCGTTGAAGGCCGTGCCGAGCGCGATCGTCGGGCTGTCCTTGAACCCGTTGGTCAGCAGCACCGAGAACAGCGCCGTGCCCATCGAGGCCGCGACCTGCTGGGTGATGTTGAGGAAGGTCGAGCCGCGGGCCACGTTGCGCGCCGAGAGCGTCGCCAGCGCGGCGGTCATGATCGGCATCATCGTGCCGCCCATGCCCAGGCCCATCACGAACAGCGCCGCGATCAGCGGCCAGTAGCC
>NZ_QEWJ01000012.1 GCF_004127215.1 Streptococcus oralis | reverse complement strand
TCAACCCTGCGATACACCATAGTCCGTACGGGATTCGAACCCGTGTTACCGCCGTGAAAAGGCGGTGTCTTAACCCCTTGACCAACGGACCTGAGCTTTTCAACTCTTTCTATTATACCTACTTTTTCTCCTTTGTCAAGAACTTTTTCAGTGAATTTGATTTTTTCTTTTCTTCACTAACTTAACGACTGCTTCTGTCCGTGCAGTGTGTGGGAACATATCGACTGACTGGATATACTGGAGATCATAAACTTTTACTAGTTTAACCAAATCTCGAGCTAATGTCGATACATTGCAAGATACATAAACCATTTTTTCCGGTACATAGGTTAGGATCGTATCTAATAATTTGTCGTCTAAACCCGTCCTAGGAGGGTCGACTATCAGGGCATCGGCCCTATATCCCTCTTGATACCAGCGGGGAATAATATCTTCAGCTGTACCTGCTTCATAATAGGTATTGTCAAATCCCATTCTTCGAGCATTTCGCTTGGCATCTTCAATGGCTTCTGGGATAATATCCATACCTCTAAGAGTTTTGACTTTCTTTGCAAAGGCGAATCCAATCGTCCCGACACCACAATAAGCATCAATCAGATGATCTTCTTCACTAACATCCAGGGCTTTGACAGCTTCATTATAGAGAATTTCGGTTTGCTCAGGATTAAGCTGATAGAAGGCACGGGGGGAGAGAGAAAACTCATAGTCGAGTACTCCTTCTTGAATACTCTCTTGGCCCCATATAACTTCCGTCTTTTCACCATAGATTTCACTTGTTTTTGCTGTATTTGTATTGACCGCAACTGTAACGAGTTCTGGAAAATCCTTGACGAGGTCTTTAACCAGTTGATTTAAATTAAGCTGGCAATTTGTGACGATGATAATCTGGACTTGTCCAGTTTTTCTTGCTCGGCGGACCATGATGGTGCGAACGCCTAGCGTTTTTCTCTCATCGGTAATGGGAATTTGATGGTAAGTAAGAAGCTCAGCTAGGCGATTCGCAATCACTTGGGTTTCCTTATCTTGCACCAAGCAGTCTTTCAACTCGACAAGGTAATGAGAGTTTTGTGCATATAAACCTGCCTTGACCTGATTGTTGAATTTTCGTGTTTGAAATTGTAGTTTAGCACGGTAGTACTTTGGTTCCTGCATTCCGATAGTTGGACGGATTTCATAATCTTCATATCCTGCAGGAGCAAATTTTTTCAGGGCTTGGTGGAGCAAATCCGTTTTGAACTCTAACTGTTTGTCATAGTGAAGGTGCATGATTTGGCAACCACCACATTCATTATAAATCGTACAAGCTGGTACCACTCGAAATTTAGACTTCTTATTAACCTTTAGCAATTTGGCTTCAACAAAGTTACGTTTAATAGAAGTAATCTGACAATAGATATCTTCTCCCTTGAGGGCACCAGGCACAAAAACAAGGGTTTTCTGGTAAAAACCGATTCCTTCACCATTGATACCCATACGCTTAATTTTTAATGGAATTTTTTGTTTGACTTTTAGATTCATACCCCTATCTTATCACATTTTGGGGTATAATAGAACTATGAAAATCACAAAACTTGAAAAGAAAAAACGACTCTATCTGCTAGAACTTGATAGCGACCAAACCTGCTACATTACAGAGGATACCATTGTTCGCTTTATGTTGACCAAGGATAAGGAAATTAGCCCCGAAGAGTTTACAGAGATCCAGACCTTCGCACAATTTTCCTACGGAAAAAACCTAGCCCTCTACCACTTATCCTTCAAGGCTCGTACAGAAAAAGAAGTGCGAGAGTATCTGAAAAAGTATGATATTGAAGATACAATCGCTAGTCAGGTTATCGCTAATCTAAAAGAAGATAATTGGATTAATGACCGTCAGTATGCTTATGCTATTATCAACTTCAATCAATTTTCTGGAGATAAGGGGCCTTATGTGCTGACTCAGAAACTAGCTCAAAAAGGAGTTGCTAAATCAACTATTGAAGATGTTCTAAAGGATTTTGATTTTACAGAAGTCGCTCAACGTGTAGCTGAGAAATTGCTCAAAAAATACACTGGAAAGCTTCCTGCTCGTGCTTTACAAGATAAGATTATTCAAAACTTGACTAACAAAGGCTTCTCCTATTCTGATGCTAAAAGTGCCTTTGATGGCTTGGATAGTCAAGTTGACCAAGAAACGACCCAGGAACTCATTTTTAAAGAGCTAGACAAACAATATGCCAAGTATGCTCGTAAATATGAAGGATACGAACTAAAGCAACGTTTGACCCAAGTTTTAGCTAGAAAAGGCTATGACTTTTCGGATATAGCCAGCGCTCTCAGAGAATATCTTTAACATTTTCGTGTAAAATTCAAAAAAATTAGACCAATTTATGATATAATAGTAAACGATAAACTTATAAATTGTAGAAAGTTGGTTAGTTATGAAACTTCCAAAAGAAGGCGACTTTATTACAATTCAAAGTTATAAGCATGATGGGAGTCTTCACCGTACTTGGCGGGACACCATGGTACTAAAAACAACAGAGAACGCCATTATCGGCGTCAACGACCACACACTTGTTACCGAAAGTGACGGTCGTCGTTGGGTGACTCGAGAACCGGCTATTGTTTACTTTCACAAAAAATATTGGTTTAATATCATTGCTATGATTCGCGATAATGGGATTTCCTACTATTGCAATATGGCTAGCCCCTACTATCTAGATGAGGAAGCCCTGAAATACATTGATTATGATTTGGATGTTAAGGTCTTCACTGATGGTGAAAAGCGTCTCTTAGACGTTGAGGAGTATGAGCGTCACAAACGTAAGATGAAGTATTCTGATGATTTAGACTATATTTTGAAAGAGCATGTTAAAATCCTTGTTGATTGGATTAACAATGGACGCGGTCCTTTCTCAGAGGCCTATGTCAACATTTGGTACAAACGCTACATAGAACTAAAGAATCGGTAAAGTTGTCAAACTGGGGTGAGAACCCTGGTTTTTTATTTGAAAAACCCAGCTTTTCAGCTGGGTTGATTTCTATATATCTAATTTAGTAACAGTAAACTTGATGTGGGAATAGTCTTTCTCAACATCCTTATCCAACAAAAAAGCCGTGGCATTCTTCTTAACTTGAACAAGATCAATGTTTTGGGCTTGAGCTGCATAGACGCATCCACAATAACATTGACGATAGATATCATACTCCTCGCACATCTCCACCGAACGCTTGTAGCCTTGATTTTTCTTGAAATCACTTGGAAGATAGTGGGTGGTATAAATCTTTTGCACATCGATCCCAATACTGTTGATTGTTTGAGAATTCTTATGGGGACTGATGGTCAAGGCTGAACCAAAGTAGTCAAAGCCCAAATCCATAGCCACTTGCGCTGTTTTGTCCAAACGGTAGTCAAAACAAACCTTGCAACGGTCGCCACCTTCTGGTTCTTCCTCTAGTCCTCTGACTAACTTACGGTATTCATTTGGTTCGTAGGGAGCTTCTAGATACTGAACCGTATTTCCTGTTCGCTCATTGAAATCACTGACAAATTTCTTGGTGACATAGGCACGCTTGTGATATTCTGCCTTGGGATGGATATTGGAATTAGCAAAATAGATGGTCACATCAGCGTATTTGGTCAGGTATTCTAGGGTATAGGTACTGCAAGGAGCACAGCAAACATGCATGAGAATAGTTGGCCGCTGCTCATTCTTTTCCCAAACCTGAACCATTTTCTGCATAACACGGTCATAATTAATCTTCTGATTGGGATTCATCTTGCTCAGAATTTCTTCTACATCAATCATGTTCTTCTCCTTTTTCTAGTCTTATTTTATCATATAAGTTAGGAGAGCTCAAATCAATTTAGAAGAGAAAAACTTAAAAGGAGGGAATGTGCTTCCCTCCTTTTGATGATTTTTAATTGTTTAGTATAGAAAGCTTACATCATGCCGCCCATCATGCTTGGATCCATGGCTGGAGCTGGGGCTACTGGTTCTGGTTTATTGGCTACAACTGCTTCTGTTGTCAAGATCAAGCTGGCTACAGATGCTGCATTTTGAAGGGCAGAACGACTAACCTTAACTGGGTCGATGATTCCTTCTTCAATCATATTAACCCACTCACCAGTTGCTGCATTGAAGCCTGTACCAAGCTCAGCATTCTTCAAGCGGTCAATGACGATTGACCCTTCGAATCCTGCATTGTGGGCGATTTGACGAACAGGTTCTTCCAAGGCACGGAGAACAATATTGCGGCCTGTTGCTTCGTCTCCTGTCAATTCCAAGGCAGCAACAGCTGGAATCACGTTGGCAAGAGCTGTTCCACCACCTGCAACGATACCTTCTTCAACAGCTGCACGAGTAGCGTTGAGGGCATCTTCGATGCGGAGTTTCATTTCTTTCAACTCAGTTTCAGTTGCGGCTCCGACCTTGATAACAGCGACACCACCTGACAATTTTGCCAAGCGCTCTTGGAGTTTTTCACGGTCGAATTCTGAAGTTGTGGTTTCGATTTGTGACTTGATAACTGCAACACGGTGGGAAATGGCTTCAGGATTGCCAGCACCTTCTACGATAACCGTACTATCTTTGTCCACAGTCACTCTCGCTGCTTGACCAAGCGCTTCAATCGTCGCGTCTTTCAACTCAAGACCAAGATCTTCTGTGATGACAGTTCCACCTGTCAAAATAGCGATGTCTTCCAGCATAGCTTTACGACGGTCACCAAAGCCAGGTGCCTTAACTGCTACCACGTTGAAGGTTCCACGAATCTTGTTCAAGACAAGGGTTGGAAGAGCTTCGCCGTCCACATCATCTGCAATAATCAAGAGTGGACGATTGCTTTGGAGAATGCTTTCTAGAAGTGGCAAGATTTCTTGGATATTGGAAATCTTCTTATCTGTAATCAAGATGTATGGATTTTCAAGGTCAGCCACCATTTTTTCGCTATCTGTCACCATATACTGTGATAGGTAACCACGGTCAAACTGCATTCCTTCTACAACTTCAAGTTCTGTTTCCATACCACGTGACTCTTCAATGGTGATGACTCCGTCTTTACCAACTTTTTCCATGGCTTCAGAGATGTATTCACCGACTTTTTCAGAACGAGAAGATACGGCAGCAACTTGAGCGATAGCTTCTTTATTGGCAACAGGGATGGCATTGTTTTTCAAGGCTTCTACAGCTGCAGCAACCGCTGCTTCAATCCCCCGACGAATACCGATTGGGTTGGCACCTGCTGTGACGTTCTTGATTCCTTCACGGACGATAGCTTGGGTCAAAACAGTTGCAGTTGTCGTTCCGTCACCTGCGATATCGTTGGTTTTAGAAGCGACTTCTGATACCAATTTGGCACCCATATTTTCAAAATGGTCTTCCAACTCGATTTCTTTGGCAATGGTCACACCGTCATTGGTAATCAAGGGTGAACCGAATGATTTTTCAAGAACAACGTTACGACCTTTTGGTCCCAAGGTTACTTTAACAGTGTCTGCAAGGATATCGACACCACGAACCATAGCTGAACGAGCATCAGATGAAAATTTAATTTCTTTTGACATACTTACTTTCTCCTTCTATTATTCTTCCACAATTGCCAAGATGTTAGCTTCACCTACGATGATATACTTTTCATCTCCATCTTTGACATCAATACCTACATGAGCTTCAACTAAGACACGGTCTCCAGCCTTAACACTTGGAGCGACCAAGTCGCCATTCAAGGTACGAACACCTTGTCCAGTAGCTACAACTTGGGCTGTTTTTGTTTTTTCTTGGGCTGAGCCTGCAAGGACAAAGCCTCCAACGGTTTGTTCTTTTTCTTCGATTTTCAAGACCACACGGTCTCCTAATGGTTTCAACATTTGCTTTCCTCCATAATGAGATAGATATTGTTAGCACTCTTTATGTCTGAGTGCTAACCCATAGTTCTATTGTATCACTTGGTCAGAAATAGTCAAGAAAAAAGTCTGACTTTCTCAAGATAAAAAGCCTGAGACCAACTCAGACTTTTCAATCTTTATACTCAATGAAAATCAAAGTACAAACTAGGAAGCTAGCCACAGGCTACTAAAAACACAGTTTTGAGGTTGTAGATAAGACTGACGAAGTCAGTTACCTATACCTACGGCAAGATGAAGCTGATGTGGTTTGAAGAGATTTTCGAAGAGTATTAAAATGGCAATTCCTCCTCTTCCAAAACCAAGTCCGCCAAGTCTTGACCTGCGTTATTTTCACGCATGGCACGTTGGGCGCGGCTTTCCAAGAGTTGGAATCCTGTCACGAGAACTTCTGTCACATAGTTGGTCAGGCCATTTTTCTCGTAGCGACGGGTACGTAGTTCCCCATCCACAGAAATGAGACTACCTTTAGTTGCATAACTTGCCAAGGTTTCTGCTAGTCTGCCCCAAAGAACCATATTGACAAAGTCGGCTTCACGTTCCCCATTTTGGTCTTTGTAACGACGGTTCACAGCAATCGTTGCGCGCGCTACTGACTTGTCATTGTTGGTTTTGTGCAATTCTGGTGTAGACGTCAAGCGCCCGATCATGATAACTTTATTATACATTTTTCTTCCTCCTACTTATCTATTCGCAGGAAATCAAAAAAAGTTACAGAAATTTGTAACTTTTCGAGGAAAATTTTTTACTTTTTATGAACCATAAATCCTGTTGCCTGCTGATTGGCCATAATAGTCATATCTGTAATCTGCACACGACGGGGTTGGCTGGTCACATAGACTACTGTGTCTGCGATGTCTTGTGCCTGCAAGGCTTCAATTCCCTGATAGACTGTCGCAGCCCGCTCTTTGTCACCATGAAAACGTACTGTAGAAAAATCTGTTTCAACAATCCCCGGTTGAATGGTTGTCACCTTGATGTCCGTTGCGATGGTATCAATTCGCAGACCATCTGAAAAAGTCTTGACTGCAGCCTTGGTGGCTGAATAAACTGCGGCACCAGCATAGGCGTATATACCTGCAGTTGACCCCATATTGATAATATGACCATGATTGGCTGCTACCATGGAAGGCAAGAAACAACGGGTAACTGCCATCAAACCTTTGACATTGGTATCCAACATGGTCAGCATATCCAACTCTTCATAGTCCTGATAGAGTGCCAAGCCTAGAGCCAGTCCGGCGTTATTGACCAAGATATCAATCTGACCTACTCTTTCTTGAATATCAGAGCAGACGGTCTTCACCATGGTCATATCCGTCACATCCAGCGGAAAAATCCAAACTGTTTGATTTGGAAAAGTTTCTGCAAACTCCGACTTGAGGGCTTCTAGTCTGTCTGTCCGTCGTCCAGTTAGGACGATATTCTCACCCTGATCCAGATAAGCACGCGCAATCGCTTCACCAATTCCTGATGTCGCTCCTGTAATCACGACATTTTTTGTCATCTTATTTCCTCCTATCTGGTGTATAATATTCTGACAACTTCCTAGGCAGTCCAGTGTTTAGCTGGGTCGAATGGAGTTCCGACAACTTGGTCTTCTGATAATTCAATGACCCCACGTTTTTGCGGAGCATTTGGCAAGGCAAGTTCACGAGGGCTGCACATCATGCCAAAACTTTTTTCGCCACGAAGTTCGCCTGGGAAAATGAGATTACCTTTGGGCATCATCGCTCCAGGAAGAGCTACAATGGTTTTCAAACCAACACGCGCATTAGGAGCCCCCGCAACGATTTGCACCGTTTTATCACTTGCGACTGCAACTTGGCAGATATTAAGGTGGTCACTATCTGGGTGTGCTACCATGTCGACAATCTCACCGACAACAAACTTAGGTTCCTTATCATTAACAATTTTTTCTGTAAAACCTTCCGCCTGCAACTCTTGGTTTAAACGAGCGACTTGCTCATCTGATAAAAAGATTTGACCGCGCTCTGTAATTTCAAATAAACTTGAAACTTCAAAAATATTCCAAGCCACTGTTTCCCCATTTTCTTTGAGGAAAACACGGGCTATCTTGCCTTTGCGTTCCACATCCAGTTTGGCATCTCCGCTATTTTGCACGATGACCATAAGGACATCACCGACATGTTCTTTGTTATATGTAAAAATCATTGTTTCCTTTTTCTCCTATTTCAGTCCTGCTAAAAAGTCATTAATTTGTTGCTTGCTTTTACGGTCGCGATTGACAAAACGGCCAATTTCCTTGTCCTTTTCTAGTACAACAAGGCTGGGGATTCCATAAACATCCCAGAGTTTGGCCAAATCCATATACTGGTCTCGGTCCACTCGAATAAAGGTGAACTCTGGATTGGTCTCCTCAATTTCTGGCAAGGCAGGATAGATATAACGACAATCGCCACACCAGTCCGCCACAAAAAGGAAGACTTTCTTGCCATCCTGCTCGACAAAACCTGCGAGTTCTTCTATACTATCGGGAGTAATCATAAGACTTCCTCCTCGTAGACCAGATCTTCATTTTCATAGACAAAGGTATAGTGACGACCATCCTCGAAAATGACTCCTCCGACAAGTCGCTCTAGACTACTTTCGTAGACTTGAACATATAGAGTCGCAATCTCTCCCATATCTGAGAAAAGCTCACGCACGATAGCGGCCAACTCCTCTTGAGTCTTCATGAGTTTGTGATTATCTACTGCTTTTTTAGCCCCCAAAGCAAGGGCACTTAGACCAGCCACAGTCAAGCCAGTCATCCATAATTTCTTAGCTTTCATACCTTTCATTGTAACACAAAAAAGGCTCTAGGACAAATGAGGAAACATGGATTAGGGCAATGAAAAAAGGAGATCAGGTAATCTCCTCTGTGAAGTCTTTTACTCTTCTTCACTCGTTTCAGCGTCATCGTCTGAAAACTCATCGTCTTCTTCGTTGAGATCCACATCTTCACCCAAGTCATCAGGAGCGATTTCGTTGATTTCTGCATCATAAGCTTCCACTTCATTTTTCTCATCATCTGGATTTTCATCATCGTATGAAAGAGCTGGGTCTGCTTCATATGCGTCTTCGTCTTCTGGATCATCTGCATTGTAGTCAATAGCATCTGAATCACCATCCATAAAGGCATTGACACGCTGCTTCTTAGCTTTTGGTACTACTTCATCGTCGTCACTTTCTTCAAGAGCGATGATTTCTTCGTCAATTTCGTCCACACCATACCATGAACGAAGACCCCATTTGTTATCTCCAAGAGAGATGAAGCTACCGTCAAAGTTCAACTCTGTGTAGAACAAAGGCAAAGCTTCACGGATATCGCTATTTGATGTTCCAAGGTAATTTTGAATTTCGTTTACAAGATCGCTAAAATGCATCTCATGTTCGCGACCACGAAGTTCCAAGATAGCACGCGCTACCTCAATCATAGATAGTTCACTTTTTTCTTGCCCAGCAAATACTTCTAATTCCAAAGCGTTTCTCCTCATTTTTACTACTATCGCCAGAGCAGACAGACTCTGACCTCATTTTATCATGTACTCTTTATTGTACGATAATTTTGCGGAATAGTCAAAGGTTAAAATAGATTTGTTTATGATTTATTAAGTAAGAATCAATTGATTTTATCACATGGTAAATTTAATACACAAGCAATAGAAATAGCGGTATTTAGTTAAAAGCAAACTAGTTTCACTTTAATTTAGTGTTTTTTAAAATACGATTTCTCTCCTCATCAATGATACTGATTGCTTCATCTATTTCATTTTGAGAAAATTCTATTTTTAAATCGCCATTATCAATAGCATTATACATAGTTTCTTCTTTCTTCTTCAATTTTCTATATATTTTCTCGTCAACATAGCCTGCATTACCACTATCAGCTGGTTCAGATTTTGTTTGCAAATAATAATATCTGGTATATTGATTATCCTCTAGACCTAGTCTGTGAATTCTATCTCGAGATTGAAGCATGAAAGTTAAATTAAAATTATACTCAAAATACAGGGCATCATGTACTTCTCTATGAAGCGATACTGACTCACCTAATGTTTGAGGATTAGAAATCATTACCATAGTATCACCAAAGCGAAAATCATTAATTAATTTTTGTCTATCAGAAACTTCTGTGCCTCCATAAATTAAATTAGCTTGAATCCCCATTTGGTTAAGTCTATTTTTGATTTTTTTCATTGTATTAACAAAAATTGCCCAGACTATAACTTTTTTCCCTTCAGATACCAGCTCTTGAATTTTTTGAATACCTTTTTCAAATTTAGGAGAAATCATACTTGAAAAATCATACTCATCATATCCTTTTGCCTCTTTTATAGCTGAAATAGAGGGTGTTTCTAATCTACTATAAAACAAATCTTCCGAAATTTCTATTGTGTCATTTTTATCATTATCGTCTGCAAACCACATATCTTTATATTCAATCCTTTTGTTAAGTAATTCAGGATTTGTAGACGCTTGTATCAATCGAATTAATCTGGCTAAACTCGACGATTCATTATAGTATATGGACTGTGCTAATTGTTTCTGTTCCTCGCTAGGTTCCACAACAAAAAATATATCTGGTTCCGGTTTAGGCACCCCCAAATCGTTCTTATTTAAGCGCCAGAAGAAAGGCATCAAAGCTTTGTTTATTTCATCAATTTTCCTAACACTAGGATTTTTTAATTCATCTAAATTCCATCTAAAAAATGCATTGTATTCATTTGCATACAATAAGTGAAGAAAATTATAAATATCTTGATATGAATTAGGTATTGGAGTTCCTGTTAAAACAAATTTAAATCGCAAATTTTTAACTAGTTCCAAAGCAGCCTGAGCACGAATGCCAAAAGGATTTTTTATTCTATGAACTTCATCAAAGACAATCATTGTCTTAATTGACAACAATTCCTGCAACTTGTCTTTGTATTTTGTCAACGATTCATAATTCACTAATACAAGATTCGATATTTTCCAGTTCAAAGATAAATCGAAAGCAAAATCTTTAGAACTTTGACAATCAATTACTTCTAACTGTTTCTTATTTCCAAATACTTGTTTAAATTCTTCTTTCCAACTGCTGAAAGCATTAATAGGACAAATAACCAATAGATTATCCACATGCTCACTTTCAACTTTCGAGGAATTCAAAAATGCAAAAACAGCTAAAATCATCGCAGTTTTACCAGAACCCGGCACGGAAAAGTTCGCAGCTCTAGCCATCCTGTATTCATAGAAAGCCGCCTCAAGTTGCAACTTTTTAAATGGTCGAATAACCTCTGATTCAACTACAGAAACAAACTCTTCAAACTTTTCTTGCTCTCCATGAATTGCGTATTGTTCAGGAGACTTTAAATAAATACCTAATTTCTTATATTGTTCAATAGAATACCGATTTGAATTTAGATATTCCCGAACATCATCCGATATCTTGACTAATATACCCCTTCTCTCACATCTTTTCTTCGTAACTTCAATAACATACTCAATATCCATGTAAGAAAATTCACTCTTAATAGTTGAGTTATCCTCTTCAAAATACTCTTCTGATAAATCCGATTCCAGGTTTAGATACCTATCGATACTAGTGATTCTATTAAAAGAACTATCTTGACGAAAAACCGTTGTTTCATCTTTCATACAAAAATAGACACCCTCAAAGACCGAATCTTTTGTATCCTCAAGATTAATTGAAGAATGCATCTGATATTTCTTTAACTCAGAATAGACTACTTCTGTAGCATCTACAGTGAGAATATTAGGCTCTTCGTTATTCCACAGTCGTTCAAATCGTTTCTCATTCGTCTGTATTCTAGACTGTACATTGATACTTGTGTCCCAAGAAACATCTACAGATATGCTTTCATAATTTAATTCCAATCCATTTTTGGTTTCATTAACAGAACCATTAAAGAAAATAATATCCTTATCCGAACTAATTAATCCAAATTTATCATGAAATATCCCTTTTCCAGATGGAATAATTGCGAATTTTACCTCCGCATTACCATTTGCAATCATAAAAGCTAAATTCCCTAACGATTCTTTGGTTTTACTATTTAATACCGATTGTCTTAGCTGTCTAGTTAATTGCTCTAAAGTTTTTTTGAGTTCATAACCTTCTTGTATTTTAAAAAAATCTTCTTCAGAAATATCTGTTGAAATAATAAATTGTGCAAAGCCATTGTTATCGAACAACTTATCCAATCCTTTTGAATACAAAGCTAAACCTTCACTAGAAAAATAAGCAGATACCCTTCTATATATATTTGCTTCAGACAATATTGGTTCATAAAATTCTTGAACCAAATTTTTACTCTGATAAGTTGGTTGAATTTTACTTCTTAAAACTTGAGAAAATACCATAATCCCCCCTAAATCTATCTAGATAGCTTATACGTTAAATCTCGAATTTCTTGAAGAATTTTTTTAGCTTCAAAATATTCATTCTCATGAAGTGCTTTTAAATCATCATGGGTCATAGCTTCTAAAATATCAAAAATTTCCTGTAGCTTTACTAAAGATTGTCTACGGTCTGCTGCAGCCTCTCCTTTATTTGATAGTCTATTCGTTGTTTGTAATAAGCTACTCGCCACTTCTGCAATTTCAGGATTTTTATTGAAATTATCTTTTAAATCGCTTGCTTGTTTTATTGGATTAGTTTCAAAGAACTCAATAATTCTGTCCACATGTTCATCAGTAGCTTCAGTAAAATATTTTTTTATTTCAGGATTATTTAAAATATTATCTTTAACATCTCGAATTTTTCTTGTAATGTCTCTATCTCCAATTTCTGACTTAGCAATTTGTACAGCTAAAATTGTAAGGACATTCATTTTAATTGCTTTTTGTTTTTTGTCTTTCTTTCGTTCCAATTTGGATAATTGCGGTTCAATTGATTCTATAGGGCCATCCAAATTCAATTCTCTTGCTATATAAAATTTATCTTCCGGTTTTCCGCCTGGTGAAACAATCTTAAGAAAATCTTTGATTAACTTAGCAAGTCTTAAATCTCGATTAATCCCTCTCGTATTTCCAGCACCACTAGCTTGCTTATATTCTTCGGGAGTCATTAATTTCTGAACTTCAATAGTATTATATACATCAAAAATTCGATCAATTGGATCATAGCTCACTCTCTCTTCTCTTGCAAGCTGTAAATCTAATTCTAATTCTTTTATTTTCTTCTCATCAATTTTATTATGAATATCAAAAGAAAGTATTGCTGCTTCAAAATACCGTCTAATGTTGCTTCCTTTTTGAATTTTACGAAGAGCTGTAAATCTTCTATTCCCATCAATCACTCTTCCGTCAGCAAGAATAACCCCCGGTTCTTGCTGTCCTCTCTCTTCTATAGATTTTTTTGTATCTTTCAAAGCTTGCTTTTTAGACTCAAAAATAAATTTTTCAAATATTTCATTATATTTCGAATCTCCAATTTTTGGTGTTAATTTACCATGATTTGATATGTACTGATGGTAAACTGTATTAATACGACCATTTTGATCATTATAATATAAACATTCTAACGGAAATTTATATACTGGATAGTCTTTTGTTTCTCCCCCAATAGTCAATCGTTTTGTTAAAGTTGTTTTTTCAATATCTCCATTTTTTATCAATTCATTTAAATCATAATTCATTTTCATTCTCCATTCATTTATTTTCCGTAAATTATTATCGGGACTAGGTAAATAGACATCAACTGGCTCAATGGAATCTTATCCTTAAGTCGAGTGAATTCTGTTCCAGAAACATCAACATCAATGTCGTTATTATCTATATGGTTGTATATTAATTTGCCAATATAATTGATGATATAATATGGATGTGAAACATCATCCGAAAAGAAACCATACTTTTTATTTTCTAAATTTAATTGTTTTATCGAGTATTTCCTAAGAATTTCGTTATTTTTCAATTCCTCAATTAAATCAGGTTTTAATTTACGAAGAATTTTTTTAGCTTCCATTTGATTAGAACGAGAGATAATTATACTTTTGAAGCCTTTCCCTGTACCCGCATGTGCAACAACACCCCAATTTCCACTTTCTCCATTAACTTTATTAGTTAGATCAACAGTCATATTTCCTGATTTAATAGGAAATTGTCTAAACAATGCTTTTTCACTTCGCGTAGGAGGATTATTGAAATCTTTAATTCTTTTATTATCCAAATATTTAAATTGACTTAAATCTTTATCTATAATCTTAGCAGGTAATAGTGGTGAATTTATTAGTTCTAAAATTTTCACAGCTAAAGCAAAAGATAATTGAACGCAAACAGCATTTCCGATTTGTCTCCACTTTGTAGACTCATCACCGAAGAATTGATAATCTAGAGGATATCCCATAATACAAGCTGCTTCTCTGATAGTTGGCAATCGATACTCGCCATCACCTTTTCTATTACAATCCGATTTATATAGGATAGCCTCCCTAGTACTAGCTGACTGTGTGGCCATAATTGTCCGGCTTGGCTTATCCATATTTTCTGGAAATGACATTTTACCCATATAAGGATGTCTTTGTTTCAAATCCCTAGCTTTTTGCCACTGTACTTGATAGACACCTGTGTCATAAAAATGATCTTTAAAATTCTCAAACTTAACAGACTCATTTGGATAATTCGGATCTGTTACAAATTTCACAGGTGCCTGATTTAAAGGATTTGGAAAATTTCTAAATAATTTATTTAAAGTAACTTTCTTCTTAAGAACCCTATCAGGAAACGGAAATTCGCCAGTCTTAGTTATTTCCCCACTGACGAACCTTCGCCTTGTCTGTGCAGTACCATAATCATCTGCTTGTAAAACTCCACCATTATATTTGGATTTTATAGCAACAGATTTTGGATTAAGTCCTTGTGAAATAGCCCAATCAACTAAATCCAATTCTTCAAAAGTATACTCCTCTTGAACATAGTTTTGAGAATTTGGAACATTTTCCATTAACCATGCTTTTAGTTTAGAATTCTTTTGAAATTTCTTTACAGCAATTACCTTAAAAAAAGTATTAATCATATGGATACCAAAATCTTTGTTAGCATTCCCGCCTTGATTAGATAGAGAAAATAATTGACATGGGGGACTACCAATGATAATATCCGAGTCTGGCAACTTATTGATTTCATCAATATCTTCAAAATCAAGTACGCTCTTAACTTTATCGTTTAACCCATGGTTAAAATTATGAGTCGTGATTGCTGGTTGCCAAACATCAATACCCATAATGACATCATAGCCTGCTCTACGAAATCCTTCCGAAAAACCACCTGCTCCGCAGAAAAAGTCAATCACAGTTAATCTCTTTATTTTCTTATTACTTTTCACAATTTTACCTGTTATCATCTTACGTTATTTATTGTTTGTATTCATTATACCAAAAAAACACGGCATTCCACCGTGTTTCTGTGTTTATTTCACCAACTTCTTCATCTCATCAATACGCGCTACGGTCGCGTCGTATTTGGCTTGGTAGTCGGCTTGTTTGTCGCGTTCTTTTTGGACGACTTCTGGTTTGGCATTGGCTACGAAGCGTTCGTTAGAGAGTTTCTTACCGACCATATCCAGTTCTTTTTGCCATTTAGCCAGTTCCTTGTCGAGACGAGCTAGTTCTTCTTCGACATTGAGGAGGTCTGCCAGTGGCAGGTAGATTTCTGCTCCTGTGATGACGCTTGACATAGCCAGTTCTGGTGCAGGGATAGTTGATGCGATTTCCAAGTGTTCTGGATTTGTGAATCGTTTGATGTAGTTGACATTGCTGTTAAAGAAGGATTCCAAGTCGCTATCGCTTGTCTTAACAAGAATGGTGATAGGCTTGCTTGGAGCAACGTTTACTTCCGCACGCGCATTACGAACAGCACGGATCAAGTCTTTGAGGCTTTCTACACCAGTGTGAGCTACAAGGTCTTCGAAGGCTGGGTTGACAGTTGGGTATTCCGCTGTGACGATAGAGCCTTCTGAGATTTGTCCAAAGATTTCCTCTGTCACGAATGGCATGATTGGGTGAAGGAGACGAAGGATCTTGTCCAAAGTATAAAGGAGAACAGAACGTGTGATGACTTTCTCTTTTTCGTTGTCGCTATAAAGGACTTCCTTGGTCAACTCAATATACCAGTCCGCAAACTCATCCCAGATGAAGTTGTAGAGGATATGACCAGCTACACCAAACTCAAACTTGTCAAAGTTTTCAGTGACTTTTCCGATGGTTTCATTGAGGTTGTGAAGAATCCAGCGGTCAGTGACATTTCCAGCTTCCTTGTTGGCAACTTTCTCCACATTGGCAGTTGCTTGCTCAAGGGTCAAACCTTCATTGTTCATAAGGATGTAGCGAGAGATGTTCCAGATCTTGTTAATGAAATTCCATGAAGCATCCATTTTCTCGTAAGAGAAGCGCACGTCTTGTCCTGGTGCAGAGCCGTTTGAAAGGAACCAACGCAGGCTATCTGTTCCGTACTTATCAATAACATCCATTGGATCAATCCCGTTACCAAGAGACTTGGACATCTTACGTCCTTGCTCGTCACGAATGAGACCGTGAATCAAGGCATTTTTGAATGGCGACTTGCCAGTAAATTCCAAACCTTGGAAAATCATCCGAGATACCCAGAATGGGATAATATCATAACCAGTCACCAAGGTTGATGTTGGATAATAACGCTTGAAGTCTGCTGAGTCGACATCAGGCCAGCCCATGGTTGAGAATGGCCAAAGGGCAGAACTAAACCAAGTGTCCAAGACGTCTTCGTCTTGAGTCCATCCGTCACCTTCTGGAGCCTCTTCGCCCACATAGATTTCACCCTCAGCATTGTACCAAGCAGGGATTTGGTGACCCCACCAGAGCTGACGGGAGATTACCCAGTCGTGGACATTTTCCATCCATTGGAGGAAGGTATCGTTAAAGCGTGGCGGGTAAAATTCTACCTTGTCCTCTGTATCTTGGTTGGCAATGGCATTCTTAGCCAATTGGTCCATCTTGACAAACCACTGCGTAGACAAGCGCGGTTCAACCACGACACCTGTACGCTCTGAGTGACCAACACTGTGGACACGTTTTTCGATTTTAACCAGAGCACCGATTTCTTCTAGCTTAGCAACGACTGCCTTACGTGCTTCAAAACGATCCATGCCGGCAAATTCGAAGGCAAGCTCGTTCATAGTTCCGTCGTCGTTCATAACGTTAACTTGTGGCAAGTTGTGGCGTTGACCAACCAAGAAGTCGTTTGGATCGTGGGCAGGTGTGATTTTAACAACACCAGTTCCAAACTCAGGGTCTGCATGTTCGTCCCCAACGATTGGGATGAGTTTATTAGCGATTGGAAGGATGACGTTTTGACCGATCAAGTCCTTGTAGCGTGGGTCTGCTGGATTGACGGCAACGGCAACGTCCCCAAACATAGTCTCAGGACGAGTTGTCGCCACTTCAAGGGCGCGTGAACCATCCTCCAGCATGTAGTTCATGTGGTAGAAGGCGCCTTCGACATCCTTGTGGATAACCTCGATATCAGAAAGAGCTGTGCGAGCAGCTGGGTCCCAGTTGATGATAAACTCACCACGATAGATCCAGCCTTTTTTATAAAGCTCGACAAAGACCTTGCGAACCGCTTTTGATAAACCTTCATCAAGGGTGAAACGCTCACGTGAGTAGTCTACAGAGAGACCCATCTTGCCCCATTGTTCCTTGATAGTAGCGGCATATTCGTCTTTCCATTCCCAGACTTTCGTCAAGAAAGACTCACGACCCAGGTCGTAACGGCTAATGCCTTCACCACGCAAACGTTCTTCAACCTTAGCCTGAGTCGCAATACCGGCGTGGTCCATCCCTGGAAGCCAAAGCGTATCAAAGCCTTGCATGCGTTTTTGACGGATGATGATATCCTGCAAAGTCGTATCCCAAGCGTGACCAAGGTGGAGTTTACCAGTTACGTTTGGTGGTGGAATCACGATTGAATAAGGCTTAGCCTTTTGATCTCCTGAAGGCTTGAAAACATCCGCATCAAGCCATTTTTGGTAGCGACCAGCCTCAACCTCGACTGGATTGTATTTAGGTGAAAGTTCTTTAGACATGTGGGTGTCCTTTCTGATTTATTACTTAGCTACTTTGATAAGCATCTAAAATATTAATAGTATCTCTTATAATAGGGCTCTGTATGGCTCTGTAAAGGGATTTATTTCCAATAATATAAAATTCTTCTTTAGCTCTAGTCGCTGCAACATTTAAGATATTGGGTTCAGAGACAGCCCAACGTGCAGCTCCCTCACTCATATTATCTGCTCCAAGTACAAAATACACAATCTTATTTTCTTTTCCTTGGAAAGTATGTACCGTCCCTACATTTACAGGTTTTCCATTTTCTCGTTTTGTGAAACCGATTTTATCCAATTCTTTTGCTAGTTGTACCGATACATTTTTAAAAGGAGTAATGACATAAATATCATCAAATTCCTCATGTCGTTTCTGCAACTCTTCTTTCAAATAATCAGCTTGCTCAGGAACATATTTATCCTTAGCACCCCCACTAACATCAAACCATTTCCCCAAACCTCGAGCTTTTTCCTTTCCTTGAACCATTAAGTTGTCGTAAGAAATTTTATTGGAAATACTGAACATCGGATCACTAGAACGACGATGAACCCAGAGAGGAAGTCCTATCCATGTCCCATCTTGTTTTTTAAAGCCATATCTACTAGCAGAATCCATCAATTCTTGCGTTGATGATACAAGATATTTAGAGACTATCTTGTGGTGTTGTGCTAAAAATCCTAAAATATTTTTATCTATTGTCTGTACTGGTTGTATTTGAGAAGGATCTCCCACAGCCATAATACGTTTACTTCTAAAAATAGCTCCTACACTTGCTTGGGGTAATGCCTGACCAGCTTCATCAATAAATACATTACCAATACTATTTTCAGGCAAACACCAAAACATGGAATTGAAACTTGCAAAAGTTGTACTAATAACTGGAACACTGAAATTAACCCAATCCCACGCAGCTTTATATAAATCACTAGCATTATCTCTCATTGAATAGCTTTGGGGCTTCTCCCAAATCCATAACGCTTTTTCAAAATGCTTTTTATTGTCATATATAAATTGCTTCCTAACTGCCAGTGCTTTGATAAACAAACGGCTCTGCTCTTCTCGATAGTCATCATCAAACCAAAAATTTGATACTTGCAGTTCCTCATATCTAACAGAAAAATTCAACTTTTTAACTGGGCATGTAGCAAGTTCAGATTGTATTTTCAAAAGTTTTTCCTGATGACGAATTAATTTATCCTCTGCTTTAGACTTCCATTCATTATACTTCTGTTGCCTTTGACTCAGCTGATTTAATTCAAGTTCATACTTTTTAATCTCTTTTTGCAAATCATGGCAATATTGACTTTCATCACGTACCTTCTTCAGTTCTGCTTTTAGAGTTTCATTCGCTTGATTCAATCTCATAAAATAAGTATCTAATTTCGATGGTGTGAAAAGTCTTTTTAACCATAAGAAACGTGGAGCTTGTAATTCTATCAACTCAACATCTTGTGCTGCTATCTGTCTGTTAACATATAACATAGAAATAAGACGCTCATGCTCAAACAACTCAGATTCTATTTCCTTTTTACTATTTTCTAATTGAGTATGTTTTTCCCGTATTTTAGATAGTTCTGAACATCTTTGGGCATCCTCCTGCTGAAACTCTAACTCAAACCGCTGGTAAGCATTTTTCAATTTCACGTGCAATCGAATCTTATCTGCTATCTCTTGCATCTTTTCTCTTTTATCAAGTAGCTTCTGATATTGAATTTTAAATTCTTCATATACTGAAGGGTTCGATTGAAATTTATCTGAATTCAACTCTTGTTGTATTGCTTTTAAAACATTTTGCAGACGGTCTCTATTCTGTTTTTTTCCACCTTCTATCGAAAATAATCCCCAATATTTTTTGTCGTTAGAAACATCTTCATCTTCTAACAATAAATTATTACTGATTTCAGCGAAATAATCAATTTTCTCTAATTCATCTAACCAATTTGATTTCTGATATATTTCTTTTCTTTGGGGTAATTCAGTAACAATATTTTTAACAGCACCATTATTAGAACTTGCAACAACGATTCCTTTATCTGCAATTTCTTTTGGTAATTTTGCAATAAGATAAGGGTTGTCATGATAAACTAGATTTCCTTTAAGTTTAGGAGTCGATAATTCACTAATAATCCTCGCCTGTTCCGTTACCAAATCTGCAAAAACATCTTTTAAAAGTGTCGTTTTACCAGTTCCTGGAGGACCATTGACACTCCTTATATCCTCATCCTCATTTGAAGCTAGATTTACAGCTACTTGTTGCATCATGGAAAGAGCATATTTAGGGTTACTAGGAAATCTTCCTAATGGATAATTTTTCGGTTCAAGTATAGTTTCTAAATCATTGGGATTAAAATGGGATGATTCTTTATTACTGTCCAAATTGACCCTTACAGAATCAAATCCTGACAAATAACGATTAAGATTTTCATTATTAATTGATTTTGCATATTTTAAATCATTTATAAAAAATGAATGTAAATTTATCTCGTCATCAAAATTCTTAACAAAATAATATCTGCAATCACTTGGTGAAATCTCATACTTATTGAGAAGGTTACTCAAAACTTCGTTGAACTCTCCATCAAGAAATGACTGCCCTAACTGTTCTCGAAGCTCATTTTCTGCCATTAAGAAATCTTTAGGCAATTCCCCATTTTTATAAATTTGCCCACTCATGGTAAAAAACAATTTATTCGCTAAGAAATTCAAATCTTTATCAAAGTAAAGAGCAAAAGTAAATTTATAAGAAGATATTCCTAATTCTTCGTCTGTTGCTTTTAAATTGTACTTGCCCCTTAATTCTTTGATAATTTTTTGAAAAGGGAAAATTCCACAATAAATAGCAATCCCTGAACTGGATTTTAATTTTTGACGATTTAAAAACTCTTTTAATATTAAGTGATAATCATTCCCTTGAAAAATATTAAACTTGGAATTACTTTTTTCAATGTTCCCTTCTGATAATTGTTCTACTGCAATCCAAGCATCTAATATTCGATTCTGACTGCTTTTCATTACTTCTCCTCTAAAGACATATAGAAATAAGATATATCTTACTCATTTTAAAAATCCTCCCACTCACTCTTCAGCAAACCATATATCAGACTGTCACAGCGGTTTCCTTGAACATCCTTTCGGTCTCGGATACGAGCTTCAAGGGTAAAACCAAGTTTTTCTGCGACTCGTTGACTTTGCAGATTATAGCCAAAGCAAGACAATTCAATCTTATGAAGATCCAGTTCTCTAAAAGCCAGATCAATCAAGGTACGCGCTGCTTCTGGAACATAACCCCGACCCCAATAGTCTGGGTGCAAGGTATAGCCGAGCTCAAGAACATCATCTTCGTGACGGTGATTGAAGTCAACAGAACCGATGATGGTATTGGTTCCTTTGACGACAATGCCGTAACCAGCTGGGAGATTGTCCTTTTGATTGCGCTCAGGAAGGATATGCTTCAGATAATAAATCTCATCGTTCAAGGTCTTGACGAGTGGAAAGCCTGCTGGATAGGCGATCTCTGGTAAACTAGCGTAGGCATGGATATCCTCAGCATCAGCTACTGTACGGACTCGCAAGACAAGTCGCTCGGTCTCTATTCGTTCTGGTAATTCTGCTCTTGTCATCTTCCTCCCTCGCTTTCCATAAAAAAATGCCCCTGCCATCTACATGACAGGGACGAATGTGTTATCCGCGGTACCACCCAATTTCGGGCAGAAACGCCCGCAACTCTTGTCTTCGAAGAATATACAAAGACACTTTTATTTCATTTTAATCATCAGCAACCAGTTTTGACACATTTGTGGACTTCTCAGCACCGCCACTTTCTGTAAAATGTGGGATTCAAAACACCTCTGATGGCTTTATTGTAACAAGTTTTTCACGGAAATGCAAGGGACAAGAAAAATTACTTGAACTTGATGCCGTTTTCTTTCAATTTCTTAATGGTAGCTGGTCCGATTCCTTTCAAGGCAAGGAGTTCTTTTTCAGTCCAGTTTTTGAAGTCAGAAGCTGACTTAATTCCTTCATCATAGAAAGTTTTGGCACGATCAAGTGGAAGTCCACCCAAGTTTGCTGCAAAATCTTCTACAGAATTGGCTACCTTTTGTGCTTGCTCTTTAGTGGCTTCTACTGCTTGTTCTACTTTTTTAGAGACAACTTTTCCTGCTTGGCTGGCAGATTTTTCTGCATGTTTCACGACTTTTTTGGTCTCTTCGACAACCTTGGTCACTGTAGTTGAAAATGCACCTGAACGACGAAGGCTATTTCGCAATTGTTTTTTACGTTGGAGTTTTTTTGACATGATAAAATCCTTTCAATAAAAAATCCCTGCTCTGACAAGGATTTAATAAAGATATTCTATCAAGATTTTGGGAAAAAATCAAGAAAGGATATTCATTTTAATAGTTTCTCTCACCAAACAAGCCCTCTGGCAAATCATGAAATCCCTTGCCTGCTTTGAAGTTTTCAAACTTACCAAGCAAGAACTGATAAGCATCCAAGCGACTTTCGTAGCGAATCATGGCATCTTTGGCACGCTCGTCCTGGTCTTCTTCGTAGACCTTTTGACTTTCCTTGTGCGCCATGTCGTTGATCATGATCTGGGTATTGACCCAAGTTTCAAATTCCTTCATAAATTCCTGTTCGTAACTCATTGATTCTCCTTATTCTAATCCACGGAAGTAGTCCATATCAATCTCACGGTAGGGCTGGATATCCTGAACATACTCCAGCACGCCTTGAAATTCTCCGTTCTCATCGTGTACTGCTGCGTAGGTGATGTGGACAAACTTGCCTCGCGACTCAGATTTGAACCACATTTCATACTTGTCCTTGACCCCTTCACGAAGACCTTGCATGATGGCTTTGACCTTCTCCAAATATTTTGGAGGATGACATAACTCGACATTGCGCCCAACTTGGGACGGTGTCCGTTTGAAAATCATCTCATCAGCTGGCGTATTGTCATTGTAATACTGGAAAATATCGTCTTTATTGACAAAGGTAATCTCCATAGGGAGGTGATTGAGGATGAGGTTGGCTTGCTCAACCGAGAGATAGCCATTCCCAAAAGCCTGTTGACTATGGCGGTCCAGCACTGCTTCCTTTTCCTTAGGGGTAAAGGTAATGGTAAACTGGCCTTCTGGTGTATCGATAACTTGCTGCACTTGGCCTTCAGCCCTATCTATCTGCAAGACCTCCTCTGCACTCTTTTCCTCTACAAAACTCTGGCGTTCTGGCACCCATTTCTCAGACGGACGGACGATGGCATAGCCGTAAGCATCGCTCTCCTCTGCAATCTGAAGCCAGTCATCCTGAGTAAAGGACTCAAGGAGAATCATGAGAAGGATGGACTCTTCCTTGAAAATCATGCTCTCAAACTCTGGCGCAAAAGCTTCAAAATCTTCTTTTACACTGCTAATCGACACTTCTGGTAGTGACTTGACTGTCGTTAGAGCTGTTTGAAAGAGTTCCCTGATCTGGTCATCCACTCCCCACATAACTTTGGGAGGTGAATCGTGTCCATAGCGCTCCATGATAGGAAAGAAGAGCTCTTCCTTGCGCTGATAGTGGAGGTCAAATTGCCCCAAAAGCCCCATTTGACGGAACAAACCCTTGCGCATCTCTGCCAGCATTTCCTCGTCTTCCATAGACTCATAGGTATCTAACAGTCTCCGAATGCGAATCAAGGCAGCACGGAGAGCCAGATTTTCATCCTTGAAGACGCGAACGGGGTGCCCAGGATGCTCGGTATCCTCTACTTCGACACCCTTAACAGCGTTTTTAAAAAGATTGGCATGGACATCACAGAGCTCCATAACATCTTCAAAGGTAACACCTGAGTCTGAGTTCATCAGCTCGTGCTCCATGAGGGAAATCTCGATGGCTGACACACCTGTAAAGGTCGCATCAAAACGCTCCTGAACTGACTCAGGAGAGGCGCCATTGTGCAATTCTAACAAAATATCCCGTAGGATATGAATCCGTTCATCTGCCATTAGTCTAATCCAATCACTTCGTAACCATTCGCTTCCAGTGTGCGCACAATCTTGTCCATAGGAGTTCCTTCAAGCTTAGAACCCTGTTTGAGCGACACCTTGCGACCGACTGTATTACGCATCAAAGGATTGGCTAGTGGTTTAAACCCTAGCTCCACTAGAATTTCTAAGACTTCTGGATGCTTGTCCACCACTTCTGCAACAGGAATTGACACATCGATGATATTGTCCATGACGACCTCCATTGTATATTCTAAAATGATTTAGCTTTTTATATTATACCACAAGGAGGGCTGGCGCACACTAAAAAAGAGGGTCATCCCCTCTTTCTTAGTTCTTATCCAGATTACGTAGCATCTCGTCAATCTTGTTTCCATATTCGATGGATTCGTCTTTGACGAAGGTCAAATCTGGGATTTTGTACAATTTCAAATTGCGACCAAGTTCACGTTTGATGGTCCCAGTTGCTTTCTCAAGCCCGATTTGAGCTTTTTGATTATCCGAAGCAAGGTTACTTAAAATGGTGTAGTAAACCTTGGCAACGGATAGGTCACCCAGCATCTGAACATCTGTGATGGTCACACCTTGGACACGGGGATCACGGACTTTCTTTTGCAAAATCTCATTGACTTCGCGCTTTATTTCCATGCCTACACGATCCGTACGGAAATGATTTGCCATGATATTCCTTTCTCTACTTTGAACCAAAAGCTAGGCCAGCAGACCTAGCTACTTTCTAATAGATAGAGGAACTAGAGCCATTTGAATCTAGGAAACAAGCCTTTGATAGAACTGAAGTTCATCAAGGCGCTGTTGACAACGAGTCAAATGAGCTATCGTTTCTCTATTATCGTTTGATTTCTTCCATGATGTATGCCTCAATCACATCATCCATCTTGATATCATTGTAGCCCTCAATCATCAATCCACCTTCACGACCGTTTGTAACTTCTTTGACGTCGTCTTTGTAGTGTTTCAAGCTTGCAAGTTCGCCGTCATAGATAACAACACCGTCACGGATAACACGGACTTTAGAGTCACGGGTAACCTTACCGTTGATAACCATGAATCCACCGATGGTTCCCACTTTAGACACCTTGAAGGTTTCACGGATAAGAGCTTCACCGATGATTTTTTCTTCGAATTCAGGATCGAGCATCCCTTTCATGGCTTCTTCCATCTCTTCGATAACCTTGTAGATAATACTGTGGAGACGGATTTCCACATCGTCAGCATCTGCCTGTTGACGAGCTTGTGGCGTAGGGCGTACGTTGAAACCGATGATAAAGGCATTTGAAGCTTCGGCAAGTGTCACGTCAGATTCATTGATGGCACCGACCGCTGAGTGAACGATAGTAACTTTCACGCCTTCTACGTCGATCTTTTGAAGTGAGGCAGAAAGGGCTTCAACCGAACCTTGTACGTCAGCCTTGATGATAACGTTGACTGACTTGAGCTCACCGGCTTTGAGGGTATCAAAGAGGTTCTCAAGGCTGACACGTTGGGTAGCTTGACGTTGTTTCATAAGGGCACGTTTGGCACGTTCTTCACCTGCTGCACGCGCAGATTTTTCATCTTCGTAAACAGCAAAGTGGTCACCCGCCATCGGAGCTTCATTCAAACCTGTGATAGAAACGGGCGTTGATGGTCCTGCCACCTTGACACGACGACCAAGGTCATTGGTCATAGCACGGACACGACCGAAGGTATTTCCGACAACGATTGGGTCTTGCACATTCAAAGTACCTTGTTGGACAAGAAGGGTTGCAACCGCACCTTTCCCTTTATCCAAACGAGCTTCGATAACCGTACCGATAGCACGGACTGTTGGGTCTGCCTTGAGTTCTTGGATTTCAGCCACAAGAAGGACTGTTTCCAAGAGTTCATCGATGTTTTGGTTGAATTTAGCTGAGATTTCAACAAATTCAGAATCTCCACCCCAAGCAGTTGACATAACACCGTGTTCAGCCAATTCACCGATAACACGTTCTGGATTGGCACCTGGTTTATCAATTTTGTTGATAGCTACGATGATTGGAACGTTCGCTGCTTTTGAGTGGTTGATGGCTTCGATAGTCTGAGGCATAACACCATCGTCTGCCGCTACGACCAAGATAGTGATATCGGTAACAGATGCACCACGCGCACGCATAGATGTAAAGGCCGCGTGTCCTGGTGTATCAAGGAAGGTAATCTTCTTGCCATTTTCAACGATTTGGTAGGCACCGATATGCTGAGTGATACCACCTGCTTCTCCTGTCGCAACACGAGAGTTACGAAGGGTATCTAGAAGGGTGGTTTTACCATGGTCAACGTGTCCCATGATGGTTACAACTGGTGGACGCTCAACCAACTCATCTTCATTGAGATACCCATCTTCGACAAAGAAACGTTCGATGTCGGCATTATCCACTTCAACCTTTTGTTTGGCTTCGATACCATAATCTACCAATAGGAGTTCAATGGTTTCCCCATCCAAAGATTGGTTTTGTGTCGCCATAACACCCATCATAAAGAGTTTCTTAACGATTTCAGCTGGTTCACGTTTGATACGTTTTGCGATTTCAGCAACAGTCATACCATCTGTATATTCAAATTCTGTTGGCAACTCATGGAACTTGCGCTCTGTAACAGGTTTTGGAGTCTGGTTACGGTTGTTTTGCTTGTTCCCTTTTTTATTTTTCTTGTTGTTATTCCAGTTACTATTTCTTTGATTTCTCACTTGATTCTGACTACTTCGATTCTTTTGTTGTTTTCTAGGACCATCTTCTTCGTGATCATAATCGTCACGTTCTTTGTCTGGTCGAGCTTGTTTTTTACGACGTGTATCCACTGGCGCTTCTTTCGCTACAGGAGCTACTGTTACGGCCGGCTGCGTTTGTTCAGCTAGCTTAGCAGCTTCCTCAAAGATTTCTTCAGGCTCCTTGCGTTTATTAGCTTGAGCCAAGGCTTCTTTGGCAGCTTGCGATTGTTTGAAGCGCTCCTCGCTTGAGCGTGCGTACTCTGCATTTTGCTCTGCTTTTAGGGCTGCCGCACGGGCTTTAAAGTCAACACGTGGGCCAGCTTGTTTAGGCTGGAAGTCTTGTTGCTGACGACGATCATTGCCACGATTCCCTTGACCTTGTGGTTTTTTCCCTTGGTCGTTAAATCGACGATTGTCGCGGTTTCCTTGACCAGGTTTGCCACCATTACGGCCGTCGTTTTTCTGACGGTTGCCGTTTTGTTGTTGGTCACGGTTGTTGCCTTTGTTTTGTTTGCGTCGCTCTGCTTGCTCTTTGGCACGCGCCTCACGCTCCGCCTTGAAGTTTCGACTTTGTGGTCTTGCGGCCACTACTTTTTCTTCCTTAGGAGCTACAGGTGCAGCTGGTTTGCTTTCTTCCTTAGTGACAACTGGTTTAGTTGAAACAGGCTTTTCTGCTTTCTTTTCTACACTTACTTTTGGTGCTGCAGTTTTTGCTTCTGCTTTCGGAGCAGCTGGTTTAAAGCTAGCTGCGATTTGTTCAGCAGCAGCAGCTTCCACGCTCGATGAGTGGCTTTTTACATCCAAGCCCAACTCTTTTGCACGCGCTACAACTTCTTTACTTTCTTTTCCAAGTTCTTTTGCGATTTCGTACAATCTTTTCTTAGACAAATCATGTCCTCCTCTTCTATTCCATAAGAAACCTCATTTTCTTTGTAAATCCAGCATCTGTCACAGCCAAAACCTTTCTGGATTTTCCGACTGCTATGCTTAATTCCAGTGTTGAAAACACGGTTATAACTTCTACTTGATAATAGTCACTTTTATCTTGAATCTTCTTGGTCAGATTGGGACCAGCATCCTGTGCTAGAAAGACTAGTTTGGCTTTCTGGTCTTGGATGGCCTTGACCACCAATTCTTCACCCGATATGATCCGACCTGCTCGCTGAGCAAGTCCCAAGAGATTGCTTATCTTTTGCTTATTCAAGTCCTAACTCTCTTCTTTTCACTTTGTGATCCACATAGGCGATCAACTCGTCATAAAAGCTTTCTTCAACTTCCATGTTAAAGCTACGGTTAAAGACTTTCTTCTTTTTTGCCTCTAGGGCTTCTGCATTGTCTAGCTTGATATAAGCGCCACGGCCATTGGCCTTGCCTGTTGGATCGATAAAGACCTGTCCTTCCTTGTTCTTGACAATGCGCAGCAAATCACGCTTATCAATCACTTCGTTGGATACAACAGACTTGCGCAAAGGGATTTTTCTTGTTTTCATCTTTCCCTCCTCTAGCAGTTTTTATTCTTCTGTCAATTCATCCGCAGCTGCGTAATCCACTTGACCTGCTTCTTCCATAGCTTCAAATTCACTTGCAGACTTGATATCGATACGGTAACCTGTCAAATGAGCCGCCAAGCGAACGTTTTGTCCACGACGACCGATGGCAAGAGAAAGCTTGTTATCAGGCACAACGACCAAGGCACGTTTGCTGTCATTTTCATCAAAGATAACTTGGTCAACCTCTGCCGGTGCGATGGCATTGTAAATAAACTCAGCTGGATCTGCTACCCACTCGATAACGTCGATGTTTTCTTCGACAGGAATCATGCGGTCGCTCTTAGCATCGTAACGAGCTGGGTGGAATTTGCTGGTGATTTTCTTGATATTGGCACCACCACGTCCAACGATTGTCCCGATAGCATCCACGTTAGGATTGTGGCTACGAACGGCAACTTTCGTACGGTCACCAGCTTCACGGGCTACGCTCATGATTTCAACAGTTCCATCGTAGACTTCTGGAATTTCTTGCTCCATCAAGCGTTTGATCATTTCTGGATGGCTACGGCTGACAAATACATTGACACCACGAGGGTTGTCTTCAACCTTGTAAACATAGACTTCGATACGGTCGTGGGAAGCAAAGACTTCTCCAGGGATTTGGTCTTGTTTTGACAATTGGGCTTCGATGCTACCGAGATTGACGTAGATGAAGCGGTTGTCAAAGCGTTCTACTGTACCAGACATGATTTCTTGCTCATGTTCCTTGTAAGTATTGTAAGTAATGGCACGTGTTTGCTTGCGCATTTTTTCCATAATGGTTTGTTTAGCAGATTGGGCTGCTACACGACCAAACTCAGCTGGTGCTTCTTCAAACTTAATTTTGTCACCAAGCTCATAGGCAGAATTAATGGCAAGAGCATCTTTCAAGCTGATTTCCAAACGGCTATCAAATACTTCATCAACCACTTCACGAACAGTATAAACTGTAAAGTCTCCTGTTTTTTCGTTGAAGTCGATAGCTACGCTGTCAGACTGACCATAGCGTCTGCGATAAGCGGAACGAAGCGACTCTACTACTGCGTCGATGATGTCTTCTTTTTTGATTCCCTTGTCTTCTTCCAAAATGCGGAAGGCCTCTAGCATTTCTTTACTCATGTTTTCTTCACTTTTGAATCCTCAAAAGCTATCCTTTCTTTTCTATAGTTTTACTGCTAAACGTGCTTTTGATACTAAACTGTATGGAATTTGGACAGTTTTCTTACGTGTCTTGTCCATATACTCCATAGTCAACTCGTCCTCTTCGAAGGCCAACAAGGTTCCCTCAAAGACTTTTTGTTTATCAATGGCTTGGTAGAGCCCGACATGAATGTATTTCCCAACCGCTCCAGCGACAGCATCCTTGGTTTTCAAAGGACGTTCCAAGCCTGGACTGGTGATTTCTAGGAAATATTGTTCTGGGAAGGGATCGGGCTTGATGGTGTCTAGGACAGGACTGATGATTTCTGTCAAGTCTGCCGTGTCGTTCAAGGTAATTCCTTCGGGTTTATCTACAAAAATACTGAGAATCATGTCACTGCCAATCTTTCCATACTCGATATCCACGAGCTCGAAAGGCGCTTGGATGACAGGTTCTACAACTTCTCTGACTAATTCTACGATTGTTGCGATTGCGTCCACCTCCTCATAAGCAAGAGGCGAAGATATTTCCCCGCCTCTCTTTCTCATATTCTTACTATCAGTATAGCACGTTTGTCAATTTATGTAAAGTATAAGCACTCAAACGGCTGGTTTTCAAGCTATTTCTTAAAATTCTGCCTCAACTCGGTAGATGACTTGACCTTTGCTGGAGAATTTTTGCTCATATTCCGTCATGACATTGCCTTCAAAATCACTGGCATGCAGATCCAGCCAAACACCATTGAGTTTCATCCCATACTGAGAAAAGCTCACTAGACTATACTCAAACAAGCCACGGTTATCTGTCTTGAAATGGATTTCCCCATTTTCAGGCAAGATACGCTTGAAGGTATCCAAGAAACTCTTGTAAGTCAAACGACGTTTTTCATGGCGTTTTTTAGGCCAGGGATCTGAAAAGTTTAGGTAGAGACGATCAATCTCACCGTCTTCGAAATAGTCAGTCAAATCTGAACCATCTACCCACAAAAGTTTGATATTAGGTACTCCAACTTCAAGCACCTTGTCCAAGGCATAACTCAATACCGACTTTTGGATATCAATCCCAATGTAGTTGATGTCAGGGTTTTGCTTGGCCATTCCTGATACGAAGGCCCCTTTCCCACTTCCAACTTCAACATGAATAGGATGATCATTTCCAAACAAGTCTCGCCATTTCCCTTTTGCTTCCAAGGGATTGAGGACCACATACTGAGGATTGGCCTCTAGTAATTCTGTCGCCCCTTTACGATTTCTAACTCTCATCTCTTCTTTCCATACTTGTCACGGAAGACACGCAAGGCATAAATCTCCCGGTTTACATTATCTAAATCTTGATTTACAAAGTATTTGGTAATCTGGCTCAAGTAAGAATATTGACCATACCAATACAATTTATCTAACACTGTCTGATTGTACTTATAACCGTAATAAGTTAGCCAATCATGCCAATGTTGCTCTGGAATATAATGACACAGCATATGCGCCACATCAAACATGCGATCCGTCAGACGAACCGAATCCCAATCCACTAGATAAACAAGCCCACTCTCTGTCTCAATCCAATTACTATGGCGAAGATCCCCATGCACAATCGTTGCATGGTCTTCCCTAAAACCTGGAACCGTCCTGCGCAAATCATCAATCACCGAGTTTAAGTACTGATGTCGTTTCAAGGCTTCGGGTGCTTCCTGTCTCCAAGACTTCAACAAGTCTACTGGCGTCTCCATGGTATATCCCAAACGGCTCAACTGCTTCATCAAGGGACGTGAGCGGTGGAGACGCGTCAAGATATTGATGATTTGCTTGCGGTTCATATCGTGCGGTGTCAAGATTTTGCCCGTCAACCATTCCTGGGCACACATATCACGACCATCTGGCAAACGACGAGTCCATAGTAATTGAGGAGCGATTTGTTCTCTGGCTAAGCCAGGTAGGATTGGAGAGGTGTTCATTTTTACAAAGACGCGCTTCCCATCAGGGTAGCTTCCCATATAAGCCTTGCCACTCTTCCCAGGTATAGGGGTCAGTGTTAGCTCATTATCACCCAAGTCCATTTCTTTCCTCCGTATAAAGTTTCCTTACTATTCTACTAGTTTTTGGCCTATTCGTCAACCAGTCCATACCCGATTTTCAAAGAAAAGCCTCTGGATCGGCTTGAGGCATTATTATGAAAAGAAAAAGGCAAGCATCATCGTCTGCTTACCTTTTCATGATTTTTATAAATAAGTTAAGAGTGGTAAACTGTTGTAAGACATGTGGACTAAAGTGGAAACCCATAGGTTTTGGCTCTTTTTGTAAGCAAATCCCAGCAACAAGCCTCCAAGTAGATAATAGAAAAACGAGGGAACATCATAAGGAGCATGCAGGAAAGAGAAGAGAGAGGCAGTCAGTCCAAGACCTAGCCAAGAATTTTCAAAAATCGCACCTTGCAGGATTCCTCTGAAAATGAATTCCTCCTGGATAGGTGCTAAAACTGTGACACTTACAATAAAGGAAAGTGAAAGTCCGTTACTAGTTTCCTCAAGGTGTTGGATTGCTGCACCAGAAGAAACTGAGAAAAAGGTATGATAACCTATATTTACTAGCACAGTAAGAAGAAAGATTCCAATGAACAACAAGAGTTGTTTCTTGCTTAAAATACCAAAAGAAATCATGTCAAACCATTTCGCATAGCCAAAACTAAGGAAAAGCAAGAGACTCTTTACAACAATGAATGTATACTGGTGTTGAAAATAATCCCCTTGATTGATGGAATACCCCGCTGCACCAACGATTGCAAATACTAAGAATCCAAAAAACAAGGCATGACATTTATTAAAAATGGCCATAAAATTAACCTCCTCCTCACCAAACAGACTTTCCTACACGTCATCCTTTAGCTCTAGTCTTTCCAAAACAAACCATTTTAGTAACCAAAATCCGACAACATAGCCAGCCCCTAAGAATATAGCCATAAATGCTAGCATGAGATTCAGGAAAGAAAAGACCACCACAGATACAAAGGTGAGCAAAAAAACGTTAAAGGCAATGGTGTCAGAAGCCAAGTCTAGAATATAGGGTGTCAGCCAGTCTAATGTTTTTGAATCTAGGAAAAATAAGTGTTTATACATGATGACCTCCTCTATGGCTGAAAAGCAAGCCTTTTAGTTTTTTACCCCAAGATTCTATGTAGAAAAGTGAGCAAAAATGGTAAGTTTGCGATGATATTATTAACAATATGAATCGCGTAAGAAGGATAGATACTCTTAGTATAACGTGTCAGACAGGCAAATAGACAGCCCACTGTCGTATAGACAAAAATATCTGCGAGACTTGGCAAGCTAGAAAAGTGGGGCAAGGCAAATAAGAATGACGGAAAGAGAAGATCCAGCCCCCATCTCGAATTCTTAAAGAAGGCATGTTGAAGCAGTCCCCTACATACCAATTCTTCCATCAGAGGTCCTAGTACTATTAAGGTTAGGTAAATACCAAACTCCGCAAAATTTGTCTCGCTATAGGCAATAAGCAAATTCCAACCTTCATTGGTCCCCTGAACGTGTTTAGCTGTCAGATAGTTAAAGCATATAAGCACAACAGCTGCTAACACCGTCAGAACAGAATAGCTCAACCACTTTTTCCTAGGGATACGAAAGAGATAAGCATGTCCCGACCTGACCAAAATCCAAATCATCAAGCCGATAAAGAGAAAACTGATGATGTTTCGAATCCAGATAAGATTTCCTACCCAAGACGAGAACTCCCAATAATTGCTCCAAAATTGGGTTGTCCAAAACAATCCGAAAAACAGAAATAAATAAGAAAGAATGGCACTCGTTTTGAAAAGAATAGGGTGTTTTTTCATAGAACTCCTCCCTACTATTTACAAGGCAACGACTAGCCTAATACCTCCCCTTGCCGGGCTCTACTGCTACAAGATTAAGAGGACGGTTTGCTCTTTTTAAGACTAACCCGACTACTAGATAATAGATATATTAAGGCATTAAAGATAATGAAAATATGCCCGTAAAATAAAATCAACTTCGCATCCAAACCAAGATAAAGTTTGGCCATCACAAAGATAAGCAAAAGAATTTGAAACCATATCGTTTTTCCAAAAATAAATTTAAAACGGTTTTGAATGTCTGCCTCCTTGATTTGGACCGCAAACCCTTTATTGGTAAGAAGAAAAACTCCTGCTTCAAACAAGGCACTGTAAAGAACAAGCCACCCAATCGATACATTAGAGATTTGTAAAAATGTTCCTAAAAGAATATCCAAAATACTACTCAAGAAAATAACAAGAAATAATCTATATTTCATTTTAAATACCTCCATTCACTTATTTCACGGACAGTTTAATAGAGCCTCCTAATAAAAGATTCTGTCAGAAGAGGAAGGCAAGCTACTTTTTATAATACTTCAATCCCCAAATGAGCAGAAGCATGATGATCAAGCAGAGAATAGCGCCAATATAGGCAATTAATTGTTGATAGAATTCTCCTGCTGTTATACCTCTATACAAACAGATAATAGACATAAAACCTGTCAAGCCGATGAACATGACTTGATTGGTTCTAGGACTAACCAAATCATCATCTTCAAACTCTCTTATCCTCATTTCCCTAGTGAGGTAAACAGTAACCAAAATCGAAGCCAAGTTAATAACCACTAAAAGAAATTGGAAAACCAAGGAAAAATTTAAAAACTGACGAGATAGAAATAGATAAGTAGAGACAAGCAGGGGAAACTGCCCTAGGAACAATCTCGTAAGAAAAATGTTCCGTTTTTTAGCAAGAAAAGTTTTCATTTTTTTGCTCCTTTCTTTTTAGTTAAAGCAAAATAGATCATAACTGCAATCATATAGGCTATAGTATAAAACAGAAGATACCAAACACTTTCCCTAAGCGGATAAAGAAAGATGGACATGATCAGATACAAGGTTAAAATGACAAGTATTTTTTTCTTCATAAGATTTCCTCCTAAATGTGTGCTTAATCTTAGATAAGCTACACCCTTTACACTCCTAGTATAGCACTCCTTTTGAGCTTAATTCATCCAAATCATGAATGGTCATCAAAACTTCCTAAATTGTAAAAAAATTAAAAAAAGCAAGTATGAAAAACATACTTTCCCCAAGGGAATTTAACAACGTAAAGACCTAAAATTCAAAAGCTACTCACCCTCACTTCCGTCTGTTCTGATATATTTTCATGATTGCAACAAAGATACCAGCTGTCCCAACTGCCAAAACGAGAAGGGTAATGATAATGTTGAGAATTTCAGGCGTACTCCCTATTCTGTTGATAAGACGGAGTAGAGATATAACTGCCAACTGAATCAGGAGTATTGATTCTACATTTACTAATGAAGTCTGTCGGTTTTCAACTGCATATAAAAAGACTGGTAGCAAAACACAGGCTATAGCAATCACAAACAGATTGCTCCCTGTTTCTTCTCCCTTGTTCACCACAAACAGCATAAGAAGATTCGATGCTATGATCAACGTAGAACAGATGATAAAATAGGATTTCCTATTCATATAGGATATCTATCATACTATAGTATTTTAATTGATGACTGCAGGCAGTACTTCTTTTCACAAATCTTCTAATCATCAACTGACATCGAGTGAATTGTCAAAACCTGACGAAAGACTTGGTTGTGACAGGTGGTATTGAGACTGGCATTGGGATGACTTTCCACAATCTTCATAACTGTATAGAGACCAACACCTCGGTCCTCCCCTTTAGAACTAACTCCAAAAGAGTAGATTTCAGAAACATCTATGCCCTCTTCTTTGATGGAGTTTTCAATGATAAAGGTCTCCTGTGCTCCATTTTTTAAAAAAGCGATTGAAACATGAGGTTGACTGGCCTCTGCACTAGCTTCAATAGCATTGTCACAAAGGATAGACACAATGGTTAGAAAATCAAGTAGGCTCATCCCCTCAACTTGGATCTCCTCAGGAACTTCGACATTAAAGACAATATCCTTTTCTCTGGCTTTTAGAAATTTTCCTGCGAGGAGACTTTTGAGGGCACGATCCCGAATATTCACCAATCTACCAAGGTCATATTTGTTGTCCTGCAATTTTTCACTAGAATCCTTCAAGACGGAGTCGTAGATCTCTTTTATCTGCTCCATATCCTCCTCTTCAATGCCTAGGCTTAAGCTGGTCAAGAGGTTGGCATAATCATGGCGAAAGCTCCGTACTTCCTTATAAAGCTCCTCTATATGCCGACTATAGCGTTCCATATCTCTGTAGCGTAAGGTCTGCTCTTGGTTCAGTTTCTCCTGAAGTTTTTCCTTCAAGTAGGTATCCAATTTCTTGACAACCCCCATAAAAAAAGCAAGTAAAACACTAGGATCAGATGGCGAACAGTCGTTGATTGAATATCTTGTACATATTCTAAATAAGACAAACTTTGCATCACTAGATAGTAGGTTCCCATTATCCAGTTAATCTTAGTCAGGGACTTTTGAAAATCTTTATCTAGAATCTCCCTTCTCAAGCTAGTGAAATCATAGTCTAACCATTTCAAAAAGGCTAGAGAAACAAAGCAAATGAAAATTTTTATAAATAACCAAATAAAAGAGCGGTCATCATACACCTGCCCTTGCTCCAAAAATGGAAGCACAAAATAGGAGACTCCTCTATAAAAGAGATTCACCAATATCATTGGAAAGAGACCATAAAATAGAAGGAGTTTTTTAGGAAACCCTCTTAAAAACAAGAAAGATAAACCGATTCCGTACAAGGGTTCCACAAAATAAGATAGGTAATTATTTCCTACTATATAGCTAATCGTTACAAAAACAACTGCCAAAAGTATCTTAAAAAGAAAGGCCTTAAAAACTCTCTCCAGAGTCAGAACAATTCCATCTACCTTAAAAAATATAAACAATTCCAATCCAGATATCAAAAACGCATATACTATCTTCCAAACTAATTCCATTCCATCACCTCACTCAGTGTAAGTTATTGATAGCCTCAGACACTTCCCTAACCTTATAACGCGCGATTAGACAGCTTCCACCATTGGGAAAGTAAAGCAGTTTTTCTTTCTTATCCAAATGCACTACATTGGCTGGATTGATGAGAAAAGAACGATGACACTGCAAGAGACGAGGCTCCTGCTTGAGAACCTCCTCTAGGCTCGCCGTAAATTCCAGCCTATCCGTCTTGGTATAGAGAATAACACGATGGGGTCTTGGGGACGTTTCGAGATAGTAAACCTCTTTAAAAGGATACTGGAATTGAGCAAATTTTGATTTAAAGTAAAAGCAATCTTCCGCCAGGCTTTTGCTGTCTTGACTATCGGCATAGAGAAGAGCTGTCTCGATACGAGACTCAAACTCCTCTGCCGACAAGGCCTTATCAATGTAGTCCAAAGCTGATACCTGGTAGCGAAAGGACAGGGGCATAAACTCCGAGTGAGTCGTCACAAAGACGATCAGGGCATAAGGATCTCGATCCCGAATCTTTCTTGCCACTTCTAGGCCTTTCATCTCCTCATTTCGAATCTCAATGTCCAAAAAGAATAGCTGATGTGCTCCCTTCTCATGCATCTCTGCCAGAAGTTGGTCTGGCTTGCCAAAGACTTCAAAAGAGCTGGGAATGATATGATGTTCTTTCAAGAGTTTCTCAATCGTCGTTTCAATCCTAGTCTGTTGGGAGAAATCATCTTCTAAAACAAATATTCTCATCTTCTTACTCTCCTTGTTTCAACCATTTTTGGCGAATGTCTCTATAGCGACGTCTGGCATACTGAACAGCATATCGACCTTCTTCTCCAAGAAAGAGGGTCTTTGATTGGATATCCATGGATTTTAGCCGTTCAAGGTTAACCAGACAATTTCGATGACATCTCGTCAAGGTTTCTCCATATTGTTTCTCAAGATTGCTTAAATTTTGAAATAGATCAAAGCTAGCGTTTTCTGTAACAATCTGCACGGTATGGGCTTTACTTGGATGCGTTTGGATATAGTAGATATCCTTTATGTTTAATTTGAAAATTTCTTTCTCTTTTTGGATGATAATGTAGCTCATGGATAAAACCTCCTAAAAAGAGGATAGCATAAGTCTAGAAACTATTTTTCACCAAATCCTAAATGGTTCTCAAAAATTCCTAAAGTGTCGAATCATTCGCAAAATAGCTATGATAACCTTACAATTATTTTATCATAAAATCCTGCAATTACCATTCAGGAAATTTCAATGACAATTAAAGATTTGAAGGTAAAAAAGGAGTTAAAAGTGATAAGCTCTAATTATAGAAAGAAAATCACTTGAAACAACTTTAGAACCAGCACAAAGGAGGCATTCTCATGACGGTTACAGACCCAATCAAAAAAGCTCAGACACTGATAACTGAGTTAAACAAAGCCTACCAAGTCTGCAAACAGGCAACAGCTGACGATGTCCGCTTTCAGGAGCAGCTGGACAATATCCTTGACTTTCTCTCTAAAACCGAGACAGTGGATAATCGATTCTTGATTGAACTGGAAAAATTTTACCAGACTTCCAGTCTTCTCCTGGGTCTCAGCGCTCTCAATCCAGATGCTCCCACTCGCGCCGCTTGGCGGGCCTATGACCGTTTCCACTTTGACCAAGTCAAAACCAAGCCAAGTCTCTACGGACCAACTATTATCTTGTAGAAAATAAAAGAAGCTGAGACAGAACTCAACTTATTTTTGTATTGTTTAAGCAATGTTAGTCTTGCATCTGGCGTTTCACCTGATAAGGTAGATACAAGATTTGTAGGACCAGTCCAGCTCCAAGCAGGGCTAGAAGGGCTAGTTTTTCTTGGAGGGTAATCAAACCAACTATCAGTTGAACCATTAAAACAAAACCTGTCAATCCTCGGATAACTGCCTGTAGTCCTTTCTCTTTTTCACCCTTTTCTAAAGGAAAGAGCTGGGTCAAGTACTGGTAGTCAAAAGCACGATAGAGAGCCAACAACTGGAAGAGCATAAGGTAATTAAATAGGACAACCACTGCTGTCGCAATCCAAGACTGTTCGATAAAAATCACAGCTAACAAGGATAGGAGCAAGAGGCGAAGACTGAGAGCAAAGAGGTCTCCATTTCGCAGATAAGAACGAAGATAGAGGTTTTGCCAGATCTTGCCAGGTACCTTCTGAACAGCATTTAAGATAAAGTCTAGGTAAGCGCGACGCTTGACACTATTTGAAACGCCCTTGACCTGAGTAAAGAGGGCAAAGAAACGAAGTAAGACTTGCTTACGCTTGCTTTCTTGGGCAATGACATAGTCCCAGTTCAGTCCAGTTTCAGTGAAAAATTTGCTGGCTTTTTGACGAAAGAGGAGGTATTTCCCAGCTCCTAATAAAAGCACATAGGCAATAAAGACTGACAAGCCATAGCCCATGGCTAAAAACAAGGGTGCAAATAAGAGTAAAAAGAGGGTTTGAACAATTGTCCAGAAAACCAATGAACGCACTATCTGCCCTTTGAGGTATGACTTGACCTCCTCTTCAGCTACTAAGAGAAAGAGCTTGTCAGGCACTTCTATGTAGGTCGCGATTCCGCCCCAAGCCAAAAGCAAGGCAGATACAATTCCCAAAAACAAGAGGATGGGCCAATGATTTTCAGGAAAATTTTGCAAGAGTTGACTGTACTGGTAGGCTAGAAAACCGATGAGAACCAGCAGGAATAAGACAAAGTGGTCATTGAGAACATAACGTAGATAACCGACACACTCCTTACGAAAAGCCTGCTTTCTCCTTAAAAACAAGTCTTTCATAGCTTCTCCTCCTTGGTCAGGGCCAAGTAAATGTCGTTCAGGCTAGCCTCAGGCATGTCAAAGGCCTCGTGGAGTTGCTGGAGGTTCCCCTGAGCCCGCACCTCTCCCTTGTGGAGGATAACAAAGGCGTCACACATCTTTTCCGCAGAGTCCAGCACGTGGGTACTCATGAGGATGGACTTGCCTTTTTGCTTTTCCACTTCCAAAAGCTGAATCAAGTCAGCAATCGCCAAGGGATCGAGACCAAGAAAAGGCTCATCCACGATAAAGAGACTCGGATCCACGACAAAAGCACAGATAATCATAACCTTCTGCTTCATTCCTTTTGAAAAATGAACTGGGAACCAATCTAACTTCTGATCTAAACGAAACATTTTTAAAAGTGGTTCTACTCGTTCAAAAGCCACTTTCTGATTGATACCATAAGCCATTGCCACAGTTTCGATATGCTCTCTGAGGGTCAATTCCTCATATAAGCTAGGCGTTTCCGGGATGTAGCCAATTTGCTTGCGGTAGTTGGTCGCATCTTCTCGCAGGGTCAGGCCATTGATATTGATGGAACCACTATAAGGTGTCAAAAGACCGATAATTTCATTGATAGTCGTTGATTTTCCAGCACCGTTGAGACCAATCAAACCGACCAACTGCCCACTTTCGACTGTAAAGGACACATCTTTCAAGACAGGGACGTGAACATAGCCACCTGTCAGGTTTTTAATTTCTAACATATTTTCTCCGAATCTGGTATAATGTAGCTATATTATATCAAAATTCAATAGAGTAGAGGTGGATTTTATGTCAGATTGCATTTTTTGTAAGATTATCGCAGGGGAGATTCCTGCTTCAAAAGTATACGAAGATGAGCAGGTTCTTGCCTTTCTTGATATCTCTCAAGTAACGCCTGGACACACCCTCATTGTACCAAAAGAACACTATCGCAATCTTTTGGAGATGGATGCTACAAGTGCCAGCCAACTCTTTGCCCAAGTGCCACTGGTAGCTCAAAAAGTTATGAAGGCTACCAAGGCTGTCGGCATGAATATCATTGCTAACTGCGAGGAAATCGCTGGTCAAACAGTCTTTCATACTCACGTGCACCTCGTACCTCGCTACGGTGCAGAAGATGACCTCAAGATTGACTTTATCGCCCACGAACCAGACTTTGACAAACTTGCCCAAGTCGCTGAAACCATTAGAAACGCTTAAGGAGATGCCATGAAACTATCAAATCTACTGCTCTTCGTAGGAGCTGCAGCTGGAAGTTATTTTGTCGTAAAAAATCGCCAAGCCATTCAGGATGAAGTGCTAGATACAACTGACCGCGTCGAAGCTATCAAGGATGATTTGAATATCATCCAAAACAGCCTCCAAATCATCAACCAACAAAAAGCCCTTATCAAGGAATACCAAAAGGATTTAACCTATAAATTCAAAGTCTTGGAAAAAGATTTCCAAACCAGAATGGCGATCCTCCAAGAAGAAAAACAAGAATAATAAATCCTCCAACTTTCCTTAAATCCATTTTGGGTTACTAGATTCGAACAGAAAAGGGAGGGAGTGAAAATGAAACAGTTTTTAAAAGTTCTAGCGAAAATCATCGCGATCCCTTGTGGCTGTCTCTGCCTTCTTGCGACCCTAGCATTTCTACTACTGATGAATCTTTTCAAGGCTTCACCAAGTGACATCCGTGAGGGGAATGAAGCCTTAAAACAAATCTTTATCTCCCTTGACATGCCTCCTAAGAAAGTAGAATCAAATGGACATTATCAATTCGAGGGTGGAGGCTTAAATTTTTATGTTACTTTCTCAGATGAGGTTATCAATAGTCACACCGTCCTAAAAGAAAGTCCAAAACTCACCAAAAACCGACTCGAAGTCTATGTCCTACAGACAGGAGAGATTTCATACTATAAAGTAGGGGATAACTTGTTCAATCATGGTTTATTGCAGTTTTTAGAGAAAGAAAGCGAGAAGTATCTCCAAGAAATCGGAAAGAAATTTAATCCCAATTACTCAATTCTCTTTTGGAATGATCAGGAAAGTCTAAAAAAGGGAATTGCATTCTATGAAAAAGCTTTGACTTTGGTGGATATTCAGGATAATTCGGCGATCAAACACATTGATACCGTCACCATTAAGCCTGGTAAAGAAGCGGAAATCAAGCAACTCATCCGGGAGATGGATGCAGCTGGCCTGCTTACTCAAAAGTATAAATAGCAGGCTAACTGGAAAATGATTTTTCGATGCTAAATTTTCAAAGATAACACAAAAAAGAGCCAATCGGCTCTTTTTACTTTATTCACCTTCAAAGACATCCTTTATATGGTCAAAGAAGCCTTTTTTCTTTGGATTGACTTTCAAGTCACCTGCAGCGGCGAATTCTTTAAGCGCAGCTTTTTGCCGGTCGTTCAAACCTGTCGGAGTCACGACATTAACTGTAACGTATTGGTCACCAACGGCACCATCACGAAGGCTCGGAGCACCCTTGCCACGTAGACGGAATTTCTTGCCAGTCTGAGTCCCCTCTGGGATAACCAATTCAACATCGCCATGCACGGTTGGAATTTCCACAGTATCACCAAGGGCCGCTTGGACAATATTAAGGTTCAGCTTGTAGAAAATGGTTGTTCCTTCACGTTCAAATTTATCACTGGCTTCAACTGAAACCACCACGTACAAGTCCCCGTAAGGTCCACCATTAAATCCTGCTTCGCCTTGACCAGCTAGGCGGATTTGTTGGCCTGTTTCCACACCAGCAGGGATTTTGACATGGACGCTATGAGCTTGTTTTTCATGACCTGTTCCATGACATGTAGTACATGGGTCTTTAATTTCTTTTCCTCGACCATGACAGACATCACAGGTTACTTGGCGACGCATCATACCAAGAGGTGTTTGCGTATCAACGTTAATGACACCAGCACCATGACAGCGTCCACAAGTGACTGGACTTGTTCCTGGCTTAGCACCAGAGCCATTACATGTACGACAGCTTGCTTCACGGTTGTATTTCACTTCTTTTTCCGTTCCAAAGATAGCTTCTTCAAAAGTCAAATTCACACGATACTGGAGGTCATCCCCTTGACGAGGAGCGTTTGGATTGCGCGAAGCTCCGCCTCCGCCAAAGAAACTTGAGAAGATATCCTCAAAACCACCGAAGCCACTTGCTCCGTCAAAGCCACCGAAACCACCAGCACCACCAAAGCCACCGTTGGCACCTGCAGCACCATATTGGTCGTAGGCTGCACGTTTTTGGTCGTCACTCAAAGTCTCATAGGCTTCTTGAACTTCCTTGTACTTTTCCTCAGCACCAGGATCCTTGTTGATATCTGGGTGATATTTTTTTGAAAGCTTACGATAAGCCTTTTTGATTTCGTCTGCCGAAGCGTTTTTGGACACCCCCAGACGATCATAAAATTCAGTATTGTTCATACAAGATACTAAGAGCGAACAGAAAGCGACTGAAATTTAGGAAACCGACAAGAAATCCTGATTTCTTAGGAGGTTTATCTAATTTCTAAGCTTTCCGCTCGAGTTCAATTACGAACACCCTTATTCCTTTCTATTGATATTGTGAATCAAACCACGATTTAGGTCGGGTTCAATTTCTTTCTTTTATATTGAGTAAGAAACTTCAGAGCTCAAGTTCAATTCCCCGAACACTCTTTGTTCCTTTCTATAATTTTCATGTAAATCTTTAGAGGCTATTTTCTATACTCTGCTTCACTTGATCAAACTCTTCATCTGATAGAGTAAATATCAAATCCTCTTCAGCATGCTCGTTCTGTTCTTTAAAATAGTTGTCCGTATTCTCTGTCAATCCTAAACCTAGAATCACTTTTCTTGCAAACTCTTGATGTGCAAAACCGATAGCCGTAATGATTTGTTTATCTTGCACAAGAACTTTCGGTTGGAAATTTTCACGTGGAAGAAATTCAAAATAGTCAAAGAAGTTTTGCCAAATTCCACCTGTAAATTTCGTGTCGTTCAACAAACCTGCTTTCGCCAATAAAAGTGGCGCTGAAGAAACGGCTGCAATTAGGATATCTTGCTCATCGAGACTTCTCAAAAACGAGATCAATTTCTCATCTTGTAGAGCAGGACCTATATTTACCATTCCTGGTAAAATGATACAAGAATACTCTTCTATACAGATTTGATCCAATGTTTTTGTAGGTTGACAAGGTAAGCCATCCTCAGATATAACTATCGAATAATCTGAAGCGACATAATCAATCGTGATGTCAAAAGACAGAGCTAAAGTACTTGTTAAAGCGGTTATCTCATAAAGAGAAAAATTAGGATAAATGATACAAAGTACTTTTTTCATACGCAACATCCTCTATTTTACCGAAAAACAGAGGCTGGGTTGCAACCTCTGGATTTCTTCTTATACTTACTAGTTCGAGTTTTAAAAATCAAACTAGCAATGCTTAACTGAGTTTCGGCTAAAAACTTCGGAAAAAAGATAAGCCATCTTTTGTGCATCGCACAAGGCGATGGCTTCCTATTTTTCTTTCGTTTTCTTAACGCTTCAACATCTTACTTTTCAGTAAACTCTCCGTCTACGACGTCATCGCCTGCATTTCCTGTTGCTTGTGCGCCTTCTGCTCCTGCTTGTGCTTGAGCCTGTTGAGCTGCTGCGGCTTGTTCGTAGAGTTTAACAGCAAGTCCTTGAGCTTTTTCGTTCAACGCTTCAAGTTTTGCTTTCATTTCGTCCAAGTTGTTGTCTTCTTGGGCTTTCTTAAGCTCATCAAGGGCAGCTTGAGCAGCATCACGTTCTGCATCGAAGCCTTTGCCTTCAGTTTCCTTGATTGTCTTTTCAGTCGCAAAGATAGCTTGGTCTACTTCGTTACGAAGGTCAACTTCTTCCTTACGTTTCTTATCTGCTTCAGCGTTTGCTTCTGCATCTTTCATCATGCGGTCGATTTCTTCATCAGTCAAACCTGAGTTAGATTGGATGACAATAGTTTGTTCTTTTTGAGTTCCAAGATCTTTGGCCTTAACAGATACGATACCGTTCTTATCGATGTCAAAGGTTACTTCGATTTGTGGGATACCACGAGGTGCAGCTGGGATATCTGTCAATTGGAAGCGTCCAAGAGTCTTGTTATCTGCTGCCATAGGGCGTTCACCTTGAAGAACGTGGATATCAACGGCTGGTTGGTTGTCTGCTGCTGTTGAGAAGACTTGTGATTTAGATGTTGGAATAGTTGTGTTACGGTCGATGAGTTTTGTAAATACTCCACCCATTGTTTCAATACCAAGTGACAATGGTGTTACGTCAAGAAGGACAACGTCCTTAACGTCACCAGTGATGACACCACCTTGGATAGCAGCACCCATAGCAACCACTTCGTCAGGGTTCACTGATTTGTTTGGTTCTTTACCAGTTTCAGCCTTAACAGCTTCTACAACAGCAGGGATACGAGTTGAACCACCAACAAGGATGACTTCGTCGATTTCTGACAAGCTCAAACCTGCATCTGAAAGAGCTTGACGAACTGGAACTTTTGTACGTTCAACAAGGTCACGAGTCAAATCGTCAAATTTCGCACGAGTCAAAGTCATTTCCAAGTGAAGAGGTCCAGCTTCACCAGCAGTGATAAATGGCAAGCTAATTTGAGTAGAAGTTACACCTGAAAGGTCTTTCTTGGCTTTTTCAGCTGCATCTTTCAAACGTTGAAGAGCCATCTTGTCTGTTGACAAGTCGATACCGTTCTCTTTCTTGAATTCTGCTACCATGTGGTCGATAATCTTTTGGTCAAAGTCGTCACCACCAAGTTTGTTGTCCCCTGCAGTTGACAATACGTCAAAGACACCGTCACCGAGTTCAAGGATAGACACGTCGAATGTACCACCACCAAGGTCAAATACCAAGATTTTTTCTTCTTTGTCAGTCTTGTCCAAACCGTATGCAAGAGCTGCTGCAGTTGGTTCGTTGACGATACGTTCTACTTCAAGACCAGCAATTTTACCTGCATCTTTTGTTGCTTGACGTTGCGCATCATTAAAGTAAGCTGGAACTGTGATAACTGCTTTCGTTACTTTTTCACCAAGGTAGTCTTCAGCATAGCCTTTCAAGTATTGAAGGATCATAGCTGAGATTTCTTGTGGAGTGTATTCTTTACCGTTAGCAGAAACTTTTTCAGAAGTACCCATCTTAGATTTGATAGAGATAACTGTATCTGGGTTTGTAACTGCTTGACGTTTTGCAGCATCACCAACGATGATTTCTCCGTTTTTGAATGATACTACAGATGGAGTTGTGCGGTTTCCTTCTGGGTTTGCGATGATTTTTGATTCAGTTCCTTCAAGAACTGCAACTGCTGAGTTTGTTGTACCTAAGTCAATACCGATAATTTTAGACATGTGTTTTTCTCCTTGTTAGTTAATTTTCTATTTTTCTTTTTGATACTCTTCTTAGGTGGCGGCGCCGTCATAGCTTGACTTCGTCAATCTCTTTGACTAAACTTTGAGCCTAAGGTCTCAAAGTTTGCGTAAATAGCGCCACGGCGAAGAGTATCGCCTTTAGTTCACTTCGCTCACTATCAGCAAAGCTGAACCATTGTTTATCATTCTTTCATAGTTTATTGTCGTTTCGGACAAGGTTCTTATTTTTTATGTTACGACACAAGAGGTCGAAATTATGCGCAGTAGCTGATTGGCAGTTCACTTCGCAAACGCTCGTGACCAGCCTAATCACCCTTGCGGAGATGCGTCAACGAAATCACAGATTTCTGACTTACCGCCTAATTATAAACTACCACCATTGCCGGACGTAGGATGCGGTCATGGAGTTTATAGCCTTTTTGGAAGACTTGGGCGATGGTATCTGCCGGATGTTCTTCGTCTGCTGGGAGAGTTTGGATGGCCATATGATAGTTATGGTCAAATTCGCCGTCAGCTGCGATTTCTTCGATTCCTTCTTCTTTCAAAGCATGAATCAAGCTTTCTTGCACCATCTCCAATCCTTTTTTGACGTCGTCTGTCAAACCTTCAACGGCAAGGGCGCGTTCAAGGTTATCCAAAGAAGGGAGAATTGCTTTCGCCAAGTCTTGACTACGATAGCGTTGCAAGTTTTGACGTTCTTCATTGGCACGGCGTTGGATATTTTGCATTTCTGCATGAGCGCGAAGGTATTTGTTTTCGAACTCGTCCGCACGTTCATTAGCCAAGTCCAACTCAGACTTTTCAGGAGTTGTTTCTTCTACCGTTTCAACAACTTCCTCTTCTTTTACTTCTTCGTTTTTTATTTCCTCAGACATTTTTCGCCTCCTTTTTAGGAATTTATGTAATTTCATGTTCAACTCACCTCATAATGATTACTACTCAAATAGCGGTAGAAATCTGTGAGTTTCATAGTTAAGACTCGATTGACCACATTGAGTTGGTTGATTAGTTGCTGGTAGTCCAGATTGACTGGACCGATAATCGCCAGAATTCCAAAACCACGATAAGGGATAAGGAATTTACTGCTAATCACTGCTAGATCAGCTAGACAGGATTCTTGACTATCTGCAACACGGATATTTTGCATCTGATCTTCATGCAGACCTTCACGAATCTCCAGAGCCACCTTTTGCGGTTGGTCAAAGAACTGATAGGCTGCGAGATTGGCAAAATTCAAGAGATTGACCTTGCCCGCCACCACAATGTTTTCATTGAACATTTCCTTAAAAATGTGTTCAAAGAGATCCATAACATTGTCCGTTGTTGTAAAGTAACGCTGGATAATCTGCGGAATCTCCGTCCGAATCTTGTAGTGAATATCCAGAACGGTGTGACCGAGGAAACGTTCCTGAATGATGGTCTTCAGTTTCAGCAAATCCTCTTGCAAGAAATTCCTTGGAATCAGAAACTGACTGGTAACCGTTCGAGACTCGTCTAGGGTGAAAACTGCAAGAGCAGTATGTTGTCCTAGAACGACAATATCGAAAGCTGTCAGGCGCTGTCTACTTGGCTCAACATCCAGAGCCACTACCGTACAGCCACTTAGGTCTGTTAGTAGATTGGCAGCCTCTTGCAGAATATCCTCCAGTTTGAAAAATTCCTGATCAAAGGCTTTAACAATCTCATAAACCTCATTTTCAGCCAGTCGGTCAAAATCCAGTGAATGTTTTACATAGTACTGAAAACCAGCGACACTTGGCATCCGACCACTAGAAGTATGAGCTTTCTCAAGCAAACCTTGCTTTTCTAGAGCCGCCATATCATTACGAATGGTTGCACTGCTAGAGTTAATAGACTCTTGTAGTGCTTTGGATCCGACAGGTTCGTGCGTTTTGGTAAAGATGTCAATAATCAGATTCAAAATATCCTGCTGACGCTCTGTAACCATCTCATCACTCCCCTCTGTCAGATTGATTAGCACTCGATACACCTAAGTGCTAACTTATGATTCTATTATACACCCTTAAAAGAGAATGTCAAGACAAAAACTCAAAAAATTAGCACTCTTTTATCAAGAGTGCTAAAAATCAGTCTAAAGACCTAGAAACTTACCTTCCATCTACTCGGTATTTCCTTCTAAGCCTGAAAAAACCATAGAATAGATAAGAAATTATAAAGGCATATAGAGCAAAAATGACGAAGAAAGATTGCGACAGTTCTTCTCGAAACAAACTCATACAAACAACAAGACCACCCGAGAAAGCAGCTGTACATGAACGAAGTCTATACCGCATAACTTCCCACCTGAGAGTCTTACTCATATAGACTTGATCCTCCGGAAGTAAATCAGAAGATGATTGACGAAGAATTGAACAAGAACCTGTTTCTATCAATTCCCAACCTCTATTTCTGAGATCTTGCAGTTCATGCTTATACTTTTTAAGAAATCTAGAATCATAGATACGGTAGATGATATCGTCCGGTTGGCATTGGTCAAAGTAGAAAAAACCAAAACGACTCGTTCTATACCTCCAACCTTTCAAATGCATCTCATGTAAATATTCTTCTACCTTATCCAAATCAACAATGGTAAAAATCCGAAATTGTGCTTTACTTTTCATAATCCTTCCTCCAAATTAGAAAACATACATTGTTTTATTTATCAGATAATACTTTCCATTTTTGAAACAATCTCCAAAGAATATAAGAAATCTGAATCGCAAATACTATCAATAAAACACCATCTATTATGAAAATCAAAAACAATTCCCAACTGAAATAACTAACTCCACTGACAAGCTTTGAGAAAATCGGTAGTAGAGCTGAAAAGAGAAGCAAAATAGGAAGCATCCGCATTGTTAAAATACGTTTGACCATAGCTAACCTCCCGGCCGCATCGTTATAAATTTCAAATTCCGCATCCGATTCAATTTGAGAATAAGGCTTACTAAAGTAGGAAAAACTATTAAAGTCTGTAATATGCTCCCAGCCATAGTCTTTAAATAGTTGTAAATAAGAGGCTCTCTCTGATTTTTTCATGGGATAAAAGTCCAACTGATAAGACACCTGCTCAGGCTGACACTCTTCAAAAGTATACTTAACTGCAACTACTAAGTTAGAGTAGCTTACTCTCTTAAGTTTCCAGCCCTCAGCATGCATTTTTCTAAGATATAAAGCCTCTCTATCATAATCCGCAATGGTAGCAATTCTATAAACAACCTTCTTTTCCATCATCCTCCCTCCCGACTATTTCTGTAGAGTCGTTCAATACGTTTCAATTCAATCTCCAAAACTTTTCGTCCCAAATCTGTTATCTGATAGATTTTCCGTTTCTCCTCTTCTCGGACAAAGAAAATCAAGCCATCCTTTTCCATCTTTGACAAGGTCCCATACATAGTTCCAGGACTAATCGAAACTTGCGAATCTGTCACCTCCTTGACCTTTTGTGTAATACCATAGCCATGGTTCTCCTTCTGTAGACAAAACAAGATATAAAAACCCGTTTCAGTCATGGGAAGGTAAACACGCCTGATCTTATCTGTTAATTCCATTTAATCACACCTTCTATTTAGTTCGATATATCGCACCTCGTTATATAAAATATATCACAGCTCGATATAAAATGCAAGAAAAAAAGACCGCCCTCAGGCAATCTTTCTTCTATATTAGTAAAGGTCTAGATAATTATCAACTTCCCATTGTGACACAAAGGTTGCATAACTAGCCCACTCGATACGTTTGGCTTCAAGGAAGCTGGTGTAGATGTGGTCACCCAGGGCAGCCTTAACCACTTCATCCTCAGTCAAAGCTTTCAAGGCGTTATGAAGAGTTGATGGAAGGTCTGTGATTCCAGCTTCCTTACGCTCTTCAGCTGTCATGATGTAGATATTTTCTTCGATAGGAGCTGGTGCTTCGATTTTATTTTCAATACCATGCAAACCAACTTCCAACAGGACCGCCATCGCGATGTATGGGTTTGCCATTGGATCCACTGAACGCAACTCAAGACGAGTTCCCATACCACGTGAAGCAGGCACGCGCACAAGTGGCGAACGATTACGACCAGCCCATGCAATGTAAACAGGCGCTTCATAACCTGGAACCAAACGTTTGTATGAGTTAACCGTTGGGTTCATGATGGCAGTATAGTTGTAGGCATGCTTGATCAAACCGCCAAGGAAATGGTAAGCCGTTTCTGACAACTGCATTCCTTTTGGATCATTTGGATCAAAGAAGGCATTGTTTCCTTCTGCATCAAACAAGGACATATTACAGTGCATACCTGATCCAGCGATACCAAATTTTGGTTTCGCCATAAAGGTTGCGTAAAGCCCATGTTTACGAGCAATTGTTTTAACAACGAGCTTAAAGATTTGAATCTTATCACAAGCGCGGAGGACTTCATCATACTTGAAGTCAATCTCATGCTGCCCAACCGCAACCTCGTGGTGACTCGCTTCTACTTCAAATCCCATTTTGGTCAAGACATTCACAATCTCACGACGTGTATTGTCCGCAAGGTCAGTAGGCGCCAAATCAAAGTAGCCACCCTTGTCATTTACCTCAAGAGTTGGGTCCCCATTTTCATCCAACTTAAATAGGAAGAATTCTGGCTCTGGACCAAGGTTGAAGGATTTGAATCCTACTTCTTCCATATGACGAAGTGCACGCTTCAGATTACCACGAGGGTCACCTGCAAATGGTTCGCCTTCTGTTGTATAAACATCACAGATCAAACCTGCAACACTTCCATTTTCATCTCCCCAAGGGAAGACTGTCCATGTATCCAAGTCTGGGTACAAGTACATATCTGACTCATTGATACGTACAAAACCTTCAATAGAAGATCCATCAAACATGGCTTTGTTTGACAAGACCTTATCTAACTGTTCATCTGTAGCAGGAATTTCGACGTTTTTCATGGTTCCCAGAATATCTGAAAACATGAGACGGATAAAGGTAACATTTTTTTCCTTGACTTCACGACGAATATCTGCAGCTGTGATTGGCATGAGTTTTCTCCTTAATGTATGACTACTTGCGATTACCTAACCGCGACCAAAAGGCGACTGTGCTGAAGCAAAGCGTCCCTGTTGGAGGAGCTCATTATGAAGCGCACGACGCACCTCCGTTGGGCTCACTGATTTCTTGGATTTCGCCTCACGTTCAGCGTATTTCTTCTTAATGGCAGCGATATTGAAACCTTCAGAGATATAATCTTTGATTTCAAGCAAACGATCCATGTCATTCAAAGAATACATACGACGGTTCCCTTCGTTTCGATCAGGCTTTATCAACTCTTGATCTTCATAATAACGAATCTGACGCGCCGAGAGATCGGTCAACTTCATCACACTACCGATAGGAAAAACAGCCATATTTCGACGAAATTCTCTTTCCTTCATTTACAATTTCCTTCTTTCTGTCTATTATAGTCTAAAAAAGCACATACGTCAATCAATAATGTCATAAAATGTAACATTATTTTCTTTTTTTCTCCAAAAGATTTCTAAAACGTTCAATATCATAATTTACGAGTATGGCCACAAAAACACCCATAAATGTTTCAAATACACGCGCAAATACGTACAAAAATGTTTCTCCGCTTGGTATTGATAGGGTAATGATCAACATAGCTGCTACACCACCGATAACTCCCGCTTTGTTGTTCATAGCAACATTTGTCATAATGGTTAACATGGTGCAAATCGGAACAACCAGTAAGGTCACCCAAAAAGCTTCTTGAAATAGAGTGTTTAAGAGGAAGAAAACAAGGGCGTAGAAACCACCGATACTGTTTCCTAGAATACGTGATGTTCCAAAATGAACGCTCTTATCAAAACTCTCTCTCAAACTAAAGACTGCTGTCAAAGCCCCAATTTGAAGTCCCTTCCAACCAAAAAATCCAAAAATCAAGAGAACTAAAAAAACAGCAATTCCAGTTTTAAAGGTTCGTAGACCAAGCTTGAACTGTGACTTATCAAATTTATATTTTTTAAAATAACCCATAATCTCAACTTTCTATTTCCATTTTATCATAAATTAGTCGATTTTATGAGCCAAAATCAATCGGAAACGTTTTTAATTCAAGCAACAAGAAAAAGAGGAAACTAAGTTCCTCTTTTCATCGTTTTATTTACGAAAGCTTATTTTTCTGTCAAGGCTGCAAGTCCTGGCAATACTTTACCTTCAAGAAGCTCCATAGAAGCGCCTCCGCCCGTACTAATCCATGAGAACTTGTCTGCACGACCAAGATTGATGGCTGCGGCAGCTGAGTCACCACCACCGATGATTGATTTCACACCTGGTTGTTTCACGATAGCGTCCATGACACCGATTGTACCAGCTTGGAAATCTGGGTTTTCAAACACACCCATTGGTCCGTTCCATACAACTGTTTTCGCACCAGTCAATGCTTCATCAAACTTAGCGATAGATTTAGGACCGATATCCAAACCAAGGAAACCTGGATCTACTGCTTCACCTTCAGTATCTTTTACTTCAGTGTAGTCAGCAAATGCATTGGCTTCTTTTGAGTCAACTGGCAAGATCAATTTGCCGTTTGCTTTTTCAAGAAGAGCTTTAGCGACATCCAATTTGTCTTCTTCTACAAGTGAGTTACCGATTTCGATACCTTGTGCTTTGTAGAATGTGTAAGTCATCCCACCACCGATAAGGACTTTATCAGCTTTTTCAAGCAAGTTTTCGATAACACCGATCTTGTCTGAAACTTTTGAACCACCAAGAATAGCCACGAATGGACGTTCTGGAGCTTCAACTGCTTCTTGGATGTAGGCAATTTCATTTTCAAGAAGGAATCCAGCAACAGCTTTTTCAACGTTTGCTGAGATACCAACGTTAGATGCGTGTGCACGGTGAGCTGTACCGAATGCATCGTTTACGAAAATACCATCTCCAAGTGATGCCCAGTATTTACCAAGTTCAGGATCGTTTTTAGATTCTTTCTTGCCATCAACATCTTCGAAACGAGTGTTTTCAACCAAGAGAACTTGTCCATCTTCAAGAGCGTTAACAGCGGCTTCCAATTCAGCACCACGTGTAATACCTGGGATAAATTTAACTTCTTGACCCAATTTAGCTGCCAAGTCAGCAGCTACAGGAGCAAGTGATTTACCAGCTTTGTCTGCTTCTTCTTTTACACGGCCAAGGTGAGAGAAGAGGATCGCACGTCCACCTTGTTCAAGGATGTACTTGATAGTTGGAAGTGCTGCAGTGATACGGTTGTCGTTAGTAATCACGCCATCTTTTACAGGTACGTTGAAGTCAACACGAACGAGAACTTTTTTCCCTTTCAAGTCAACGTCTTTAACAGTCAATTTTGCCATTAGATATGACTCCTTCTTTTTTTATACGTGTTAATTATATCACAAAATCAACAAAAGAGATAGAAAAAGCCTGCACTTTTCCAGTTCTTTATTGCAACTGAAACTAGCATTTCTTAAAATCAAAACTAGAAAAACCTTATCAAATAAGTAATGAATGCGAGATAAAATCATTAAAACAAGGCCTGACTAATCTACAGTCAAACCTTGTTTTTAGTTGTTAAGAGGAAATCCAAGATTCGTAAATCCGATTAGTCTTCTCTCTTTTTCAAAGCTACAAGTCCATAGCCACTCATCACTCCGAGAAGCCCCAGAGCTACTAGACTGGCATCTGTTTCTACACCAGTATTTGGCAGTTGTTTGCTTGCTACTTCACCTTTGACAAGCACTTCTGCAGTTGGAGCATTGGTACTTGGTGTAGCTGGAAGTCCCTTTTGCTCTTTAGAGAGGGTATCAGCATGAGGTTTGTCTGAACTTGGCGCCACTTCTTTTGTTCCAACTTCTGTGATTTCTGGGATAGCTTCCTTAAGAACTTCAGTTGAACGAAGGGTGCGTTTGCCTTGGACATCTACTTCTACTAGACGACGAATTTGACCTTCTTCTCCTTTTTGGACAAGTTGACGTTGACCTTTAAGAAGATCCACATTTTGTCTTTCTTGACGTTCGAAGGCTGTTGTTTCTGTTTCAATAACCAGTTCAGGGAGGGCTTCAACTGTTGGAGCTACTTCATTTGGATCCATACTACCAACGTGGTGGCTTTCTTCTGCAGGAGCTAGTTTCTTATTCAGCTTTTCTTTCATGTCCGCAAAAGCTTGTGGAGTTGGTGTTTGTGAAGACAATAAAGCTTCTGCTTGGGCAATCAACTCAGCTTGAGAATCTTTTTCACGGACAGATTCGAGCAAGCCTTCCAATTCTTCTCTAGCAGTTTGATACCGTTGATTGCCATCCAAGTCCGCACCTGCTTGTTTCAACTCATTCAAAGCCCGGTTGACTTCTTCTTGGCTAGCATTGTGGTTTTCTGCTACAGCTTTCGCAGCATTGAGCTTCTCTACTAACGCTCCTTGTTTGTCCTCACTTGAGAAGGTATAGGCAAGGGTTGACTGACGACCTTGGGCAGCAGTAATTTCTTGTTTGAGGTACTCATCATTGACTGCAGCCTTTGGAGAAACCAAGACATCGAACTCAGCTGTGTGCCCTTTGTAATGCAGAGTCAAGGTCTGGCGTCCAGTCTTCTGAGCATCGTAGCCTGTAATTTCAACACCTTTATCAGTAAAGCTGTGAGCCTCTTCTGTCTCATCATCATAGAGAACTCCAAAGCGACCTTCTGCAAGATCCAGTTGATCTCCAACTAGATAGTCTGTTTTTGGTTTCTTAGTAATATACAAGCCTGCTACTTCTTTTGGTTTTCCTTCATCTTGGCCAGTCACTTGTACGTTTAAATCACCAGTAACTGGAAGTCCAAGGTAGCTGACTGTGAGCTTCTGTTCCCCTTTTTGATGAGCGTCGTATCCAGATACAGTCACACCTGAGTGGGTGAGGTTAATCAGCTCGTCGGCTTGTCCCCCTTCATATTGAACACGGAGTGTTCCGCCTCTGAGGTCGAGTTTTTCTCCCTCTTTATAAACCGCCTTCTTAGGTCCTTTTTCAAGGCTGACAGATTTAATTTTTCTTTCATCCTGTGGAATCGCTACAGCCAAAGTGTTACTGATTTCTTTGCCAGGTAGTTGGGTACGATAGTAGAGGAGATTTGGTTGCTTGTTAAAGGCTAATGGTGCTGTTGCCAGGTCCCCACCAGTTTCAGACTTCAAGGTCGCAATCGGTGTTTGTGAATCCGCCTTGTCGTAAACGGTGATGGTTGCGCCTGCCGGAACATCAGAGAAGCCTAGTTGAACTTGATGGTTTCCAAGTGAACGAGCCGCTACCTTAGCCATTGGAATATTTTGACTTTCTGTGTCCAAGGTTTCGTACATCTTCCAGTTGTAGATACGAATGGCCTTCCAAGGTGTTCCGTTATCAGATGTAATGACATGCAAACGCCAGTCTTGGGCGGTGATTGGTTTATCAAGAGTGATATCCGTAACGTGCGCTTTATTACCACGGACTTCCTTAGCTAGTTTCCACTCGCCATCAGTATCCTTGTAATAAAGATCAAAGTCCTTGGTGTTCATCAAACCATCGTTAACAGACTCACCGCCAGCTCCCGCATGATCCATGACCCATCTAACAACACGACGTGGTTGGGTCAAACGAATATCGACACTACCGCTCAATTGTCCTGAAGACCACTTGTCTGATAGACTGGTAATGGTACCGTTCAACATGCCTTCGATACCTTCTCCACCTTCAGTATTTGGGAAGGTGCTACCGATTACCTTTGCCCCTGGAACAATATTTTCAGCCAAAGGTCTTGGGAGAGTTGTATCCTGAACAGTCATCCCCCAGTTAAAGAATGTCGTCGCAGCTTCAGAACGAAGTCCATTTTTACCAACTGCAACGACTTTCAATTCTTGAGTCGTACCAGTCGCATTAGCAGAACGGCTAACTTTTGGCAAGTAGATGGTTGAAGCAGATGAACCTGTCAACAATCGCCAGTTATCCCCGTCTTTTTCGTAGACTTCATAGAAATCGGCATCTTGGTTACCCGAAAATTGAACAACTGCTTCAGCTTCTTGGGCATTCTTAAGAGATTGCTTCACCACAGAGAGACCTGTCGGTGCTTGTGGTGCTTGGTCATTGTCTGAAATTGTTAATTGACCTAGGTTGAACTGATAATCTTTTACAGCTCCCTCATGTTCGAAGAAGAGTTTAACTGCATAGATGGTTTTACCTGCTAGTGAGCTAAGGTCAAATTCTTCATTTGTCCAGTTGTCAGAAAGGGTCAGTTCTTTCCATGCATCTGCATCCTCAAATTTGTAGTCTGGAGTCGTAGAGAAGGCCATATAAACTTTCGAGCCTTTTCCTCCCTTATGGGCAACCCGAAGTTTGGTTTTCTCCGTTACTTCTAGTTTAGTAGAATACAAATTCACATCTTGGTCTGTCTTACCAGCTACATCACCTGAGAATTTAAGGGAATTTCCGCCATTGTAGGCATCTGTAAAGTCATATTCTGCATGAAGCTTTTCCCCCGTTGAAGTCTGCCACCAGCGCCATGTTGGTAAGATACCTGAAACAGAACGGTAGTTCCACTCAGAATCCTTAGAAACTTTGCCGTCTACAAACCACTTTCTACCATGACCTGTATTGAAAGAAGTAGTGAAGGTGCGTCCTACTGCTGGTGTGCGGTCCGCAACTAAATTAGCAATCCCATACCACTCTTTATCAGCAGGTTTTTGAGCTGTCGGATCTCCTTGGTAACCTGTGAAGAAGATGTCTTCGTTCTTGTGGTAATCTTCACCTGTTTTTCCTAGACTGGTAATTGTATCTGGTGCAAAGAGTCCAAGTGACAAACGCAACTTGCCTTTTTCATCTAAGAGAGCATCCCATTTGACTTTGGTCTTATAAGAGCCACCTTGTTGCAATTCTAAGCCCGCAAAGACATCATACTGGCTACGTTCCAGCCATTTTGCCATCTCTACAGAGTGGTCATTCTTTTCCTTGTTCCAGTTAAAATTGGCAAAAAATTGATCTGCAGGGACCTTGTCACCTTCTTTTTGCATAAACTGGTAGTTGTAGTCTCCCAAGCCATCTTCGTGGTATCGACCGTATTTGTAGGTCATGGCATCGTACCAAGCATACTTGATTGGGTGGTTGACCTTAGCTGCATATTCCTTTGTATAGAGCATGAATTGGCGCATTTTTTCACCAAGAGGTGCTACCAATTCCCCCGTTGTTTCTTGGTTGATGAAGTAGCCATCAAAACCATAGTATTTAGCAAGGTCAACGAGTTTACGTGCAATCGGGAAGGTGCCATCCTCATCTTGTTTCAAGGCGGCGGCAAACTTCTCTTGGTCGGCAATGCTATTAGACCAGTTGAAAAAGAGTGTTCCATAAACAGGAACTCCGTTGCGGTGACCTGCATCAATGACATCTGGAGTTGGAACTAGACCTTCCCAGAAGACCATTGAATCCAAGTATTGCCAATAGTCAAAAGCATATGCCTTGAATTCTTCTCCACCAACAGAAGCGTGGTCTTTAGCCTTTGAGTTGGTATTTGCTAGTGCCTGAACTTTGGCTCTTCTGCTTGCTTTTTCGTTAACCAACTGACCTCTATGGCGCTTGGCTAGTTCAACTGAGGAACGATTGATGGGATCATCCTCACGCGCACCCGGTTCCCATTTCAACAAATCTTCCCAAGTATCAAACTTGATTTCTTTTGGTCGGAGACTCTTCTCCTCATTTTTAGGAACGTCTGCTAAACTTGGTTTGTCGGCTTTATTGTCAACCACTTGAGGAGCTTCCTCCGGCTTGACTCCTTCTTTGTCAGTTGCTGGAGCTGGCTCCTCAACTTTTTCTGTCGGAGCTGGCTTCGCTTCTTCTTTTTCATTGACCAAATCAGTTATTGCTGGAGTGTTTTCTGAAATTGGTTGCTCAGCTACTTTGTTTTCAGTTTCCTCTAATTGTTTTTCGATGGTTGCAGTGTCTGGACTCGCTGTTTCACTAGCGCTTGTAGCTTGGGCGCTCGTATTTGCAACTGCCTCAGGGACAGCAACCTGCTCTGCAAGAGCTGGGCTCGCAAATAGAGCTGACCCAATCATCAAAGAACAAGCTCCGATTGACAGCTTACGAATGCTGTAGCGGCAACGTTTTTCAAAAAATAAATTTTTCATCTTATCCTCCTAATAAAATATAAAGTAAGCGCTTTACTTCTTTAGTAAAAAGTATCTGTTCTCAGTACACACCACCAGAACAGGGTTATCTTCATTTTATCTTATATGAAAGCGATGTCAATCTATTTTACGTATAAACTATAACTAGGATAAGAATCAGTAAAATTTGGACACAATCCTTTCAGACATTTATACTTGAAGTAAGAACTCTGCTTAAGGAAGAAATTTAAAAAAGTTAGCGATTTCTTACTAAAATATCGAGAAAACACTTGTGAGATTTACTTTTATCCTTTAAAATAGAATAGGAGAAATTCCGTTATTATTTTTCGGAGGAAAAAGAAATGTCCATTAATTGGCAGGAAATTTTATTTCACTTTTTAGGAGGTCTAGGACTGTTTTTATACAGTATTAAGACTATGGGAGACGGTTTGCAACAAGCTGCTGGAGATCGCCTTCGTTTTTACATTGACAAGTACACCAGCAATCCCTTTTTAGGTGTTCTAGTCGGGATTGTCGTAACCGCCCTGATTCAGTCAAGTACAGGGGTTACAGTTATCACGGTTGGACTGGTCAGCGCTAGCCTTCTAACTCTTAGACAAGCTATCGGAATCATCATGGGAGCCAATATTGGAACCACCGTTACTTCCTTTATCATCGGTTTCAAGCTTGGCGAATATGCTTTACCCCTGATTTTCCTTGGAACCATGTTCCTCTTCTTTACAAAAAATAGAACAGCAAACAATATCGGACGCATCCTATTTGGTGTTGGGGGAATCTTCTACGCCCTCAACCTCATCAGTGCCGGTATGAGCCCACTTAAAGATTTACCACAATTCAAGGAATATATGGTAACCTTGGGACAAAATCCTATTTTAGGAGTGGTAGCCGGTGCAGTGATTACAGTCCTCATCCAAGCTTCTTCTGCGACAATTGGGATTTTGCAAGGTCTCTATGCAGGTGGGTTCCTTGATCTTAAAGGTTCTCTACCCGTTCTCTTCGGGGATAATATCGGGACAACCTTAACCGTTATTATTGCCGCAGCTGGAGCCAATGTCTCTGCAAAGCGCGTTGCAGCAACCCACGTTACCTTTAACGTTCTAGGAACTATTCTTTGCTTAATCTTATTAGGCCCCTTCACTGCTATGATCGAGTACTTCCAGGCACTCCTTCACCTCTCACCTGAGATGACCATTGCCTTCTCTCACGGTGCCTTTAACGTAAGTAATACTATTGTACAATTTCCATTCATCGGAGCTTTGGCCTACTTTGTAACCAAGCTCATCCCTGGTGAAGATGAAGTTGTCAAGTACGAGCCCCTTTATCTCGACGAACAACTTATCCAGCAATCTCCTTCTATCGCACTAGGAAATGCAAAAAAAGAACTCTTGCACTTGGGGAATTATGCAGCTAAAGCTTTTGACCTTTCTTATAACTATATCATCGGTTTGGATGAAAAGGTAGCGGAAAAAGGACACAAAACAGAGGAGGCCATCAATACCATCGATGAAAAACTCACTCGTTACCTCATCAGGCTCTCAAGCGAATCCTTAAGTCAGAAAGAAAGCGAAGTGTTGACCAACATCCTAGATTCATCTCGTGATTTGGAACGGATTGGGGACCACGCAGAAGGGTTGCTCAACCTAACAGACTATCTCCAACGCAAAGATGTTCATTTTTCTGAAGCTGCTCTAGAGGAATTAGCTGATATCTATCGAAAAACTACTGAGTTTATCAAGGATGCCCTTGATAGTGTTGAGAACAATGATATTGAAAAAGCTCAAAGCCTGATTGAACGCCATAAAGAAATTAACAATATGGAACGCATTCTCAGAAAGACCCATATCAAGCGCCTTAACAAGGGCGAGTGTTCAACACAAGCAGGGGTCAACTTTATCGACATCATTTCCCACTACACTCGCGTATCTGACCACGCCATGAACCTAGCTGAAAAGGTCATTGCTGAACAAATTTAATAAACAAGAAGCCACCTTGACCTAGGTGGTTTTTTCGTCTCTTAATCAAGAATGGCTTTTCTGACGTATAAAAAATGCTTTGATTCACAATGGAATCAAAGCATTTTAAAGAGTTCCCCAAACATAATAGCAGAAACTGCGGTTCCTCTGTACTTGGCTTCTTCTCTTTTGATAAAGCGAGCTAAGTTAATCAATTCAGGTGCTGGGTGTTTGGGATTTCTGAACAGTTCAAGATTGACCAGGCCTGAGAGACGGACTGCTAGTAATTGCTCATTTGTAGTAGGTAGTTTTTTAGCAGTCTCTAGGAGAGCGGCGACTAACTCATCACTCAAGCCTTGACGGGCATGATTATAGAGATCTTTTATAAGGCTTTCTAGGTTTGGTTCTGTCATTTCGCTCACCTCTCTTATTCTTTAATAATTTTTAATCAAATCAACTGTTGAACGATCCAATTTTTTCACTAAAGCTTGCAAGAAAGCTTGAGCTTCTAAAAAGTCATCCATAGCGTAGAGGGTCTGGTGAGAATGGATATAACGAGCGCAAACACCGATAGTTGTTGATGGAACACCACCATTTTTCAGATGAGCTGCACCTGCATCCGTTCCGCCTTTACCACAGTAGTATTGGTACTTGATACCAGCTTCTTCAGCCGTTGTCAAAAGGAAATCCTTCATACCTGGGAGGAGCAAATGACCTGGATCGTAAAAACGAATCAAGGTACCGTCCCCAACCTTGCCTTGGCCGCCATAAACATCACCAGCAGGTGAACAGTCAACTGCAAGAAAGACTTCTGGGTCAAACTTAGTTGTTGAAGTGTGTGCGCCACGGAGACCCACTTCTTCTTGGACATTAGCACCAAGATAGAGTTCATTTCCGAGTTTTTGACCTGAAAGAGCTTCTGCTAGCTCACTAACCATAAGGACCCCATAGCGGTTATCCCAAGCTTTTGAGATGATATTTTTTTCATTGGCTGTCAAGATTGCTGAACTATCTGGTACGATAGTATCACCAGGACGGATGCCAAAGCTTTCTGCTTCAGCCTTATCCGCAAAACCACCATCAAAGATAATATCTGAAATAGCTGGCATGGTTGGTCCGCCCTTTCCACGTGTCAAATGTGGTGGAACAGAGCCTGAAATCACGGGAATTTCACGACCGTCACGAGTAAAGAGTTTAAAGCGTTGGCTACTAACCACCATGGGGTTCCAGCCACCGATTTCAACGACACGGAAGGTTCCATCTGGCTTAATCTCGCTGACCATAAAGCCAACTTCGTCCATATGAGAAGCGACTAAAACACGGGGCGCATCGGTAGCTTCTGAATGTTTAATCCCGAAAATACCGCCCAAGCCATCTGTCACAACTTCATCCACATGCGGTGTCAACTTTTCACGGAGATAGGCACGGACCGGTGCTTCATGACCTGAGATCGCAGCAAGTTCTGTTACTTCTTTGATTTTTGAAAATAATGTTGTCATATCAGTTCCTTCTTTCTGTCCTCCATTTTACCACTTTTTATAGGAGAAAGGTAGTGAAAATCTTAATCTGCCAACTTCCTTTCTAAAGTATACAAAAAAGAATCAGGTTGATTCTTTTTGTTTATGATTCCGTTTGAGTGAAAAGTGGTCTGGCACAGGATCCATGCCTATTTTCGACCAAGGGTGGCAACGCAAAATCCGAGCCAAGCCCATCAAAACACCCTTGAAGCCATGTTTTTCAATAGCTTCAATCATGTAGTTTGAACAAGTGGGCTCAAAGCGACAAGAGGGTGGAAAGGCTGGTGAGATAAAGCGTTGGTAAAAGCGAACTGGCGCTATTAAGATTCGTTTCATTATTTCTTGGTTACAGCCATAGTATGCAGTTGGCTGATTTCTTTTTTGTTAAGGCGACGGGATTCTCCCGGACGAAGGCCTGTCAAATCTAAGTGTCCAAAACGAGTCCGAGACAACTTGTCCACTTGGAGACCGACGGCTTCAAACATTTTTTTAACCTGATGGTTACGCCCTTCATGGATGGTCAACTGCACTACTGAGCGATTTTTGACTGGATCCACTTTGAGAATCTCATAGACAGCAGGCTTGGTTTTCTTACCATCAATCTCAAGGCCACGGGTCAAGGGACGGAGATTTTCTTTGTTGGCCACACCTTTAACACGCGCGACATAGACCTTGTCAATCTCATTACGCGGGTGAATCATTTCATCCGTAAAATCCCCATCATTGGTCAAAATCAAGACACCAGATGTATCCCAGTCCAAACGTCCCACAGGGTAGATGCGCTCTTTGACCTGTGGCAAGAGGTCCACAACAGTCTTGCGGCCCTTGTCATCTGTCACACTAGAAATCACTCCGCGGGGTTTATTGAGAAGATAGTAGACCTTTTCTTCGTTGTAGATAGGTTGTCCTTCAACTTCAACTTTGTCGCCAGCCTTGATGGTCGTTGCTAGTTCACGCACCACTTGGCCGTTGACCGTCACCAAGCCTTGCTTGATCAGTTCTTCTGCTTTTCTCCTACTGGCCACACCTGCGTGGGCAATATATTTATTGATTCTCATCTTCTTCTATCCTTTCACCAAATAATTGGCTTTCTTGGGCTTGAATCTCAAGCTCATCAATCACTGGTAATTCTTCCAAATGGTTAATTCCCATGTAATCTAGGAAATAATCCGTAGTCACATAGAGGTTGGGGCGACCCAACACTTCTTTTTTTCCGTCTTCTCGTATCAAGTCAAAGGCCTGCAACTTTGCTAAAGCCCCACTCGAGTTGACTCCACGGATGGCATCAATTTCTATCCGCGTGATCGGTTGCTTGTAGGCAATGATGGACAAGGTCTCAAGGGCTGCCCGAGACAGACTCTGGTTGATAGGGGCCTTGGAGTATTCCTTCAAAATCGCTGCAAATTGGGGCTTGGTCACCAATCTGTAAGCTCCCCCTGTCTCAATCAGGGACAAGCTCGACTCTTGGTCTTTTTCATACTTTTGGGCTAATTTTTCTAAACTCTGCTGGATGCCTGTCGGGGGAAGCAATAGGAGTTCAGCCAACTGACGTACCCGAATCCCATCTTCACCTGCTACAAACAAGAGCGCTTCTATTTCTGCTAAAGTACTCATCTTTCCTCTCTATCAAGTCTAACTTTGTGCCTCTTGACTTTCTTCCTTCTTTTCCATGAGATAGATATCTCCGAAACTCTCCTCTTGAACAAGGATCAGTTCTTGGGTTTTGATTAACTCTAGGGTTGCCAAAAAGAGGGTAATAACCTCTTGAACATTCTGGGCTTCCTTGAACAAATCCTGCAAACGCAACTGGTCTCGTCCAGTCAAGGACTCTTTTACAATGACCATCATGTCCTCAATCTTATACTCATCGCGCAGGATGGTCGTGTGGTTCTGTGCGAACTCCTCTTTTTTCTTGGCTAGGATATTTGAAAAAGCCAAAAAGAGGTCAATGGTCGTCCTGTCATGGACAAGCTCCGCATCCTCGTAAATCAACTCTGTCGGCGCTTTGGAATAGTACTGGGCCCGATCTTGGTGCTTAGCCTCCAAGTGCTCACCCAAGAGTTTGAACTTGCGGTATTCTTCGATTTGGGAGAGAAGGTCCTGCTCCAGGTCATCCTCTAAGTCTGTCACTTCTGCTACCTTTGGCAAGAGCTTGCGGCTCTTGATCAGCATCAGCTGACTAGCCATAACCATATACTCGCCCGTTACTTCCAGACGCATGGCCTGCAGAGTTGAGACATAGGCTAGATACTGTTCGATGACTTCTGTAATGGGCACATCGTAGATATCCATCTGGTACTTAGAAACCAAGTGCAAGAGCAGGTCAAGGGGTCCTTCAAAATCTTTTAATTTAATATCCATTATCTATATTTTTCTAAGGTCAGGACTGTTTTTAATCCTAATTTTTTTGCAATTTCGTACAAATCGACCTTGTTTTCTATCTGTCTTAGAATGAACTGTTCCCGCAAGGCTTGAGCGGATAAGGCTGGAAAACCTTTCTCCTTGACAAAGGACTCCAGCTGACGAAAGGCCCACTGACGAGAATAGGCTTTCCCTCCCCTTTCAAAGAGATAGATCTGCCCTATCAAGGGTTCTAGCTCTGGAATCAAGGTCGTGGGTATGGTGACAATCCTCTGTTGGGAAACCTTGTTAATTCGCAACACCTGAAAATCCAGATTGATATCTGCAACCTTAAGGGCTAAAATCTCACTTGGCAAGAGCCCTATTTCCAAGATAAGAAGCGCCAACAAGCGTCCTTCTGGATAATTACTTTCCTGCCAAAAAGAGTCTAAGTCTAGAATCTCTGGTTTTTCAGTCTTCTTTTCAGCTTGTTTGGCTAATTCCAAACGATAAAAGCTGTCCACTTCTCCGTTTCGATAGAGAAAGTAGAGAAATTGGTTACAGGATGAAAGTTTCCGTTTCTGGGCGCTGATTTTTAGATTGGCTAGCTGGGCTTGGTAAATCTTAAGACTGGTCTCAGAGATCCGCTCACCCACAATGTCTAAAAATTGCTCCAGATCATACTTATAAGACTGCTTGGAATTGGCAGACAAACCCTGCTTTCCCTCTAAAAAGGCTGAAATCCTATCTCTCATTTGCATCGAATCTCATATTCCTTACTAAAGTCATGCAAAAGGGCATTGACAGCCTTGAGGATGGACTTGCGCGTGATGATTCCTTGAAAAATCCCTTCATCATCTACCACTGGCAAGAAGGGTTCATCCACCAGTTTATGGAGGACCTCTGTGATGTTATAGTCTGGAGCGACAACTGCCACATCCATCTTGGTCATATTGACGATGTCTGTCGTTGCCATCTGCTCATCCGTCAAACCTTGCTCCATTTGATAAGCCAAAATGTCTCTCAGACCAATGGTTCCAACAAAGCGTTTGTCAAAGGTCACAACTGGGATACGGGTATAGGTGATTTGGCTCAGCACCAAAATTGCATGGTCAGCGTTATGGGTATCAATCAAGGCTGCTAGATTCTCAGCAGGGGTAAGAAAAGTCTCTTCCTGCTCCAATAAAAATGCTTCAAATTCCTTGGCAATCATCGAGCAAACTCCTTGGACAGACCTGGATAAACCTCATGGTCACGTGTCAAAAAGTCTACTTTAAAATAGCTGTCATCAATCTCCACTCGAGCATAGAGACATTCTCTGATGGTTCCTCGTGGTTGGCTGATGGAGCCTGGATTTAAAAAGAGTGTTTTGCCTTCCATCCAAGCATTTGGCACATGCAAGTGACCATAGAGACAGATATCGGCATCTTCTTCCTGAGCCCAGTAGTCCAACTTTTGAAAGTTGAAATTGATGTCAAACAAGTGTCCATGCGTCTGGATGATCTTAGTGGGACCAAGTTGAGTCACCAACCGTTCTGGGTAGCCAGCATAAAAGTCCATATTTCCTTTGACGACATGAATGCCTTCCCAGAGCGGAGAGTCTGGACGGAGTTCTGAGTCACCATCGTGAAAAATGGCATCAACTTTCCCCAGATAACGATCACGAATTTCTTCCACAATCAAGCTATCGCCATGGGAATCACTCATTACAATGATGGTTTGCTTTGCCATGATGGAAATACCTCCAAAAGTTTCTTAACGGCTAAGGCACGGTGGGATTGGCTATTTTTTTCTTCAAGGGTTAATTCAGCTGCTGACTTACCTGTCTCTCCCACAAGGAAGAGCGGATCATAACCAAAGCCATTTTCACCCTTGGGTTCAAAGTTGATATAACCTGGCCAGTCAGCTTCAACCACCAAGCTTTCCTTGTTTGGACTAGCTACGACTAGGGTTGTGTGGAATTGAGCCGAACGGTCCTTGAGTTCAAAGACCATGGCCAATTCGTGCAAGAGTTTGGCATTGTTTTCACGGTCAGTTGCTCCCACACCTGCAAAACGGGCTGACCAGACTCCTGGCAAACCGCCGAGGACATCGACTTTGAGACCTGAGTCATCTGCTAGCACCATCTTGCCTGTTAATTGGGAAATGGTTTCTGCCTTGAGGCGGGCATTTTCTTCAAAGGTCATACCTGTTTCAGCTACTTCAGGCAAATCTGGATAGTCATTGAGATTTTCCACATCGTAGCCTAACTTGTCAAAGATAGCTCGGAATTCCTTGGTCTTTCCTTCGTTACGAGTCGCAATCAACAAGGTTTCTCTAACCTTACTAGTTTCAAAGAAGGCTTGAACATTGACCCCTTCTTTAGGCAATTCTACATGCAGGAGTTGCCCGTTTTCAACCAAGAGCAGGGCTCCCTGACGTTGGATAACTTCCAAGTTGCGTCCTGCTTCGGTATTTAAAATCTCAACGATAAAAGAGAGCAGACGGAAGTTAGAAGACCAGCGCATCACTGTTATCGTAATCGGAAAGCCATTTTCCTCATCACGAAAAATCCGCGCCAAATCCATAAAATCAAGCTCAAGCGGATCTTTGATGAGGCTGTAGATGCCTCCATAGACATCCCAGACACCGACATACCAGTCCTGGTCGTCCTTGTATTCATAAATTTTATTTGTCATAATGTTACATGCTCCACATGAATCTCTTTTTCCAGCCATTCTGCTCCTATTTGGGCAAAACTTTGGCTGCTGGCTGTAGTGTAAAATCGGTGCTGAAGCGGGGCTGCGTCCCGGCTACGATTGATTTCAAAATAATTGAGTAAAACTGAGATATCCCGTACACACTCTGCCCCACTATCGATGAGCTGAACCTTTGGTCCCATGACATTCTGGATGATAGGGCGAAGGAGCGGATAATGAGTACAACCCAAAATCAGGCTATCCACCTTGCCAACCAAGGGACGTAGGGTTTCATAGACGACTTTCTTGGTTACACTGGTTGACAGGGCACCAGACTCGACCAAGGGGGCAAACTTGGGACAGGCCAAACTTTCCACCTGTAAGTCTGGATCCAAATCATGGATTTTCTGACGGTAGATGTCTGATTGTACCGTCATGGGGGTTCCAATCACTCCGATTTTCCCGCCTTGACTGGACTTAATAGCTGCCGAAGCTCCTGGCAAAATCACACCTAGGACAGGAATATCTAGTTTCGCCTTGATTTCTTCCCAGACGACCGCAGTCGCAGTATTACAAGCAATGACAATCATTTTGACATCCTTGGTCAAAAGAAAGTTGACCAACTGCCAAGTATATTCACGAATTTGCTCAGCAGGACGGGGACCATAGGGCGCCCGCGCCGAATCTCCAATATAGACGATTTCTTCATGGGGAAGCTGGCGCATGAGCTCACGAACAACAGTCAAGCCCCCGACACCCGAATCCAAAAAACCAATTGGTCGATTATCCATACAGTCTTCTTTCTAGTCTTCTTTTTCTGATTGATAGTTCATCATGATTCCTTGTCCTAAACGAACTGACCGACAGCTTGATAGAATGTCAACTGCCTCTCTCTTAATCATAATCAAATATCAATAGAATGCAAGGAAAAAGTCTTATCCTTGAGAACTATTGAACATAGTGAGAAGTCTGGAACTTTCATCCCAGACTTTTCCTATTTATTTCTTTTTATTGTTAGCAAGGGCTGCTTTTTGTTGACGGATGATTTGGTGGTAAACTTGTTGAACCTTGGCTTCGCTTGGTTTTTGACCATTTGCGCTCAAGAGAGCACGAACTGCCTCAGCGTTCAAACGTGGATTGTCTGCAAATTCTTTTTCGATTTGCTTACGAACCAAATACATACCTCCAAGAGCTCCTCCTAGAAAAGCTAGCACAATCAAGATAATTGCTAAAAGTAAATCCATTCTTTTTCTCCTGTTTCTTTTTGAGTCTTCTATATTATACCACAAAGTGGCTTTTCTGACTAGTTTGTTTTACGCTTTCAGGGAAGGGGAAAGGTAGCAAGAAGGAATTCAATTGGTCACTTATCAATCTACTAGCAATATTACCCGCTAATATTCTTAGACAATAGGCCTTCAGCAATCATAACGATGGATGTAGCTACACCTCTTGCCTATAAATCCCAGCTGGAAATGATGACTCTCTGTAGTTGTGGGAGTATCTCAGAAAGCTTAATCTATAAATAGACTTAACCCCCGCTCATCGAAATCACTTCGTGAAGTACATTGCATGAGCGATTTATCCTACCGCCCCCAAAAAATTAAACAGGAAAATCTAACTTTTGAGGGGCTGTAGCTGACTAGACAAATGATAGAAAAAAACCTTTCCAACCTCTGAAGGAAATATCCCCCCTCACCCAGCTTTCACCTAAGAACTAGGCTCAATTTTTTAGCTCTTATCTTCTTATTTCAGTTGACAGAAAGCCCTTCCTATTGTATAATGTAAGTGTCGAGTTGAGAGGGCTTTCCTCCAACTAAGAACAATATATTAATAAAAGGAGAACTTTTATGGAAAACTTTGCTATGATGGACAACCAATTTGTTGCCTTGACTGATGAAGAAATGATGATGATCGACGGTGGATGGTCATTCTACGGTGTCCCTGTTGATGTATTCACAGTTTCTTTGGCTATCTTGGGTGGATCACTACTTTCAGGTTTCTTTGTAGGACTTTTTAGCTAATTTAGTATCTTAAATAGAAAAGGTGAATTTCATGAACAAAGATTTTAAATCATTGGATCAAAAATTTATGCCTCTTACTGAAGCTGAATTGGTTGAAGTAGAAGGTGGTTGGGTCGGTGGTGACCTTGTTCGTGCCGTATTTGATATCGGTCGTGAAGTAGGTCGCGCTATTCGTGGCGTTGCTATCCGTGCATATGGTCGCATCAGAGGTAGAATTGGTTCAAGATCTGGTGGTTCTAGCAATGGTGGCGGCGCTAACAACGGTGGCGCTGCAAGCCCAGACGTTTTTAACTAATAGTTTGTCTTTCGACAGAGAGCCTCTTGTTCGTCTTGATTGGGACAAGAGGCTTTTTCATGTGAAAGCGAGCCCAAGCCTATCTCGGATCAATATCTTTAAAACGATTGATACCATTGGAAAAATAAGCCACATTA
>NZ_QEWJ01000129.1 GCF_004127215.1 Streptococcus oralis | reverse complement strand
GACCTTGAAATGCTGATAAAATTTTGCTTTGCTTTATTTCTTTTGATTCTGCTTTCCTTTCTTTTAAAAATAAAACAGGCAATGAAGCCACACAATGCAAATAAAAACAACTAAGCTTTCAACAAAAGACGTAATTTAACAGCCCTTCCATCTTGCCAGGCAGAATAAAAGCTCTTCAAATAAACAAAGATCCTGCAAAAATTGCTTGTCGATAGCATCCATTGGTCAGGGTCCAGAGAAGTTGAAAAATAAGCATTGGAGCTTTCTGAGTGTCCCATGATCCAGTGGCATCTTTTGAAGATGTGCACAGTGCCTTGCTTTCTGAGGCAAGGCGTGATGGATGATGCGTAATTTCCTAGGGCCACTGTAATAAAGCACCGTATACTGGGGGCCTTAATATAAG
>NZ_QEWJ01000128.1 GCF_004127215.1 Streptococcus oralis | reverse complement strand
GTGAGGGCGCCGAGCTCTCGGAGCTGGCCCGCAAGGAACTCGACGTCGTCGGTGCCGCGGCGCGGGCGGTGACCGTCTTCGGTGCTCAGGCCGTGCCCAACTACATCATCTCGATGTGCGAGTCGGTGTCGGACCTGCTCGAAGCGGCGATCCTGCTCAAAGAAGCCGGCCTGCTCGATGTTTCGGGCGCGGCCCACGGCGAGGTGTACGCACCTGTCGGCATCGTGCCGCTGTTCGAGACCATCGAGGATCTCCAGCAGGGTTCGTCGATCCTGGAGGCGGCGCTCGCGCTGCCGGTCTACCGCAGCATCGTCACCGCGCGCGGACAACATCAGGAAGTGATGTTGGGCTACTCGGACTCCAACAAGGACGGCGGTTATCTGGCGGCCAACTGGGCGCTGTAC
>NZ_QEWJ01000127.1 GCF_004127215.1 Streptococcus oralis | reverse complement strand
TCGTACGAGGGCTGGACGTACGCGATGAGCTGGTCGCCCTCGACCTTCATCGGCATCATCGACTCGTCCGCGGGGGACTTGGTCCGCCACTTCTCCTTGCCCGTGGCGAGATCGATCGCGACGATCTCGTTGGCGCCGGTGGTGGCCTCGGTCGGCAGGTAGAGCGCGCCGCCGCCGACGGCGACGCCCGCACAGCCCTGGAGGTCGCGTTCGAGGATCGCCCAGCCGCACTCGGGGGCGAAGTCCTCGTCGACGCCGACCTGTTCCTGCACCTTGCCGCCGGAGGTGAAGGTGGAGATGTTCCAGACCTTCTTGTCCTCGTTGGTGGCGTAGACGACCAGCGGGTCGACGGAGTAGGCGCGGGCCACCCGCCAGCCCTTCTCGTACTTGTAGGTCCACAGGAC
>NZ_QEWJ01000126.1 GCF_004127215.1 Streptococcus oralis | reverse complement strand
ATTCATAAATGAGTTCACTGAAGTAATAAAGAACGCTGAGAATGAACCACCAATAATAACAGGTAAACTAATTAAAAAATGTATCCATTGATTTTTAAAACGATTCCATGTATACAGATAAATACTTAAAAAGATTGCTTCAAAGAAGAAAGCAAATGTTTCCATGAAAAGAGGAAGCGCGATAACATGGCCACCCATTTTCATAAACGTAGGCCAAACAAGTGAAAGTTGTAATCCAATAATTGTTCCAGTTACAACCCCAACTGCAACTGTAATCGTATACCCTTTTGACCAACGTTTTGCTAATGCTATATATTTAGGATCTTTCTTTTTGATCCCTAAAAACTCTGCGATTGCAAACATTAATGGCATTCCTACTCCAATAGTAGCAAAAATAATATGAAC
>NZ_QEWJ01000125.1 GCF_004127215.1 Streptococcus oralis | reverse complement strand
TCCGATATCACGGCCATAATGGCGGATAGCGTCACGCGCATAATCGTCAGGCTGATGGCGTTGTCGGGACTCATCGGTAATGGTGCCAACTTACTGATTTAGTGTATGATGGTGTTTTTGAGGTGCTCCAGTGGCTTCTGTTTCTATCAGCTGTCCCTCCTGTTCAGCTACTGAAGGCGTGGTGCGTAACGGTAAAAGTACTGCCGGACATCAGCGCTATCTCTGCTCTCACTGCCGTAAAACATGGCAGCTACAGTTCACTTACACCGCTTCTCAACCCGGTACGCATCAGAAAATCATTGATATGGCCATGAATGGCGTCGGATGTCGCGCCAGTGCACGCATTATGGGCGTTGGCCTCAACACGGTTTTACGACACTTAAAAAACTCAGGCCGCAGTCGGTAAC
>NZ_QEWJ01000124.1 GCF_004127215.1 Streptococcus oralis | reverse complement strand
CAAATACAAATGGCTGCTCACGATCACCGTATGCTTCATGTAAGAAATGTCATCTCAACACAAAATTCACAACAAACATGTAACTAACAATCCACTAGCTCTATCCTGACCGGTCTCCCCGCAGGAACCTACGGTTCCGGCAACGACTGGATGGGGAAAGAATTCAACGTCCAGAACGAGCCCTTCCCGAACCTGTACTGGGCCACCACGTCCTGGAATATGGGCGCTGCGTTCTGGCCCCTGATCTTCGTCCCTCTGACCGAGGCCTCCGGCCGTATGCCAGGATACTTCGTGGCATATGTGATCCTCGTCATTTCGCTCTTCCCGTCCGCGTTCGCAAAGAACTTCGCAACACTCGTCGTGACTCGGTTCTTCGGCGGTGGTGCTTCTTCCGTCTCGATTAATAT
>NZ_QEWJ01000123.1 GCF_004127215.1 Streptococcus oralis | reverse complement strand
GTTTACACATTTTGACCTAGATCAGAGTTCTCCAAAATATGTCCTGTGAGATATAACTAGGGAGCAAACTTATTCTATGGTTAATTCAGTTTGGGAAATAATGGATACAAAAATTTTGTAACGATGATTATCTTTTTTTACTGTACCCTTCTTAGCGTCTGTATTACGCTAATATATACGGTGAATCTCTAACATAGGAAAATCCCAAACAAATTTGACTTTGGAAGCCTGCATTTTGTTTTTAAAGAGCATATTTTGTGACACTTCTCTTGCACTAAACACACTTTAAGAAGTGCAGTACCGAGATTCTAGGCTGACTAGATAGCGAGGGAGCTGTGCAGACTCAGGTGCTGTCTTTCGTACTGGAAATAATGGCTTCACTAACATTCCCGTTAACTGAATTATAC
>NZ_QEWJ01000122.1 GCF_004127215.1 Streptococcus oralis | reverse complement strand
TCGATGAAGTGGGTCATATCGACCACCAGATCGCGTTCAATCGGGAAGTTAGCTAACGCTTCAACCTTCATACCGTCGGTGTAATCACGCAGGAAGGTTTTACATGCCAGTTTTGGCACGTTGTTAACCATCATGCCGCAGGAACCACAAATCGCCATACGGCAGGACCAGCGGTAACTCAGGTCCGGTGCCAGGTTGTCTTTGATGTAGCCCAGCGCATCCAGTAATGAGGTAGTTGCGTCATAAGGCACTTCATAGAATGCGCTATGCGGTGCGGTATCGACTTCCGGGTTATAGCGCACCACCTCAATTTTCAGGTTTTTCATCTCAGCCATTCGCCTTCTCCTTCTTATTGGCTGCTTCCGCCTTATCGGCTGCATCCGCTTCGCCACCGTAAACGCGTTTAGC
>NZ_QEWJ01000121.1 GCF_004127215.1 Streptococcus oralis | reverse complement strand
ACACAGACCTAGCTGGTATAGCCTACTACACACCTAGACTAAAGCAAAAACGACAGGAGTTCGTTATTACTAAACCAGGCTTACAAGAAATTTTAAAGAGACTTCTTTAAGTTAAAACAAAAAGGTGCTAATTAATAACAGGAAAACATATGAAGGTATATCTCAATGTTAAATATATAGTTAAACTTAGAATACTTTAATGTTGTAATGGTAGTGGGTTAATAACATAAATCTAGCACGAAGGTTAAAAGATAAAAGTAGTAAAAATAATTAAAACTACAATAATTTGTTAATGATACACAAGAAAAAAATGTAAATTGTGACATCAAAAACATAAATGTGGGGAGAGAGAGTAAATATGTAGATCTTTAAAATGAGTTCAAACAAATTGTTATCAAGTTAATAGAC
>NZ_QEWJ01000120.1 GCF_004127215.1 Streptococcus oralis | reverse complement strand
GTCATCAGCTTGGGGCCGAAGTCGCGCGCCGGGTTCATCGCGAAACCGGTCAGCGGGCCCATGGCGCTACCGATCACGGCGATCAGCAGGCCGATCAGCAGCGGCGCCAACGGACCGCGCGGCAGGCCGTTGCCGTCGTCGGTAAGGGCCATGATCACCGCCATGAGGATGGCCGTGATCACCACTTCGACGAGGAACGCCTGGCCGACCGACAGCGCCGGGTGCGGATAGGTGGAGAACACCGAGGCCAGGGCCAGGCTGTCCTGGCTGCCGCGGACGATGTTCTGCGCCTGTTCGAACTCGATGAACAGGCTGCTGTAGAGGGTGTAGACCAGCGCTGCGGCGCAGAACGCACCGGCCACCTGGGCGGTGATGTAGAACGGCAGCTTGCGCCCCTCGAAGCCGGCG
>NZ_QEWJ01000011.1 GCF_004127215.1 Streptococcus oralis | reverse complement strand
GATATCCACATGACCAATTGCCGAAAACAGGGAGGTCTCAGCTGTATGAACAAAAATTTCTAGCTCTGCTGTCTTACCAGACTTCACTATTCCAAGATGGATATCTTCTTCCTCATCAGCATTTTCCTGCATGAATTTATTGATTTTTGCTAAAGTACTTGCAGGGATGAGAGCGGCTAGGACAATAGGTAAGCTCATTCTTACACGACGTTTGAGATGGTTTTTCCCAATTTCCTCCTCAAACAAGAAACCGTCACGGATATTGGACACACCATAAAGGAAAAAATAAGCCCCTAATACAAAGAGTTGAAAGACAGAATTTCCTGTAGAGGACAAAAGACTAGTCCCACCAAGAAAAACTAGTACGAGTCCATCTAGTAAGAGACGAAAACGAGGTCGAATTTTGTTTTTGCGGTAGAGAACATAGGTGACAAGGTTGATAGTAGCATGAAAAATCTGATAAACTCCAATCACAAGAGCCAAAATATAAATCGGCACATCCGTCGCAAGATTCGAGCCTAGCAAATATCCCAGCACTAACAATTTAACCAGTGCAACTCCCAAGGTGTCCGTTGACTGACTTTTTTTGAAAATACGTAATACTAAATCTAAGACCGTTGCTATCCAAGCTAAAAACAGAACCAGTCGAATAACCGTTACTGGCAACCAAGTCCCCGTAACCATCAAGATAAGACCTAGCAGAACAAATAAGAAACCCTGAGCAAGTAATTTCCTACCTGTCAGACCTAAAGATAGAATTTTTTCCATAAAAGACCTTTCAAAAATAATAATTAAGCCATTTGAGAAAACTAACGATTATGTCAATCGTGGTAAAAACCAATCAATGCCATCAACTCATCATGACTAGCAAATCTGGTGAAGATCCTGACTTTCATCACAAAAATCAAATCAGTATTTTTAATGGTTGACTAGAGGTGAGTAATAACATAGAAAAGTAATTTTTCATTCATTTTTGCACATTCTCTATAACTATTTGATTTATTCCATTAAGTAATTTCGAAGAGTAGAAATTTATTGAACATTGAGCTTCCTTTCTGAGTTTCATTAAGAATATTATAGCATAAATGAATCTTTGATTTATTGAGTTTCAAATACTTTTTACACTCACATTTTGACCGTGCTCAAGTGAAAAGCTAAAACTAGTCAGCAAAACTTCTATTAAATCTTTTCCGGAACTCGTTATGAAATAATGCGATAAATTTGTTATATGCTCTGCGATATTATTTCCCCAAGGAGGAGTGAGTGACAAATCTTCAAAATCCCATATAACATCCTGAGGGAGAAATTTTTTCAACTCCTCTTGGATAGATAACAACTCCTCTATTCCTCTTTCAACAGATTCAAAAGGAACATCTCCCCAGTAAAGCTTATTCATTATTACTGGGTATCTACTTCCCCACTCATTATTTTCTAAGCGAACATAAATAGTCGAAAAGAATGAATTAAAAAGACTCCCTTCTCCTATAGTCCACCAATTATAACCAACCATTAACCCTACAGACATAGATATTCTCCTACTCATTTTTAATATTATTTAACGTCAACTAAAGTTTTATATTGATAGTATCTAAAACATACATTCATTCTCCCTTACCCCAACTCCTTGGCTATTCTACTCTTTTCAAGTTTTCCCTTAGTAATTCGTTTCCATAAAACAAGCGGGTTCAGACTATAGGATAAACGTAGGAGGAAATAATTAACCCATTCGATAAGGGCAAAAAGCTGTATTAGTGTGGCTATAATAGCCACTCGAACACTCTGTGAGTACCAGACAATAAAAGGAAAGCCTGAAATAAGTAAAACAAGGTCTAGTATTCTGAGAACACCATATATTTTTGGAATATTTCCATTTCCGAACTGGGGATTTGACAGTCTTCTAATCAAAATTGCCCAATAGGTCGAGCCTTGAAGCAATATAAATGTCAGTAAAGACAAAGGATAGAGAATGGTAATTAGACTCATCCAATCACCAAGCCGATTTTTCAAAAGGAAAAAACAAAACCAAATAGATAGGACGGCTGTGAACTCTCCCAAACAGAGGGACATCAACTCTTTTCTAACTTTCTCTTTTTGTATGTTCATCATCTCACCCATCTATCTATCATCCTATATCAGAAAAAAGCCATTCGATCCATTTTCTAGTCAACATTTCTCAGAATCAAGTCATTCTAAGTATCGAACAGTATAATCACTTTAATATAAATTCAATTCTAAGTTTAGAATTGCATTTGTATATATTTTTTAGATCTATTCTAAGTCTATGACAGCTTTAAATTTTAATTTTTGAAGGATTCTAAAGCTAGAAGAGCTCAAAAATCACGAGAACTAAGCTATTCGAAGCTTAGAAGAAGATTTTCCAACCTTCATAAACTCTTCAATTAACGTTTCTTACAATTTTTCTGATGAGCTTTGAGTTTTTTCAGAGCCCAATCATAGTGACTGGAAGTGGCACTCACAAAGTAGGAGCCTAGACTTGTCCCACCCGTCCACTTATAGACACCTTTGGTAAAGAGTTGGTCATTGCTGAAGCCTTCCATCAACTCTAAAACCTCTCCATGCGATTGATTGAGGAGCTTGGTCGCTTCTTCTAAGGTCGTTTTCTGGTGCTTCTTCCAAATAGCGACATTCATTTCCCCATAAGTTTTCCAATTATAAGGTTCAGGGAGAAAAGGTCTTTCATGTCCCTTTTGATTAGAATGTACCCAGGTCAAAAGTAACTGATGCCATTCATAGAGATGGATCAGAACATCTCTTAGATTTTTATCTCTTTTCCAGTGAGCTTCTTTTTTCTTTTGATCTTTTGAAAAATCAAAAGGAGTCTGTAGTTCCTCTTCACTTAATTTAGATATAAAGTGATTGAGCTTTTCATAGTTTTCCTTAGAGGCTAGCACTAGCTCCTCTTTTGTTTTTGGTCTAGGCATAGGCGTTCTCCCTTCATTTTCAAGTAGAATAAGATATTTCCTCACTTCATTATACCATAATCAAAAAGCAGTTCTTCATTTTACGAAAAACTGCTTTTACTAACTATTTTTTATGCTTATAGTCACTACTTTACATATAAATCTTTAAAGAGACCGTCCAATTCTGCTATCTGATAGAGCAAGTGGGACAGTTCTTGGTAATCTTCTTTTAAACATGAAAGGTGGGCTTGACCAAATAGAGTAGCCAATTCCTCTTTTAATCTTGCCCCTTCTGGATCATGGTCTTTTAAGAACTTACTGAGATAGAGATTTCGAACAGCAGCAAGTTTAAAGCTGAAATACTGATGCAATTGTTTTTGCTCGGTATTTAAGCCGTTTTCAGCAACTGATTTTGCATAGCATTCCAAAACACCATTTTGACCATTCAGATATCGGTTTTTCATAATCCTTGCTGTTTCCTGATAGATTTCAGTCTGACTAGGACTCTTGACCTTCTTAAAATTTCCCCACATGGAATAAGCTCCACGCTTATAGTCAATAGCCTCTGCCTTCCAAGCTTCTAAAATGTCATTAAAAGCAACCTTTATACAGGAAAAACCAGCTGGATCATGCAAATAGAGATACTGACTATCAAGAGCATACACAGTTACAAAGTGATCCACACCATAAAGAATTGTGTGATTGGGATTGTAGATCAGATGGCCCATATCAAGAGGTCCCAGTACAACAGGACCATTGGACAGAAAGGTTTCTAACTTTCCTTTAACCTCTTCTAAATCTACTTTCACTCCATCTTTTAGATAGAAGTCCTCATAGTCAAACCCAAGTATTTTTAAAGAATGAGAGATTGAAAGATCTGGCATTCCATTGTCAAAGAATATTAGAGGGTGTCGTTCATCTTCCTTTACAATACTAGCGCCATTGCCCATCACCATAATTGCCTCTAAAAACTCTGCTTTAAAGTCATAACCATAGGCATCCAGTGCCATAGCCAATGAATAGCTATAGCAAAGCGACACATCTCCAAAATACATCTGCATATTCCTCTGCCTCCTTATCTTCTATGGGACTATTATACCGAGAAAACTATTCTCATACCCCATAAAATCCAAACAAAAATTATGGTATGTTTGTTTACAGACATGAATGTCAACAATTAAAAACTCTGTAGAGATTCTTTCTACAGAGTTCGGTTCGCATCTTTATAAAAAATCAGAAAATGATCTAGTCCCTGATGACTGGTATCCAGAGTTCCATTTGGTAGTCTGGGGACGACATATCTCCTTTGAAATAAACTTCAAAGTCTGGGGCTCCTGAATGGCGATAACCAGTTTCCGGGAAAAAGACTTCTAAGACGTATTTCCAAGCATGGTGGATGCTAGCTGGTATAGCCCCCTTGACTGGTACGATGGCATATTCAGCTTCTGGAATTTCTTTGATGGACAGACCTAGTTCTTCTGCTTTAGTTTTATCCGTCACATCATAAGCAGCCATATAGTTAATGATTTCGCCTTCTTTGACATCCGAACAGATGCCGAAGGATTGGCCACTGCCTAGATTCTCTAGGCTTTCCAAGCTGTGATTGTTATAGAGTTTCTCCCAAGCAGACGGGCATTTGCTATTGTCAATAGCTTCCAATAGGACGCCTGCCACGGTAAAAGCAGGCTTCTTTTGAATCTGGATATCCATGTTCTTTCCTCCTGTGATTTTTAAGGATAATTGAAGTCTAGGAAAGATCCGATAAGGTTTTCCATTTCGAACTTCTGAGGGGGTTGCACCATGGAATTTCTTAAAGGCTGCGCTGAAGGCATCCGCAGACTCATAGCCGTATTTCATTGCTATGTCAATGACTTTCTCAGAGCCTTCCCGCAAGTCTGTCACAGCTTCTGATAGCCTGCGATTGCGCAAGTATTCTGCTAATGTCATATCTGCCAGGATAGAAAATAGCCTGCTAAAGAGAGGGTAAGAATAGCCCGATAGCTGCTGAAATCTTTTCATATCCACTTCTCCAGTCAGTTGCTGCTCCAAATAATCCATGGTTTGATTGAATTGATGCATCATATTCTTCTTTTCTTACCTCCACAAGATACAAAGGTCGTTAAAAGCAAAGTGAAAATAGGAAAATTGACGGAGGAGCTCCTGCTCCGAGAAAATTTCATCTTTTTCACACAGCTTTTAGGCCGTGTTCAATTCTAACTATAGTCTAACAGATATAAGATACTTCCGCCCCAGAATTTTTGTACAAGATTTAAAGGTGTAAAATCTATAACTTATCTTTTAATTTCTCAACAAAGAGATAGGCTGCAGGGCAGGTCAAGGTATTCTTAATTGTCAAATGATTAATTTGATGGATTTTTTTACGATCTGTATGGGGGAATTCACGACAAGCCTTGGGACGAACGTCGTAGATTGAGCAGAGATTATCTCCTCCTAGAAAGGGGCAAGGCATGGATTTGAAAACCTTATCCCCGTCTTCATCTACCTGTAAAAACTCTGCTTCAAAGGCTGGTAATTTCATCTTAAAGTACTTAGCGATACGGGTGATATCTGCTTCTTTAAAGTCGGGCCCCAAAGTCTTGCAACAGTTAGCACAGGCAGTACAATCAATCTCAGCAAAGACTTCTTGGTGAATCTGCTGCGCAATCTTATCTAAGTTTTTAGGTGGTTTTTTCTTTAGATTAGCTAACACTTTGCGGTGCTCCTTCTGCTTTTGCAGTGCTAGTTGGTGGTAATACTCAATATCAATCTCTTTATACATAATTTCTTTCTAATTCAAGTGTTTTTGTCTATTATACCATAAACACTGTCCCCTTTTTGCCCCCTGAACAGAAAAAAGCCCTTCGGATAAAATCCGAGGGGCTAAAAACGTTGTTAAATCAACGGCCGAACTTTTGAATTTCAAGGTTCGGGATAAAATAGTTCACCGAACTATTTTATTTTTTAAGGTTGTAGAATGATTTCAATCCACGGTATTCAGCTACTTCACCAAGTTGGTCTTCGATACGAAGCAATTGGTTGTATTTAGCGATACGGTCTGTACGTGAAAGTGAACCAGTCTTGATTTGTCCTGCGTTAGTTGCAACTGCGATGTCAGCGATTGTTGAATCTTCAGTTTCACCTGAACGGTGTGATACAACGGCAGTGTAACCAGCTTCTTTCGCCATTTCGATAGCATCAAATGTTTCAGTAAGAGTACCGATTTGGTTAACTTTGATAAGGATTGAGTTAGCAGCACCTTCTGCAATACCTTTTTCAAGGTAAGAAGTGTTTGTTACGAAGAAGTCGTCACCAACCAATTGAACTTTACCACCAAGACGTTCAGTAAGAGCTTTCCAACCGTCCCAGTCGTTTTCGTCCATACCATCTTCGATAGTGATGATTGGGTATTTGTTTACCAATTCTTCAAGGTAGTCGATTTGTTCTGCAGCAGTACGTACAGCAGCTCCTTCACCTTCGAATTTAGTGTAGTCGTAAACTTTACGTTCTTTATCGTAGAATTCTGATGATGCACAGTCAAATCCGATAAATACGTCTTTACCAGGAACATATCCAGCAGCTTCGATCGCAGCAAGGATAGTTTCAACACCGTCTTCAGTTCCTTCGAAACGAGGAGCGAATCCACCTTCGTCACCTACGGCTGTTTCCAAACCACGAGATTTAAGGATTTTCTTAAGAGCGTGGAAGATTTCAGCACCCCAACGAAGAGCTTCTTTGAATGTAGGTGCACCAGCAGGTACGATCATGAATTCTTGGAAAGCGATTGGAGCGTCAGAGTGAGAACCACCGTTGATGATGTTCATCATTGGAGTTGGAAGAACTTTAGTGTTGAATCCACCAAGGTAGCTGTAAAGTGGGATTTCAAGGTAGTCAGCAGCAGCACGAGCTACAGCGATAGACACACCAAGGATTGCGTTCGCACCCAATTTACCTTTGTTAGGAGTACCGTCAAGTGCGATCATAGCACGGTCGATAGCTTGTTGGTCACGTACATCGTAGCCGATGATAGCTTCAGCGATGATGTTGTTTACGTTGTCAACAGCTTTTTGTGTACCAAGACCACCGTAACGAGATTTGTCACCGTCGCGAAGTTCAACTGCTTCGTGTTCACCAGTAGAAGCTCCTGATGGAACCATACCACGTCCGAAAGCACCTGATTCAGTATAAACTTCTACTTCAAGTGTTGGGTTACCGCGTGAGTCTAGGACTTCGCGAGCGTAAACATCAGTAATAATTGACATTTTTTACTCTCCTTTGAGTTAAATTTTTTACACCTCTATGATACATTAAAAATAAGCGTTTTTCAAGAAAAAACGTTATCTTTGTGCAAATTTTCCTTAACTTTATAAAGTAATCGCTTTCTTTCGTCTGTTTTCTTTTGTATTTTGTGATATACTAATTTCATGACAGATTTATCAAAACAACTACTAGAAAAAGCTCATGGTGGGCCGAAATTAAACCCTGACGAACAACGCCGCTACCTCGGTACTTTCGAGGAAAGAGTTCTTGGCTACGCTGATATCAATACTGCCAATAGTCCTGAATTAGAACATGGATTTTTCTCTATTTTAGAGGGTTTTCAAGAAAAGGTAGAGGAACTTTTTGTGAAAATCTCACCAAATATCGAGTTTGACAAACAGGTCTTTTACTTAAAACAAGCAAAGGAAAGCAACTGTCAGGCGACTATTGTTTCAGATGATCATATCACCTCTCCTTTCGGCCTTGTCATTCACACGAACGAACCTGTTCAAGTGGATGAGAAGGATCTTCGGCTGGCTTTTCCAGGCCTCTGGGAGATTAAACAGGATAAACCAGTTAAAAAATCCATCTGGAAAAAATGGTTCGGCTAATCTTTCATCAACTGTAATAAACGACCAATATTTGCTGCTGTATGCTCCAAATAGAGACTTGCTTTTTTCAGACTATCTTCTAAAGGTTCACTTTTCTCTAGGATAGAGAATGCTGCTTGTATATTTTCAAAGGGTAGGGGAGGTAAATCCTCGGAAAGACTACCGCAAATAGCGATAACTGGAACTCCGTTAGGGGTTCTTTTTGCTACACCGATGGGAGCTTTCCCAGCAAGGCTTTGACTGTCCAGTTTGCCCTCTCCAACGATAACCAAGTCAGCATCTTCAACTTTCTTGTCAAAGTCTATCAAGTCCAAACAAGTGTTAATCCCAGATACGATACTGGCCTGTGCAAAGGCGCAGAGTCCAGCAGCAATGCCCCCACCAGCTCCTGCTCCTTTAAGAGATAGGGTTGAAGGAGAGAATTTTTCATAAAACTCTTGTATGGCAAAATCTACAGTTTCAAATAAACTGGGATCCAAGCCTTTTTGTCTGCCAAATGTATAGGTTGCTCCTTGATGACCACATAAAGGACTCTCAACATCTGCTAGAATGCGAATTTTCACGTCTTCTGGAATCCTGTATAGATCATCTTTGGAAACGGACTCAAACTCAAGCAAAGTCTGTCCGCAAGCTGGTAGTTCGTTTCCATTCTTATCATAAAAGTGATAACCCAGACCAGCTGCAATGCCAATTCCGCCATCATTACTTGCCGTACCGCCAACACCGATATAGATTTCCTTCATTCCAAAATCAATGAGGTGGCGGATCAACTCTCCGATACCACGAGTTTGGATGTGGAGAGGATCTCGTTTCTCCTGCGGAATCTTCTCTAAACCAACCAAGTCAGCAACTTCAAAGAGTGCTAGTTCCCCTTTTTGAAAATAGCGCATTGCTTCTTTTAGACCAAAAGGTCCCGTCACCTCTTGCCATTTTTCTTTGAGGTCAAGAGAATGTCGAATCGCATCTACAGTTCCTTCGCCTCCATCGCCAACTGGACATAGAGAACAAACTAAACTAGGAATCGCTTTCTCGAAGCCTCTTTTTATAGCTTTGGCGACCTGGTCCGCAGGCAAACTTTCTTTAAAAGAATCGGGTGCAATAACAATTTTCATATTTCCCTCTCATTCTAAGAAATCAATCAAAGGAAGAACTTCTAAAAGATCCCTCTTATTCACATGACAAGCTATCTCTGCTTTTACGACCTCTTTGGCACAAAAGGCTATACTGTGACCTGCTGACTTTAACATCAAGAGGTCATTAGCTCCATCACCGACGGCAATCGTTCTTTCTTTGGAAAGTTCTAATTCCTTTCTCCATCTCTCAAGAGTAGCTTTTTTTACTTGACCTGTCACAATTTCACCAACTAGTTGACCTGTTAAAAAGCCGTCTTTGACTTCCAACTGGTTAGCAGAGAAATAGGAGATACCAAGTGATTTTGCTAGTCTCTCAACGATTGGTGTGAATCCACCAGACACTAGAGCAACTAGAATGCCATTCTTTTGGAGAATGGAGATAAATTCCTGAGCATTTTGGGAAATATGGATGGATTTGAAGACTGTATCAAAGACCGAAATTGGAAGACCTTTTAACAAAGCGACTCTCTCTCGTAAACTTCTTTCAAAGTCCAGTTCTCCCCGCATTGCTAGATTGGTAATCTGCGAAATTTCCTCTTCGCAATCTGCTTCTCTTCCTAATAGATCAATCACTTCTTCTGCTATTAAGGTGCCATCAACATCCATGACACATAGGCCTTTTACTTGGGTCATTACTTCTCCTCTTTTCTAAACAGCCCAAAAATCGTATGAAAGAATCATACGATTTTATCTATTAGTTGACTAAACTATGGTACAAATCAAGATAAGATTTGCAGGCTGTATCCCATGAGAAATCACATTCCATAGCTTGTTTTTGTAGATTTCTCCATACGTCTGGCTGATTCTTATAAACATCCAAGGCTGTTTGGAAACTCCAGTTAAGCCAATATGGTGTTAAATTGTTAAAGCTAAATCCAGTACCAGTTCCTTCGATCGGATTATAGGATTGAACAGTATCTCTTAGTCCACCCACTTCATGAACCAATGGTAGAGTTCCATAGCGCATAGCCATCATTTGAGACAAGCCACATGGTTCAAAACGGCTTGGCATGAGGAAGAGGTCACAAGCTGCGTAGATTTCTTGAGCAAGTTTGACATCAAAAGTGATATTTGCTGATAGCTTATCTGGATAGACTTGAGCAAACCAAGAGAAGGAATGTTCAAATGCTGGATCACCTGTTCCTAAAAGGACAATTTGAACGTCCTCTTGTAAGAAACGATGCAAGCTTTCCACAACAACATCAAAGCCTTTTTGTCTTGTCAAACGAGAAACAATCCCAACTAGTGGCACATCTGCTCGCACAGGTAGACCAACTCTCTCTTGCAATTTTGCTTTGTTTTCTGCTTTTCCAGACAAATCTTCCTTATCAAAATGATAGTCTAAAAGCGGGTCTGTTTGAGGATTATAAAGGTCTGCGTCGATACCATTGACAATACCTGAAACCTTACCTGACTCCATGCGAAGAATCTGGTCCAAACCACAACCAAACTGACTGGTCATAATCTCATGCGCATAGCTAGGCGATACGGTTGAGACACGATCCGCGTACAGAATGCCTGCTTTCATCCAGTTGAGACAATCATTCCAGCGAAGGGTGCCATCAGCGTAGCGTTCAAAGCCGACACCGAACAAATCCCACAACATTCCTTCAGAAAACTGACCTTGGAATTCCAAATTATGAATAGTTAAAACGGTTCTGATTCCTTGATATGCCTGAATCCAATGGTATTTTTCTTTTAACAAAAATGGAATCATGGCCGTATGGTAGTCATGGACATGGAGAAGGTCAGGGATAAAGTCAATCCGTTCCATTGCTTCTAGAGCAGCCAGTTGGAAAAAGGCAAAGCGTTCACCATCGTCAAAATCTCCGTAAACATGACCACGGAAGAAATAATACTGATTATCAATGAAGTAGAAGGTAACACCATTTAAGACTGTTTTCTTAATACCACAGTACTGTCTGCGCCATCCCACACTCACTTCAAAATGAAGAACATCCTCAATCTGATCACCAAACTTAGCCTCCACCATATCATAGTAGGGTAGGAAAACAGCAACTTCATGCCCTGCCTTTACCAGTGATTTGGGAAGAGCGCCAATAACGTCTCCCAAACCACCTGTTTTTGAAAAGGGTGCACCCTCTGCTGCTACAAATAAAATTTTCATGAATGAATATCCTCTGTTACTTTTTCGCCTTTCTTGACTACGACTGGGTGTTCAGCAGTTCCTCGAATCACAACACCTTCAGCAACTTCAACCCCCTTATCCAAGATGGCATATTCTACCTGGGCGCCTTGGCCAATGACAACTCGAGGGAAGAGAATACTGTGTTTCACCACACTATCTTTGTGAACATAAATATTACGAGATAGGACTGACTGAACTACTTCACCCTCAATGATACTACCAGAAGCAAACTGGGAAGTACTTACTTTTGAAGTATTCGCATAGTAGGTTGGTTCTTCATTTTTAACTTTTGTATAAATCTTTTGATTTGGTGAGAAGAGTGAGTAGAATTTTTTAGATTCAAGCATATCAATATTTGCTTGATAATAGGACTGAACAGAGTGAATATTAGCTAAGTAGCCTGTGTATTCGTAAGCAAAAGCTCCTTCTTTTACAGCCAAATCGCGTAGAACATAGCGCAATTTTTCTGGATGTTCTTTCTGAGCTTCTTCTTCAAGTCGTTCAATCAACCATGGTGTATCAACGACAAAGATGTCTGTAGACATATTGAAAAGTTCATCCGTTGCCTTGCTATCAAAAAGCTTGTGGGAGAGGACATGGTCTGTTTCGTCAATGTCTAAGATAGCATTAACATCTGAAATATCTTTCTTAGGCAATTTTTTATAGACAACAGTGATAGGACCCTTAGTGGTACTGTGCAGATGGAAAACTTGATTCAAATCAATGTTAATCAAGACATCGCAGTTAAGGGAAACAGTTTGGTTTGAGCCAGAACGTTTCAAGTAAGTAAGGAGCTGTTGATAATACTCTTTTCCAACGGTACTGCTTTCTACTCGAGTATTGTAAATCCCTAGATAGTAGTGACTTAGAAGAGTTGACAAGCCCCATTCGCGCCCTGAACGAATGTGGTCAAATACTGAACTAATATTGTCTTGTTGGAAAATACCAAAGATACTACGAACACCTGCATTAGCAAGACTAGAAAGTGGAAAGTCGATCAGACGGTATTTCCCACCAAAAGGCAGACTAGCTACTGGACGATTTTCTGTCAATGTTGACATATCGTGAAAACCAACTGTATTTCCTAGAATGGCTGAATATTTATCAATCTTCATCTGTTGCTACCCCCACTACTTCATTGTATCCTACTACTTGCACTTCGTCAGTTCCGTCAATCACAACACCATCAGAAACAATTGCACCTTCACCAATAATGGCACGTGTAATTTTTGCACCGTGACCAATAACAGCGCCGCTCATAATGACAGAATCAAGGACTTCTGCTCCTTCACGAACCTGCGCTTCTGTTGAAAGAATCGAACGTTTGACCGTTCCATCTACAAAACAGCCATCCACAACCAATGAATCTTCTACATGTGCGTGCTCTCCAAAATAGTTTGGAGGTGAAATCAAGTTTCGTGAGTAAATTTTCCATTGACGATTGCGGCTATCCAATGCATTTTCTGGTGAAATGTACTCCATATTCGCTTCCCAGAGTGACTCGATAGTACCAACATCTTTCCAGTAACCACTAAATTCATAGGCATAGACACTCTCACCAGACTCAAGGTAGTTAGGAATAACGTTCTTACCGAAGTCTGACATATCAACGTTGCTCTTTTCAGCAGCAACAAGCATATTGCGGAGACGTTTCCAGTCAAAGATATAAATCCCCATAGAAGCCTTGGTAGACTTAGGTTGTGCAGGTTTTTCTTCAAATTCAACAATACGATTGTTGGCATCTGTATTCATGATACCAAAACGACTAGCTTCTTTGAGAGGCACATCTAGAACAGCTACTGTCAAACTGGCATTGTTATCCTTATGAGACTGAAGCATATCGTCATAGTCCATCTTGTAGATGTGGTCACCTGAAAGAATCAGAACAAACTCAGGATTAACACTATCAATGTAGTCGATATTTTGGTAGATAGCGTGACTAGTCCCTTCAAACCAACGATTTCCTTCACTAGCGGAATAAGGTTGCAGGATTGAGACCCCTGAACTAATACCATCCAAGCCCCAGCTAGAACCATTTCCAATATGGTTGTTCAAGGCAAGAGGTTGATACTGCGTAATAACACCGACATTATGAATCCCAGAGTTAGCACAGTTTGAAAGCGCAAAGTCAATGATGCGGTAGCGCCCACCGAATTGCACTGCTGGTTTAGCGATGCTTTGAGTGAGTTTTCCGAGACGTGTTCCTTGCCCACCAGCAAGAATCAAAGCTAGCATTTCATTCTTCATTTTCTACTCCTTTTTGGGTTTTATTTGTGACAGTTTTAGTTGGTTTCAAGCGGCGTTTAATCTTCCAGATACTTGCTCCCATAGCTGGCAGGGTAAAGGTCAAGGTCTGCTTATAATCCTTCCATAATCCTTCTTGAGTTTGAACCGTTTGGTTGTGCTCTTTCCACACTCCTCCCCATTCTTCTAATTCTGTATTCCAAACTTCTTCATAAACTCCTGCGACAGGAAGTCCGATTGTAAAGTCTTTTCGTTCAACTGGTGCCATATTAAAGACACAGACTAACATTTCGCCCTTCTTGCCCTTACGAATAAAGGAGAGAACACTCTGATCTCTATTATCTGCATCGATAATCTCTATGCCGTCATAACTAGTATCAATTTCCCAAAGACAGCGATGTTCTTTATAGAATTGATTCAGTTGAGAAGTGAAATGCTTCATCTTCGCATTCATTGGATCTTCTAGATTAGACCATTCCAACTGTTCCTCAGACTTCCATTCTAAGAATTGCCCGTACTCACTGCCCATAAAGAGCAATTTCTTACCTGGGTGGCAAATTTGATAGGTGTAAAGATTGCGCAGACCTGCAAATTGATTGTATCGATCTCCCCACATCTTGTGCATCATACTCTTCTTGCCATGAACGACTTCGTCATGTGAAAATGGTAAGAGGTAGTTTTCATTGAAAACATACATAAAGCTGAAAGTCACAAGATTAAAGTCATACTTGCGATAAATTGGGTCTTCCTCGTAGAAACGGAGAATATCGTTCATCCAACCCATATTCCATTTATAGTCGAATCCAAGGCCACCCATTTCTTTCATACCGGTTATCTTTGTTGCTGAAGAACTTTCTTCTGCAATCATCATGATATCTGGATGAGCTAACTTGATCACAGTGTTCAACCGTTGAAGGAAGTAATAGCCCTCGTAGTTAAGATTCCCCCCATCTTTATTTGGAGTCCATGGAGCATTATCGTAGTCTAAATAGAGCATATTGCTAACTGCGTCAACTCGAATACCATCTAAATGATAAAAATCAATCCAGAATTTAATGCTAGAAATCAAGAAAGACTGGACCTCATTTTTCCCGAGGTCAAAATTCAGAGCCCCCCAACCATAGTTATGAGCCTTATTATGGTCTTGGTATTCAAAAGTTGGTGTCCCGTCATAATACGCCAAGGCATCATCATTAATAGTGAAGTGACCAGGAACCCAGTCTACAATGACACCGATGTTATTTAAATGGCATTCTTCAACGAAATCTTGGAATTCCTCTGGTCGCCCATAAGAATGCTCCATGGCAAAGTAACCCATAAGTTGGTAGCCCCAACTCAATCCAAGCGGGTGAGCCATTAAAGGCATAAACTCGATGTGAGTGTAGTTCATCTCAACAAGATAAGGAATCAACTCCTCCTTAAGTTGTGCAAAACTGTATGGACTGCCATCTGGATTTCTCTTCCAAGATCCAGCGTGGGCTTCATAAATATTGACTGGTCTCTCAAAAAATCCCAGACGCTTGCGACGCGCTAGCCAAAGCCCGTCTTTCCATTTCTTGTCTGGTATGTCAGTCAGGATAGCTCCCGTCTCTGGACGAGCCTCAAAACGGACTGCCAATGGGTCAATCTTCATAATCTGATGACCATTTGCACGCGTGATATGATATTTATAAATCTGACCTTCCTGAGCTTGGCTCGTAAAGACTTCCCAAACACCCGACTCATTCCGTACCATAGGAATTTGGTGCTCTGTCCAGTTAGTGAAATCACCAACTAAGTGCACAGCCTGAGCGTTAGGCGCCCAAACACGGAAAGTAAAACCAATTTCTCCGTCTTTTTCCTCTTTATGTGCTCCTAGATAGTGCTGAAGATGAAAATTTTCTCCAGTAGTAAAGGTTCTCAATGCTTCTTGATTATTCATCCAATCCCCTTTCTCAATGTAAGCGTTTTCTATATGTCTATTATACTATCTTTTAAAAGAACTTTCAAGCAGTTTACGGAATTTCTTAAAAAATATCCTGAAAATTTTGGAAAAATTATCTTAACCTTGTATGAAGCTTTCATTTATTTTACAAAATAGAACAATTTACATATATTTTTTTATTATGATAACAAAACATTCGGTATTTTTCAATTTCCAACTGATTTTTTGGTGAAAATAAAATCAGGAAAAACTTTTCCTGATTTTGTAGATTATTTATTTTGGCGTTTAAATACAACATTTTTTAGTAAGGTCAGATTTGCAGCTTCCCGACTATCCACACTTGATAGGTCAATCATCAATTCATCTCCAGAAATTTTGTAGGGAACTTCTGTGCCTCCTGTAGCTGGTTGGAGTGTCTTTTTAGCTTGGTTTACCTTTAAATCATAGTTCTGATTATTTTTAACACCTGCAACATTGCTTTCGAATGTTAAAACACCCTTATCACCGTCAATTGTCAATGAAAGAGAAAGTTTAAAATCGTCTCCAAGTAAGGATACAAAATTTTCTTTAGAAAGACCTGATCCTGTAACTAATTTGCTAATTTCTTCTTTTGTTGGTTCATAAAGATAAGTACCATTATCCTTATTAGCAGAACATGCTACTAGGACAACTGATAGAAATGCCAAAAATAAAGGTAGGATTATGTTCTTCATCTTTTTCATATGCAATCTCCTTTTTATCAATTTCATATTTTCTTATAAAACAGTTAAAATCGCAACACTAATATCATCAATGACATTTTCTTGTTTCGAACGACTATTTGTCACAAGCATTTCAAGATTTCCTGCATTTTCAAAGTAGAAGGAAGTTCCCTTGGCATTGAATACGACCAATAGATGTTCTGGTCCCCCGTGAATCTCGTAAACGATCCATCCGCTATTTTCTGCAGCAGTATGGACAAAGACATGACGGTAAACTTCTTCGTATGTAGGATAAGAAAAGGCGCTAGTCTGTGTTTTCAGTCGAATAATCTGACGGACAAAGTCAATGCTCTCTTGGCGTTCATTAATCAGATCCCAGTTGACTTGGTTAACACTGTCAGGAGCGTTGTAACTATTCATAGCTCGTTCTCGGTCTGCTGGAGTGAGTTCTCCATGTTCGCCTGTCGGAACCAACTTAGTTCGACCAAACTCTTGACCAATTTCCATAAAGGACATCCCTTGCATAAGAAGGTTCATAGCTGTCGCTGTCTCAACCTTGCGCATAATCTGGTCGGCACTCTGATCAGGATGGAGAGTTGCTAACAAATCATGCAAGTTGTAATTATCATGGGCTTCCACGTAGTTAAGGACTTGGTTTGGACTAAGATAGGAACCCAATTCTCGGCTACCAAGAATGGCCTTGGCAATAATTGGTTCGGTGGCTGCACCACTTACAAATCCTGATTTGATTGCTCCATAAACTTCTCCTCCTTTAACCGCATCACGCTGATCATCATTGAAGAATCCAATATTTGGCATCTGGTAGGCGTTGTCCTTCTTGGCCTTATCATATGGTGCAAGACCTGTTCCCATATCCCAGCCTTCTCCATAGGTAATAATACGTGGATCAACCTCATCAAGTGCCCAACGAATTGCCTGCATGGTTTTGACATCATGAATACCCATTAAGTCAAAACGGAAGCCATCAACATTGTATTCTTTCACCCAGTATAGGATAGAGTCAATCATATACTTACGGAACATTTCGTGTTCGCTCGCGGTTTCATTTCCTACTCCTGTGCCGTTTTGGAAGGTTCCATCTGGATTCATACGATAGTAATAATCAGGAACAGTTGTTTGGAAAGGTGCGTCAACTATTGAAAAGGTATGGTTGTAAACGACATCCATAATGACACCGATTCCAGCGTTATGATAAGCCTGAATCATGGTCTTGAGGTCTCGAATAACTTGTCCAGGATCATCTGGATTACTAGAAAAACTTGGTTCTGGTGCATTGTAGTTTTGAGGGTCATAACCCCAGTTATAGGTTACATTTCCATCCTCATCGTATTCCTTATGGCGATCAAAGATAGGCTGAAGTTGAACATAGTTGCAGCCAAGGTCTTTAATATAGTCAAAGGCGGTTGCTTGGCCGAATTGGTTAGTCGTTCCAGTCTGCGCAGCACCAAGAAAGGTTCCACGGAGATGCTTTGCCACTCCAGATGTTGGAGATTTGGTTAGATCTCGGATATGCATTTCACAGATAACTGCTTTACATGGATTTTCCAAACGCCAAGGAGCTTCTGTTCCATGTTTGACCTCAAATCCTTCTACTTGTCTGTCTTGATGAGAAAGAATTACGGAACGTTTTCCGTCAGGACTTGTGGCAATCGTGTAAGGATCTCTCGTCAAAGTCTGGTGGTGAGGAAAGTCAATCTGATACTGATAAGCCTTGCCAGCAAGATTCTCATCTAAATCTAGACTCCAAACCCCAATAGTATTGTACTTATGGCTATATGAATAGCTATTCCCACGCTCTAGATTAAAGGTTTTCCAAACCGGCGCATCGTTGCTGGTATTTTCATAGACAACCACCTGTACAGATGTAGCCGTAGGAGCCCAAAGTTTAAAGCTTGTCTGATAATCTGAAAGGCTATAACCTAGTTCTCCTTGGTAACCCCAGTGGTGATCAAAACTAGCGCTATGGATTGCTTTATCAAAAGCAAATGGATTTTGATCTTTGTAGTAAGGACTAGCAATGGCTGGGTTTTCAGAATAATAAACCGTCTCGTCGCCCTCTAAAATCCAAACTTCAGTCAGAAGCGGATAGTAGTTATAACGCACGGGATATTCCTTAACTTTCCCATCAAACTCGACAGAAAACTTCAGGTTTTCTAACTTTTCTTGACTTGTGACCGTAAAGGAAAATTTTGCTCCAAAAAAGTCATTCTCATAATACAATTTTTCAACATTGTCCGCCTGTTTACTACTAAATGAACAGGCCGCATAATCCCCATTTTTTCGATGAAAATGGATGACTACAGGGTAATTATACATTTCTTTTCCTAATTTCTAATTTCAATTTACATTTTTTATATAGAGCTGATAGATTCAGCGATTGAATGTTTGACTGACAATAGACTTAATCTATGTAAAAACACTTCAGGAGAGACAGTTTCAGATTATCTAACACCTAGCTTGCTACTATTCTTTACAAACTTTCCAACCATGCTTCATCTCGAACTTCGATACCAAGTTCTTGAGCTTTTTGGAGTTTACTTCCTGCATCCGCACCTGCTACGACTAGATCTGTTTTCTTGGATACGCTGCCGGTTACCTTAGCTCCTAGACTTTCGAGTTTGCTTTTTGCTTCTGAGCGTTTGAGACGTTCCAATTTTCCTGTCAGTACAACGGTCAAACCCGACAGGGCTGCATCTGCTACTACCGTCTGTCCTTTGTAGTCCAGATTGACCCCTGCTTCTTTCAATTCATCTAAGAGAATTTTAGATCCTTCGGTAGCAAAAAAGGTCTGAAGACTTTTGGCGATTACGCTTCCCAAGCTTTCGATACTTGCCACTTCTTCTGGATCAGCTTGAGCCAAGTTTTCAATAGAGTGGAAATGTTGGAGCAAGAGCTGACTAGCCTTACTTCCGACATGGCGAATTCCCAAGCCAAACAAGAGCTTTTCAGCAGAGTTTTCCTTAGACGCTTGAATAGCCTGATACAGTTTTGAGGCTGACTTTTTCTTGACGCCCTCTAAAAGGAGGAAATCTTCTTCTTTCAAACGGTAAATATCTGCCACATCCTTGACTAGATTTGCAGCAAAAAGCTTTTCAACGATAGATGGACCAAGCCCTGTAATATTCATGGCATCTCGAGAGGCAAAGTGAATCAAGCCTTCCATGATTTGGGCAGGGCAACGCGGATTGATACAACGGAGGGCCACTTCATCTTCAAAATGAAGCAACTGACTGTCACAACTTGGACAATTAGTCGGAATATCTAGTTTTTCTTCAGAAACACGCTTAGACTCTACCACACGCAAAACAGCAGGAATGATGTCCCCAGCCTTATATACGATAACTGTATCGTCTTTGCGGATATCTTTTTCAGCAATATAGTCCACATTGTGCAGGGTCGCACGGCTAACAGTTGTACCAGCAAGCTGAACAGGTGTCAGATTTGCAGTTGGAGTCACAACACCCGTACGGCCTACTGTCCAGTCAACTGACAGGAGTTGAGCTTCTTTTTCCTCAGCAGGAAATTTGTAGGCCACTGCCCACTTAGGCGCTTTAACTGTAAAACCGAGTTCTTCTTGACCTGCTAAGTCATTGACCTTAATTACCACCCCATCGATATCATAAGGGAGATTCTCCCGTTCCTGCCCTACTTCTTGGATAAAACCCCAGATTTCATCTATATTTTCAGCCAGAATTCGCTTAGGATTGACCACAAAACCAAGCTGTTCAAGATGCTTCAAAACCTTTTCTTGGCTATCACGAGTAGAAGGACTAGCTTCTTGATAGAGGAAAGTTGCAAGATTGCGCTTAGCAACTACTGCTGTATCTAACTGACGAAGGGTTCCTGCTGCTGCATTACGAGGATTGGCAAATTCAGGCTCTCCATTTTCTTGGCGAGCTTGGTTGACCAGATCAAAGGACGCACGAGGCATGTAACACTCCCCACGAACGGTAATATCAAGTTTTTCTGGCAAGGTCAAAGGAATATCCTTGACGCGCTTGAGATTTTCAGTGATATTCTCACCAATAGAACCATCACCACGAGTCGCCCCAGCGATCAAAATCCCCTTCTCATAGGTAAGAGAGATAGACAAACCATCGATTTTTAGCTCACAGATATAGGTGGGATGGGGTAACTCCTTGCGAACACGCGCATCAAAAGCTTCTAACTCTTCACGTGAAAAAGCATCCTGCAAACTATAAAGAGGATACTGATGACTGTATTTCTCAAAACCATCTAAAACCTTACCACCAACACGATGGGTTGGACTGTCTGCTAAAACTTGATCTGGATAGGCAGCTTCCAACTCGACCAACTCTCGGTAGAGGCGATCGTACTCGCTATCTGAAACCGAGGGATTGTCACTCGTATAGTACTCGCTCGCATAGCGGTTGAGTAAGGCAACTAACTCATTCATTCTTTTATTCATAAAACCATTTTACCACAAACAAAGCCCTCCTCACAATGGAGAAGGACCGAAAAATAATTAATAGTGAAATATTTTTTTAAGGCAAGGGGATTTATACCTCTTTTTCAAAACGATTTTGAACATAAATGAGAGATATACAAGACAAGAAAACAACTCCACTTCCGATTATCAGGAAAGAAGAGAGATGCACACTTGGCAGCACTGTCATAAAGCCTTTTGCAATTGGCATAAATAGAATTGCTAAAGTAAAAATTGTACTTAATACTCTACCCAGATATTCTCCATCAATCTTGGTCTGTACCTGTGTAAAGAAGTGAATATTAAAAATCGTCATAAAGAGTTCACAAATCAGGTTTCCAGAAAAGGTTAAAATATTGGGCAGTGGCAAACCCATCATGAAAACCCCTACCCCTGTTAAAATCAATAAGAACAAAAGTGTATTCATACTTGATTTAAATTTATTTGCTATCAGTGCTCCTATAATTGAGCCAATCGCACCCATGGTTAAGATAGTCGCATAAGCTCCTTCTACTCCATATAGTTTATTTGAAAAAGGAAGCAAAAACTCAAAAGCCGCAAAAAAGAAATTAACGCTGGAAGCCACTAACAGGAGAAAGAAAATCTCTTTTTGATGCCAGATATAGTGCAAGCCATCTTTGATATCCGCAAAAATATCTTTACCAGTAAAAGGTTTCTTATCTTGAACCATTGGTTCTTCTTTTGGAAGTAAGGCCACTAGAACAAATGCTATAAAAAAAGTCAAAGCATCTAGTAAGAGCGTCAGATGGAGACTTGCAAATTGTAAGACCAGAAAAGAAAGTACAGGAGAACTCACACTGACAACCTGCAAGACCAACTCCAAACGAGAATTGTAGAGGACCAGTTCATCCTTCTCTACCAATTCTGTGATAATGGCCTTATTTGCAGGTCTAGAAAAGGCAAAAGCAATAGCCTGAACAATATTGGCAGAAATCAAGGCAGCGATCATCAAGCTATCATTTCTGATGAAAGAAATAGCTAAACAGAGAATGCCGCAAATCAAGTCAGTCGTCATTAAAATTTTGCGACGCGAAAAGCGATCTGAAATCACCCCACCAAAGGGATTTACGAGAATAGATGTGACGAGTTCAGAAATCTGATACATTCCTAAAACTGTCTGTCCGATAGTCCCCATGGACGCCAACCAAACACTATTTCCATAGTCATAGAGCATATTTCCAATTTTATTAATAGCACCACGGCTAATCAACTGTACTGCATGTCGATTCATATAAAAACTCCTCTCAAATTTTGAAACTATTGTATCAAAACTGAAAGGAGTTACTCTACTATTCCCTTATTTGGGAAATTTAATTTTTTACAAATTTTTCATAATGTTCCTGATAATAAGCCACTTGCTCTGGAAGTCCAAGCACTTCAAAGATATGCATAGCTTCCTGCATCTGGTTACAACCTTCTTCTTTCAGGCCTCTTTGATAAAGAGCAAAACCTTTGAGATAATGAAAGATATTGCGCTCATAAAGCTTGATGCCATTTCCAATCAGCTTCTCTACATAACCCTCGAAATAGTCCGCATCCGTAAAGGAACGGTTTTCCAAACAATGCTGGTAACAGTTAAGAGCTAAAATCAAAACGAGTTTTCGATGGCGACCAATTTCTTTATAGTACTCCTCTCGTTCCATGACTTCTCTACCAATCCGAGCCACATAGTCCACATTGTAGAAAGTATAGAGATTACCAAAAAGGATCAACTCATACATGGTCCATTCTTCTGTTTTGAAGAGATAATCTGCTACCTTATCCAAATCATCCTGCTTCATCTCATAACTCGAATCTCTTTGACAAATCAGACCTTGTAGCAAAATCCAGTTCAGCTCAAAATAGAGGGGATTTGTCGAACTCTTAGCCTTTTCAAGTTGTTCTTCTTGAAGCTTTTGAAAACCTGCAATATCATTTGAATAGTAAAGGGGCACAATTTGTCCCATCATGGCAACATGTTCATGATAATGGAAATCCCTAGCCTTATCCATGAAATTTTCTATGGTCACATGAATATTATCCAGAATCTCAAAGAAACGTGAAACTGCTAGATCAGACTCCCCAAGCTCAAATCGAGATAACTGGGAGGTTGAACAGGACTCACCTGCCGCCTCCTTTAAAGAATAGTTTCTACTTGTTCGAAATTCACGAAATACCTTTCCAAGATGATTCATTTTACACCTGCTCCGATAATTCTTCCCACTCAAGCATAGCCTCTTCCTGACGATGGCTAATTTTGTCCAGTTCAGCCTGCAACTCCATGAGTTTTTCTGCATCGTTGGTTTCCAACATTTGTTCAGAAATAGCTTGACTTTGGCTTTCTAAAGTTTCGATTTCAGTCTCTAAACTCTCGATTTGACGCATGAGTTTGCGAGCTTCTTTCTGACTTTCTTTCTGAGCTTGATAGTCATTAACTGGACTTGCTTCTTTTGTTTGATTGCTAGTTGGAGCTTCCTCTGTCTGACTCGCTTCTACTTCTGCCTTCTTCTCAACATAGTAGTCATAGTCTCCTAGATAGAGGGTCGAACCATTTTCGGACAATTCCAAAACATGAGTTGCCACACGATTGATAAAGTAACGGTCGTGGCTGACAAATAGAAGGGTTCCGTCAAAGTCTATCAAGGCATTTTCTAGCACTTCCTTACTGTCAATATCCAAGTGGTTGGTTGGCTCATCAAGTATCAGGAAGTTGTTGTTTTCCATAGACAGTTTAGCAAGTAACAAACGAGCGCGTTCACCACCAGACAGCATTCCAACTGATTTCTTAACATCATCACCAGAGAAGAGGAAGGCACCAAGGCGGTTACGGATTTCAACCTCTGGTGTCAATTTAAAGTCATTCCAGAGTTCATCCAGAACACTATTACTAGGTGTTAACTTGCTTTGAGTTTGATCGTAGTAACCAACCTCAACATTGGCACCAAAACGCTTCTCGCCTTTGATAAAGGGAATCTGATCAACGATTGACTTGATAAAGGTTGATTTCCCAATCCCATTTGGTCCGACAATCGCAACGGCGTTCATCTTACGAAGGTCTAGATTGATAGGTTCTGACAATATTTCCCCATCATAACCAATGGCCGCATTTTCAACAGTCAGGACAAGATTACCCGACGTCTTCTCAGACTGAAAGGTCATATTAGCTGATTTCTTTCCAGCTTCCGGCTTGTCCAAACGCTCCATTTTTTCCAGTTGCTTACGACGAGATTGGGCACGTTTGGTTGTCGAAGCTCGTACTAGATTGCGATTGACAAAGTCTTCCAGAGCAGCGATTTCCTTCTGTTGCTTTTCATAGTTTTTTGCCTCAGTAGCTAGCTTTTGTTCTTTCAGCTCAACAAAATGAGAGTAATTCCCCACATAACGATCCAAGGAATGTTTGGTCAAATCGAGCGTGATTGTTGCAACCTTATCCAAGAAATAGCGGTCGTGGCTGACAATAATGAGAGCACCGCTATAGTTTACCAAGTAATTCTCCAACCAGGCTATCGTTTCAATGTCCAAATGGTTTGTTGGCTCATCCAAGACCAAGAGATTTGGCTTTTCGAGGAGCATTTTAGCAAGAGCCAGGCGAGTATTTTGACCACCTGAAAGCTCAGCAATTTTCATCTGCCACATAGACTCGTCAAACTTGAATCCATTCAAAATCGCTCGGATATCAGCTTCATAGGTAAAACCACCTGCTTGGCGAAAATTTTCAGATAAGCGGTCGTAATCTGACATCAGTTTATCCAAATCATCACCAGACTTTTCTCCCATCTCTAGCTCCATCTGACGCAATTGTTTCTCTGTCCGACGCAGGTCATCAAAAACATGGAGCATTTCATCATAAATGGTATTTTCAGACTCAAAACGGCTATCTTGGGCTAGGTAAGACAGAGAAACATCTTTTTTCTTATTGATTTCTCCACTGGTCGGCTCCTCTTCCCCAACCAAAATCTTCAAAAGAGTAGACTTACCTGCCCCATTTCTTCCAACTAGAGCAATGCGGTCTCGTTCATCAACTTGCAGATTGATATTATCAAAAAGAACCTCTCCTGCAAAAGAACGTTCAATTTTATTGGCTTGTAAAATAATCATACATCTATTTTACTATCTTTTTCACTTTTGCACAATGCAAGGAAAAAAGTTCGAGTCATAAACTCGAACCTTTCATCTTAGTATCCAATGCCTCCACGGAATGTGCGAGCCATATCTTTCAATTCATAGTTTTTAGAAGAGGTATCGATGGTCCATTTCCCATCTTTCTTAGTCATTTTAATTTCATAACCCTCTTTTTTCATGTTATCACTAGTATCTAGAGGAGTTGAATCAAATTGACTCGGTGCATTTTCTAAAATGTATTTTTCACCAGCTTTCATAGCTTCTGAGTAGTTGCTATATTTACCTTTGTTTTCTTCGTAGAATTTACGGCTTAATTCATAAACATTCAAGTTATCTAAGTCAATTGTTTCTGGTCTTACATAGATAACAGCATAGTCTGGTAAGTAGGCTTTCACTTTGTAATCAATTTTTGCTCGTTTTGCATTAGCTTTGATATAAGCTTCTGCGAATGTTCGAAGTTCTGCATCAGAAGGTTTATAGTTATGGAAACCTTTTCCGAATGACTCTGTAAATTTCTTGATGAACTCTTCTCTGTCAGCCTTCACATCGTTTGTGAATTCAGCATCGCTATCAGAAGATTTTTTATCATCTGCAAGGGATACGACTTGAGCCTTGTTATCAGATGTGCTTAAGTTCGTTCCACCACCTGAGCTTTCTCCATTAAGGTAAACTGCATCGACGTATTTTTTCATTACATCTTTAGCTTCATCAATATGATCTTCGTACTTACTTGGATCAACTTTGATAGCTACGTCATTATTTTTCTTAGAGTTTTCTTTAATATCTTCGTAGAAGCTAGGGGCAAAATGAAGCTCATATTTAGCATCTTTGTCTACTTCATAAACAACATAACCAGCAACGCTCTTTCCTTTAGAAAGTTTGTCTCCATATGACATAAACTTAGTTTTACTATCGCTCTCATAGATTTGGATTGGTTCTACTTTTTCATCTTTTTCATTATAAAGGGTAATATCGCGACTAGTGAAACTAAACTGTTTATCACGATTGTTTTTGATTTCTACTTGAAGAGCAAGGTATTTTGAAGATGAATCCTCATCTTTAGGCAAAACATACATACCATCTTTTATGGATACTTCAAAGTTAGAGTTTGACGCAGTACCATTGTCACTTGCTTTTTTTGTTGATCCACAAGCAACAAGTGCTAAAGCTGATACCAGCAAAGCAGAATGCTTAAGAATTTTTTTCATAATAGAATATCTCCTTTTATTATTTATTATATTCTACCATAGAGATAGTAAAATTCAAAACAGAAACCGAACACTTTAAAAAAAATCTTAAAATTATAGAATTTTAGCTTAAATTTTTTCAAAAATTATTTGATGTATGCAAGTATCCTCTAGGAAAATCAGTAGAAAGTCACATTTATTCTTTGAAAATTTTTCTAAATATTCTTCTAAACTTATTAGGAATTCAATTTGAAACCGATTAGTTTTAAACTGTTGTTTATTCTTTTTTAAGTAGATCAAAAATGCTCGATTCGAATAATAGCGCCTATGCTAACGTTTTACTAAAATCCTAAATCATGGTATAATGAGACCGATTAAAACAATTTACAATAAAGGAGACGCTCAATGACTTACCAAGAAAATTATCAAAAATGGCTTGATTTTGCTGATTTACCAGACTATCTTCGTCAAGACTTAAACAATATGGACGAAAAAACAAAGGAAGACGCCTTCTATACCAATCTTGAATTTGGTACTGCTGGTATGCGGGGCTTGATTGGTGCTGGTACTAACCGTATCAATATCTATGTTGTTCGTCAAGCAACTGAAGGTTTGGCTCGTTTGATTGAGTCAAAAGGTGGAAATGAAAAAGAACGCGGTGTGGCAATTGCCTACGATAGCCGTCACTTCTCCCCAGAATTTGCCTTTGAATCTGCTGCAGTTCTTGCAAAACACGGTATCAAATCTTACGTTTTTGAAAGCCTTCGTCCGACTCCAGAACTCTCATTTGCAGTTCGTCACCTCAACTGTTTCGCAGGTATTATGATCACTGCCAGCCACAACCCTGCACCATTTAACGGTTACAAGGTTTACGGTGAAGACGGTGGACAAATGCCTCCTCACGATGCAGATGCTTTGACAACTTATATCCGTGCAATCGAAAACCCATTTACTGTTGAAGTTGCTGATGTGGAAGCTGAAAAAACTTCTGGCTTGATTGAAGTCATTGGTGAAGCTGTCGATGTAGAATACCTTAAAGAAGTCAAAGATGTGAACATCAACCCAGCCTTGATTGAAGAATTCGGTAAAGACATGAAGATTGTCTACACACCACTTCACGGTACTGGAGAAATGTTGGCTCGTCGTGCTCTTGCCCAAGCAGGATTTGACTCAGTTCAAGTCGTTGAAGCACAAGCAACAGCTGACCCTGACTTCTCAACTGTGAAATCTCCAAACCCAGAAAGCCAAGCAGCCTTTGCCCTTGCTGAAGAACTCGGACGCAAAGCTGGTGCTGATGTGCTTGTCGCAACTGACCCAGACGCTGACCGTGTCGGTGTTGAAGTTCTTCAAAAAGATGGCAGCTACCTCAACCTCTCAGGTAACCAAATCGGTGCCATCATGGCTAAATACATCTTGGAAGCCCATAAAAACGCTGGAACTCTTCCTGAGAATGCAGCTCTCTGCAAGTCTATTGTATCAACCGACTTGGTAACCAAGATTGCTGAGAGCTACGGCGTAACCATGTTCAACGTTTTGACTGGTTTCAAATTTATCGCTGAAAAGATTCAAGAATTCGAAGAAAAACACAATCATACCTACATGATGGGGTTTGAAGAAAGCTTCGGATACTTGATCAAACCATTCGTACGTGATAAAGACGCTATCCAAGCCGTTCTTGTCGTTGCTGAACTTGCTGCCTACTACCGTTCACGTGGTTTGACTCTTGCTGACGGCATCGAAGAAATCTACAAAGAGTACGGCTACTACGCAGAAAAGACTATCTCTGTTACCCTTTCAGGTGTCGATGGTGCAGAACAAATCAAAGCGATTATGGCTAAATTCCGTAACAATGCTCCAAAAGAATGGAATGCAACAGCTATCACTGTCGTAGAAGACTTCAAAGCTCAAACAGCTACTGCTGCTGACGGAACTGTTACAAACTTGACAACACCTCCAAGTGATGTTTTGAAATACACACTTGCTGACGGTTCATGGATTGCCGTTCGCCCTTCAGGGACAGAACCAAAAATCAAGTTCTACATTGCAGTTGTAGGGGAAACAAACGAAGAATCACAAGCTAAGATTGCTAACATCGAAGCAGAAATCAATGCTTTTGTAAAATAAAATCCTATAAAAGATGAGACAAACCAATCTCATCTTTTTTTCGTATCAAATCTAAGCAATTTTAGAAACTTTATGGCATACTAGACATATCAATGAAAGCGAGGTAATCTCATGGAACAATTTTTAGATAATATCAAAGACCTTGAAGTCACTACAGTTGCGCGTGCGCAAGAAGCTCTTGATAAAAAAGAAACTGCAACCTTCTTTATCGGTCGCAAAACTTGCCCTTACTGCCGTAAATTTGCTGGTACATTAGCAGGTGTCGTAGCTGAAACCAAAGCACACATCTACTTTATCAATAGTGAAGAACCAAGCCAACTCAATGAGTTACAAGAATTCCGCTCACGCTATGGAATCCCAACTGTTCCGGGATTCGTTCATGTTGCTGATGGTCAAATCACTGTCCGTTGCGACTCTTCAATGTCAGCACAAGAAATCAAAGAATTTGCAGGATTGTAAAATATATAAAAAAGAAGGCACTCGCCTTCTTTTTTATATATCTGTCAATGGTGTTGCGGTATCTGGGGAAGTGTCGTAAACCTTAAAGTCAACGCCTACTCCCAGATCGGCTTGGGCTAGCTGATTGACCATGGTCATATGAGCCAGCTCCTTGATATTGTTCTCTTTGGACAAGTGGCCAAGGTAGATTTTCTTGGTTCGATTTCCCATGGCACGAATCATGGCCTCAGCGCCATCCTCGTTAGAGAGGTGACCGAGATCCGATAGGATTCGCTGTTTGAGACGCCAAGCGTAAGAACCTGCTCTCAAGATTTCCACATCATGGTTGGACTCAATGAGATAACCGTCTGCATTTTCGACAATTCCTGCCATACGATCACTAACATAACCTGTATCGGTCAACATGACAAAACTCTTGTCGTCTTTCATAAAGCGATAAAACTGGGGTGCTGCGGCATCATGACTAACCCCAAAACTCTCGATGTCGATATCACCAAAAGTTTTGGTTTTTCCCATTTCAAAAATGTGTTTCTGCGATGAATCCACCTTACCGAGGTACTTGCTATTTTCCATAGCCTGCCAAGTTTTCTCATTGGCGTAAAGGTCCATACCATATTTGCGAGCTAGAACTCCCACTCCATGGATATGATCCGAATGTTCATGCGTAATCAAAATCGCATCCAAATCTTCAGGTTTACGATTGATTTCACTCAAGAGACTGGTAATTTTCTTACCCGACAAGCCTGCATCCACTAAAATTTTCTTTTTTGGCGTTTCCAGATAAAAGGAATTTCCACTGGAACCTGATGCTAAAATACTATATTTAAAGCCTACCTCACTCATTCTAGTCTTCTATTTCGTCCTCCCATATTTCTTCTTTTACGGCATCCTTATCATAAGGGAGCACAATGGTAAAGGTTGATCCCTTACCGTATTCACTCTTAGCCCAAATAAAGCCATTGTGCTGTTTGATGATTTCTTTGGCGATGGCTAGACCTAGACCAGTTCCACCTTGGGCACGACTTCTTGCACGATCTACACGGTAAAAACGATCGAAAATCTTCGGTAAATCTTGTTTTGGAATACCTAGACCTTGGTCTTTGATGGATAAAATCATCTGATCATCAGTGGTTTTCATGCTGACAGTGATTTTCCCACCATCTGGTGAGTACTTGATAGCATTGTTGAGAATATTATCAATCACTTGGGTCATTTTATCGGTATCAATCTCAATCCAAACTGAGTTAATTGAGTAATCTCTAACCAACTCATATTTTTTCTCGTCATCCTGACTTCTCATCTTATCAAAGCGGTTGAGAATAAAGGTGATAAATGCCGTAAAGTTAATCAACTCCACATCCAGTCGAGTGGTCGCATTATCAATGCGAGAGAGATGCAAGAGATCTGTCACCATCCGCATCATACGGTTGGTTTCATCGAGCGAAACCTTGATAAAATCAGGGGCTACAGGGTCATACAAAGCTCCCTCGTCCAAGGCTTCAAGATAAGATTTAACACTGGTCAAAGGAGTTCTCAACTCATGACTCACATTTGAAACGAAGAGTCTCCGTTCACGTTCTTCCTTCTCCTGCTCGGTTGTATCATGTAAAACAGCAACCAAACCAGAGATGAAGCCAGACTCTCGGCGAACCAGAGCGAAACGTACACGAAGACTTAGGTATTCACCATTGGCATCCTGAGAGTCAATCATCAACTCAGGAATCTGTGTAATCAGGTCACGCAGTTCATACTCATCTTCTAGTTTAAGCAATTCTAGAATACTTTTGTTGAGGACATCTTCTTTCTGCACACCTAGCTGTTTCTTAGCCATGTCGTTAATCATAGTAATTTGACCACGACGATTGGTCGCAAGAACTCCATCTGTCATATAAGAAAGAATACTGTTAAGCCTTTTTGATTCTTGCTCCAGATTCTCCTGCGTTAACCGAATAACCTCAGACAAATCATTTAGATTATTGGTGATGTTGGTGATTTCAGAGCTTCCTTGCGTATCCAAAACTCGAGAATAATCCCCTGCAATCAAGTCTTTAATTTTTTGATTAATCTGCTTTAGACGAATATTATCCCGACGATTTTCCAGTAACAACAAGGTAACCACCAAGATAAAGCCGACTAAAATCAAGATAAAGATAAAATCTCTGTTCAGAATACTTTGTTTAATTGCTTCAATCATTATTTCTCATATAGTAGCCAACACCACGACGGGTGAGGATATACTCTGGACGGCTTGGAGTATCTTCAATCTTTTCACGCAAGCGTCGGATGGTCACGTCCACTGTGCGAACATCACCAAAATAATCATAACCCCAAACAGTCTCAAGCAAGTGTTCACGCGTAATCACTTGACCAATATGGGAAGCTAGGTGATATAAAAGCTCAAACTCACGGTGGGTCAAATCTAATTCCTCGCCATATTTTTTGGCCACGTAAGCGTCGGGCAGAATTTCCAAATCGCCAATATGTAGGGGTTGGGATTTCTTTTCATCAGACTCTTGACTATCTGAAGAAAGGTCTGTACGACGGAGTAAAGCCTTGACACGCGCCTGCAACTCACGGTTTGAAAATGGCTTGGTCACATAATCATCTGCTCCTAGCTCTAAACCGATAACCTTATCAAATTCACTATCCTTAGCTGAGAGCATAATGATAGGCACACTACTCGTCTTACGAATGGCTTTGGCCACTTCTAAACCATCGATTTCAGGGAGCATCAAGTCTAGAATAATAATATCTGGTTGCTCTGCTTCAAATAGCTCAATTGCCTCACGACCATTAAAGGCTGTTACAACTTCGTAACCTTCCTTGGTCATATTGAACTTAATAATATCTGAGATTGGTTTCTCATCATCTACAACTAATATTTTTTTCATATGTTCACCTTTTCTCTATCTATTATAACAAAAAAATGCAAAGAAGGCACAAATGGCTACTGTCAACCCTCATCTTCAAGAGCTATTTTATAAGCCTGCCAAATCTTTTGTTGAGGTTTAGCGAGTGGGTAGTCAGAAAACTCCTGAGGGGAAATCCAACGAATTTCTCTATCAGAAAACTGTTTTGATTCTGTCACCTGACCTGCTAGGATTTGAATATGCCATTTACGATGACTAAAGACATGCTTGACTTGATCAAAAACTTGATGGGACCAATTAACTTCTAAATCATAATCCTGCTCAAAACTTTCTTGGGGGGTTGGACCGAAAGCATCGCTTTTTTCAGCAACCTGAGCAAATAGATTCAGCTGTTCCTCTTCCTGTGAAAACTCCTCTACTTCTATCAATGGAAAATGCCAAAAACCAGCTAGCAGTTTCTCACTTTCATTTTTCTCTAGTAAATATTGACCTCGATCATTGCGCACAACCAAGGCCTTGAGATAGATTGGAAGAGGCTTTTTCTTGGGTTCTTTAATCGGATAAGAATCCATGGTTCCATTCTGATACGCTGCACTAAATTCCTTAACAGGACTTTCTTCTGGTCGAGGATTAACTGGAGCCTCTATATCAGAGCCTAGGTCCATCAAGGCTTGATTAAAGTCTCCCGGCCGCTCTGGATCAATCAAGATTTCCATCATAGCTTGGAAAATCTTTCGATTGCTGGGAACTCCGATATCATAGTTGACCTCAAACAGGCGTGCCAAAACTCGCATGACATTGCCATCAACTGCTGGCTCGGGTAGATTAAAAGCGATACTAGAAATAGCTCCTGCAGTATAGGGGCCAATCCCTTTCAAGCTAGAAATTCCTTCGTAAGTGTTTGGAAATGTCCCTTCAAAGTCAACCATAATTTGCTGAGCCGCAGCCTGCATATTACGCACCCTAGAATAATAACCTAACCCCTCCCATGCTTTCAACAAACGCTCCTCAGGCGCTTTTGCCAAACTTTCAACAGTTGGAAACCAGTCCAAGAATCGTTCGTAGTAGGGAATGACCGTATCTACTCTAGTCTGCTGGAGCATAATTTCAGAAACCCAGATATGATAAGGATTTTTACTTCTACGCCATGGTAAATCCCGTTTGTTTTCATCGTACCAGTTGAGGAGTTTCTCACGAAAAGAGAAAATCTTCTCCTCTGGCCACATGTCAACACCGTATTCTTTCAAATCTAACATATATCTAGTATAACATAGAAGCTTCTAACTGTCCTTTTCTTAGCGCTAAAAAGCCTCTTCCCAAAGGAAAGAGGCCTTTTTCTTATTGATGAACTGCTTGAGCTGCTGTGATAAGGGTTAACTTGTAAACATCATCAGAGTTACATCCACGAGAAAGGTCGTTAACTGGTTTGTTCAAACCTTGCAGAACAGGACCTACAGCCGCAAATCCACCAAGACGTTCCGCCATCTTGTAACCGATATTCCCCGCTTCGATTCCTGGGAAGATAAAGACATTTGCTTGACCAGCAACGTTGCTACCTGGTGCTTTTAGAGCTGCAGTTTCGGGAACAAAGGCAGCATCAAATTGTAACTCACCATCAATCTCAAGGTCAGGACGCAAATCATGAGCAATTTTAGTCGCTTCCACTACCTTATCAACACTTTCGCCGAACCCTGAACCTTTAGTAGAGTAGCTCAGCATAGCGATTTTAGGTTCAATGCCAAACATCTTAGCTGTGATTGCTGAGTTAACAGCGATTTCAGCCAAAGCTTCTGCATCTGGATTGATATTGATAGCACAGTCACCAAATAGGTAGCGTTCTGAACCACGAACCATGAGGAAAGCACCTGAAGTACGGGTTACATTTGGACGAGTTTTTATGATTTGAAGTGCAGGACGAACGGTTGCGGCTGTTGAGTGAATCGCACCTGATACCATCCCATCAACCAAGCCCATGTGAACGAGCATAACACCAAAATAGTTGACGTCTTCACTCAAAATCTTACGAGCATCTTCTTCAGTCATTTTGCCTTTACGGCGTTCAACCAAGGTAGTTACCATTTCTTCAAATTGAGGATACTGTTGAGGGTCAATCACTTCATAACCATCCATAATCCCTTCGATTTCAAGATAAATTTTAATTTTTTCTGGGTTCCCCAGCAAAACAGGAACAACTTCTGTTTCTTTTACCAAGCGTTTGGTCGCTTGAAGAATACGAGGTTCTTCCCCTTCAGGGAGAACGATACGAGCATTTTTGCCAACAAGATTGGCTTTGAGACTTTCAAAAACTTCCATGAGTTTTCTCCTTTAAGAAATTAAATTATACTCAAAATAGATTTTAAAGAGTATTAGTTGATAACTGAGTGATAAGATTGTTAAAATCATCTGGCAAAGGGCTTTCCAACTCCAGCTGATGCCCTAAGAAGGGATGATAAAAGGATAAGGAATGGCAATGCAGGGCCTGGCGTTGAATACCATCTTCTAGGCTGCCACCATAGAGATCATCTCCCAACAAAGGGAAGCCAATATGAGAAAAATGCACTCGGATCTGATGAGTTCGTCCAGTATGCAATCGAATATCGACCAAATGAATGTCTCCATAAGAAGCTACAACTTTGTAAGATGTATGGGCGTATTTTCCACCCTTGGCGACCCGTCTCGTGATAATGGAGTCCACATCACGCGCAATCGGGGCGATAATCTCCCCTTCTGGCTCCAAAAAACCATCTCCCTTAACCAAAGCGAAATAACGTTTTTTGATAGACTTGCGTTGTAGTTGCTTGTCTAATCGTGCATGAGCATAACCGTGTTTAGCAAAGAGCATCAAACCAGATGTATCTCTATCAAGCCTGGTCACGATATGAACCTGCTGGTTTTCATATTCCCGCTTGACATAGTAACCCTTGATAAAATTGGCAATGGTATTGGAATGATTGACACTAGGAATAGAAGCTACTCCATAAGGCTTATTCAAAACCAAAAAGTGGTCATCCTCATACAAGATATCTAGAGGACGATCAATGGCTTCAAGTGTTTCAAAACCTTCCTCTGCAGGGATGTCGATGGTCACCCTATCTCCAATATCTAAGAGATAAGTCGCATTCTGAGGTTGATCATTGACTAGGATAGCCCCACCTCGAAATTTAATCTTAGCCAACAGTCCTTTAGAAACCTCGTGTTTCTTGAGAAAGGTTTTGACCTTGACATGTTCATCTGCGGTAAATTCGAACCTCATTCGTCCACCTCTCCGATGAAGGCATCTTTGACACGATTCCAGAAACTAGTGTGACTTGGAGTCGCTACGAAGTGAATCTTGTGATGGTCGATTTGGTACTCAATCCTTTCTATATTTCGGAAAGAATAGATACTATTGTCAACCGATAACGTGTGATAGTCATTACGAGTTGGTAAAAGCTCGATTTTATCTTTCTTCGGAACGATTATCGACGAACCAAGTGTTCGATAAACTCGGTTATTGAGACTCGCTATTTCTGTCAACTGCAAGGCCTCAATGGTAGGATGCAAGACAGCTCCCCCCAAGGATTTATTATAGGCAGTGCTTCCAGTCGGCGTTGAAACAGTCACACCATCTCCTCGAAATCGCTCGAACGGAACATGATTAATAATGATATCTGCAACCATGGTGCGATCTGATCGACGGATACTAGCTTCATTTAGAGCACGGAAGGTTTTTACATCTCCGTTTTCAAGTGTCACCTTGACATTCAAAACAGGATAGGAAACCTTGGCACCAGTATCCAGTTGGAGATTGGTAACCAACTGATCCAACTCAAAATCGCGATAATCTGTATAAAATCCCAAGTGTCCTGTATGTACGCCAACAAATCGAACTTTATCTAACTGATTCTCATACTTATGAAAGGCAGACAAAAGCATCCCATCCCCGCCAATCGAAATGACGATATCGGGATTTGTATCATTAATTATAAAATGCTGTTTTTTGAGTTTTTCTCTCAGTTTATGTAAAACCTTCTGACTCTGTGGCTTTCTATTAGCTATGAGATCAACTCGCTTACCTGTATTCTTCATCTGTATCGTCACTATTTCCTACACCGTCGTTTAGTTTTCTACTCAAAGGATCAAAGAGCGCCTGCGCTTCCTGAATGTCATCTCGAATCTTACCCATTTCTTCATCCAATTGATGGGAAATTCTAGCTGTAATCTCCAAGCGTTTCTTGATCTCCTCTGGGAAATCCCCCTGATACTTATAATTGAGCGAATGCTCAATCGTAGCCCAAAAATTCATGGCTAAAGTCCGGATTTGAATTTCAGCCAGAATCGTCTTAACACCACTGATGGTGTCAACTGTATACTCTACCACCACATGATAGGAGCGATAACCCGAAGCCTTCCGATGCGTGATGTAGTCACGTTCCTGTACTACTCTCATATCATGGCGTTTGCGTAAAATCGCAACAACTTCCTGAACATCATCTACAAATTGAACCATTACACGCAGCCCTGCGATATCTTGCAGGTCATTTTCCAGAGTTGCATAAGTAATTCCTCGACGAGCCATTTTTTCTTTGATACTTTCAATCGGCTTCACCCGTCCAGTAACAAACTCAATCGGAGAGTGCTTGTTTTGTTTACGATATTGTTTTCGAATTCCACGAAGCTTAATCTTCAATTCACCAACAGCTTGAATGTAAGGATCTAAAAATTCTTCCCATTCTATGGTCATATTTTCTCCCTTGTAATGTTTGATTGCCCTGTCGAAAATCTTTGATTTTTTCAGTACATTCGTATACAATAAATACATTGTCCATTATATCATAAATCGCTTTCAAAGATATAGAAAAGGTTGAAAAAATGAAACATTTAGAAATAGAATTGAAAACACTTCTGAAAAAAGAGGAATATGATCATCTAAAAAAACAGTTTTCCCATATCCAACCCGTCCTTCAGAAAAACTACTACATTGACACACCAGATTTCCAACTGCGTGAAAAGAAGGTTGCCATGCGCATTCGCACCTTTTCAGATTGGGCGGAGTTGACCTTGAAAGTGCCACAAACTGTAGGAAATATGGAATACAATCAGAAACTGAATCTTCCAGAGGCTGAATCTTACTTAGAAAAACAAACACTTCCTCAAGGACTCGTTCTAGAGGAGCTTGCTAAGATTGGCATTCTAAGCCCAGACTGGTTTGTTCTGGGTTGTCTTGCAACTATTCGTTACGAAATGGAAACGTCGATTGGTCTAATGGCACTAGATGAAAGTCACTACTTTGATCATACAGACTACGAACTGGAGCTAGAAGTCACTGATCACGAGGAAGGAAAACGAGATTTTCAGCAATTTTTAGATGAAAATCAGATAACTTATCAGAAAGCTCCTTCAAAATTAATTCGTTTTATTAAAAGCATGAAAAAATGCTGAAATAATCTCCATTTTTTGGTAAAATAATGAAGACAAAATATTTAGAGTTTACAGAGGACGGTCCACAATGTCAGATAGAAACAACATGAAACTTTTTGCACTTAATTCCAATCATGAAATTGCACAAAAAATCGCAGAAACGGTTGGGATACCTCTCGGAAAATTATCTTCTCGCCAATTTTCTGATGGTGAAATCCAGGTCAACATTGAAGAGAGTGTCCGTGGTTACGATGTCTACATCATCCAATCAACCAGCTACCCCGTTAGCAACCACTTGATGGAGTTGTTAATCATGGTTGATGCTTGTGTACGTGCAAGTGCTCATAGTATCAATGTTGTCCTTCCTTACTTTGGTTATGCTCGTCAGGATCGTATCGCTTCTTCTCGCGAACCCCTCACTGCAAAACTGGTTGCCAATATGCTTGTCAAGGCTGGTGTAAGTCGTGTTCTGACTCTTGATTTGCACGCTGTTCAGGTTCAAGGTTTCTTTGACATTCCAGTAGATAACCTCTATACAATTCCTCTCTTTGCTAAACACTACAGCGATAAAGGGTTGCTGGGATCAGATGTCGTTGTTGTTAGTCCAAAAAACTCTGGCGTCAAACGTGCCCGCAGCTTAGCTGAATATTTAGATGCACCAATCGCAATCATCGACTATGCTCAAGACGATTCAGAGCGTAGCCAAGGCTATATCATCGGTGATGTTGAAGGCAAAAAAGCCATCTTGATTGATGATATCCTAAATACTGGACGTACTTTTTCAGAAGCAGCAAAAATCGTCGAACGTGAAGGGGCAACTGAAATCTATGCGGTCTCTAGTCACGGACTCTTTGTAGAAGGTGCCGCCGAGCTTCTTGATGCCGCAAACATTAAAGAAATCCTAGTGACTGACTCGGTAGCAACCAAAGAAAGAACTCCAGAAAATGTATGTTATATCACCGCTAGCGAATTGATTGGTGATGCCATCGTCCGTATCCACGAAAGAAAACCAGTTAGCCCACTCTTTGCATATAATAAAAAGGAATAAGGTGATTCTTTGATCTATTTGGACAATGCTGCTACTACTCCAATGTCAGCAGTAGCTCTCGCAGAAATGACCAAGGTCATGCAAGAAACCCATGGGAATCCTTCAAGTATTCACAGTCATGGTCGCCATGCTGGTAAACTACTCCGTGAAGCCCGTCAGGAGTTAGCTCACTTACTAGGAACCAAGCCACAACGAATCTTTTTCACATCTGGAGGGACAGAAAGTAACAATACAGCTATTATCGGCTATTGTCTCCGCCATCAAGAAAGAGGAAAACACATCATCACGACAGCTATTGAACACCATTCTGTCCTTGAAACCATTGATTATCTGGTTCAACATTTTGGCTTTGAAGCTACCATCATCCAACCAGTGAATCAAGAGATTACGGCGGGGCAGATTCAAGAAGCTTTACGTGACGATACCATTCTCGTTTCCACTATGTATGCTAATAATGAGACGGGTAGTCTCTTACCTATCGCTGAGATTGGACGTGTTTTAAAAGAACATTCTGCTGCTTATCATGTAGACGCTGTTCAGGCTATCGGAAAAGTTCCTATCCATCCTGAGGAATTAGGAATCGATTTTCTCAGTGCTTCTGCTCACAAGTTCCATGGACCAAAAGGAATTGGTTTTCTTTACGCTTCGTCTATGGACTTTGATCCTTACCTTCACGGTGGAGACCAAGAACAAAAGAAACGAGCTGGGACAGAAAACCTTGCTGCCATTGTAGGCATGGTTGCTGCTCTCAAAGAAGACTTGGATCATCAAGCCGAGCATTACCAAAAACTAGAGGGATTAAAAACTGCTTTTCTAGAAGAGATTGAAGGTTTGAACTATTATCTTAATGAAGGTCAAAATCAACTGCCTTATGTTTTCAATATCGGTTTCCCTGGTCAAAAAAATGATTTGCTCTTGCTTCGGTTAGACCTTGAAGGAATTTCAATCTCAACCGGTTCAGCCTGTACTGCTGGTATTGTACAGACTAGTCATGTACTCGAAGCTTTTTATGGGACTGATTCCCATCGTTTAAAAGAGTCTGTCCGTATCAGTCTTTCTCCTCTTAATACCGAAAAAGAACTGAAACAACTGGCACAAACTTTAAAAAATATTATTGGAGATTAATCTAATGGCATTCGAAAAAACCATTAAACTACAAAACTGTCGCTACGACTATACACTTAGTCCAGCTGTCAAAAAGTTCACACTGAAAGACAATACTTTCTCTGAAACAAAAGTCGGAAACTACGAACTAACTCGTCTACTTGAAAAAATCCCAAACAGTGGAGAAGGTTTCCTACTAAAAATTATCATCAATAAAGAGCTTACAGGTGTTAAGATTAACATCACTGACAAATCTGGTCTTCGTTTGGTGAATATTTTTAAATCTGAAGAACACCATATCCACCAAGAGAAATTCTACTTCCTCATGGATAGCCTTGTAGAACGCGGAATCTTCACAAAAGAAGAAAGATAGTTTGCTATGTATCGTCTCACATATAAAGATAGCTATCAAGTAGAACGCACACTTAAATTTGCCGATTACGAAGAGCTTATGCTAGCCCTATCAGGCTGTGTCACCCTGCCCGACACTCTCCTAATTAGCTCCTTAACACTGAATGATAAAGTGATTTATCAAGGATTAGTTGGCGATCTCTACCGTTTTTTATCACAAACTAATTTTTCAGATTAAAACTAAGAATTCTCTTAGTTTTTTCTTGTTTTCGTTGATTTTTGTTGATTTTTTCACAATATTTCTATAAAATAGAAGGATAGAAAGGTTGTGATTTTGTGAAAATTAAACAGTCTGCTATTCCAAAAGCAACAGCAAAAAGACTCTCTCTCTACTATCGAATTTTCAAGAGATTTCATGCCGAGAAAATCGAACGTGCCAACTCTAAGCAAATTGCAGAGGCTATCGGTATCGATTCTGCGACAGTGCGTCGTGATTTTTCTTACTTTGGTGAACTAGGAAGACGCGGATTTGGTTATGATGTCAAAAAACTAATGACCTTTTTTGCTGACCTCCTAAATGATAACTCCATCACCAATGTTATGTTGGTTGGGATTGGTAATATGGGGCATGCCCTTCTCCACTACCGTTTCCATGAGCGCAACAAGATGAAGATTATCATGGCCTTTGACCTAGATGACCATCCTGAAGTCGGTACTCAGACTGCTGACGGGATTCCCATCTATGGTATATCTCAAATCAAGGAAAAGATCAAGGACGCAGATGTTAAAACTGCTATCCTAACTGTTCCAAGTGTTAAATCACAAGAAGTAGCCAACCTCTTGGTTGATGCTGGTGTAAAAGGCATTCTCAGTTTTTCTCCTGTTCACCTGCACCTTCCAAAAGATGTAGTTGTTCAGTACGTCGATTTGACAAGTGAACTCCAAACTCTCCTCTATTTTATGCGGAAAGAGGATTAGAAAGCGAAAGCATTTATGAATAAACCAGTTATTGGGATTACAGGAAATGAAAAAACTCATCCAGATGATGACATCATGATGAGCTATGCAGCAAAAGGCTTTGTTGAAGGAGTCAAGAACGCTGGTGGAATTCCCATCATCCTACCGATTGGTGATCAAGAAATGGCTAGCCACTATATAGGAATGATTGATAAACTCATCCTAACAGGTGGGCAAAATGTTGATCCAAAATTTTACGGTGAGCCTAAAACCATTGACAGCGACGACTACCATCTTCAAAGAGACCAGTTTGAATTAGCTCTCATCAGAGAAGCGATTAAGCAGAAAAAACCGATTTTTTCTGTTTGTCGTGGTACTCAGCTTTTTAACGTTGCAATGGGTGGAACTCTATACCAAGATATCGAAGACCATTGGCAGGATTGTTCTGCCGAATACACAACCCAACGTTTGGTGACAGAACCTGATACTGTTCTCAGAGAAATCTACGGAGAAATCTCTCATATCAACTCCTTCCACCATCAGAGCATTAAGGATTTGGCCCCAAATTTAAAGGTTGTGGCCTTTGATCCCAAGGATGAGATAATCGAGGCTGTTACAACTACAGATGGCTTCCCTTATCTTGGTGTTCAATGGCATCCAGAATTTCTATTTGAAAATCGCCCCAAGGATAAAACATTGTTTGACTATGTCGTAAACGAACTTTAAATCAGATCCGTCTTTTCACGGTAACTAAAGTAATCGGAATGCGAGACAATCAGATGATCCAGAAATACCAGTCCCATCAGTTCACAGGCTTCCTTTACTAACTTGGTTACATGATCATCATTTTGGCTAGGTGATACAGCGCCTGATGGATGATTATGAACGAGAATCACAGAAGTGGCCATATGCTTGATGGCATAGTGAAGGATTTCCCGTGGTTCAGCAATGCTTCGTGTCGCAGTTCCAATAAAAATGGTCTGTTGATGAATGATTTGATTTTGAGTATTAAGATAGAGTGCCACTAGGTGCTCTTGTTTTTTATCACCAAGTTCCTGTTGCATTTTTTTAGCTAGCTTTTGACTACTGAGAATACTTTCCATCTCAAGGGTTTCATGCTTGTGAATGCGATGCCCCAGTTCAATCACTGCTTGTAGTTCAATGGCTTTAATGAGTCCAATACCAGACAGACTCTGCAATTCCTGCAGGGTCATTTTTTTCAAATCAGTTAGACTTGTGAGACTGTTCAAGACTTTCTGGGAAATTTCAAAAACATTTGCCTGACGCGTTCCCGTTCTGAGTAATATAGCTAGTAACTCTTGATTGCTCAGGGCTTCTACTCCTTCTTTAACTAGTCTTTCTCTAGGCAAAAGTGAATCTTCTTGGAATGAAATACTATACATAAAAATCCTCCTCACTTTATTATTCGTGAGAAGGATGGATAATTAGATTTTTTTCTCAATTGGGGCTACGCTAGCTAAGAGTTTTTTCAACCCCACTTCTGGGAAATTGATTTTTAGTTCCTGAGTAGCACCGCTACCTGACACTTCCAGAACAGTGCCTTCTCCCCATTTCTTGTGAAGGGCAATATCACCAATGGACCAATTTGTCTCGCTAGACGCTGATTTTGCGCCTGCTGCAAATTGACCAAATGGGAGACCACTTGACTGGATAGAGCTTGGTGCAGCCTTGCGTTTACGGTCCTGAAGCGCCTGAGCCAAACTCATTCCTTGACCGAAGGCAATTCCACCATTGCTATAAGAAGCCTTGAAACTGGTATTAGCTGGACGAGCCAAGCCTTGATATTCAAGCAAGTCAGAGCTAATTTCATTGATGAAACGTGTTGGGCGGTTGTAGCTAGTACGACCGAAAAGCAAGCGAGAGTTGGCATTGGTCAGATAGAGGATCTTTTCAGCGCGCGTGATACCTACATAGGCCAAACGACGTTCTTCTTCCAGCTCATCAGGATCCTCAGCTGCTCGACTAAGTGGAAAGACATTTTCCTCCATCCCGATGATAAAGACAACTGGAAATTCCAGACCTTTAGCTGCATGCAAGGTCATCAAGGTCACTTCCGATGTTTCCTGACTGCCAGAATCTGTATCGGCAATTAAGGCTAGGTCATTCAAGAAACGACTGAGTTTATCTAAACCTGTTTCCTCTTCTTGACTATCAGGATTGTCATCAAAATTCTTAGTAACAGATAGGAACTCTTCGATATTCTCAACCCGAGCCTTGCTTTCCAAGGTTGCTTGGGCATTAAGAATATGGACATAACCTGTTTTTTCCAGAACCGCTTCAACCAACTCTGTAATGGTTAATTGATCCAGTTGCTCTCGTAAATCCAGTATCATATTGGCAAAGTTCCAGATAGATTGAGCTGCTTTTCCTTTGATGCCAGACAGCATGATATTGGCTGAAGCGTCTAGCATGGACATGTCCTGCAGGTTAGCAAAGTCGCGAATTTTCTCAACAGTGCCTGGCCCAATTCCACGTTTAGGCTCATTGATAATACGCTCAAAACTGATATTGTCACTCAGATTAGCAATGAGGTTGAGGTAGGCAATAATATCACGGATTTCCTTACGGCTGTAGAACTTGGTCCCTCCAACCATGGTATAAGGAATATTGGACTTGAGGAGGGCCTCCTCAATGGTACGTGATTGAGCGTTGGTACGGTAGAGAACTGCAAAGTCTTTGTGAAGGAAGTTTTGACTGCGACCAAGTTCATCAATGGTTTTGGCTACAAAAACAGCCTCATCTTGTTCATCATTAGCTCTGTAGTAGACGATTTGTTCCCCATCAGCATTCTGGGTCCAGAGATTCTTAGGACGACGATTTTTATTATTTTTAATAACATCATTGGCCGCTTGGAGAATGGTTTTGGTTGAACGGTAATTTTCTTCCAACAAAACAACCTTGGCTTGGGGATAGTCTTTCTCAAAATCCAAGATATTCTGCATATCCGCACCACGCCAACCGTAGATAGACTGGTCCGCATCCCCAACCACACAAATATTTTTAAAACGGGAAGCTAAGAGTTTGACCAGTTGGTACTGGGCATGGTTGGTATCTTGGTACTCATCAACGTGGATGTATTGGAACTTTTGCTGGTAGTAGGTCAGAACATCAGGATTTTGATCGAAAAGACGCAGGGTCAACATGATTAAGTCGTCAAAGTCAACGGACTCAGACTGACGAAGCTCTTTTTGATAGGCTGTATAACACTGAGCCACGATTTGCGTGTACATATCGCCGGCTTGAGCAACATAAGCCACATCATCAATCAAGTCATTCTTAGCATTGGAAATGGAACCCAAGATTGTTCGTTCATTCCATTTTTTCGGATCCAAGTTTAACTGCTTTAGGATTCGTTTCATAAGGGTACGTTGTTCACCAGGATCTACAATGGTGAAATTACGATTGTAGCCGATATGATCCGCATCACGACGCAGAATACGAACACACATGGAGTGGAAGGTCGCAATCAGACAGTCCTGAGTAGCTGGATTAAGACCATAAGCACGCTCTTTCATCTCACGTGCCGCCTTATTTGTAAAGGTAATGGCCAAGATATTCCAAGGATTGACCATCTTTTCATCAATCAAATAAGCGATACGGTGGGTTAAAACTCGGGTCTTTCCAGAACCAGCCCCCGCCATAATCAATAAGGGGCCTTCTGTCGTTTGCACCGCCTCAGCCTGACGGTCATTCATTCCATTCAATAATGCATTCATTTTCTCTTCCTTACTCTTGAAGTCAATGTTTCTATTATATCAGAAATCAGGGAAAATAGAAACTTTACGGAGAACACTTTGACAAGCAAATTTTTCACCATAGCTTACAAAACATGTCTTTCTCAAATAAAGTTGAGGTTATCTTCTAACATGAAAAAGAGCTTGGATAGCATTTCCAAACTCTTTTAATATCATCTAAATTTTAGAACAATCCTAGAACAGTTCCGTCGCTTTCAACGTCCATATTGAGAGCCGCTGGTCGTTTTGGAAGTCCTGGCATGGTCATGACATCACCAGTTAAGGCAACGATGAAGCCCGCCCCCAATTTTGGTACCAATTCACGAATGGTAATTTCAAAGTTTTCTGGGGCTCCAAGTGCATTTGGATTGTCTGAGAAACTATATTGAGTTTTAGCCATACAGATTGGCAATTTGTCCCAACCATTCTGAACGATTTGGACGATTTGCGTTTGGGCTTTCTTTTCAAAGTTCACTTTGCTACCACGGTAGATCTCTGTAACAATCTTTTCAATCTTTTCTTGGACAGAAAGGTCGTTGTCATAAAGACGTGTGTAGTTAGCTGGATTTTCTGCGATAGTCTTAACAACCGTTTCAGCAAGAGCTACTCCACCTTCCGCGCCATCAGCCCAGACACTTGCTAGTTCAACTGGCACATCAATTGAAGCACAGAGTTCTTTCAAGGCTGCGATTTCAGCTTCTGTATCAGAGACAAATTCGTTAATCGCGACAACTGCAGGAATACCAAACTTACGGATGTTTTCAACATGGCGTTTCAAGTTGGCAAAACCTGCACGAACTGCTTCTACATTTTCCTCTGTCAAAGCATCTTTTGCAACGCCACCATTCATCTTAAGGGCACGAAGGGTTGCGACAATAACTACTGCATCTGGAGAAGTTGGTAAGTTTGGTGTCTTGATATCAAGGAATTTCTCGGCACCGAGGTCTGCACCAAAACCAGCTTCAGTAACAGTATAATCGGCCAAGCGAAGGGCTGTGCTTGTCGCCAAAACAGAGTTACATCCATGAGCAATATTGGCAAATGGACCACCATGTACAAAGGCAGGTGTTCCGTAAATTGTCTGAACCAGGTTCGGCTTAATAGCATCCTTCAAGATCAATGCTAAAGCACCTTCAACCTGCAAATCACCTACTGAAACAGGGGTACGGTCATAGCGATAACCGATAACGATATTCGCCAAACGACGTTTCAAATCTTCAATATCCGTCGCCAAGCAAAGAATGGCCATAATTTCAGAAGCAACGGTAATATCGAAACCATCCTCACGTGGAATACCATTTAGAGGGCCACCAAGTCCAACGGTCACATGACGAAGAGCTCGGTCGTTCAAGTCCACAACACGTTTCCAGAGGATACGACGTTGGTCAATTCCCAGCTCATTTCCTTGGTGTAAGTGGTTGTCAATCAAAGCAGAAAGAGCATTGTTGGCAGTTGTAATGGCATGCATATCTCCAGTAAAGTGGAGGTTGATATCTTCCATTGGTAGAACTTGAGCATAACCACCACCGGCTGCACCACCTTTGATTCCCATTACTGGACCAAGAGATGGTTCGCGGATAGCAATCATGGTTTTCTTACCAATCTTATTCAAGGCATCAGCAAGACCAATGGTAATGGTTGACTTCCCTTCACCTGCAGGTGTTGGGTTGATGGCAGTCACCAAGATCAATTTGCCAATTGGATTGTTCTCAACTGCACGAATTTTATCAAAACTGAGCTTAGCCTTGTACTTTCCGTACAACTCCAAATCATCGTAAGAAATACCAAGTTTCTCTACAACATCCACGATTGGCTTCAACTCAATACTCTGTGCGATTTCAATATCTGTTTTCATAGCAAACTCCTCTAACCTCTAATGTGATAATTCATTATAACACAAAATAAGATTTTTAACACCCATTAAGCTTGCTAATGTTCGTAAATATTGCAATTTTTTGAGGTTTTTAGAGCCTTTTCTTAAATTTTATATGGCTTTATAGTTTGAAACTATAATAAATCTCCGTTTTCCCAAAAATTTATCGCTTTCATTTTACTTACCGTTTATTTTTGTGTACAATAGTCCTATGAAAATTTTAGTTACGTCTGGCGGTACCAGTGAAGCCATCGATAGTGTCCGCTCTATCACGAACCATTCTACAGGTCGCTTGGGGAAAATCATCACCGAAACCCTGCTTGCTGCTGGTCATGAGGTTTGTCTGATTACTACTCGTAATGCTCTTAAACCAGAACCTCATCCCCATCTAACCATTCTAGAAATCAAAAACACGAATGATCTCCTTTTAGAGATGAAAGAGCGTGTTCAAGATTATCAGGTCTTGATTCATTCTATGGCTGTATCCGACTACAGTCCTGTTTATATGACAGGGTTGGAGGAAGTTCAGGATAGCTCTAATTTAGAAGACTTTTTAAGCAAGCAGAATCATCAAACTAAGATTTCCTCAAATGATGAGGTTCAGGTTTTGTTCCTTAAAAAAACACCCAAGATTATCTCTCTAGTCAAAGAGTGGAATCCTGCTATTCATCTGATTGGTTTCAAACTATTGGTTGATGTTACTGAAGATCATCTTATTGAGGTAGCTAGACAGAGTCTTATCAAAAATCAGGCAGACTTAATCATAGCAAATGACCTTACTCAAATCTCAGCAAACCAGCACCGAGCTATCTTTGTTGAGAAAGATCAGCTTCAAACTGTCCAAACTAAAGAGGAAATTGCGAACCTCCTCCTTGAGAAAATTCATACATACGATTCATAGAAAGGAAAGCCATGGCAAACATTCTGATCGCAGTGACAGGTTCCATCGCCTCCTATAAAGCAGCTGATTTAGTCAGTTCTTTAAAAAAACAAGGCCATGATGTCACTGTCTTAATGACCGAGGCGGCAAGAGAGTTTATCCAGCCTTTGACACTACAGGTACTCTCACAGAATCCAGTCCACCTTGATGTCATGCAGGAACCCTATCCTGATCAAGTCAATCATATCGAAAGAGGGAAAGAAACCGACCTTTTTATCGTTGCCCCTGCAACTGCTAACACTATTGCCAAACTAGCCCATGGATTTGCGGATAACATGGTTACCAGTACGGCTCTTGCCTTGCCAGACCACGTCAAAAAGTTAGTCGCACCAGCTATGAATACAAAGATGTATGACCATCCGGCAACTCAGACTAATCTGAAAACATTAGAAAACTACGGTTATCAGCTGATTGCTCCTAAAGAATCCCTGCTAGCTTGTGGAGACCACGGAAGGGGAGCTTTGGCAGACCTGGATATTATTTTAGAAAGAATAAAGGAAACACTCAATGAAAAAACGCTCTAATATTGCTCCGATTGCTATCTTTTTTGCGACCATGTTAGTCATTCACTTTCTGAGCTCTCTCTTATTTAATCTATTCCCATTCCCAATCAAACCAACTATCGTGCATATTCCTGTCATTATTGCAAGTATTATTTACGGTCCACGAGTTGGTATTACACTTGGTTTCTTGATGGGATTACTTAGCTTGACGGTTAACACGATTACAATCCTTCCAACCAGCTACCTATTCTCACCTTTTGTACCAAACGGAAATATCTATTCAGCGATTATAGCTATTGTACCTCGCATTTTGATTGGTCTGACACCTTACTTGGTTTATAGATTATTAAAGAATAGAACGGGTCTCATCATTGCCGGAGCTCTCGGTTCACTTACAAATACAGTCTTTGTACTTGGGGGAATCTTCTTCCTTTTTGGAAATGTCTTCGATGGCAATATCCAAAAACTCCTGGCAACCGTTATTTCTACAAACTCAATTGCCGAGCTTGTCATTTCTGCCGTTCTAACAGTAGCAATTGTCCCACGTCTCGAAACCTTGAAGAAATAAAAAAACAACTCCACTTTCATCCTGAAGGTGGAGTTAAGCATTTAAAACATGAGAAACATCAATAGAATATGAAAGCCAAAGCGCAGGAGATGATACGAAAGAGGGGTAGGTTGCTGGCTTTTCTGGCTATCCAAATATAGGGTTAGTGATAGAAAAATCAAACCAAATGCAATCACCAATCTGACGAAATAGGAAATTTTTAGTATAGCAGCCATCAAGAAAATACCTAATAAGGGATGGTCCAAAAGTGAAAGAGCCAGGGTACCTGCTAATAGAGAGATTAGTGAAAGGACCAATAAACTATACACTATGAAACGAGTCCAACCTGAAACAACTTTCCCTTCTTTTTTCAGTTTTGACATCATCACGATTACCACAACGAGGTAAACAACAAGTATCATCACATTTTCTCCTAAAACAAAAAATTCTTTACCATATTTTAACCAAATTTTCCTGAAAAATCAATAAAGCTTCTTGACTTGATTGGTGATTTATTGTACTATACTTGTGTATATACAGATAAATGGAGGTTCTTATGGATATACGGAAAAAAACGCAGTTTATGACCATGACTGCCCTACTCACTGCAATCGCGATTTTGATTCCAATCATTATGCCTTTTAAAATCGTCATCCCACCCGCTTCTTACACCTTGGGAAGTCATATTGCCATCTTTATCGCCATGTTTCTTTCGCCTTTGATGGCTGGTTTTGTGATTATTGCATCTAGTCTCGGCTTCCTGATGGCAGGTTATCCGCCTGTTATTGTACTCCGTGCTTTCTCTCACATCGTTTTTGGTATTTTGGGAGCTTTGTACTTAAAGAAATTCCCTGAAACATTGGATAAACCAAAGGCATCTTGGATTTTTAACTTTGTTTTGGGTGTTGTTCATGCTATCGCTGAAGTGGTAGCTTGTATTATCTTCTATGCTACTTCAGGGACAAATGTTGAAAATATGTTTTATGTTCTCTTTGTCCTAGTTGGTTTTGGAACAATCGTCCATAGTATGGTAGACTATACATTAGCACTAGCTGTCTATAAAGTGCTTCGAAAACGTCGCTAAAAGGAAAAACTATGACAAAGGATCGCAAACAAGCTCTTCTCAAACTGTTAAAAGAGGCGCCAAAAGCTCTCAATGGTCAGACCTTGGCCGAACACTTTCATGTTACGCGCCAAGTCATTGTACAGGACATCGCTATTCTCCGAGCAGATGGAGCTCCTATCCTATCCACTAATCGCGGTTATATCTACAAAGAAAATGATGCCAGTCCTTACGTTCACAAACTTTTCAAGGTCAAACATGAGATGGAAGAAATTGGGCAGGAACTCCTAGCCATTGTAGATAATGGCGGACGTGTACAGAATACTTTGATTGACCATCCAGTTTATGGAGAAATTGAAACCCTGCTCAAACTCACCTGTCGCCGAGATGTTCAGCATTTTCTAGAGCAAGTCGAGAAGTCTGACTTTAGACCCCTTTCTGAATTGACAGACGGCATCCATTACCACCTTGTCGAAGCAGAAACACAACAAGACCTTCTCTATATCGAGCAGGCCTTGGATCAGCTAGGTTATTTGGTAAAGGACTAGAAGGTTTCCTTTTCCCATCCGTCCTCTTTACGATGACGGTAGAAAAATTCCGACTTGTCAGGTGCTTCCATCATTTCCATCAGAGGCAACATATCATAGGCCAGATCCAAGTTTGGAATCTGGTCTTTTTTCACCCAAGATACTTCTCCTTCCTCTGAGGATTGGAGATTCCCAGTAAACTCTGTCGCCTTATAACAAACAACGATGTAGCGCCCACCTGTATCTAAGGGCCAGTTTTTAATGCCGACTAGTTGTGGATTCTGAATCGTTAGACCTGTTTCTTCATAAATCTCACGAATGACAGACTCGGCAAAGGACTCGCCATTCTCAACATGTCCTCCTGGAAAGGCATAGCCAGACCAGCGATTGTTTTCGGGAGAGCGATATTGCATGACTACACGCTTGGTTTCAATGTCTTCAATCAGACAAATATTGGTTAAAATGGTTAATTGTGCTCGAGACATAATACTTACTTTCTAATATTTAATCTTTTTCTACATACTTAACTTCAGACTTCATAATCAAAGGATTCACTAAGTCGTGATATTCATGAATTTCATGGAGCAAAAATCCTCTGATGATTCTGATTTCATTTTTTTCCTTATTCACATTGTAGTCTAGATTGATCGGCATAGATGAATATGGAACCATAGAAAAATGTCAGAGACCAGATAATGAGAGCAAAGAAGCCGCTGAGAGCTTGAAAAATCAGATGATACCATTGAAAGATTCTCGTTTTATAGAAGATAGCCCATGGCTGAATAAATAAGGTTAGACAGAGACCAAAAAACCAGATATTCCACAAACCTGGTGTAAAGGCTAAACCAAACAATCCTAAGATAAAATGAATCAGGGCGAATACCAGGAACAGAAGGTAAATAACCCTAAATATAGTTAAATGTTTTATCATGATTGACTCCTTTTCTTTTTAACATATTTGGAAATTAAAATAATCAATGCAGCCACTAGGAAGAAGATCACATAAGTTAGAATAGGAAACCAGATGTAGCGGTGATCTAGAGTTAGCAGGGGAGGAATACTCTTTCTGTTTCGACTCGATAATCCAAAAAACAAGTGAAACAACAGAACTACTCCATTTAGATACAAGAATAGTTCTGCAAAATCTTGTACTGTATGCATTCCATCAAAAGTATCTCTAAAAGCACCTTGATAAAGCATGTTCACTAAGAATATAAGATTCAGAAAGAGCGGGAAAAGATAATTGAAGTTTTGATAGGGTTTTGGAACAAGACTTGTTCCAAACAACAAATAGAATACCCCAAAAGCTGAAAGAAAAAATATACTACTATCTAATAGAAAAGCTATTTTTGAATGCTGTAGCAACCACAATTTTGCTTTATCTATCCAGCTCATTTTTTGATTTGGCTTATGGTATTTTTTTGAATTTTTCTGTGCCATGACTTTCTTTTTCATTTATTTCTTATTCTTTCTTTTTTCGACTGTTCAAAGAGATTAAAACTCTGTTCTCTCTTTAAGAGATACAAGCTTAAAAGCTTAATCTTATCAACTAAAACTAACCAGTTCTGTTCTTTTCGTAACTTATCAGTTTATGATTCTTAATCTTTAAAGAAACACCACTACCTGAACGATATCCTTTGGCACCATAGTAATAAGAAACCTCATAAAAGGCATCTGGCAACTCAGCATTATCTATCCCATTCGAGATAAACTCTGTCAGTCCACCCTCACTATCAAAATAATCTTTTTCACCCTCTTCTAAAACAGTGTCTTTGTATTTTACACTTCCTTTTATAATTTCTTTTTCTAGAAATTCATCAATAGGAATATCATATAAACCTTGAAAAGGTTTCCCATCTTTACGATTCTTTTCTAAAAGAGCGTAATATTCTTCTATATTTTTGGCACGATCATCGACACTCCAGTAGGTATTTACATACTCTAGATTTGGATTCTCAAATTTCTTGAAAAACTTCTCCACTTTTTCTTTATTGGAAACACTGTCTGGATGTTGATCAAGTAATTCATCAGCTATCCCCGAGAATTCTCGTAACATAGTTTTAGTAGTGCCATCGTAGGCTAGTTCTTCATATGTTTTGCGAGAACCATTTGAAGATTTAGGATTATATATCAAACTATCACTAACAGTGACTTTCCTCCCATTAACTTCTTCACTATAATCGTATTCAATTTCATACTCTACAGAAGGCCATCTATATCTAGAAAACTTCGTCACCTTTACTTCACCTTTAAAGCCATATAAATTCAGTGTTCTGCTTGCTGCCGCCTCAATATCTTTTTGATTTGGTCCAGAAAAAGTATTATGAAACGAAACTAATAAAATGACTACAAAACTTAGAAAACAAGCTGAGAGGATAATTGCGATAAAACTGAAATTCAACACTAACGCTTTTTTCATTACTACATTCTCCTAGTTAAACATATTTAAAATTCATTTTTTTCTAATCCAACGCCTTGGCTTCCAGTATCATATCACGAATTTGGGCTGCCAGTTCAAAGTCAAGCACTTCGACGGCTTCTTGCATTTGTTAAAAATCAATATACCATTTCATAAACAATTAATTTTTGTCAGCCGGAAATATTTTTAGCAAAAACTCCCTTAGTTTATCATCCTCTATATAAACCATTTGACCGTACACAGCTCTCGTCAATAAAATATAATAAGCATTTTTTACAAATTCATCAATTTGATCAACACCTTTTTTAGTTGCTGAGTCAAAAAAATTACCTTTATCAACTTTTATACATTTTTCTTTGTCATCTAAATAGATATCTTTACCAATATAGACTGATGTGAAATCTACATCAAAACCATGGATATCATAAACATTTCCCACTTCTTTTGTTTTGTTTGCATATTCTCTATACTTTTTCCCATTCTTACTCCATTTCAACACTTCCCCAGTAGATTCAACTTTTAAAAATACTTTATCCTTTTTTAAGGGTTTACAATAGCCAGCTAACCGTAATGATTTTTTTTCGGAAAATCTTGACTGCTTATCTGTTATATATTGCGCCCAATCCTCTGTATTTCTTGCTATTTTAAAATACCCTTTTTCTCCTAAATCTTTATATTTAGAAACAAAGCGGTCATCCAAACCTTCTCGAGATTCTATTCCCAACAGATTTTTTATAAATGTTATAAACTTATTTGCAAATTTACTATCATTATTTTTTAAAATTCTGAGCTGAGTTTCTAATTCAGGAGTATTATTAACAACACTCTGTACATCTTTAAAAGTTTCTTCAACATATTTATTATCACCTTTTCTTAAACATTGAGTATTATTATAAGAAATTATTAATTGTGAATCCTCGAATTTCTTTTTGATATAATCTAAAACAGATGGACACGGTAGTTTTTTAAACTCTTCCTTCGTTAATCTTTTATTATTAGGAATTCCATTAATTTTTTTCAAAAGATCTGTATCAGACTTTGCACCTGTAGGATAGATTAAATCCTTAGTTATTCTAGTTGTTCTCTGAGCTTCATCAATAATTATATAATCATACTTCTTTTTGGGTTCTGTTAATTGATTAAAGGTAACTATATCAATATCGTTCTCGTCCGGTTTCAATCCGTAACTAGTTAAAATTTTTTTAAATCTATCTCTGTGTATATTCCTTACAAATATAGCAATTTGAGAATTAGGTCTTTTTAATTTTAAATGAGCTATAAGATGTAATAATAGTACAGTTTTTCCTGTTCCAGCTCCACCTTTAATAAGATGGATGTGCTTATCACTTGATTCTAAAATCTCATTTAAAATAGAATTTTGATTTTCTGTAAGTTCAAAGAAGGGACTTTCCGCAAACAAACTTGAAGTAACCCTCTCTAAATTAAGTTTATCATCAATAAATTTACTCTTCTTTAAAAAATTAAGAATATTGTTGATTACATTTTCTTCAACTTCTTCTCTTGAAGATTGATTTTTTCCTGACTCATTACCTCTATCTTTGTTTGCAAGTAATTTACCAACGTAATCACCGTCTTTATTCATGTTTACAAAATTTAAAAAATTAAATTCTTCAATAAAAGTTAGAATTAAAACTTTTTCAATATAGTTTAAGTTTTGAGATATATTCTCCCCATAAAAAGCTATATAGTCGCCATCTTTAAAAGATTTAAATCGTTCATAATCTTCTTTATTTAGCTTTTTACTATGCTCTATCGTTCTCCTACCAGCATTAATAGTCTGACCTATATAATAATACTTTCTTCCATCACTTTGAATAGGAGATATATAAATATAAATCAAAGGAAAGTCAGATAGTGCTCTAAAATCTTCATCAGAAATCTCAGGAATAATTTTAACATCGAGTTTGGCCCTAACATAATTAAATTTAGGATTATTTTTTGGATATTTACCCCAGCGTGGAAATTTATTATTTTCTGTATTTGTCATTCGTTCTCTCCTATCTAATCCAACGCCTTTACTTCCAGCATCATATCCCGAATCTGAGCCGCCAATTCAAAGTCAAGTACTTCGACGGCTTCTTGCATTTGTTTTTCGAGTTTTTTGACGAGTTCTTTGCGTTCTTGTTTGTTTAGGCTGTTGATATCGACTTCCTTGTCCTCTTCCTTGGCAACTACCTTGGTTGCGGCGATTAGGTCACGGATTTCCTTCTTAATAGTTTGTGGTACAATACCATGTTCTTCATTATAGGCCATCTGGATTTTCCGACGGCGGGCCGTTTCATCGATAGCTCGTTGCATAGACTGGGTCATCGTATCCGCATACATGATGACATGCCCTTCGCTGTTACGAGCAGCTCGTCCTATGGTCTGAATGAGTCCACGCTCGTTACGAAGGAATCCTTCCTTATCAGCATCGAGAATGGCAACCAGGCTTACTTCAGGAACGTCAATTCCTTCACGGAGGAGATTGATTCCGACCAAGACATCAAAGACACCCAAGCGCAGGTCACGGATAATCTCCGTCCGTTCCAAGGTCTTGATATCTGAGTGCATATACTTAACCTTGATACCCATTTCCTTGAAGTAGTCGGTTAAGTCCTCTGCCATTTTCTTGGTCAAAGTAGTAATAAAGGTTCGTTCGTTCTTTTCAACACGGGCATTGATTTCACCCAAAAGATCATCAATCTGTCCCATAGTCGGGCGCACTTCCACCTCAGGGTCTAAAAGCCCAGTCGGGCGAATGATTTGCTCAATCACTGTCTCGGTCTGTTCATTTTCATAATCACCTGGTGTTGCTGAAACGTAAACAATCTGATGGACATGACTTTCAAACTCCTCCCGGCGTAGAGGACGATTGTCCAAAGCAGACGGCAAGCGGAAACCATAATTTACTAGCATTTCCTTACGAGAACGGTCTCCATTATACATACCCTTGATCTGCCCCATAGTCATGTGGCTCTCGTCAATCATGATTAAGAAATCATCTGGGAAGAAGTCAAGCAATGTATAAGGAGGCTCCCCTTCGCTCCGTCCATCCATGTGGCGTGAGTAGTTCTCAACTCCGTTGGTATAGCCCATCTCGCGTAGCATTTCGATATCATACTCTGTCCGCTGTTTTAAACGCTGGGCTTCAAGCAGTTTTCCTTCCTTCTCAAAGACAGCTAACTGCTCCTCCAACTCGGCCTGAATCTTGGCAATGGCAACTTCCATATGGTCGTCATTGGTCACAAAGTGAGTAGCAGGGAAAATCGCCAGATGATCCACTTCTCCCAATACCTGACCCGTCAGAGCCTCAACTTCTCGGATACGGTCAATTTCATCTCCGAAGAACTCTACTCGAAAAGCGTGTTCATCACGTGAAGCTGGGAAAATTTCCACCACATCCCCACGCACACGAAATCTTCCGCGTTGAAAATCAATATCATTACGTTCAAACTGGATATCAACCAAGTCATTCAAAAGTTTATCACGAGAAATCTCAAGACCTGGACGCAGACTAACGACACTATCAGCGTATTCCTTGGGCGACCCCAAACCATAGATACAAGAGACAGAAGCCACAACGATGACATCATTACGCTCCAGAAGGGCTGAAGTTGCTGAGTGGCGAAGCTTGTCAATCTCATCATTAACAGAGCTATCCTTTTCAATATAAGTATCACTAGAAGGTACATAGGCCTCTGGTTGGTAATAGTCATAGTAGGACACAAAGTACTCAACAGCATTTTCAGGGAAAAATTCCTTAAACTCCCCATAGAGCTGACCAGCTAGGGTTTTGTTGTGAGCAATAACCAGAGTTGGTTTATTGACTTTGGAAATGACCTGACTCATGGTATAGGTCTTCCCAGTACCAGTCGCCCCCATGAGAATTTGAGCCTTCTCTCCACCCTCTATATTATCAACCAACTGCTCGATCGCTTGGGGTTGGTCTCCCGATGGTTGGTATTTGGAGACGAGTTTAAATTTGTTATTTACTTTTCTATCTATCATGACCGTTCCTTTCGTTTATATAGTCATTCATTTCTTGGTCTGAGAAAACCTCTCCTCTATCCACGCGAATTCGTATGATTTGGTTCTTTGCAACATATTTTCTTTTCTTTGGCAACTGAAAACCAAGTTTTTTATCGAATTTGATGGCAGTCTTACTATCTTTGAATAGTATCATCAGAACCCGGTATCTTTTTTTATCATCCAATTCGGATTGGTAGTCAAAAAAGTATTCAATCCGCTTCAAAAAATAAAGAAAGGATGATGAACGCTTGATATCGGCTATGGGACTTGACCAATCTTTCATGACAAGGTCGATATCAGATAAGGGAATTTCAAAGGTTTTTCGGCCAAAAAGGTTCCCATAATAGGTGAAGGTCTGCTCATCTACTTCTATCAATTTCTTTGTTTTTCTAAAATTCATGATTCCATCTACCGCTGAAATACCAGTATATAGTGGAAGCAGAAGAAGGAAAAGGAAAAAGATTTTGCCAAAATAATTCTCATACCAAAAATCATTTAAAAGGTAAGGAATAATCAAGCACAATGAACTGAGAGAATAAAACAGCCCCCATGCAATTTGAACCTTAAGCAGGCCTCTGTCAAACTTAACAATCATCTTTTTCTCCTTTCTAAGTACTCCTTCTATTTTACCATAAATTTCATTAGATTCTTTATCTCTTGATTTAGCAATCTCGCACCGTTATGTCATATCTTCTTACATAAAAATCATTAAAATTTGCCTTCTGGCTTTTTTTCTGTTATAATTAAAAAATATTCAGAAAGGAGACTAAAAATGAAGAAAAAAATCCTAGCATGTTTGCTCATTTTATTTCCCATTTTCTCACTAGGAATAGCAAAAGCTGACACTGTTAAATCAAAGTATATCATTGCAAGTGATTCATCTTTCGCTCCCTTCGTATTTCAAAATTCAAGCAATGAGTACACTGGTATTGATATGGACTTGATTAAAGCTATTGCAAAAGATCAAGGTTTTGAAATTGAGATTACCAACCCAGGTTTTGATGCAGCGATCAGTGCTGTTCAGGCTGGACAAGCTGATGGTATTATTGCTGGTATGTCTGTTACGGATGCTCGTAAGGCAACGTTTGACTTCTCAGATTCCTACTACACTGCTAATACCATTCTCGGTGTAAAGGAATCAAGTACTATCGCTTCTTATGAAGACCTCAAGGATAAAACAGTTGGTGTGAAGAACGGGACGGCTTCTCAAACATTCCTTACGGAGAACCAAAGCAAATACGGTTACAAGATTAAAACCTTTGCAGATGGTGCATCAATGTATGACAGTCTAAACACTGGGGCTATCGATGCCGTGATGGATGATGAGCCTGTTCTCAAATATTCGATCAGCCAAGGTCAAAAATTGAAAACGCCGATCGCTGGGACTCCTATCGGCGAAACAGCGTTTGCAGTCAAGAAAGGCAGCAATCCAGAGTTGATCCAAATGTTTAATAAGGGACTTGCCAACCTCAAAGCTAATGGAGAATTCCAAAAAATTCTCGACAAATATTTAGCTAGTGGAGAAACAACTGCTTCTACAAGTACAGTTGACGAAACCACTATCTGGGGCTTGCTTCAAAACAACTACAAGCAACTCCTTAGCGGGCTTGGAATCACTCTCGCTTTGGCCCTTATCTCGTTTGCGATTGCCATCGTGATTGGGATTATCTTTGGTATGTTCAGCGTTAGTCCATACAAATCACTCAGAGTCATTTCAGAGATTTTTGTTGATGTGATTCGTGGTATTCCGTTGATGATTCTTGCAGCTTTCATCTTCTGGGGTATTCCAAACTTCATCGAGTCGATTACAGGTCAGCAAAGCCCTATTAACGACTTTGTAGCTGGTACCATTGCCCTCTCACTCAATGCAGCAGCTTATATCGCTGAAATCGTTCGTGGTGGGATTCAAGCTGTTCCAGTTGGACAAATGGAGGCCAGTCGCAGTCTTGGTATCTCTTATGGAAAAACCATGCGTAAGATTATCTTGCCACAAGCAACTAAACTCATGCTTCCAAACTTCGTCAACCAGTTCGTTATTGCGTTGAAAGATACAACTATCGTGTCGGCTATCGGTCTGGTTGAACTATTCCAAACTGGTAAGATCATCATCGCCCGTAACTACCAAAGTTTCAAGATGTATGCTATCCTTGCTATCTTCTATCTTGTAATTATCACGCTTTTGACTAGACTAGCGAAACGCTTAGAAAAGAGGATTCGTTAATGGCAAAACTAAAAATTGATGTAAATGATTTGCATAAGTATTATGGAAAAAATGAGGTTTTAAAAGGAATTACAACTAAATTCTATGAAGGAGATGTTGTTTGTATCATCGGTCCTTCTGGTTCTGGTAAATCCACTTTCCTCCGTAGCCTTAACCTTCTTGAGGAGGTAACGAGCGGTCACATCACTGTGAATGGTTATGATTTGACTGAGAAATCAACCAATGTCGACCATGTTCGTGAAAACGTGGGAATGGTTTTCCAACACTTCAATCTCTTTCCTCATATGTCTGTTCTAGAGAATATCACTTTTGCTCCTATTGAACACAAACGGATGACCAAAGAAGAAGCCGAGAAATTAGGGATGGAGTTGCTAGAAAAAGTTGGACTAGCAGATAAAGCTAATGCCAACCCAGACAGCCTCTCAGGTGGTCAAAAACAACGTGTGGCCATCGCTCGTGGACTAGCAATGAATCCAGACATCATGCTCTTTGATGAGCCAACTTCCGCTCTTGACCCTGAAATGGTCGGAGATGTACTAAACGTTATGAAGGAATTAGCGGAGCAAGGCATGACCATGATTATCGTAACTCATGAGATGGGATTTGCACGTCAGGTAGCCAATCGTGTTATCTTCACAGCGGATGGAGAATTTCTAGAAGATGGGACACCAGATCAAATCTTTGATAACCCGCAACACCCTCGTCTGAAAGAGTTTTTGGACAAGGTCTTAAACGTGTAAAACAAAACTGTAAGGTTCTCCTTACAGTTTTTTAATTGCGTATTGGATTTTTGATTTTTTTGAAAATTATGATAAAATAAAAGCTATGACAATGAGAAAATCTCATCCCTAGTCCAACTAGGAAAAAATATAGAAATTAGGTAGCTAGATGTCATCAAAGGTTATTGTTACAATTTTCGGTGCGAGTGGAGATTTAGCTAAACGCAAACTCTACCCTTCCCTTTTCAGACTCTATAAATCAGGCAATCTCTCTGAGCATTTTGCTGTTATCGGAACAGCTCGTAGACCTTGGAGTAAGGAATATTTTGAATCTGTAGTTGTCGAGTCCATCCTTGATTTGGCAGATAGTACCGAGCAAGCCCAGGAATTTGCTAGCCACTTCTACTATCAAAGCCATGATGTGAATGATACGGAACATTACATTGCTTTGCGCCAATTACAAGCTGAGCTCAATGAAAAATACCAAGCTGAACACAACAAACTCTTCTTCCTATCAATGGCTCCTCAATTCTTTGGTACCATTGCTAAGCACCTCAAATCTGAAAACATTGTTGATGGCAAAGGTTTTGAGCGCTTGATCGTTGAGAAACCATTTGGTACAGACTACGAAACAGCTAGCAAACTCAATGAAGATCTCCTTGCTGCCTTTGATGAGGAGCAAATCTACCGTATCGACCATTACCTAGGTAAAGAGATGATTCAGAGTATCTTTGCTGTTCGTTTTGCCAACATGATCTTTGAGAATGTTTGGAATCGCGAACACATCGATAATGTTCAGATTACCTTTGCGGAACGTTTGGGTGTTGAAGAACGCGGTGGCTACTATGATCAATCTGGTGCCCTTCGTGATATGGTGCAAAACCATACTCTCCAACTTCTCTCTCTTCTAGCCATGGACAAACCAGCTAGCTTTACAAAAGATGAGATTCGCGCTGAAAAGATAAAGGTCTTTAAAAACCTCTATCATCCAACCGAGGAAGAATTGAAAGAACAGTTTATTCGTGGTCAATATCGCTCTGGCAAAATCGATGGCATGAAATACATTTCCTATCGTAGCGAGCCAAATGTCGACCCAGAATCTACAACAGAAACCTTTGCATCTGGTGCCTTCTTTGTAGACAGTGATCGCTTTCGTGGTGTTCCCTTCTTCTTCCGTACAGGGAAACGTCTGACTGAAAAAGGGACTCATGTCAATATCGTTTTTAAGCAAATGGACTCTATCTTCGGAGAACCATTGGCACCAAATATCTTGACCATCTATATCCAACCAACTGAAGGATTCTCTCTCAGCCTCAATGGGAAACAAGTCGGTGAAGAATTTAACCTGGCACCAAGCTCTCTGGATTACCGTACAGATGCTACTGCTACTGGAGCTTCACCAGATCCATACGAAAAGCTAATCTACGATGTCTTGAACAACAATTCTACCAACTTTAGCCATTGGGATGAAGTAAGTGCTTCGTGGAAGTTGATTGACCGTATCGAAGAACTCTGGGCTGAAAATGGAGCTCCACTCTACGATTATAAAGCTGGAAGCATGGGACCACAAGCTAGCTTTGACCTACTTGAAAAGTATGGAGCCAAATGGACCTGGCAACCAGATATCGCTTATCGTGAAGATGGCCGGTTAGAATAACAAAAATATCCTGCAAGATTGACTTGCAGGATATTTATTTTGTATTAAATCAAGCCTTCTAAGAGACCCTTCATAAAGTTTTCGGAGTTAAATTCCCCGATATCATCGATTTTTTCACCGAAACCAATCAATTTTACAGGGATATTGAGTTCTTCACGAATTGCCAGAACGACACCACCACGGGCAGTTCCATCAATCTTGGTCAATACAATTCCTGTCACAGGGGTGATTTTTGAGAATTCTTTGGCCTGTACTAGAGCGTTCTGACCCGTAGAGGCATCAAGTGCCAGGAAGGTTTCATGTGGCGCTTCTGGCACGACACGCTTGATAATACGACCAATCTTTTCCAACTCAGCCATCAAGTTTTCTTTGTTTTGCAAACGACCGGCTGTGTCAATCATCAAAATATCAATACCTTCTGCTACTGCACGCTCCATCCCATCAAAGACAACGCTGGCTGGATCGGCTTTCTCAGGACCAGTTACAACAGGAACATCTACACGGCGGCCCCATTCTGCTAACTGGGCAACAGCTCCAGCACGGAAGGTATCCGCAGCAACCAACATGACTTTCTTGCCAGCTTGTTTGTAGCGATGAGCCAATTTTCCGATAGAAGTTGTCTTCCCAACACCGTTAACACCAACAAAGAGCATAACTGTCAAGCCATCTTGGAAATGGATTTGTTCATCGTAGTTCCCATCCTTTTCGTAGAGCTCAACCAATTTCTCGATAATAACACGGCGAAGTGCATCAGGCTTCTTAGCGTTTTCGAGTTTGGCTTCATAGCGAAGTTCTTCAGTTAAGTTTGAAGCGACCTGCACACCAACGTCACTCATAATGAGCAGTTCTTCCAATTCTTCGAAGAAGTCTTCGTCGACAGAGCGGAAGTTAGCAAAGAAGGCATTCAAGCGAGCTCCGAATCCCGTACGCGTTTTCTTGAGACTGCGGTCATATTTTTCCTGAACGGTTTCTTCAACTTGAGGATTTTCTTCTACTACTTCAGAAGCTAGCTCTTCACCAGTTTCTAGAGATTCTTGGCTTTCTTCTTCTAAAAATTCTTCAGGCTCTTGGCCTTGCTCTGTCTCATCAACTTCTAGATCAACCTCTTCTTGAACCCTTTCCTCAACCGCTTCTGGTTCAATCACTTCTTCTATCAAGACCTGAGGAATTTCTTCTTGAGCAAGGGTTTCTTCGACTTTGTCCCCTGCAGTCTTTTCCTGAGAAGTTTCTTCGACAGCTGTTTGGGTTGGTTCAACCTCTTCTGATAAATCAAGATTTTCCAGAGCTTCTTTTACAACATCTTCGATTTTCGGCTCTTCTTTTTTCCCGAATAAACGGTCAAATAGTCCCATATTCTAATTCTCCTTTAGCACGTATTCTTCGATAGCCCAGGCAACGGCTTCCTCATCGTTGGTCATCGGCGTAATGACATTGGCAACCGCCTTAACTGCTGGAACTGCATTTTGCATGGCAACTCCCAAACCTGCCCACTCAATCATGGAAAGGTCATTGGCCTCGTCACCACAAGCCATAACTTGACTTTGGTCGATGCCTAGATGTCTAATTAATTTCGCTAAACCTGTTGCCTTATGGACGTTTTTCGGTGACCATTCCAATAGCATTTCACGCGATTTGAAGATTTCATATTGGTCAAACAATTCTGGAGAAATCTGTTGAATCGCTGCATCCAAAGGTTCTTGGGCAAAGGCGGTCACACATTTATTATAAGTGATCTGACTGGATAGCTCTTCAAAGGCGACTGGCACGAAAGTCAGAGCTGGATTAAACTTAGCATAGAGACTTTCTTGGTCCGACTGGATTTGGTAGACTGTTCCTTCTGAAATGGCATCTAACGGCAAGCCTAGTTTTTCAGTTTCCTCGTACAATCGTGCCACATCGTCGATTGAAAAGACTGTTTTATCGAGAATCTCCCCCGTATTTTTCTGAACAAGCCCTCCATTAAAGGTGATGGTGTACTCATCCTCCTGTCCATCTGTTCCCAACTCCTTGAGAAAGAAATCCATAGCTTTCAGAGGACGCCCCGTTGTCAGCACGACCTTAATGCCACGATCACGCGCAACTTTGAGGACTGCCTTAGTTCGATCTGTTAGTTTTTTATCCGTTGTCAGCAAGGTACCATCCAAATCGAGTGCAATCAATTTAATATCTGCCATTATAAGCCCTCCATGTAAGTCATCACTGATTGGTCCTTATGGTGACCAATCACTGTCTCTGCTAATTCTAAAATCTCTGGTCGCGCGTTTTCAGGTGCAATTGGATGCCCCACAACCTGCATCATGTGAAGGTCATTGAGGTTATCTCCAAACGCCATAACCTGATCCATGGTCAGACCAAGTTTTTTTGCCAGCTCAACTATAGCCACACCCTTATCAACATAGTCCAAGACAATATCGATGGATTCAAAACCTGCTGTCATGGCTTTAACACCAGGAACATTTTCGTTGACCCATGCCTCACCAGCTTCTATCGTTTCTTCAGTAAAGTTAGTAGTGAATTTAAAAATCTCATCTCTGATATCTTCCAAACTCGCTACTTTTTGAATGTTTTCATTATAGTGACGACTAATCATGAGATAGGTCTCATCGACTGTATCCAACACATAACAAGCTTTTTTGCCCGTCAGCAGCATTTTACTTTCATCAAAATAAGGCGATTGCTTTAAAGCTTCAAAAGTGCTCAAGTAAAAGTCCCGAGACATCGTAGCCTCGTACATATCCTCTCCATGAAACTCAACATAACTCCCATTTTCAGCTATAAAAATCACTTCATCACGCACATCCGCAAATAGCTTTTTTAGGGACAAGATACCGCGACCCGAAGCCACTGCAAAATAAATTCCCTTTTCCTTGTAGGAAACAAGCAATTTTTTGAGGCGTTCCATATCAAACCGACCCTCTCCATCTAGAAAGGTCCCATCCATATCGGTTGCCACAAGTTTAATCATAAAATCTTTCATACTCCAATTGATAAATCTACCTTCTATTATACCATAGATAAACTGAAAAAAGGTCCAGTACAGTAGAATTGGCTACTGTATTCCAGTTCTTTTTCGGTAAAATTGCAAAGGACATGAAAATTAGAATTGTAGAACTTTTTTCAGATAGTTTAAAAAGTTTGTATTCCCCTTCTCTCTTCTCTATAATGGAGTGAAAGGAGAGAACTATGACAGAAATGAAACATGAATTTGATGCAAACTTTGCAGGACGACTCAATATCCTGCGCGCGGGCGTTCTCGGTGCCAATGATGGGATTATTTCCATTGCTGGAGTCGTTATCGGTGTTGCTAGTGCGACGAGCAATATCTGGATTATCTTTTTATCTGGGCTAGCCGCTATCCTCGCTGGTGCTTTTTCTATGGCAGGTGGCGAATATGTCTCTGTATCCACTCAGAAAGACACGGAAGAAGCCGCTGTCGCTAGAGAGCAATTACTCTTGGACAAAGACACCGAATCTGCAAAACAATCCCTCTATGCTGCTTATCTTCAAAACGGTGAGTGTGAAACATCCGCTCAACTCTTGACCAACAAGGCCTTTTTGAAAAATCCTCTCAAAGCCTTGGTCGAAGAAAAATATGGAATCGAGTACGAAGAGTTTACCAATCCTTGGCATGCTGCCGCTTCTAGCTTTATTGCCTTTGTATTAGGAAGTCTTCCTCCCATGCTTTCAATCATCGTCTTTCCGAGTGACTATCGCATTCCTGCTACTGTTTTTATCGTTGCCCTTTCCCTTCTCATTACCGGATATACCAGTGCTAAACTAGGCAAGGCTCCTACGAAAACAGCTATGATCCGTAACCTCTGTATCGGACTTCTCACCATGGCAGTGACTTACCTGTTTGGACAACTCTTTAGCATTTAAGATAAAAGAAATACCTCGATAAATATCGAGGTATCTTTTTTTACATTTGCACAATCTTGCGATAGCTTCTTGAGGTAATCATAAAGATCAAAACGTAGACGATGAGGAAGATAGCACAGATGGACAAAGTGACAGTCAACATCATGGTTGCATCTAGCACACCAATAACTTTTAGGATGAGGCTAAGCATGTGATAGGCAAAGGCAAGGTGTAGGAAGGCAAATAGCAATGGGAGGAAGAAAACAGTTAGGACCTGTTTATTAATGGTTTGCTTGATTTGCTTTTGATCGAGACCGACTTTTTGCAAAATGATGAAGCGTTCACGGTCTTCATAGCCTTCAGAGATTTGTTTGTAGTAGATGACAAGAACTGTTCCCACCATAAAGATGATGGAGAGGAAAATACCGATAAAGAAGACCCCACCAAAGAGAGCACTCATCTGCGCACTACTATCTGCTAGATTGCTTCCGTAAATAAAGCTTCCTTCTTTGCTTGATTCTCTATTAAAATCATCAAGGAATTTTGAATAGTCATCTGCAAGTTTGAGTTGCTCTTCCTCACTAGCTGTTACATTCATACCACCATAGTATTGATTAAAAATGGAAGAATTAGGATACTGGTCAAGAAAGGCTTTCAAGTCAGGAACAACCAGATAGTTATAGTCCGAAGTTAGAATATTGTACTGATTTGGTACATGTTCAAGAATAAAATCTTTTTTGATTTCTTCCTTTATTGTATAGGTCTGGTCATTTAGAGTCAGTTCTTTCTGTCCTTGAAGTTCTTTGTTTTTAGTAAACAATCCAACTTCCTTTCCTGAAAGTGCAAGTTTCTGACCCGTCATATTCTCGTAATCTTTTTGGTCAAAGACCATAAAAACGGTTTTCGGTTGAACACGATTTTGACCTTTCTCAAAAATGGTTAATTTCGTACCTTCTTGGTTTGCTACACCAAAGCTACTGTATGTAAGGACTTCTTTCTTTGTAACAGTCAATCCCTTATCACTAGCATACTGGTCTAGGAGTTTATTTATGTCTTCTTTTTCAACATTCTGTCCTGTAATTCCAAAATCATGTGGATTCATGACTTTCTTGAAAGTTTCAGAGCCTTTAAAGATACTGGTTGCTGCTGACATGGTTACCAAGACCATGGTTGAAAGAATAGCAATCGTTGCCAGACCAACCGCATTTTTCTTCATACGAAAAATGAGATTGGATACAGAAATCATGTTGTTAGGTTGGTAATAGTAACGCTTGTTTTTCTTCAAGATTTGTAGGAATACTGTAATCCCTGCATTGAACAAGAGATAGGTACCAAAGATTACCAGTAAGACCGCTACAAAGAAAATCAGCACAGCATTAAGTGGATTTTCAACGGTAACTGCTAGGAAATAGCCAGCTCCCATACTAATCAAACCTAGAATGGTTTGAAGACCTAAGAAACGTCCTTTTTTCTCACCACTGGCTTTTTCACGAGAGAGCTGAAGGGCATTCATGCGGGCTATGCGAAAGGCATTGATAAAAATCAAACCTAGGAAAATAGCGCCAAAAACGATGAGAACTAGTATAAAGACAATTGGTTGAAAAGTTGCTACGAGCTCCACCTTCATATTCATTAGCTTCAGAAGCAGAGCAAAGATTAGCTTATCAAAGAGAGCTCCTAGGCCAAGTCCAGCTGTCAAGGTTAGGGAGCCAAATATAAGAAGCTCCTTAAAGACCATGCTGATCAAATGGCGCTTTTCGAGACCCAGCATACCATATATACCCAGTTCTTTGGAACGGTTTTTCATGACGAAACTATTGGCATATAAGACAATGATAGCTGAGGCAATGGTGACAATCACCATACCAAGACCGAGCGTCATGGAGATAGTCTCTCCCCCTCGAATCTTGCCAATATTAGGGTTCAGTGTCAATGAGTAAAAGAGATAAGTGATGGTCACAGCTAAGAGAACAGCTAAAGCAAAGGGATAGTAGAGTTTGCGGTTTTTGATTAAGTTCGAAACCGCTAACTTATTGGTCAATCGAAACATACTAATTCACCTCGCTTGCCATAACAGTCAAAGTATCAGAGATTTCTTGGAACATCTGACGTTCTGTCTTGTCTCCACGGTAGATTTGGTTGTAAAGAATACCGTCCTTGATGAAAAGAACCCGCTTGGCCCTGCTGGCTGCCGCTGTTGAGTGAGTTACCATAAGAATAGTTTGGCCACGCTCATTGATTTCATCAAATACATCAAGTAAGGCTGCAGATGACTTGGAGTCAAGGGCGCCTGTTGGCTCATCGGCAAGGAGAATTTCAGGTTCTGTGATGATGGCGCGTGCTACTGCAACCCGCTGTTTTTGTCCACCCGAAATCTCGTAAGGGTACTTCTCTTGCAATTGGTTGATACCCAAATTTTCAGCTGTCACTACCAATTTTTTCATCATCTCAGTGATGGGTTTTCGAGATAAAACTAGCGGAAGCAAGATATTGTCCTTGACAGACAAGGTATCTAGCAGGTTAAAGTCTTGGAAGACGAAGCCTAACTTCTCACGACGGAAGCTCGAAGCCTGAGAATTTTTAATGGTTGCTGTGTCTGTTCCGTTTAGGTAAACCTGACCACGAGTCGGTTTGTCAAGCATAGCTAGGATGTTGAGTAGGGTAGACTTCCCTGAGCCAGACTCTCCCATGATAGCAACGTAGTCACCCTTTTCCACAGTAAAGTGAATGTCTTTAAGAGCCTCTACTTGGTTGCCTTGGAAACGTGTTTTGTAGATTTTTTGAACGTGTTTTACATCTAAAAGTGTCATGATTTTCTCCTTCTTAATATCCCATCAATTGAAACTGTGCTTGCATCATAGCGCATCCCAGTTGAACACGCTCGATATCTTTTTGACTTGGTTTTCTTCTTTTCTTTTGTAAGATTCTTTTCATGGTTTTACTCCTTTGTTCTTTATGAATCTAGTTTATCGCAAAAAAAGACGGCTTGCCATAACCTAACCTTACAAAAGAGACTTTAATCTTACATTTTTGTAAGATTGAAGAATTTTTTTGAAAATGGCTACTATAAGAAGTCCTGTCATTGCTTGTTTTATTCTTAAAATAATGGTAAAATTAAATTATGAAAAGGCTTTCTTTAACATCTTGTAAAAGAATTGGCTTTCTGCTAATTATTTTTAAAGGTGCTAAACTATCATTCGTATCACTGCTATAAGGAGGGAGGTTCAACTCCCTCTTTTTTAGAAAGAGGTTCCTATGAAACGTGTTTTTCTCTTCATCAGCAATCTTCTTCTGGCACTCTTTCTGATTGGTGCTTTGTCCTTTTGGAAAGACTCTCTTCCACAAATCCTGTTCCCAGGTGCAGCAGTATTAAGCGGGCAAGCAGATTATTCTACCGTTAAGGAAAAATTAAATAGTCTTGCTAAAGAACATAATAGTCTTATCGCAAGAACCATTTGGGAAGTGGATAGTGATGGAAAATCAAGAACTTTCTACGAAGCTTTTGGAGATGGGCAACTCCCAGACTGGATGCCTCCAGCAAGTCAAGAAAGCATTCACAAGAGCGATCTTCTCAACAACTACAATATTATCAGCGGTTCCCTAACTAGTCAAGAATTGGCTACTCATCTGAAAGAACTTGGACTAGAAAAAGCGAATGCATTTGAAAATGATAGAGTATCCTTCGTACTGGCCATGTTTACCCAACCTAATCAGCTCACCAGTATGTTAATCTTTTTGCTGACTTTCTTAGCTTTAATTGTTATCGGTCAGATTCAATCTCTCTCTCAGTCAGGGATTCGATTGATTTCTGGAGAGCGGCTGAGCCATCTCTTCTTTCGTTCTCTCGCAAGAGACGGACTTGATATCCTTCTTTTTGGTCTACCTGCTTTGCTGATAGCATGTATCTTGCTCATTTCCTTGGGATATCCTTATGAAGTTCAGACTTTTCTAGGAATACTTTTTATTCTTTACAATAGCCTACTTCTCTTACTTAGTCTTCTAATTGCCTTTCTTTTTACTATTTCTTTAAAAAAAGTCCATCTCCTCTCTATCATCAAAGGGAAATTACCAATCAAGTCAATTTTACGTATTCTTTACTTTGGTCAAGCTCTGTCTATCTTATTAGTTATTGTAGGATTTGGGCGCTTGTCCATTTATCATCATATATTTATGAAAAATGAGGCTGGACAAGCTACTTGGAAACAACACTCCAATATTGTTAATCTTCAAACAGGTCGTTCAAGTCAAATGAAAAATATAGATGAACTCAAAATGAATGCTAATAAATGGTTTGACTTTATTCAATATTCTTTAGAAAATGGAAATGCCTTTCTAGTCAAACATAATCTCGCTATTCAAGCTATAAAACACTCTCTTTCAACTCATAATGATTCTGAACAAAATCCCTATGACTTGGAAGGGAAAAATATTCTCTATGTAACACCTGACTACTTCAAAAAAGAAGGTATAGAGTTAACATCAGAAACCTTTAAAAAAATCAATAATCTAAAAGATGGACAGGTTCTTGTAATACTACCCCAAGAACAAAAGAAAAATGAGGAACAAATAAAACAAAACATACAAGAAGATTTAACTAATCGATTATACAGTAGTGATACAAAGCATAGAGTCGAAGTTAGTATAACTTATACTGATCAAAAAAAAGATGTATTCATTTATAATACTACCCATATTTCTTATGATCAATGGTTGTCAACCCCTATTTTTATCGTAGTTTCTCCTAAGGCACTTGGAAAAAATTCTTCTATATTTTGGTTTACGAATCTAGAATATCTCTATTTTACCGATTTACAGCAAACACAAGAACTTTTGAAGTACTATCAACTTGATCCTATGATTTCAAGATTATCCTTTGCTAGAGAGACCTACCTCCAGTTAAATCAAAAAATTAAAATCGAAATTTATAGTAATTTAGCGAGTGGTATTTTTGCTATCTTGACTTCAATTTTACTTTTTACAAGTTTAAACCTACTCTATTTTGAATCCTTTAGAAAAAGTATATTCTTGAAAAAAATAGCTGGCTATTATTTCTTAGAATTACATAGCAGATATATCATTTCTCAGATAATCGCTCTCTTCATTGGAAGTAGTATAGCACTATATATCTCTAAGAATTTATGGATTACGCTGTTTCTATTTCTCAGCTTTTCAAGTTTAGCTATTCTTCTATTAAAAATTTGTGATAAAAAGGAAACTAAAACTTATGCTAGCATTATCAAAGGAGGATAGTATGATTGAATTACAACATATTTGGAAACAATTTGGTTCTCGTATCATTTTTTCAGACTTGAATCTGAATTTTCAAAGTGGTATGGTGTATGCTTTGATAGGAGATAGTGGTTGTGGAAAAACCACTTTGCTCAATATGCTAGCAAAACTAGAAACTTTCGATAAAGGAGAAATAGTTTACAAAGGAAAGTCTTTGACTTCACTAAAAAATGAGGAATTTTATCGTAACGAACTAAGTTATCTCTTCCAGAATTTTGGACTATTAGAAAGTCAGACCATCCGAGAAAACCTTGAGCTAGGACTGATTGGTAAAAAGAAGAACAAAAAACAAGAAAAAGAGAGACTTCTTCTTCAAGCACTGCAAGCTGTCAGACTGGATTATCTAAGTCTCAACCAAAAAATCTATGAATTATCTGGTGGTGAAGCTCAACGCGTAGCACTTGCTAAGATTATCCTGAAAGATCCTCCTTTAATTTTAGCCGATGAGCCTACCGCCTCGCTAGACCCCAAAAATTCCAAGGAAATTATGGAAATTCTCCTTGAACTTCGTAATGCTAATAGAACAATTATCATCGCAACTCACAATCCTAGTATTTGGAAAATGGCTGATCAGGTAATTCGTCTTTCTAAAGACAAAACAGATTATAATTAAATATCAAAATCCCTTGTGGCTAAATAACCACAAGGGATTTTCAGTCATTTATGCTACTTCTTTTAAGTATCATAGTGCAAATAATAAATATTTACTGTTAAATCTCACCAAAACCAGCCATCATCATCGTTGATTGGTTGGGCTTCTTTGATTTTTCGTGGTCCTGTTCCGTACATTTCGGCTTCTATGTCTTCCTTAGTTGGTAAGATAGAGGCAAGGATGATGTAGATTATCACTCCGACTCCAAAATTTGCCACGGTAAAAATGGCGAAGAGAAAGCGGACTAGGGTTACATCAAAATTCCACTTATCTGATAGACCAGCTAAAACTCCTGACACCATACGATTTCGTCTCATTTTATAAAATTTTGTATTCATGATTATTTCCTCTTTCGGTATTCTTACAAGTAGTATAGCATAAAACGAGACCAAGAACATCAGTCCTTAGGCCGATTTAAGATGACGAGTTTACCTCGGCAGACGCCACAGCGATAGCGTTTTGTGTCAATTCTCCTCCTACGTTGATAGCTTTGCTGACAAGATTGGCACTGATAGACTAGGTAGGTACTTTTGTCTTTCAAAGGGGGAACAAAGCGCAGTCCATCCACTTCTTTCAAAAGTTCCTTAAAATCTCGGTCCTTGTGGCGATAACCCTTTTTCTCAAAATAAAGATGATAGTGACAGAGTTCATGGCGCACGATTTTGCGAAAGACTTCCAAACCTAGTTCTTTATAAACCTTGTAATTAAAATCCAAATGCCCATCCTTAGGGAAAAATCGTCCACCTGTCGTTCGCAGACGAGAATTCCACTGGGCTTGGTGCGTGAAAGGTCTACCAAAGTCTTCGAGGGAAACAGATTTAACGTACTCAGTTAGATTCATCTGGAGCTAGGAGCGACAGATTGACTTTTTCACGTTCAGTATCGATTTTCTTGACCCAAACCGTTACCAAATCTCCGACTGACACCACTTGGCTGGGATGTTTGATAAATTTGCGACTCATATGCGAAATATGAATCAAGCCGTCCTCATGAATCCCGATATCAACGAAGGCACCAAAGTCAACGACATTACGCACCACACCTTCTAGCTTCTGACCAACCACAAGGTCCTTGATATCCAGTACATCTTGACGGAGAACTGGAGCATCAAAAGAGTCACGGAAATCACGACCTGGTTTGAGAAGGTCTGCAATAATATCTTTAAGAGTTTCTGGGCCAAGGTCTAGCTCTTGCGCCATTTCCTTGACTGAAAGGGACTTAAGCTTATTTTGGGCTTCTTCGTTAAGGTCCTTGATATCCAAGCGTTTGAAAAGCTCCTTGACAGCAGCATAGTTTTCTGGGTGAACTCCTGTATTATCGAGGATATTGCTACTTTCAGGGATACGGAGGAAACCAGCAGCCTGCTCAAAGGCTTTGGCGCCTAGACGAGGAACCTTCTTAATTTGAGCGCGTGAAGTGATTTTTCCTTCTTCTTCACGGTATTTGACGATATTTTCAGAGATGGTTTTATTTAGACCAGCTACGTGTGAAAGAAGAGCTGGGCTGGCTGTGTTGACATTGACACCAACTTGGTTTACCACGGTATCGACGACAAAGTCCAGACTCTCAGATAGTTTCTTTTGACTTACGTCGTGCTGATACTGTCCGACGCCGATTGACTTAGGATCAATTTTAACCAATTCAGCAAGGGGATCCTGCAAACGACGGGCGATAGAGATAGCAGAGCGTTTTTCAACGGTTAAGTCTGGAAATTCCTGACGAGCAAGTTCGCTGGCAGAGTAGACCGAAGCGCCACTTTCATTGACGATAACATAGCTGACTTCTGGAAAATCTTTAAGAACTTCCGCCACAAAGGCTTCGCTTTCCCGACTGGCCGTTCCATTTCCAATGGCAATAATTTCCACACCGTATTGACCAATCAGATCGGCCAAATCTTGCTTGGCTTCTTCAATCTGACGAGCGGAGGCTGGTTTAACAGGATAGATGACTTGGGTCGTCAGCATTTTCCCTGTCGCATCAACGACAGCCAGCTTGGCACCTGTACGAAAGGCAGGGTCAAAGCCCAGGACCACGCGCCCTTTCAGCGGAGCAACTAAGAGGAGATTGCGCAGGTTGTCAGAAAAGAGTTGGATAGCCCCTTCTTCCGCCTTCTCGGTTAATTCTGTCCGAATACGGCGCTCGATAGCAGGCAAGACTTTTTTCTTAACAGATTGCTGAACCACTTCATCAATATAGGCATTCTTCACCTTGAAACGAGCAGCAAAGAAAGCTAGGATACGATCCGTCGCATGTTCAAAACCAACCTTCAGTATGCCAAGTTTTTCCCCACGGTTGAGGGCCAAGGTTCGATAGCCCTGCATGTTTCCAACAGTCTCAGAGAAATCATAATAAATCTGAAAAACTTGTTTTTCATCAAGACTCTCATCCTTGACTTGCGAAGTGATTTTAGAGTGTCTCAGTACTTCCTGATAGGTCAGAGAGCGCAAATTGACATCTTCTGATAAGGCTTCTACCAAGATATCAACTGCTCCAGCTAAGGTTTCTTGACCAGTCGCAAATCCTTCACAGACAAACTTTTCGGCCTCTTTCTCTAAGTCAGCTACGTTTTGTAAAATCAAGCGTGCGAGAGGGAAGAGTCCAGCTTCTCGAGCAATGGTTGCCTTGGTTCGACGCTTTTCCTTGTATGGAAGGTAGAGTTCTTCAACATCTGCTAGTTTTTCGGCAGCTAAGATAGCTTCTTCCAATTCCTTAGTTAGCTTTCCTTGTTCTTGAATCTTAGCCAAGACAGCTTCCTTGCGGTCATTGAGGTTAGTCAGGCTTTTATCCAAGTCGATAATGGCCTTAATCGCCACTTCATCCAGACTACCAGTCATATCCTTCCGATAACGCGCGATAAAGGGAATCGTCGCCCCTTCGGCAGTCAAACTCAGAACGGTATCGATTTGCTTTAACGTTACACCCAAATCTTGGGAGATTTTTTCATATTTTTTATCCATAAACCTATTATACCATAATGAACAAAGCTTGTTTCACCTTACCTGTTTTTACATCTTTGATTATCAAAATAAAAATAATCCCTTTTCCGCAAAATAATAGTATAATAGAAGTAGAATTTAGAAAAGAGGTAGGCACATGGCTGTTAAATTTACAAAAACTGATGACCTGGACAAGATGTTTGAAGAGTTTGCCAAACTTCCTGATCTCACTCAGGTCACTTTTCCAGATGATAAAGATAAAAAAGAAAAAGTTGAGAAGAAAAAATAGATGACGATTTTCCAATCTCTTCCTCCTAGTGTATTACAAGCTGGGGCCATTTTTCTCTCCATCATCATCGAAGCCCTTCCTTTTGTTCTGATTGGGAGTCTCATTTCGGGGTGGATTGAGGTCTATATCACGCCTGATAAAGTTTATGAGTTTCTTCCTCGCAATCGTTGGGGGAGGATCTTTTTTGGTACCTTCATCGGCTTCCTCTTTCCATCCTGCGAGTGTGGAATCGTCCCGATTATCAATCGTTTTCTGGAAAAGAAAGTTCCCAGCTACACGGCTGTTCCCTTTCTGGTGACTGCTCCCATCATCAATCCTATCGTTCTTTTTGCTACATACTCTGCCTTTGGCAATTCAATAAAGCTTGCCTTCTTGCGAGCGCTGGGAGCTATTGTGATTGCTTTGGTGTTTGGGATTTTCCTAGGATTTTTCTGGAAGGAACCCATTCAAAAAGAGAATCCTATCACTTGTCACGAACATGACTTTTCACACTTAACTCCTGCTAGAAAGGTCTTTCAGGTCTTTATACAGGCTATTGATGAGTTTTTCGATATGGGTCGTTACTTGGTCTTTGGCTGTCTCTTTGCGGCTATCGTGCAGGTCTATGTCCCGACTCGGATCCTGACCTCTATCAGTGCTAGTCCAATCCTTGCGATTCTCTTACTCATGTTTCTAGCCTTTCTCCTCTCTCTTTGTAGCGAGGCGGACGCCTTTATCGGTGCTTCTCTCCTCTCGAGCTTCGGCCTAGCGCCAGTCCTTGCTTTTCTGGTCATTGGCCCCATGCTTGATATCAAAAATCTCCTCATGATGAAACACTATCTCAAAGCGCGCTTCATCTGGCAATTCATGGGCATCGTGACTCTGCTTGTCTTGCTTTATTCTTATATGATAGGAGTGATGCTATGATTCGATTTATCATTCTATTGGGCTATTTTGCTCTGACCCTTTATCTACAGCTATCTGGAAAGCTCAGCCACTACATAAACCTCCACTATTCCTATCTAGTCTATATCTCCATGGTCCTTTCTCTTCTGTTGGCTCTGGTGCAATTCTACATCTGGATTAAGAAAATCAACTCTCACAGCCATATGGAAGGTCGTCGAGCTAGACGAATCAGCATCCTATTACTGTCACTACCTCTGTTGATTGGGGTTGCCTTTCCTACCGTAAGTTTGGACTCGAGAACCGTGTCTGCTAAGGGATACCATTTCCCACTTGCTGAGGGAATTGACACAGCCATTCAGGCAAGCGAAGGAACATCCAGTCAATACCTCAAACCCGATACCAGCACCTATTTTTCCAAATCTGCTTATGAAAAGGAAATGAGGACTACAGCTGATAAATACCTCTCCCTGCCAACCATTCAGGTCACAGACGAAAACTATATGGAGGTCATGGAAGTTCTCTATGACTATCCACAAGAGTTTGAGGGAAAGAAAATCGAGTTTACAGGTTTTGTCTATAACGATCCTAGCCATCCAGATAGCCAGTTCCTCTTTCGCTTTGGAATCATCCACTGTATCGCAGACTCTGGTGTATATGGACTCTTGACCAAGGGAAACTCACGCCAGTATCCTGATAATACTTGGATTACCGCTAAAGGAACCCTGACCCTCCACTACCATAAAGAACTCAAACAAAAACTCCCAACACTGGAAGTTGAGAGTTTCACAAAAGTAGACAAACCAGAAAATCCTTACGTTTATCGTGTGTTTCAATAAAAATGACTTTTTGGTAACCCACTACAGTTGACAAAGAGCTATTAAAAAGCCTGTCACACAAGCTCAAATGCTTGATATGACAGGCTTTTTCTAAACTCATTATTTAACAGCGTCTTTAAGAGCTTTACCAGCTTTGAATGCTGGAACTTTAGAAGCTGCGATTTTGATTTCTTTACCAGTTTGTGGGTTGCGACCTTTACGTGCAGCACGCTCACGAACTTCAAAGTTACCAAAACCGATCAATTGAACTTTTTCACCAGCTGAAAGGTATTCAGTTACTGCTGCAAATACAGCGTCAACTGCTGCTGCTGAATCTTTCTTAGTCAATTCTGTAGCTTCTGCTACTTTAGCGATCAAATCTTGTTTATTTGCCATGTTAACAAATCCTCCAAATAATTTCTAATTAACAACTATAATCATATCCTAAAATTGCCCACAGGTCAAGTCAAAAACGCTATTTCTAACGATTTTTCTCTATTTTTTTAGGAATGATATCGAACTAAGATAGCCCATGCATTTTCGCCTGTATGGGTCTGAATGATAGAGCCCGTTTCCAGTACTGAGATTGGTTTTTCGACATAAGTTTGTAAAACATTCTTCATCTCATTGGCCCATTCATTAGTACCAGCGTAGGATATTCCAATTTCTGCAACAGATTTATGAGAGAGAGCCTCTGCTAGTTCATCAAGCCATTTTTTAAATGTCTTAGCACCACGCCCCTTTACAATAGGCTGGAGTTCATGATCCTTCATTTGCATCACAACTCGGATATTCAAAAGAGAGCTTAGCAAACCGGTCACACGTCCGATACGTCCACCCTTAACTAGGTTTTCTAATGTTGAAACACCGATATAGAGTTCTGTATGATTTTTGACGTCCTCTACATGAGCTAAGATTGTTTCTAAATCTTTACCCTCTTTAGCAAGTTTAGCAGCTTCAACAACTTGAAACTTCATAGCTTGATCTGTAAAAGAACTATCAATAACCGTCACATCAGCAGTTGAGAGACTTGCCCCTTGGCGAGCAGCTTCAACAGTTCCAGACAAGGCATGGGACATGTGAATAGCGAGTATCTGACTGCCGTCTTTACCTAGTTCTTCAAAGACCTCAGCAAATACTCCCACTGGAGGCTGACTGGTTTTAGGCAGATTTTTACTCTCTTGCATAAGATGAAGGAATTCTCCCTCTTTCAAATCTGCATCAGAATAAAGGATACCATCAATCATCACAGATAAAGGAACAACTGTAATATTCAACTCTTTCAAGAGTTCTGGCTCAATAGTAACAGAGGAATCAGTTACAATTTTTACTTGTGTCATATCTTCAATCTTTCTATTCTTCTCAATAAGATAGTGATTTATCACCTTTATTATATCAAAAAATTGCAAAAAAATCATAAGAGATCCAATTAAAACGCTTGAAAATTTGGTATAATCTATCTAATAGAAAATGCGAGGGAGAATCATGATCCGAAAAGTTCAGCCTATTATCACTATCATACTAGGGGCAGCTATTTATGCCTTTGGTCTTACCTACTTTGTAGTTCCCTATCATCTATTTGAGGGTGGTGCGACAGGTATTACACTAATTACCTTCTACCTCTTTAAAATTCCTGTCTCAGTGATGAATCTCTTGATAAATATTCCTTTATTTATCCTAGCATGGAAAATATTTGGCCCCAAGACCCTCTATTCCAGCCTTTTAGGATCTATTTCTCTTTCCGTTTGGCTGGCAATCTTTGAGCGCATTCCTTTACACATCGACTTGCAAGGAGATCTCATCATTGTCGCTTTGGTCTCAGGGGTTTTATTAGGAATTGGATTAGGAATAATCTTTAATGCTGGTGGGACCACTGGTGGTTCAGATATTGTTGCTCGTATCCTCAACAAATACACCAATATTTCGATTGGGAAATTGCTCTTTGGGATTGACTTTTTTATCCTAATGTTGATTTTAATCATCTTCCATGACCTTCGTTTGGTCACCTATACCCTCTTGTTTGACTTTATCATCGCCCGTGTTATCGACTTGATAGGCGAAGGAGGTTATGCTGGTAAAGGATTTATGATTATTACCCAATATCCTGATCAATTGGCCAAAGAGATTAACGATGAACTCGGACGTGGCGTTACCTTTATATCTGGTCAAGGCTACTACAGCAAAAAGGATTTAAAAATTATCTACTGTATCGTCGGTCGAAATGAAATCGTAAAAATGAAGGATATGATTCACCAAATCGATCCTCAAGCCTTTATCACTATCACTGAGGCTCATGAAATTCTCGGTGAAGGTTTTACTTATGTGAAAGAATAAAAAGCTGGGAATTGTACTGACCCCAAAAAGTTAGACAATTAATTTATCCGAAGGATTTAGTTCTGTATTGCACAGGACTGAGTCCTTTTAGTTTTATCTTAATTCGTTTATTGTTGTAGTAATCAATGTAGTCCACAAT
>NZ_QEWJ01000119.1 GCF_004127215.1 Streptococcus oralis | reverse complement strand
GCGTGCAGACCCGCGAACAACTGGACCGGCAGAACGTCAACAACATCAAGGAACTGGTGCGCTACGAACCGGGAGTCTCGGTCGGCGGCGCCGGCCAGCGTGCCGGGATCACCGGCTACAACATCCGCGGCATCGACGGGAACCGCATCCTTACGCAGATCGACGGGGTCGAACTGCCCAACGACTTCTTCAGCGGCCCCTACGCGCAGACCCACCGCAACTACGTCGATCCGGACATCGTAAAGCGCGTGGAAATCCTTCGCGGCCCGGCCTCGGCGCTGTACGGCAGCAACGCCATCGGCGGCGCGGTGAGCTACTTCACCCTCGACCCGTCGGACATCATCAAGGACGGCAAGGACGTCGGCGCCCGGCTGAAGGCCGGCTACGAGTCGGCCAGCCACTCCTGGTT
>NZ_QEWJ01000118.1 GCF_004127215.1 Streptococcus oralis | reverse complement strand
CGCTGTGGTCGTCCACATTCTGTATATCGTAAATTTAAATTATGCCGTATTTGTTTCCGTGAATTAGCTTATAAAGGCCAAATTCCTGGCGTACGTAAAGCTAGCTGGTAAGATAAAAGAGTTTGAAAGGAGGCAACAATAAATGACTATGACAGATCCAATCGCAGATATGCTTACTCGTGTAAGAAACGCAAACATGGTGCGTCACGAGAAATTAGAATTACCTGCATCAAATATTAAAAAACAAATTGCTGAAATCTTAAAAAATGAAGGTTTCATTAAAAACGTAGAATACGTTGAAGATGATAAACAAGGTGTTATTCGTTTATTCTTAAAATATGGTCAAAACAATGAACGTGTTATCACAGGATTAAAACGTATCTCAAAACCAGGTTTACGTGTATATGCT
>NZ_QEWJ01000117.1 GCF_004127215.1 Streptococcus oralis | reverse complement strand
GGTCACACTCCAACAAAGTTGAAGCTGTGGTCTGGACAGTGCCAATTCTTATCATCATCTTCCTCGCCGTACTGACCTGGAAAACCACACACTCTTTAGAACCGAGCAAGCCGCTGGTTCATGACGAGAAACCTATCACCATCGAAGTGGTTTCCATGGACTGGAAATGGTTCTTCATCTACCCGGAGCAGGGCATTGCTACCGTTAACGAAATCGCTTTCCCAGCGAACGTTCCGGTGCAGTTCAAAGTGACCTCCAACTCCGTGATGAACTCCTTCTTTATCCCGCGTCTGGGCAGCCAGATTTACGCCATGGCCGGTATGCAGACCAACCTGCATCTTATCGCTAACGAAGCGGGTACCTACGACGGTATCTCCGCCAGTTATAGCGGCCCGGGCTTCTCTGGTAT
>NZ_QEWJ01000116.1 GCF_004127215.1 Streptococcus oralis | reverse complement strand
CTTGCAGTTTCAACAATACTGATCATAGACTCATAAAACTAAGGGATCCTAGCCTTCCTACAGCCTTCTTATGGGAAGACCATATTTACATAATCTGTGTCAAGTAATCATATCTGAAGCCCTTTCTTGAGACACCTACAGGAAATTACACCTCCTCCATTGGTGGTAGTCTCACTTCCTTTGTTTTCTTTTCTTTTTTTAGTATATTATATAGAAATTCTGAAACATATACCAAAGTAGATAGAAGAGTATAATGAAACTTCCACATATTTGTAATGCAGCTTTAAAATTGATTGACACATGGCCAATCTAATTTTCTTTATACCTTTTCTTAATATCTGCTGTCTTCTCCCACACCAAGGATCTCAGTTCTCAACCACCCTGGAAATGATATAATTAGAACATTACGT
>NZ_QEWJ01000115.1 GCF_004127215.1 Streptococcus oralis | reverse complement strand
CTTCTTGCCCTACTCGTTTCTTCAGACCTTCATGCCTGTTCAAATATAGGACTACTGTCTGTGTCTGAGGTGACTTCCCCTGTCTTCTCCATTTGGCAAGACCTAGTTCAAATGTACAGTGCCAGGGCGGGGAGGGTGGTGGGAACTGCCCACCTGGGTGCAGACAATAGCCAATGCGTTGTCTATAGAGAGTTTAACACAAAACGAAACTGACTAAAGGTCAGCTGCTTTTTATTAGTACCACGTGCAATTGTAAAGAATGTCAACGCCAAAAGACTCCTCTCTGTGGGGCACTCCCTTCCAAATTCATCACCTCTTCATTTTTTTCCTCAAGCTTTATTGAGATATAATTTACACATAACATTGTGTAAGTTTAAGATGTACAATCTCTTGACTTGATACACTTATAT
>NZ_QEWJ01000114.1 GCF_004127215.1 Streptococcus oralis | reverse complement strand
TCTCTACCGTCCGCAGTCCCTCGCGGAGGGTGACGATGTCGTCGCTGGTGCCCAGCAACGCGTCGCGGAAGTGCTCGTGCTCCACCATCAGCGGCTCGCGGCGGGGGATGGCGAACCGGGTGACGTCGCCCTCGGAGACACCGCGGAAGTTCCGTACGGCCTCCCACTCGCTGCTGACCGCGCCGTTGGCGTAGAAGGACAGGACCGCGGTGAGGGTGTCGGCGATGAAGGCCCCACGTTCCCCGGTAACCACGGTCTGGCGCTCCTTGAGCGGGCTGAGCCAGTTGACCAGGTGGTTGGCGACGCTGCCGTCGGAGAGCTCGGCCACCACCGCGACCAGATCCTCGTGGGCCCGCCCACTCCCTCGCGACGTCTGCGCCGCCACCGACACGTAGTCCTGCTTGGTCACCC
>NZ_QEWJ01000113.1 GCF_004127215.1 Streptococcus oralis | reverse complement strand
GCTCACCACCGTCTCCGGCGCGAATTCGGCGAGCACCGAGTCGATCTAGCCGGCATCGAGCACGTCTGCCACCACCGGCTTGGCGCCCGCGGCCGAGATCTGGTCAGCTTTACCCGACGAGCGCGTCACGCCGATCACGTCATGCCCGCGCGCGTTGAGCTCACGCAACAACGGAATCCCCGGGACACTGGTTGCCCCTGCGACCAGGACGCGCATCTATCGTGCTCCTGCCTTGTCGTCGGAAATGCTGCTCCGCAACGCTATTGCCAGCAGAGCTGTGGTCAGGACCAGTCCCGCGGCCTCCAGCCAGCCGACCCAGGTGCCCGCGGCATGGTTGGTGTCGATCAGGTGGCTCAACGAGTGCAAGGCCCAGTGCCCGGTGGCGAACGCCAGTGCCGGCACCCGCCACCG
>NZ_QEWJ01000112.1 GCF_004127215.1 Streptococcus oralis | reverse complement strand
GGTCTTCGATGGACCCCAGATGCCGCAGATACTGGCCGGTGTTCTCCGTCACGAACGTGCCACGACCCGGGACCCGATACACGATGCCTTCGGAAACCAGGTCGTGGAATGCTCGTCGAACCGTCTGGCGGCTCACGCCGTGCCGCGCCGCCAGTTCGGATTCGGTGGGTAGCTGAAGGCCGTCGCGGTAAGTTCCGGCGGATATCTGCTGACGAAGCTCACGGGAGAGGCGTTGATACGCCGGCTCCGTCTCTCTTTCCTTACCGCTCATAGCATTCAGATTCTACTGGCTCACCGAGTGGTCACAGACCACCGCGCGCAACCAGCTGCGCGACGATGACATTGCGCTGAATCTCGTTGGTGCCCTCGCCCACGATCATCAGTGGGGCGTCCCGGAAGTAGCGCTCTACGT
>NZ_QEWJ01000111.1 GCF_004127215.1 Streptococcus oralis | reverse complement strand
ATTAAAATATATTGAGCCTAAAATTCATTATTACCTTCCGCCTCATTATGGAATAGCACGTCTTCAGACGACTCGAAGCGGTAATAATGCAGCTTTGTACGGTGCAATACAATAGTAGTTATAAACATGGAGGACTACGCATTCTAGTCCTCTTATTTATTTGCTCCCATGGTTTAGAACAACTTGACGTGTTTGTTGATAGAGTTTATGCATGTAAGGATCTCCAAGAAGAATGTAACTCACAAGATCTAATAAAAAGTGAGTTGCAATCTGTGAATTAATAAATCTTGAATCATTATTATTGGACTGCGCAGACGTAATCAGCACTAAATCTGCATTTTTAGTAATTGTGCTTCCTTCAAAATTAGTAATTACAACAACATAAGCGCCTTGATTTCGTGCTATTTTAGTC
>NZ_QEWJ01000110.1 GCF_004127215.1 Streptococcus oralis | reverse complement strand
GTGTAGGACTTGGCGCAGGTGGCGGTGGTTAGGTCCCAGAGCTTGACGGTCTTATCGGCTGAGGCTGACGCAAGCAGGTTGCGGTGCTGACGGTTGGCGGCCAGCGCTAGGACCGCATCGATGTGGTACTCGTCGTTGGCCTTGACCTTCTTCTTTTGCTTCTTCTTCGTCTTCTCGGCATCCTGGCCACCCTGTCCGAGAATGGCATTGGGGTACATGCAGTCCACGACATCCAAATCCCAGATCTCAATATCAGGCTCCATGGTTCCGATAGCCACAAAGTTTCCTTGTGTGCGGCCTTCTGGGTTCTTGCCAACAGGGATATCAAGCCACTCTGTGCAAAGCGGGATGCCAGGCAGCATGATGTCGTGGTGCACATAGAGGTTATCGGCTTTGTCTTCGTAGACGTAGAC
>NZ_QEWJ01000010.1 GCF_004127215.1 Streptococcus oralis | reverse complement strand
GCTTGCGGCTGCTAGTATTGGAGGCAATCTCTTTGGCTTACTTGGGATGATATTCTTTACACCGATATTTGCTGTTATCTATCGATTGGTTAAGGAATTTGTCGTTGCAAAGGAAAATCAGCTAGATTAAGAAAAACTAAATTTAATAAGATATACTGAGAAGAGAGTGAGAGATTCTCTTCTCTTTTATTTTTAAATACTTTTCTACAAAAAGCTATTAGACGTTAAAAAAAGCCTTGGTTTCAAGGCTTATTTCTGTTGATTTAGATGTGCCCCCTGCAGGGCTCGAACCTGCGCCCCATAGCTTAAGAGTCTACTGCTCTACCAACTGAGCTAAGGAAGCAACAGAAAAAGCTGAGAATGTAACTTCCCAGCTTTTTTAATATGCCCAAAATGGCAGCTAGATTATTTACGAAAGGCATCAAGGATATAGGTGAAACCAACAATTAAAAATGCAAAGGCAACGACATAAACGACAAAGACACTTGTAGCTACTGGATTGAACAAAATCACTAGACCTAGTAAAAATGCAAGCAACGCTATCCACATGATATGGTTGCCAATAATAGGGAAAATCAATCCCAAACGATTGCCTTTAAAGAAAACTATAATGGCTTCTACAATTAACCAAATTCCTAAAATAGTTGGAATGACAACTGGCAGCGTCACAAAGCCATAGGCAACGAGGTAAAGAGCTAAGAGAAGATTAACAATCCCTTGGAAAAGATGAGCTGGTGAGCGAAGCTCTTTTGGTACAGAGAAATAGCCTAAAATAGCTGCTATAGAAGAAACCAGTAAACCAAATGCAATCCACCAGCTGTAAGCAACAAGATTAGCTACTGGGTTTGTAAATAGGAAAAGTCCTAAAAGGACAAAAACAACTCCTGCAAGGAATAGCAGTAAACGATTAGAAAATTTCATTTCAATACCCCCTATATAGTATAGTATAGTTTGATAATAAAAATATTATACACCTTTTTAGAGGAAATGTCAATAAACAAAATGGAAAATTTGGAAGTTTCAGTCTGATTTATGAAAAGAAAATCAGTTTTTATTATTTTGAAAATAAAAAGAGAAGATAAAATTTGTCTTCTCTACATGAAAATATTGTATGGCATCAAAGCAAAAGTAACTGGCTTTACACTATTTGTAAAGATGTAATTTGATTCAAAAAGAAAAGATAGATTTAAAATGTGGGACAAATGATGAGGCAAATCAGTTATAGATAAGCAAAAAAGCCTTGGAACTCAAGGCTTTTTCCTGTTGATTTAGATGCCCCCTACAGGGATCGAACCTGTGACCCACGGATTAAGAGTCCGCTGCTCTGCCAGCTGAGCTAAGGAGGCAAAGAAAAAAGCTGTATTGGTGCCGAAACTTCACGGTTTGTATTGAACCCGCGCAATTAAGCAGGTGGGCAACTCGCTCTAACTGAAGCTGTTTCCGTGTGAGACGGCCTACATGCTGTTAGAAGACTTTTGTTTCCCTAATAATACAAAAAATAGTCGGTCAACACTTAAGTGTGAAGTCGTACACCACAGCGTTTCTATGTTTATATGATACCACTTTTTCAAAAAAAATCAAGAGGAAAGTGCAATTTTTTGAAAAGGATTTCAGATTTTTCGCAAACGGTCGATAGCTTCCTTTCTTTGAGCCAAGGCCCGTTCGTACTTGCCAGTATCTTCTGGAGAGAAGTAGTGATGATCTCGAATTTTTTCTGGCAAGTAATCTTGTTTGACCCAGTGTCCAGGATAGTTGTGCGGATAGAGATAGTTTTGCGCATTCCCTAGTTCCTTGCTTCCACTGTAGTGGCCATCGCGCAGGTGTCGAGGGATAGGCAAATGCCCTGATGTTTTGAGATCAGCAAGGGCCTTGTCCATGGCCACATAGGCTGAGTTGGATTTTGGAGAGAGGGCCAAATCAATCACGACATTGGCAATGAGAATGCGAGCTTCTGGAAAGCCAATCTTTTGAGCAGCATCTAGAGCAGTTACGGTATGAATCTGAGCTTCAGGATTGGCCAAACCGATATCTTCATAAGCAATAACAGTCAAGCGACGAGCGAGACTAGGCAGATCCCCAGCCTCAATCAAGCGGGCCGCGTAGTGGAGACTGGCATCAACATCCGAGCCACGGATGGACTTTTGCAGTGCTGAAAGGACATCGTAGTGACCGTCCCCATCCTTATCCATGGTAATGTAACTCCTCTGCAGGCTGTTTTCCATGATATCAAGAGTGATATGACGGATGCCCTTGTCATTTTCGGGAGTAGAAAGAACAGCCAAGTCAAGTGAGTTGAAGGCAGAGCGAAGATCTCCGTTTGTAGAAGTTGCGATGAAATCCAGCGCATCCTCATCTAGCTCAACTGGAAAATCAAAACCACGCTCAGGGTCAGTTAGAGCTATCTGAAGAGCCTCTTTGACGTCTTGGTTAGACAGAGGTTCCAACTCAAAAATTTGAACACGGCTACGGATGGCAGGAGTGACAGAAAAGAAGGGATTTTCAGTCGTAGCACCAATCATGATGACCAGACCACTTTCTAAGAGTGGTAGAAGAAAGTCTTGCTTAGTCTTGTCAAGACGATGAATCTCGTCTAGTAGCAGTACAAGGCCACCTGAGAATTTAGCCTCTTCAGCGATTTCTTGGAGACGTTTTTTACTATCAACAGTGGCATTGAAGGCCCGAAAGGCATACTTGGTCGTTCCAGCGATGGCAGAGGCGATACTGGTTTTGCCGATTCCTGGAGGTCCGTAGAGAATCATGGAGGACAGGCGGTTGGCCTCCACCATACGACGGATAATTTTTCCAGGTCCTACCAGATGCTCTTGACCGATGACCTGGTCGATGGTTTTAGGGCGCATGCGAAGCGCGAGATTGTCAGGCATAGCAGTCCTTTCTAACGTGGATTTTCTGATGTATATATGGTAAGATGGTAGTATCTATTTTAGCATATTTCCGAGTATTCGGGGCGATTAAAGAATCGCATAGAAAGAGGACAAAATGGCAACATACGGATTTTTAGATGTTTTAGAGGAAGAATTGGAGAAGAACTTTCCCTTTGACTTTGAGATTAGTTGGGACAAACGCAATCATGCGGTTGAAGTGAGTTTTTTGTTGGAAGCGCAAAATGCTACAGGTGTGGAGATGGTGGATGAAGACGGAGAGGTGTCATCGGACGATATCCTATTTGAGGAAGCGGTGCTCTTTTACAATCCTGCTAAGTCAACAGTTAATGAGGAAGACTATTTGACAGTTATCCCTTATCTGCCGAAGAAAGGTTTTTCTCGCGAGTTTTTAGCTTATTTTGCACTATTCCTCAAAGATACTGCCGAGATTGGGCTAGATGCGCTCATGGATTTTTTGGAAGACCCAGAAGCAGAGGAATTCGTCATGGAATGGAACCAAGAAGTCTTTGAAGAAGGAAAAGTTGGCTTGGAAGAGGGAGAGTTTTATCCTTATCCGAGATACTAGGAGTTGGTTGGAGATGTTATGAAGAAAATTGGGACGTATTTGGTTTATGTGTTAGCTTTTGTCTTTATTATGCTGGCTTTTGCTTGTGGGACCATCGCATTTGCAGAGTTGGGGTATTCCGCAGTTTTAGTATTCACTTTTGGTTATTCCTTCGCTCTTTTAAGCATGTATTTAATCTTTATTCTTCATGAGTTGGGTCATGCTTTTTGTGGCTACTTGACAGGCTATCGGCTGGTGGCTTTTGGATTAGGACATTTTCTTTTGACCAAAAAGTCAGGCAGGTTTCATCTTAGTCGAACAGCCGTTATAAAAAATGTTGGTGCTCAGTATATTGGTTTAAAAGAGAATGAAAGTGATCAAAGAATCATCTTGATGCTTTCAGGAGGCTTGATAGTTCACCTTTGCTTGATATTATTAGCAACACTTTTTGGTTTTTTGACAAGAAGCTGGTATTTTGCTGGTACTTGGATTTTTTTGAATTTGTCTTTCTTCCTAAACAATGCTTTGCCAGTCGGCATCACCGATGGAGCGAAAATTTGGGAATTGCTACAACACCCTGAAAATACGAAATACGCCTACCTGGTGTTGAGGCATTCTGCCCAAACTTTGCTGGCTCCTCAAGAATATGATTTGAAAGACTTTATTATGCCTGTTGCTGAGGATGCGAGAGGGAGTTTTGCAGAAAGTATTGAAACTCTTAAGGGAGTGGTTTTCATATTAGATGGTCATTTAGAGGCAGCTAAAAAGCTATTTCAATCTTTACTAGAGAGAACAGAACACTCGCTATCTGAAACTTTTTGCCAGCTATACCTTCTTCAAATCGCCTTGCTAGAAGGAGATAATGAGAAAGCAGAGAAATATGCAAGTATTCGAAGTGTTAAATCCTTTTTATCTCTAAAAATGGCAGATGTGCAGATGATTCAAGCCTGGTATCAATTTAAGGTAAAGAAAGATGTAGCTCAAGCTCGCAAGGCTATGAAGATTGCTAGACAGAAAATGAATAGTAGCCGAATGCTACGGGACGAGAAACGCTATTATGAAAACTGGTTAATAGAGTTGGAGAAAGAATTAGACAAGGAAGTCTGATATGGAAGTAGAAATTTCTGATTTTACAGGTTGCAAAATTGCCCTCTTTTGTGATGATAGGATTTTAACCATCTTGCGTGATGACAAATCAAACATTCCATACCCTAATACTTGGGAATTGCCAGGTGGTGGCCGTGAAGGGGACGAAAGTCCTTTCGAGTGCGCGGCGCGTGAAGTTTATGAAGAACTAGGCATTCATCTGACTGAAGATTGTCTGCTTTGGAGTAAGGTTTACCCAAGTATGCTTTTTGAGGGGAAGGAATCGGTCTTTCTAGTTGGCAAGTTAAGGCAGGAACAGTTTTATAGTATCGTCTTTGGCGATGAAGGACAGGGCTACAAATTGATGAATATTGACGAATTTCTTGGCTCAGATAAGGTTGTACCCCAGTTGCAGGATAGAGTGAGGGAATATTTGGAGGAAATAAAATGATTTTTGCAATTGCAACAACGACGTTAAATAAGGAAGTTAAACGCAAACTAAAAACTGGACAATATTCTAGGGAAGAAGCTAGATTCATTTATATAGAATATCTAAAGTTAAAAAAACAAAGGGAAAGTGGCATTAAAGTAGCAGGAATTTCTATGGCTGTTATCTGGGGGTTACTGTATGTTCTGTCTTTACAAGGTGAGAATACTCAACCACTTTCATTTTCAGTATATTTTTTATTTTTGATACTGCTTGCAGGAATTGTTCTATTTGTTTATTATCTTACGTTTGGTATTTTTAAACAGCAGATTCATAGCGCAATGAAAGAACACTACACAGATGTGATTGAAGAATTTAAGGGTCAGTAAAACAGCGTGTGGAAGAGCATAGGAAGCGAGTTGAGAGAGTGAATTTGGAGGTATTAGTATGATTCAGATTATCCGAGCAGGAGCAGAGGATTTAGAAACCGTAATTGCAATTCAAAGAGCTAGCTTTAAGGCTGTCTATGAAAAATACCAAGATGAGTATGATCCTTATCTCGAGGATCGTGAACGAATCAAGTGGAAACTGGTAGAACGTCCTAATAGCTATTACTACTTTGTGAAAGAAGATGAAAAAAAGATTGGTTTTTTACGAGTTCAGACCAATGAAGAGTTGACGGAGGCTTGGTTGGGAACGGCAGCGATTTTGCCCCAGTATCAAGGAAAAGGTTATGGTTCTGAGGGACTGAGATTGCTGGAAAAGGAATTTCCGACGATTAAACAGTGGGATTTGTGTACGGTATTACAGGATGCGGGGATGGTTGCCTTTTATGAGAAAAATGGCTACCGTCAAACTCATATCGAGCCTGAAAAAGAAGGTATGGATATGGTTTACATGAAAAAATTGATTGACAAATAGAAAGGATGGTTCGGTTACATTTCTAAACTGAACCCGCCCTAAACACTGTGCCAAAAAGATAAACTTCTCTTAGACACAAGCGTCTTCAGAGAGTTTCCTATTTTGGCTTTGTGTTTTACGGGCTTGGTATCTTAATTATGGAAACATGGCAAGAGTTAAAAGTTACAGTCAAGCGTGAGGGAGAGGAATTAGTTTCCAATCTCTTGATTGAGCTGGGAGCGCAGGGTGTTGCGATCGAAGACAGCATGGACTATGTGGGAAATGTCGACCGTTTCGGTGAGATTTTCCCAGAGGTTGAGCAGCAGGAAGAAATCATAGTGACAGCCTACTACCCTGATACGGTTGATGTGGCAGTTGTTGAGGAGGACTTGCAGGCACGTCTGGCAGAATTGACAGATTTTATGGACTTGGGAGAAGTCAAGATGGGGACGACTGCCTTGGCTGAGGAAGACTGGGCGGACAACTGGAAGAAGTACTTTGAGCCGGCTCGGATTACCCATGACTTGACCATCGTGCCGTCATGGACGGATTACGAGGCGACTGCTGGAGAGAAGATTATCAAGCTAGATCCAGGCATGGCCTTTGGGACTGGAACGCATCCAACAACTAAGATGAGTCTTTTTGCCTTGGAGCAGGTCCTTCGCGGTGGGGAAACGGTGATTGATGTAGGAACTGGCTCAGGTGTCCTTTCCATTGCTAGTTCACTTTTGGGTGCCAAGGAAATTTTCGCCTATGATCTTGATGATGTGGCGGTTCGAGTCGCTCAGGAAAATATTGAACTCAACCCTGGCATGGAAAATATTCATGTAGCGGCTGGAGATTTGCTTAAGGGTGTTGAAATTGAGGCAGATGTGATTGTGGCTAATATCTTGGCTGATATATTAATTCATCTGACAGAGGATGCCTATCGTTTGGTTAAGGACGAAGGCTACCTCATCATGAGTGGCATTATCAAGGACAAGTGGGAGATGGTGCGCGAGTCGGCCGAGTCAGCTGGATTTTTCCTTGAAACCCACATGATGCAAGGGGAATGGAATGCCTGTGTTTTCAAGAAGACCAAGGATATTTCAGGTGTGATTGGAGGCTAGCATGCAGCAGTATTTTGTCAAAGGCAGTCCTACATCACCTGTCACCATTGAGGACAAGGAAAGCAGCAAGCACATGTTTCAGGTCATGCGCTTGAAAGAAGGTGATGAGGTTGTCTTGGTCTTTGAGGATGGTATCAAGCATTTGGCGCGCGTGCTAGATGTGGAAAACCGTCAGTTTGAGTTGGTCCAAGAATTAGCTGACAATGTAGAACTGCCAGTCCAAGTGACCATTGCCTCTGGCTTTCCCAAGGGAGACAAGCTGGAGTTCATCACTCAAAAAGTAACCGAACTGGGTGCTAGCCAAATCTGGGCCTTTCCTGCCGATTGGTCAGTCGCCAAGTGGGACGGCAAGAAATTGGGTAAAAAAGTTGAAAAGCTAGAAAAAATTGCCCTTGGAGCAGCCGAACAAAGCAAGCGTAATATCGTTCCAAGTATTCAGCTTTTCGAGAAAAAAGCAGATTTTCTAGCTCAGTTTGACCAGTTTGACTCAATTGTGGTGGCTTATGAAGAATCAGCAAAAGAGGGAGAAGCTGCTGCGCTCTTACAAGCAGTCACTGGTCTTGAAAAAGGAGCCAAATTGCTCTTTATCTTTGGTCCAGAAGGTGGTCTCTCACCAGCAGAAATTGAAACTTTTGAAGCTAAAGGAGCCGTCTTGGCAGGCCTAGGACCTCGCATCTTGCGAGCAGAAACAGCACCACTTTACGCCTTATCAGCCCTTAGTGTTTTAGTAGAATTAGAAAAATAAGAGGAAGAAAATGGAACAAAAACACCGTTCAGAATTTCCAGAAAAGGAACTTTGGGATTTAACCGCCCTATACCAAGACCGTGAGGATTTCTTGCGTGCAATCGAGAAAACGCGCGAAGATATCAACCAATTTAGCCGTGATTACAAGGGTAATCTTCACACTTTTGAGGATTTTGAAAAGGCCTTTGCGGAATTGGAACAAATCTATATCCAGATGAGTCATATCGGCAATTATTCCTTTATGCCTCAGACGACAGACTATAGCAATGAAGAATTTGCCAACATTGCCCAAGCTGGGATGGAATTTGAAACAGATGCCAGCGTAGCCTTGACCTTCTTTGACGATGCTTTGGTTGCTGCAGATGAGGAGGTCTTGGACAGTTTGGGTGAATTGCCACATTTAACGGCAGCCATTCGTCAGGCCAAAATCAAAAAAGCCCACTATCTAGGGGCGGATGTGGAGAAGGCTTTGACAAATCTGGGTGAAGTTTTCTACAGTCCACAGGACATTTATACTAAGATGCGAGCTGGGGACTTTGAAATGGCTGACTTTGAAGCCCATGGCAAGACCTACAAAAACAGCTTTGTGACCTATGAAAATTTCTACCAAAATCATGAGGATGCAGAGGTGCGTGAGAAATCTTTCCGTTCTTTCTCAGAGGGACTCCGTAAGCACCAAAATACAGCTGCGGCAGCCTATCTTGCTCAGGTAAAGTCTGAAAAACTATTGGCAGATATGAAGGGTTACGACTCCGTCTTTGATTATCTTCTGGCTGAGCAAGAAGTGGACCGTGCTATGTTTGACCGCCAGATTGACCTCATCATGAAGGACTTTGCACCAGTTGCTCAGAGATACCTCAAGCATGTTGCCAAGGTCAATGGTCTTGAAAAGATGACCTTTGCAGACTGGAAATTGGACTTGGACAGCGCCCTTAATCCTGAAGTGACTATTGATGACGCCTATGATTTGGTCATGAAGTCAGTAGAACCTTTAGGACAAGAATATTGTCAGGAAGTTGCGCGCTATCAAGAAGAACGATGGGTGGACTTTGCTGCTAACAGTGGCAAGGATTCTGGTGGTTATGCGGCGGATCCATATCGCGTGCACCCTTATGTCCTTATGAGCTGGACAGGCCGTTTGAGCGATGTCTATACCTTGATTCATGAGATTGGGCATTCTGGTCAATTCATCTTTTCTGATAACCACCAGAGCTATTTCAACGCCCACATGTCGACCTACTATGTCGAAGCACCATCAACCTTCAATGAATTGCTCCTCAGTGATTACTTGGAACACCAGTCTGATGACCCACGTCAAAAACGCTTCGCTCTTGCCCACCGCTTGACAGACACCTACTTCCATAATTTCATCACTCACCTCTTGGAAGCAGCCTTCCAGCGTAAGGTTTATACATTGATTGAAGAAGGGGAGACCTTTGGAGCAAACAAGCTCAACAGCATTATGAAGGAAGTCTTGACGGATTTCTGGGGAGATGCCATTGAGATTGATGATGATGCAGCTCTAACTTGGATGCGCCAAGCTCACTATTACATGGGCTTGTATAGCTACACCTACTCTGCTGGCCTTGTCATCTCAACAGCTGGTTACCTTCATCTGAAAAACTCTGAGAATGGAGCTAGAGACTGGCTCAATCTCCTTAAGTCAGGTGGTAGCAAGACACCGCTTGAATCAGCCATGATTATCGGAGCCGATATTTCAACAGATAAACCACTCCGTGATACCATCCAATTCTTGTCAGACACAGTTGACCAGATTATCGCCTACAGTGCCCAGTTGGGGGAGTAAAGGGGATTTAGGATAAGGATATGAACAGAGAAAGGTTTTTTGAACAGTTGCTAGAAATGTAGAGGTGCTAGAGATGCGTCAAGAATTACAAAGAAAAGTGATAGAAGAAAAACCAAGCTATAGTCGAGAAGAAATTCAGTGGCTGCTTGAGCACTTGGGAGATCCCTCTCCAGAAATTCGAGATGAACTTGTTTTTACGAGTTTGGCTAGGGGGATTCAAGAAGAGTTGTTTTCCCTTGAGCAGTTTCAGTTTATCTCAGAAGAGGTCCCCTCTGATGAAGGTCTATACAAAGAAATTGATAGTAGAGGAGTTTCGGCTCTTAAACGTTCTTTTAGGGCGCTTATTTATGCCAATCTTTTGTCTGCAGATGGTAACGAACACTCTCTTTTCTATAAAGGTTTAAAAACTGATATAAGAAACGCTATGCTATCTCAAGGTTTGTATTACCTTAAAAAAGAAAAGGATACGACAGGTTTTTCAAGTCAGTATGGTTGGGTTCACGCTTTTGCGCATGGAGCGGATCTCTTGACTGAAGTCGTTTGTCATCCAGATTTTCCTAGTAACAGAGTTTCTGAAGTATTTGATGTACTGGGTCAACTATTTAAAAGAATTACCATTCGTTTTACAAATGATGAGGATTGGCGGTTAGCGAGAGTACTTTATGAACCCATTTTGCAAGGGAAATTAGGGCAAGAACAAGTAGCTTCTTGGATAAAAACGGTTGATTTTCCAATAGAAGAGAGGGAAGATTTTTATAAATTTTCCAATTTCAGATCTAGTCTGTTGGAAGTGTATGTTCAACTTGACCAGAGAAATAGTTTACAAGTTGACTTGAAACAAGCGATCCAGTCTTTTTAATACTAGAAATTAGCGAATAGTTCTATGATTTTCAAGAAAATTTTCCAATCAATTTTCTTGAAACCCTTTGTTTCTTTTGACAGACTAATACATAGTTTGAAAAAAGGAGACTTATCATGAAAAAATTTGTTGCTGAATTAATCGGTACATTCATGCTTGTGTTCATCGAAACTGTTTCAGGTGCTCACTTGAACCCAGCTGTTTCGATTGCTATGTTTGTGAACAAACGTTTGTAATCTTCAGAGCTTGTAAACTACATCCTTGCTCCAATCGTTGGTGGTGTACTTGCAGCTCTTGTTGCGAAAAACTGCCTTGGAACAAAAGAATAAGAAACGAAAAAAGAGTCCTGTCCTCAGTTTGAGGAACAGGACTTTTTCTATGGAAACAAAAAAGCACTCCCATTTTGAACTGCACCCCAAAAGTTAGACAGAAAAAATCTAACTTTTGGGGTGCAATACATTTTAGGTGATTTTTTTATGCTTTAAAGATTTATTCAAATTTTCCTTTATTGGCCTCGTTTGAAGCCTTCATGCTAATTTGTAAAAGGTTGGCGAGATTTTCATTATCAAGGCTAGCTTCACCATTATTATCCACTTTTATGGCGAGGTAATGAGTGTTGCGATCAAGATAATCCATTCCCTCTAAATCGACATAGTTATTCGCTTTAAAATCAAGCGCCGCTAATTGATAAACAAATCGAATATTTAGAGCTTTAGCATAGTCTGTTTCAAGAACCTTTTGTTGTTCTTCCACCAGTCCTTGAAAGAATGCGAGATTGTCGGTGTGATAGGATGCTTTGACTTCATATTGGTAAGTATCTACAGATGGAGACATAAATTTCAAATAAACCATGTCGCCTTCTACCTTATAGTCTTCAAGAGTATAGGCACCTGCTTTTCCTAATGCATTGGTGTTGACCTTGAAAAACATTGGTGCATAAATTTTGAGAGGATATTTTTCTCCCTTATACTCAAAGATGGTATCATTTGAAAAATTCGGACGGATTTTAGTTAACTCAGGGACTAAATATTCGTTCCAAATCTTATCAAATAACTCTTCTTGATTGCTAGCACCCGATGCTTTCACAACTAGGTCAAGATTTTCTTGATTAACAAAGACGGCATCCACTAATTTGAGGGCTGTTTGAACCTTAGGATCAGAAATTTCTTTTTTCTTTTTTTCAAGATTCTCAGCCGCCTCTTTAGTGCGATCTAAAGTTTTATTAAATTGACTGCCACTGTTTGTTTCAACAAAGGTTCTCTCATAGTTCGTAGGTTCAACTTTGGCATTCCAATCAAATGAAGCAGCAGGACCAGTTACATCTTTCTTATGGTAGGTTGCTGTCTCTGTATTTGTTGTACTTTCTGTATTGCTTGTAGCAGTGGTTGATGGTTTGGATGAACAGGCGACGAGGCCAAACGCTAAAATCGTAGCAGTGGTTAGAAAATAAACTCTAAACTTTTTTCTCATGCTAGTCTCCTTTTCCATTGTTTTTATTTCCCAATCCATTATACCATGAATATAGGATTTCTATATCTCAAATTGAAAGTGATATAACTTTTAACATGAAAGAAAGGGAAGTCAAACAGAATTACTTTGGTTTCTCGGAATCCAAGTGTCATATCAGCAAATAGTGTGCTTATATTTCTGGGAAATATAATTTTATCTTTCGGTATAAACTAAGAATAGATTTTCTTCTGTTTACTAGATTCAGTTTTAAAAGTTACTTTTTGATATACTATAAATGAATTAAAGTTAACTGTTTTATGGAATATTATTGAAAAGGAGAGAGTTATGAAAAAATGTAGATTTCTCACAATGGTACTTTTAGGAGGATTGATAATGATGGGTCTAGCAGGATGTGGAGAAAATAAGAACAGTCGAGAATGGATTGAGAACAAAGTCTCTGAGGTTAGTCGAGTTTATCCAACTGAGAATCTCTTTGATTTGTTTAAGCAATTTCCGGAGGGGTTCAAAGTAAATCAAGTGTATATAAAACGTGGAACCTATATTATAGAAATAACTTTACAAGGAGATAGTAGTAACCAAACAATTTCTGGAGTACTAACTAAGACACGTGCTTCTGATGATATTACTGAAAAGCCAGAAGAAACAATAAAAGTAGATTATATCGATAGGAAATTAACCTTTTCTGATGAGGAGAAGGCGAAAGAAATATGGCCTTTTGATGGATTTTTATTTCAAAAGTTAACAATTAATCACTCTTTTCTATCTTCATTGTCTATGAAATCTAAAAATTATAATGGTAATAATGGGGCGTTTGATATTGATTATTCGATTCAAAATCAAACTATCAATCAGTATTTTAAAAAAGATGAAAACGAACAGGCAACATTAGGTTTTGGAAGCTCATATCGAAACGACGATTATTACTATTATTCAGTAACTGTCAACTACGATAGTGTTTATACATTTAGAGAAACGGTATCAAATTAAAAGGAAATAAAATGGTAGATGAAAAATTTGTGAATAGTGAAATTCCAACTCTAGATGCAGCAAATCTGACTTACGAATTTTAGTAAGATGCAAGGAAATGTTACTTTTTGATATACTATAAATGAATTAAAGTTAACTGTTATATGGAATATTATTAAAAAGGAGAAGGTTATGAAAAAATGTAGATTTCTCACAATGGTACTTTTAGGAGGATTTTTAATGATGGGATTGGCAGGATGCGGAGAAAATAAGAACAGTCGAGAATGGATTGAGAACAAAGTCGCTGAGGTCAGTCGAGTTTATCCAACTGAAAATCTCTTTGATTTGTTTAAGCAATTTCCAGAAGGATTTGAGATTGAGCAGGTCTATTTTAAAAAGAAAAGTGATGGACCCGATAATTATATTACAGAAATTAAGCTGAAAGGTGACGCAACATCGAATACAATAACGGGTACTCTTGCTAAAATTCCAGCGAAGGATGATGCGCCAAAGAGCGATGAAGTGGTAGTAAGTGTTCAATATGTAGACAACAAATTTAATTTTTCTGATGAAGAAACCGCTAAAAAAATATGGAAGTTTGATGGTTTCTTGTTTCAAAAACTTGGTATAGATAAAGAATTTTTAAGCAAATTATCATTAAAAAACAAACATTTTAACGGAAACAATGGTTCTTTTGATATAGATTATATTATTAAAAACACAACGATTAACCAATATTTTAATAAACAGCAACAAGCTGAAACAGTGCTAGGATTTGGTAGTTCTTTGAGATTAGATGACTTTTATTACTATTCTATTACTGTTGATTTTAATGATGGCTATTATTTTAAGGAGAGAGTATCGAATTAGGAGAGAAGTATGAGTAAGAAGGATACAGTGAACAGTGGTATTGCCACTCTGGATGCAGCGAACCTGACTTATGAATTTGAGTAAGGTGCAAGGAAATGTTGCTTTTATGGTATACTATAAGGGAACTACGGTTAGACACTTTGTTGAATATCATAAATAAGGAGAAGGTTATGAAAAAATGTAGATTTCTCACAATGGTACTTTTAGGAGGACTGATAATGATAGTATTAACAGGGTGCGGAGAAAGTAAGAACAGTCGAGAATGGATTGAGAATAAAGTCTCTGAGGTTAGTCGAGTTTATCCGACTGAGAATCTGTTTGACTTGTTTAAGCAATTTCCGGAAGGATTTGAGATTAGAAGTATTGATACTTACGATGAGACGAAGGACTATTCTCGTTATCAGAAGATTGAACTCGTAGGAAACGCAGAAACAAAAGAAATAACTGGCAATTTTAAAAGAATAGAAGCTCAAGGTAATCCTTATGAAGAAAAAGTGCTTTTAGAAAGCCGTATTGTGTACACTGAAAAAGGATTGGCATTTTCGAATCCAGAAGTTTCTAAAGCTAATTTGTTTTATGATGGGTTTTTATTTCAAAAGTTAGAACTAAATAAAGCAGCTCTATCTCGATTTGAGCTCAAAAAAATGTACTATAATTGGGAGACTGGTGATGCTTCTATTACTTATAAAAATGTAAATAGTAAAATTATTCAGGACTACTTCCATATACAATCAAATGAGTCATTAGACCTTTATATTAGTGCAGATCATTCTGCAACTATTGGCTATGAATACGGTTATCCTGTGGTTTTTGACGGAGAAAATATTTCTCATTCAGAACTTATAGCAGGAAAAATTACGAGTATGGAGAAGATAGATGCCAAATAGTAATGTGCCAACCTTGGATGCCTCTAATCTAACTTATGAATTTGAGTAAGGTGCAAGGAAATGTTGCTTTTATGGTATACTATAAGGGAACTACGGTTAGCTATTTTGTTGAATATAATAATAAGGAGAAGGTTATGAAAAAATGTAGATTTCTCACAATGGTACTTTTAGGAGGATTGATAATGATAGGATTGGCAGGATGTGCAGAAAATAGGAACAGCCGAGAATGGATTGAGAACAAAGTCTCTGAGGTCAGTCGAGTTTATCCGACTGAGAATCTGTTTGACTTGTTTAAGCAATTTCCGGAAGGGTTTGAGGTCTATCAAGTATATATGAATGATAAAGTTAGCATAAAAATATATTTAACTGGAAATAGTCAGTTCAAGACGATAACTGGTAAATTAATTCGAAAAGATTTGAAGTTAGAAAAAAAGACAGACATTATTGATGTCAATTACATAGAACAGAGATTTGTTTTTTCAGATGAGGAAAGAGCAAAAGAAATTTGGGATTTTAAAGGTTTTCTGTTTCAAGAATTAACGATTAATAAAAGTATTTTATCTGAGCTTAAATTAGAAAGTAAGAGTTATAACAGTGTAACTAATGGTTTTGACATATCTTATAGTGTGAATAATCCAATAATAAACAAATTTTTTAAAAAGGATGGTTTAAAAAATGGCATATTAGAATTTGGAAGCTCTTTGCAGAGTAATGATTATTATTACTATTCTGTAGTTGTTGATTACAAAGACGGTTATTATTTTAGAGAAACAGTGTCTAATGGAGAATTGAATAATGGTGAGTAGTGGAATTCCAACTTTAGATGCAGCGAATATGACGTATGAATTCGAGAATGTTAGAGTAAATATATCTAATATAAGAGACAATGAGCAACTACTTGAAGAAGTAAATAAACGAAAAGTTCTCCCTCCTAACCTCCAATATCTAGATGATTTTCATGATGATTCCACTGGCACAAGTGGTACAGCCTTCCTAGATAAGGACAGTGGAGAAGTGATTATTGCCTATACAGGAACAAATCCTAATGCGGATATAGCCAAGGATGTCGCTACAGATGTCGGTAGTATAGCCATGGCGCTCGGTTTTCATTATGATGAAGCTTTCACATTTTATGAAAGGATTCGACAGAGATATGGGGATAATATTACTTTAACTGGACATTCTTTAGGAGGGAACATCGCTCAGAGGGTGGCCTTAGAGTATAATGCTCCCCGTACTGTGGTATATAACTCAGCCCCTCTCTATTTAGAAGGTCTTATCGAATCTAAAGATAAAATCATAGATTATCTCACTCCGTGGGATTCGGCAAGGGAGAAGATAATCAATAAACAAAAGACATTCACAGGTCAAGTAGTACGAATCCGGACTCAAGATGACTTTCTTAACAATATCTCAAAGCCTTTTTTAGGTGTATACTTGGGAGAAGATTACCTGCTTAAAAATTCTGGTGGGCACAGTATTGATCCAGATATTACGGGTGATAAAAATCAAATTAACCAAATCAAGGATATTTTGGAAAATCAGAGTCCAGAGAAGATGACTGGACTTGAAAAGAAGAACTATGAAACTCTTAAGAAATTACAGGGAGTCAAAAACGGACTTCTGAAGCAATTGAATACTCAATTTTTATCAGATGGTAGTATAAATAGCCATGAGATGTTTTTCTTGGACAGCGTTCAAGCAACAGCTGTTGCGACAGCAATGACAGAGAGTGTCGGCAACGGACACAGTGAGATTGAGGCAGTGGCGAAAAAAGCAGTTGCGGATGCTGAAACACTCTACGATAAAAGTAAGGAAGTTCCTTGGTTCGTCACAGAATTAACTTATGATGAGATAGAGGATGTCTATGCAGAAGCTGGGGTAACTTATGATAGTATTGTGGGGGAGACTCAGAGACATTTTGATAAAAAAGTAAGTAAATCAGCTGAGATTGTAAAAGCCTTTACGGATTTGGAAACGAATATTCAGAAGGGTGTTGAACAAGCAGTTGAAGGAGATGAAAGCCTGGCAAGGGATATTAATCAATGGACAAACTAGAAGAAATTCAAATTAAAATAAAAAAGCAAGAAAATGGTCTTTTGTCCTTGGAGGATGACTATAGAACTGCTAAGAAGAAAATAGAAGAATCTTATGAAAATTTGGATGATAATCGCTCTCACTTGACCAGACTATATGAGGAGTTTGAAAACATTGCTTATGATTTTGGTAGACAGAATTCTGGAGATGAGAGAGAGCGCCACCAATTTCTGATACTCTTAGAATCTTATGCAGTTGAGACAAGGAGTGAGTATCTTCGTCAATATGCTAAAATAGAGGCAAAAGATGAAGAATTGCAGACTCAGTACCGAAAAGAGCGCTCTCGCTTAGAAAAAGAGTTAGAAGAGAGTTATAGTCGAAGAAGAGATCTATATGAGTTAGAAAGGGAGCAGAAAAAATGCTAGTAGATTTAGTCATAGATGCTTTGATTGGCCCCATGTCAGAATCAGCAAGACGAGAAATCAAAAAAACATTGGAAAGAGCGGCTATCAAAGCCTTTTGTGCTCCTCCAATAATATCAGGTAGAAAAGATATTGTAGATAAGTACGATGAGGAGATAGGGATTCTTGCTATGACAAATAAGACAGCTATAACGACTTTAGCAGCTCAAATGGATAGCTCAATTAATGGTTTAGGACAAAAAGCAATTAGCGAAGCTGTTAGTAAAAATAGTAACTCTTTTGAAGAGTTAAATCCGAAAAAGAAAAAATAGCTGTTCTATCCCTTTCCTTACATTTTCCAAGCACTTTTCTTGAAACCCTTTCCTTCTTTTGATAGACTAATACATAGTTTGAAAAAAGGAGACTTATCATGAAAAAATTTGTTGCTGAATTAATCGGTACATTTATGCTTGTGTTCATTGGAACAGGAGCTGTTGTTTTTGGAAATGGTCTTAATGGCCTTGGACACCTTGGAATTGCTTTTGCCTTTGGTTTGGCAATTGTGGTTGCAGCTTACTCAATCGGAACTGTTTCAGGTGCTCACTTGAACCCAGCAGTTTCGATCGCTATGTTTGTAAACAAACGTTTGTCATCTTCAGAACTTGTAAACTACATCCTTGGACAAGTAGTTGGAGCTTTCCTTGCGTCAGCTGCAGTATTCTTCCTCTTGTCTAACTCAGGCATGTCAACTGCTAGTCTTGGTGAAAATGCCTTGGCAAACGGTGTCACTGTCTTTGGCGGTTTCTTGTTTGAAGTCATCGCAACTTTCTTGTTTGTCCTAGTTATCATGACGGTAACATCAGCAAGCAAAGGCAATGGCGCAATCGCTGGTTTGGTGATTGGTTTGTCATTGATGGCCATGATTCTTGTGGGCTTGAACATTACTGGCCTTTCAGTAAACCCAGCTCGTAGCTTGGCACCTGCTGTCTTGGTAGGTGGCGCAGCTCTTCAACAAGTTTGGATTTTCATCCTTGCGCCAATCGTTGGTGGCGTTCTTGCAGCCCTTGTTGCGAAAAACTTTCTTGGAACAGAAGAATAATTGAAACTCAAAAAGCCTTGCTCCTCAGTTTGAGGAACAGGGCTTTTTCGTATGATACTCTTCGAAAATCTCTTCAAACCACGTCAGGTTCCATCTGCAACCTCAAAACAGTGTTTTGAGCTGACTTCGTCAGTCTTATCTACGACCTCAATGCAGTGCTTTGAGCAACCTGCGGCTAGCTTCCTAGTCTGCTCTTTGATTTTCATTGAGTATGAGTTTAGCGGTTGTCAATTTTCTCTGGATAAAGGTCGTGTTGGAAGAGACGCTGTTCTGCCAATCCTTCATACTTAGTTCCAGGTCTACCGTAGTTGTAGTAAGGGTCGATTGAGATGCCACCGCGCGGAGTGAATTTTCCCCATACCTCTAAATAGCGAGGATCTAGCAGATTAACCAAGTCTTTTCCGATGGTGTTGATACAGTTTTCGTGAAAATCTCCATGATTTCGATAGCTAAAGAGGTAGAGTTTGAGGGATTTTGATTCGACGCAGAGCTTGTCAGGAATGTAGGAAATATAAATGGTCGCAAAGTCTGGCTGAGCGGTGATTGGGCAAAGCGAGGTAAATTCAGGACAGTTGAATTTGATAAAATAGTCATTTTCAACATGACGATTGTCAAAAGATTCAAGGACTTCTGGTTGATAGTCAAAAATGTAGTTGGTTTCTTTGTTGCCCAGTAGGCTTAGGTTTTTCATTTCTTCTTGTTGTGACATGATTTTTTCTTTCTAATTTAAACACCACGTTGGTTGTCGTAGAGGAGGGTATGGAGTTGGGGAAGGACGCGGACATTGCCCCAGCTATCGTCAGCAGCGACGCGTTCCCAGAGTTCTTTGAGGCGGTCTAGTTGGTCTTGGACAATATTGCCTGTAGCCTTGGGCTCAGGATTTCCAGCCGATAAGAAGAGGACATCTGGTTGGTAACGTTCTTGAATCCCTTTAGCAAAGGCCAAATCTGCATCGTCAAAGACAGGAATTTTAAAGGTGACCTTGTCTGGATCCAGTTGGGAAACGATAAAGTCCAAGGTCTCGAAGTTGACTTCCATCTTGGATGAAGGAGGCTTGGGACTCAGAGTGACCTGATCGATGTCTTTTAACCAATTTTGCCAGCGGGAGCCTTGGGTCTCAACAGCTAGAGTGACTCCACGTTCCTTGAGCTTGGTGACGAGTTGAGCCATGTTGGCTGCTAGGACAGCAGGATTTCCGCCAGACAGGGTTACATAGTCGTAGCTTCCTAGCTTGTCTAATTCAGCAATGACCTCGTCAGCGGTCATGCGAGTTGGTTTTTCAGAACCATCCCAAGTAAAGGCAGAGTCGCACCAGTCGCAGTGGTAGTCGCAACCAGCAGTACGGACAAACATGGTTTTCTGCCCGATAGCACGACCTTCACCTTGAAAGGTTGGGCCGAAAATTTCCAGAACAGGTAGTTTGAGGACACGTTCCCTAGTCATCTAACCACTCCCGTCTAAACTCTGCAAAGGCAGTCGGAGTCTCATAGAGGCGAACATATTCCAAACGGAGACCACGCTCATCTGGTAACTCTTGACTCATGGTTTGAAAAATCCAGTAAACCATATTTTCAGCAGTCGTGTTCATATAAGGCAGGGTTTCATTGAGATAGCGATGGTCCAAGTGGGGCTCTAAGTAGCTCTTGTAGATGGCTTTGATATCTCCGAAATCATAAGTCATACCCCGTTCATCTAAAAATCCACTGACAGCAATCTGCAAATGATAAGTATGGCCATGCAAGGATTTGCATTTTCCTTCATAGTGAAAGAGGTGGTGGGCAGCATCGAAGGTAAATTCTTTTGATACCAAGGTTCTGTGAGGATTGTAGACAAGGGACTCCCCAGTTTCCTGTTTGATTTCTTTGGGTGCAAAAAACATTAGCCCTATCCTTTCTGTGAGAGATAAACATCTAAACCATGTTGACGTAAGTGACAGGCTGGACAATCACCGCAGCCACTTCCGATAATCCCATTGTAGCAGGTCAAGGTCTTTTCACGAACGTAGTCAAAGGCACCGAGTTGATCGGCTAACTCCCAAGTTTCAGCTTTATCTAGCCACATGAGAGGTGTTTGGATAACAAAGTCGTAATCCATGGCAAGGTTGAGGGTAACATTGAGGGATTTGACAAAGACATCCCGGCAGTCAGGATAGCCTGAGAAATCTGTCTCGCAGACACCCGTCACGATATCCTTAATGCCTCGTTGTTTAGCAAGAACTGCCGCAAAGGATAGAAAGAGGTGGTTGCGACCGTCAACGAAGGTATTGGGAACTTCTCCCTCTTTTTGCTCGATTTCCAGATTAGAGGTTAAGGCATTTTCAGTGATTTGTCCCAGCAGAGACATATCTAGGATATGATGACGAATGCCCTGTTCCTTAGCGATTTCTCTAGCAACTTGAATTTCGAGATGATGGCGTTGGCCGTAGGCAAAGGTGACGGCTTCGACCGTTTCATAGTGTTCTTTAGCCCAAAAGAGGCAGGTTGTAGAATCTTGACCGCCACTAAAGACGACCAAGGCTGATTGACGTTTCATAGTACTCCTTCCAAAGTGGGACATGTTCAGAGCACGCAAAAAGCTCCCTTGAGGGGAGCTAAAAAATACCAAGTAGAGGTTTTTTTTAGCGATGGCATGTCCCAAACATCGTAATATTCTACCTACAGTCTAGCATATTTTTTGAAAAATGGCAAAGGGCAAGAAAAAAGAGACCAAATGAAGCACTTGGTCTCTAATGTGATTAACTTAATTCAGCAACGATGGCCTTGATTTGTTCTGCAGTGTGAACACCTGCAACTTGTTTCACAACTTGGCCGTCTTTTTTGAAGAGAAGGGTTGGGATAGACATGATACCAAATGCACGAGCTGTATTTGGATTTTCATCTACGTCCATTTTAACGATTTTCAAGACATCTTCTGAAAGTTCTTCAGACAATTTGTCCAAGATTGGACCTTGCATACGACATGGACCACACCAAGTTGCCCAGAAGTCTACCAAGACCAAACCGTCTTTTGTTTCTTGTTCAAATGTTGCATCTGTAATTGCTTTTGCCATTGTATTTCTCCTTTTTAATTGTATTGGCTTAAATCTTGTTTCATGAGATAGAAGAAGACATCTCCATATGTCCCATGGTAGTCCAAATCATGACCATTGTAGGTTAATTTTTGGACTGGGTAGTAGTCTGCGACGCCGATAAGGCAGGCTTGTTGGGAACGTTCAAAGTCTTCATAAGACTCAAAAGTCATGGTTCTCTCTTGCTTGCTGGCGTCTAGATAGGTAATTTCGATCATATAAAACTCCTTTATTCGATCTTGATTTTATTGTACTCCTTGAAAAGAGGAATGTCAAGAAAAATGATTGCGCACGCAACTTTTTTTAAAAAAATATGATTAAGAAATGAAGTCAAGACTCGTTTCCAGTCTTTCTTCGACGGCCTTTTGCAGGTAAGCTAGGGTTGTTTGTCCCTCGTCAGTCAGGCAGATAAAACTAGCCCGTCTATCTTGATCGCAACATCGGCGACTAAGCAAACCGCAGTTTTTCTCTTCCAAGCGAGCAACCATTCTAGAAACAGCGCTCGGACTGAGATGGAGTTTATCGGGTAAATCAATCTGTCGTAAGGATTTTTCATTAGCTAGATCCAGATAGTAGAGTAGGTAAAACTCTTTCAAGTTCAACCTTTGTTCACTCTGCTGGGCGATGGTTTCTTCCAACATGGCTTCCATTTCCTTTTGACGGCGGTTGTAGTCAAACCACTTTTCCAAATAGGTCATTGCTTTCTCCTTTCTTTTCAAAGTAAAAATCACAAAGTCATTACTGACTATCTTTGTAACACAAGATGATTGCGCATGCAATGATTATACTACTTTTATCTAATCCATGCAAGAAAGAAAAATTTCGATATTTCCTTGAAATTTTCTGAAAAAAGAGTAAACTGGTATGCAAGAATTCTATTTCAAGGAGTTTAGGATGAAATTATATGTTCAATTAATGATTCTTTTTGTGATTTCTCTAATCGGTGAAGGAATCTCCAGTTTCTTTCATCTGCCCATCCCAGGCAGTATTATCGGTTTGATTATTCTTTTTCTAGCCCTACAGTTCAAGTGGCTGAGAACGAGGCATGTCAATATGGTTGGGAATTTCTTGCTGGCCAATATGACCATTCTCTTTTTGCCGCCAGCAGTGGGTATCATGGAAAAGTTTGATGTGATTGCCCCCTATCTCTTGCCCATCGTCTTAATTGTCTTTTTTGCAGCTGTCATCAATATTATCCTCATCGCCCTAGTGGTTCAGTTCATCAAGAGACGATTTGAGGGAGATTATGAGAAAGGAGACGCCAAATGAGTGAATTTGTTTCCAATCCCCTGTTTGGGATTGCTCTGTCTATCCTAGCTTATCTAGTGGGAATGTTGATTTACAGGCGTTTCCCCCATCCATTGACAACACCCTTGCTGTTGTCGGCTATTTTTATCATTATTTTCCTTAAGGTGACGGGTATTTCTTATCAAGATTACTACCAAGGTGGGGTTTATTTGAACAACTTGATCGTCCCATCGACGGTAGCTCTAGGGATTCCGCTTTATAAGAGTTTTCATCTGATGAAGCACCATGCTCGGAGTATTCTCTTTGGTAGTCTGTTAGCAGTAGTTGTCAATACTAGCTTCACTGCCATAGTGGCGAAAATCTTTGGCATGGACTTCTTCCTAGCCATTTCTCTCTTTCCAAAGTCAGTGACAACCGCTATGGCAGTGGGGATCACAGAAAAATTGCAAGGCTTGACGACAGTAACCTTGGTCGTCGTAGTGGCGACTGGGATCTTGACTAGTGTTATCGGACCAACACTTTTGAAGTGGTTGAAGATAGATGATCCGGTAGCTGTTGGACTTTCTCTTGGAGGGACAGGGCATGCTGTCGGAACGGGTACAGCCTTTCGATACGGTTCTGTCGCGGGAGCCATGGGCGGTTTGGCTATCGGTGTCACTGGTATTCTCTATGTCTTTGTCAGTCCTATTGTAGCCAGTTTGATATTGAGTTAAATCAAAACCCAGCTTTTGTACTGACCCCAAAAAGTTAGACGGTTAATTTATCCGAAGGATTTAGTTCTGTATTGCACAGGACTGAGTCCTTTTAGTTTGACTTTAATTCGTTTATTGTTGTAGTAATCAATATAGTCTACAATAACTTGTTCCAATTGCTTAAGCGACTGAAACGACTTCTCATAACCATAAAACATTTCGGATTTCAAAATACCGAAGAAGGACTCCATCATACCATTGTCTGGGCTGTTGCCCTTGCGTGACATGGATGCTTGAATTCCCTTACTCTCTAGGAACCGATGATAAGAATCGTGTTGGTATTGCCAGCCTTGGTCGCTGTGTAAAATAGTATTCTCATAATGTTTCTCTGTGAAGGCCTGTTCCAACATGACTTTTACTTGTTCTAAATTAGGAGAACAAGAAAGATTAAAAGCAATAATTTCACTGTTAAATCCATCTAAAACAGGCGATAAATAGAGTTTCTGTGTGCTATTTGGAATGGCAAACTCTGTCACATCCGTATAGCACTTTTCCATTGGCCTTGATGCTTCAAACTGGCGTTGAATGAGATTCTCTGCTTTCTTGCCAATCTCTCCTTGGTATGAAGAATACTTTCGTTTCCGATGAATTCGGGTACTTAAACCAAGTATCTTCATCAGACGTTGGACCTTCTTATGATTCACTACAAAACCGCGATTTCTTAGTTCAAGATTAACTCTCCGATAGCCATAATTTCCTTTATGGTCATTATAAATGGCCTGAATTTCGGTTTTAAGCTCTTTATCTTTATCAAGCCCATCCAGTTGCTTCAACTGATAATAGTAAGTCGAGCGAGCTAAACGAGCTGTTTCAAGAAGTAAATCTAATCGAAATCCTCCTGCAACCATTTCTCTAACTGTCTCTGCCTTTCTCTCTCTAAGGCTTCGTCCCTTTCCTCTAACTCTTTTAACTTTTTTAGGTAGGCCACCTCAGTCCGTAAGCGTTCATTCTCCTCTTGAAGTCGTTCTAATTCTGTCATCTCTTCCCAAGTTTTCTTCCGTTTACGTCCCATTTTAGCAGGTCTCCCTCTTGTTTTCTCAACAATAGTATACCCGTTTTTCTTGTATTGCGCCAGCCAATTTGTCAACAGCGAACGGTCGGGTAAAGCCTTATCTAAAGCTACACTTCTTTGCGAACGACCTTCCAGCAGAACTTTATCAATCATTTCTTGTTTTAGTTCTGGAGAATAATAACGATTCTTCCCTTTTTTAACGATTTCTATTCCATAACGGTCAATTAATGTCACCATGTACTTTAGACCGGCAACATCCACTCCAAATCTTTTGAAATCTTTTTGAAATCTGTTTGAAGCTTTGTCCTTGCTTTCTTAGTTCATAGATTTGAACTTTATCTTCATAACTCAATTTCATAATAAAACACCCCAAAAGTTAGATTTTTTCTGTCTAACTTTTGGGGTGCAGGCCATTTCTAGCTGGGAATTTTTTATTGCAAATTAACCTTGTTTTTCAAAATGTAGTAGGTACCAAGATAGTAGATAGCTGATAAAAAGAGATCGCGAAGAATTTCTGTACCAGCCATCACGTTAAAGTCATTGTCAACTCTTAAGAAGAGAGAAACATAACCAATAACGATTGAAATGACAATATAGGCTAAAATTCCCATTGCTGTTCGATACTCGTTAAAGAGTTGTCCGATAGAGATGGAGAGGTAAATGGATAAAATCCATGCGATTGAACCGACAAATAGTGATAGGGCATACAGCCAGCCGTAGCTGATGTAATTGGAAATGAAGTCATAGAGGATAGTGAAGTCTTTTTTAACTGGTGTTAAGAAGAAGATAATCAATATACTCAAGATAAAGACGACACAACCTAAGATGTACCAGACAAGGGCACTGAAGAGTTTTGCGGTGATGATTTGGTGCTCAGAGACAGGCAAGGTCAAGGTCAAGTACCCTTGGCGGTCATAAACACTACCCTTGAATCTTCGGATGATTAAAAAGATCGTCGCAATCAAAAGAGTAACGCTGAGCCCACCAAAAACTAGTACTAAAAAGAAGATGAAATAAGCAGCATTGTTAGGATTGTAACTCTGGCTAAGACTGCTAATAAAAGCTCCAATCAAAACTGAAATTGCAAGTACAGCACCGTAGAGTGCCAGATACCATTTATTGACATTTTTAAATTCATAACGAACTAGATTCCAAAACATAATAATCTCCTTTGCTTAGGCTTTAAATTCCTGGCGGAAGAGCTGGTCAATTGATTCGCCTGACTCGTAACGAATATCATCAACATTTCCTTGGCGGACGACTTTTCCGTCTTTGAGGAAGATAATCTCATCCAAGATTGGCTCAATATCTGAAATCAAGTGGGTTGAAATCAGTACCGTAGAAGTTGGTGAGTAGTTATTGATGATGGTATTGAGGATATAATCACGGGCAGCTGGATCCACGCCTCCGATTGGTTCGTCAAGAACGTAGAGGCGGGCTTCACGGCTCATAACCAGAATGAGTTGGACCTTTTCCTTGTTCCCTTTTGATAGTTTCTTGAGGCGACTGTTTTCATCAATACCGAGATCGGCTAAAAGGTGTTGGGCTTTTTCGAGATTGAAATCCTGATAGAAGGTTTTAAAATAGGTTAGAGCATCCTTTACCTTCATTTGCTCATTCAGATAAGTCGTGTCTGGTAGATAAGAGACAATCGCCTTGGTAGCAGGACTTGGCTCCATGCTGTTAATGAGGACACGACCTTGGTCTGGTTGGAGAAGTCCATTGATTAGTTTGATCAAGGTTGTTTTTCCAGAACCGTTTGGTCCAAGGAGACCGACGATTTTCCCAGCGGGAATCTCAAGGGAAATATTGTTGAGGGCTGCTGTAGAACCATAAGATTTGGATACATTTTCAAATGCTAGTAATGTCATACTTTTAAACTCCTTTAATATAACCGCTTAATACAGAGGGTAAGTCTTCACGATTGTAACCGAATTGAAGCATGCCAGTTACAAAATCTTGTAGTTGCTCCTCAGATAGTTGCTTGCGAGTTTGGACAATTAAGTCCCGATCCTCTGTCACAAAGCGTCCGGTTGTACGCTTGCTGTAGACCAAGCCTTCACGTTCAAGATCAGACAAGGCACGTTGGATAGTATTGGGATTGACCCCAGCCTCACTTGCCAGCTCTCTCACGGTTGGGAGCTGTTGGTTGGGTTCCAGTTTATGGGAAACAATATCTAGTTTGATTTTTTCCATAATCTGCAAATAGATTGGTTTTGTATTATCAAAAATCCAGGACATCATAGTCTCCTTTCTTTACCTTTATTGTTCTAATAAAATAATACAATAAAACAAAAAACTTGTCAAGTAAAAATAAGAATTGTTTTGGGAATTGCTCAAAAAATGGTATAATGAAAAGAAAACGACAAGGAGGAAAATGCATGCGTTGTCCAAAATGTGGGGCTAGCAAGTCTAGTGTTGTGGATAGTCGACAAGCCGAAGAAGGAAATACCATCCGTCGAAGACGTGAGTGCGATGAGTGTCAGCATCGTTTTACGACCTATGAACGAGTAGAAGAAAGAACGCTGGTTGTCGTCAAGAAAGACGGTACACGAGAACAATTTTCGAGAGATAAAATCTTTAATGGGATTATCCGTTCAGCCCAGAAGCGTCCTGTGTCAAGTGATGAAATCAACATGGTGGTCAATCGCATCGAGCAAAAACTCCGTAGTCGCAGTGAGAATGAAATCCAAAGTGAATATATTGGGGCTTTAGTCATGGAAGAATTGGCGGAGCTTGATGAGATTACCTATGTTCGTTTTGCCAGTGTTTACCGTAGCTTTAAGGATGTGAGTGAGTTGGAGAGTCTGCTCCAGCAAATCACCCAGTCCTCTAAAAAGAAAAAGGAAAAGTAAATGAAGCCAAATGACCATTTTTCTTTTCTAAAGAATAATCGGGTGTCGCAAGATACCTTTTCTCTGGTGCAGTGCTACCTCCCGATTATCGGTCAGGAGGCGCTGAGCCTCTATCTATATGCCATTACCTTTTGGGATGGCGGGCAAAAGGAACACCTTTTTGCTAACATTCTTAATCATTTAAACTTCGGGATGAATACGCTCCTCCAGTCCTTTAAAATCTTATCTGCTTTGGACTTGTTGACTCTTTATCAAAAGGGAGAGACCTATGAATTGCTAATATATTCTCCCCTCTCCAGTCAGGAATTTCTAAGTCATTCTGTCTATAGCAGGCTATTGGAGAGAAAGATTGGGGATACTGCGTTTGCTTCCCTGAAACAGATTCCAAGCGAGGGAGAAGCACTCTCCGTTTCTTTGAGCCAAGTCTTTCCAAACCTGACCGAAGAAGTGACTCCAACCGAGTCTAAAATCAAGATGAAAAATGATTTTGACTTGGAACATTTTCAGAAGCTGATGGCTCGAGATGGTCTGCGTTTTGAAAATGAGCAGGCAGATGTTTTGGAATTGTTTGCCATTGCAGATGAAAAAAAATGGACCTGGTTTGAAACCTATCAATTAGCCAAGGCGACTACAGTGGCTCAGGTAATTTCAGTCAAACGCATGCGTGAAAAGATAGCACAAAAACCAGTGTCTTCTGACTTTAGCCCCAAAGAAATAACCATTATCAGAGAAGCAAAGAATAAAACTCCCTTGCAATTCTTAGCGGAAATCAAGCAAACACGTAAGGGAAACATCACCCAGAGTGAAAGAGAACTCCTTCACCAGATGGCGTCTTTAGGCTTGCTGGACGAAGTTATCAATATCGTCTTACTTTTAACCTTTAACAAGGTTGATTCGGCCAATGTCAATGAAAAATACGCCATGAAGGTCGCCAACGACTATGCCTATCGTAAGATTCGGACAGCAGAGGAAGCCGTGCTTCGGATTCGAGAACACCAGCAAAAAGGGCAAGAAGAACAGAAAAACAAGGCCAGCTCAACTAAGACAAATGTTCCCAAGTGGAGCAATCCAGAATATAAAAATCAAACCAGCGAGGAAACTCGTTTGGAGCTAGAACGCAAAAAACAAGAAATGTTAGCCCGATTAGAAGAAGGAGGAGACTAGATGGAAAGTGTTGGTGACGTAATCAAACGTCAGTCAAGTCGTTTTCAGTATCAGGACCTAGTCCAGCAGATCATGAAGGACCCCGATGTAGCGGCTTTTATCCAGAAAGAATCCCTCAGCCAAGAGGAGTTAAATCGTAGCATCTCCAAGTTCAACCAATACATCACAGAACGAGATAAGTTTCTTCGTGGGGATACTGACTATATAGCGCGTGGCTACAAGCCTATCTTGGTCATGAATCATGGTTATGCAGATGTATCTTATGAAGAAACACCAGAACTAATCGCGGCTGAAAAAGAGGCAGCAATCAAGAATCGTCTCAAATTGATCAATCTACCAGCAAGTCTCAAGAAAGCGAAATTGGCTCAGATTGATCTGGATGACTTAGGACGTTTGCCTATTTTTGAGAGACTCTATGCCTTTGTTGACCTTTACCCTAGTATCCGAAAAGGTCTTTATCTTTATGGTGATTTTGGTGTCGGTAAGAGTTTCATGATGGCGGCCCTGGCCCATGACCTATCTGAAAAACGAGGTGCTTCAACAACCATTCTCCACTATCCAAGTTTTGTCATTGATGTGAAAAATGCTATTGGTGAAGGATCTGTGAAGACCTTGGTGGATGAGATCAAGTTAGCAGAAGTCTTGGTCTTGGATGATATTGGTGCAGAGCAATCCACCCCTTGGGTGCGTGATGAGATTCTCCAAGTCATTCTCCAGTATCGCATGCAGGAAGATTTGCCGACCTTCTTTACTTCCAACTTTAATTTCCAAGATTTGGAAAAACATTTTGCCAAAGGAAAAAATGGAAATGATGAAACTTGGGAAGCTAGACGGGTCATGGAACGGATTCGTTATTTAGCTGAGGAAACGAGACTAGAAGGAGAAAATCGCCGATGACAGAAACCATTAAACTGATGAAAGCTCATACTTCAGTTCGTCGCTTTAAGGAGCAAGAGATTTCTCAAGAACACTTAAATGAAATCTTGACTGCTGCTCAAATGGCGTCTTCTTGGAAAAATTTCCAATCTTATTCTGTGATTCTTGTACGTAGTCAAGAGAAGAAAGATGCCTTATATGAACTGGTTCCTCAGGAAGCCATTCGCCAGTCAGCTGCTTTCTTGCTTTTTGTCGGTGACTTGAACCGAGCTGAAAAGGGAGCAAACCTTCATACGGATGTTTTCCAACCTCAAGGAGTGGAAGGTCTCCTCATCACGTCTGTGGACGCGGCTCTTGCGGGGCAAAATACCTTGCTTGCAGCAGAGAGTCTGGGATATGGTGGCGTGATTATCGGTTTGGTCCGTTATAAGTCAGAAGAAGTGGCAGCGCTTTTTAACCTGCCTGACTATACCTACCCTGTTTTTGGGATTGCCCTCGGTGTGCCAAATCAACAACATGATGTCAAACCAAGACTGCCTTTGAACCAAGTGGTATTTGAAGAAGAATACCAAGAACAGCCAGTTGAAGCGATTTTGGACTATGACCAAGTACAGGCAGACTATGCTGGTGCGCGTGCGACGACCTCTTGGAGTCAGCGTTTGGCAGAGCAGTTTGGTCAAGCCGAACCTAGTTCAACTCGTAAGAATCTAGAACAGAAAAAGTTATTGTAGAAAGTGAGAAAACATGGCCTTACCAACTGTTGCCATTGTAGGACGTCCCAATGTTGGGAAATCAACCCTATTTAACCGAATCGCTGGCGAGCGAATCTCAATCGTAGAAGATGTCGAGGGTGTGACACGTGACCGTATCTATGCAACGGGGGAGTGGCTCAACCGTTCTTTCAGTATGATTGATACTGGAGGGATTGACGACGTCGATGCTCCTTTCATGGAGCAAATCAAACACCAGGCAGAAATCGCTATGGAAGAGGCAGATGTCATCGTCTTTGTGGTGTCTGGGAAAGAAGGAATCACGGATGCAGACGAGTACGTAGCTCGCAAACTCTATAAAACCCATAAACCTGTTATCCTAGCAGTTAACAAGGTTGATAATCCTGAGATGCGAAATGATATCTTTGATTTCTACGCGCTAGGTTTGGGAGAACCGCTGCCGATTTCGTCTGTCCACGGTATCGGTACGGGTGATGTACTGGATGCCATCGTGGAAAATCTACCACATGAAGTCGAAGAAGAAAATCCAGACGTGATTAAATTTAGCTTGATTGGCCGTCCTAACGTTGGAAAATCAAGTTTGATCAACGCCATTTTGGGAGAAGACCGTGTGATTGCTAGTCCAGTAGCTGGAACAACGCGCGATGCCATTGATACCCATTTTACAGATGCGGATGGACAAGAGTTTACCATGATTGATACAGCTGGTATGCGTAAGTCTGGTAAAGTCTACGAAAATACAGAAAAATACTCTGTCATGCGTGCCATGCGTGCCATTGACCGTTCAGATGTGGTCTTGATGGTCCTCAATGCCGAAGAAGGGATTCGTGAGTACGACAAGCGTATCGCAGGTTTCGCCCACGAAGCTGGTAAAGGAATGATCATCGTGGTCAACAAGTGGGATACTCTTGAGAAAGACAACCATACCATGAAGAACTGGGAAGAAGATATCCGTGAGCAGTTCCAATACCTGCCTTACGCACCGATTGTCTTTGTTTCAGCTCTTACCAAGCAACGACTTCACAAATTGCCTGAGATGATTAAGCAAATCAGCGAAAGTCAAAACACCCGTATCCCATCAGCTGTCTTGAACGATGTGATTATGGATGCCATTGCTATCAATCCAACACCGACAGACAAAGGAAAACGCCTCAAAATCTTCTACGCAACCCAAGTGGCAACCAAGCCACCAACCTTTGTCATCTTTGTCAACGAAGAAGAACTCATGCACTTCTCTTACCTGCGTTTCTTGGAAAATCAAATCCGAAAGGCCTTTGTCTTTGAAGGAACCCCGATTCATTTGATCGCAAGAAAACGTAAATAAAATGATAAAAAGGATTAAGTCCTAGTAATCAGTGATGAAAGAGTAATTGTATATGATTGCTCTTTTTTACTAAACAATATTGAGTATTTAAATAATTTTTAAATTTTTATAGAGGTGGTGACTTTATTGAAAATCATTCTAAAAGAGGACATTGAACTATATCGTTATTTGATTGCAAAGGTAACATTCTTACAGACGCATAAAGAATACCATTTGGTGGAGTCCTATCTCGATAGTAATTGTTTTTTAATTGCTAACCGGGCAACAGAAGAGAAAGTGTTTGTGGCGCTCTTTAAACAACCGACTAGGAAAACGGTAGAGGTAGAGTGTAAGAAGATTATGTTTATTCAAACCAGGAATACTAGGATTCCTGAAGGATTTGATGTAGAAAAGGCGGATAAAGGATTTAATGACCAGCTTGCCGAGAATATTCGACTGGGCTTTTTAGCACCAGATCAGTTAGTCGAGCAGTTTCAAGGAGTATTTAAAGAAGACGTTGAGAGGTATTTTAAAAAGGCAGAAGCAAGGATTCAAGCTGAGCGACAAGTTTTTGTGAAGTACTATGCCAAGGAAACGATTGAGAAGAATCCCTATCATGTGGTGGAAGGGAATGTGTCATTTAGCCATCCGAAGCATTTCAACGACCCGTTTGATTGTAATTGCTACTATGCGGATGGTCATTCGATGATGGATTTCTTCCGTGTGTTTTGTTTTACGCATGCTGCAGATAATATTTTAATGTGGTCCTATTACGCCAATAGCCACGCAGGTTATGCGCTTGAGTATTCGTATGCGAGTCTTTTGGATAAAATTCATTCCTTGAAGGTAGACGGACTCTGTGTATACGGCCCGGTGGAGTATATCGATAAACGTCCTAATACGAGAAGCAATAGCAACCAATTCTCTTATTCGAATCTGAATTTTTATATTAAGGCGACCTTTGCAAAATTCAAAGAGTGGCAACACGAGAGAGAATACCGCTTTGTGTGCATTCTGGATGAAAAAGCGGAAGCCGCGCAAGAAGTTCTTGGAGATTGGGTGCTCATTCCACAAGTGGATGTCGTGCAAGGATACGCTGGCTGTAACAATACAAAAATAAAAGTGAAGGCGCAGTACCCTATCCAAAAATTAGAAAAAGATATTTTAAATTACCAGTTAAAATCTTAATAGAAAAGTAAGTTCAATAAGAAAAAGAAAACACAAGGTCTTCTTTCTCTTATTGGGGTCGAGTTTTGGAAGACTTGTCATTAAATTAACATCAATTTCAGGGTTGCTGTCACAGTTTTGTAATGAAAATGCACTTTCTTTGTAAAAATCAAAATGCTATAATTCCTTAAATCAATTTTCCTTTATCAGGGAGGTTATTATGAAAAGAAGCAGATTATTTAAAAATAGTTTGTTGGTTCGCTTGCTTGGATTGCTGATGGTCTTTCTCTTCTTATCAGCATTCACTGCACCTGAAAAACCTGAGTACGGGATATATGATCCAAATCACTATTTGACTGACGCGACAATTAGTCAGATTCGAGAATTGAATAATGTCAATAGTCAAAAAGCGGAAACATTCCAAATAGGCGTTTATGTTGTGAAAAGCCTAGATGGAGAAACAATCGAAACAGTTGCCAATGAAACAGCTAGAGCTTGGAAGATTGGCTATTCGGGAGATAATCACGGTGTCTTGATTGTGCTTGCAGTTCAAGATAGAAAATCACGGATTGAAACCAGCAATAATGTGGCCAGTAAGATCACAGATTATCAGACTCACAGGTTCTTGACAACAGCACGCCCCTACTTTCAAAATGGTGACTACAACAAGGGAGTTCTCTCTATAGTAAACAATCTCAACTACATGTTCTATAGTGGTTCGAGTACACCTTCTTCAAGTTCTAAAAGTAGTTACGACTATGCTACTAATTCTAGTCGTCTAAGAGAAATTGAAAAGTATACCAGTGAGAGCCAATCTTCGAAACGGCATCGAAAAAGCAGTTCGAGCGACGGAGTTATCGGATTTGGAGCTCTGATTTACTTCATCGTCATGATTATTGGATTTATATTTGGAGGTCGTGGTGGTTCACGTGGAGATGATTCTGGCGGAGGCTGGTGGGGCGGTGACTCATCAGATTCAGGATCTTCTTGGTCAGACTCGGGCTCAGACTCATCTGGAGGCTGGGACGGCGGTGGCTTTGATGGTGGCGGTTCGTCTGATGACTGGTGAGTGACCCTATATAAATCTTAAACCGATTCCTCAAAGCAGTAAGGCAACTCCTTTGCAAAAGTTTACTCCTTAATTTAGAATAAAAAAACAAAGATTGGGAAATTGATTTAAAATCTGAGTCCTATCTCAGAAAAGTTGATAAAAGAAAGTGTTAAGGTTTTGATATGAAACAAAATAAAGTAATTCTCTCTATAGTGGCGATTTTCTTTGGACTACTAGTTTTGGGAAGTTGTTCCGCAGTGACGACCTATAATGGTCTGGTTGGTGAACAGACTAAAGTGGAGCAGGCTCAGGCCGATGTCTCAACAGCCCTCCAACGTCGTTCAGACTTGATTGGTAATTTGGTGGAGTCCGTTAAAGGACAAATGAATCATGAAACCGAAGTCTTTACCAAGATTGCGGATGCTAGAGCTAAAATCGGTAGTAGCTCAGTAACTTCGGAAGAAAACCAAAAGGCTCAGGGAGAATTGAGCTCTGCTCTTTCCCGCTTGATTTCCTTGACGGAGAATTATCCAGAACTCAAGAGCAATCAAAATGTTGAGCAACTGATGGTGGAACTTTCAGGAAGTGAAAATCGTATCTTTGTAGCACGTAAGGATTATAACAAGATCGCAGCCGAGTACAATCAAAAGTTGAGAAGTTTTCCAACCGTGCTTTTTGCAAATATGATGAACTTTAAAGAAGCTGAAACCTTCAAAGAAACAGAAGAAGCCAAGACAGTTCCTAAGGTCGATTTCGGAACATCTTCATCAAGTCAATAAAGTGAATCGACTATGAATAAAGGGATTTCTCTAGTATGACTAGTGATTTTAAACTCAAACCTGGAAAGCCTTTTCCAGGTTTTTTTTTGGTATAATAAAATAAAAAGAAATCTTGGAGAAAGCTATGCTAGGAAGACTTTTTCAACTCTTGGTCTTGTCACCATACTTTTATTTTTTTCATTGGATTGAGAAGGCAGATAAAGATAGTAAATATTTCGTGTTTTTCTATTACTTTTATTGGATTTATCTCCCTTTTTGGGCTTTATTCAGTATCGCTTTTACAATTTTTTCTTTGTTGATTTTCAATTTTATCTTGAAAAATCCCATGGATCTAACAAGATGGGGGATATGGATTATTTTAGTCTTCTTGTCTCTTGTGAATGACTGGAAAGTCTATGTCTGCCTGAAGAGAATGTTCAAGCTGAGACAGATCAATAACAGAGGCTCATCACAGAATAGCTAATTTTTAGAGGAGGTTTAAGATGTCAAAGGTAAGGCAGTTTATGTATAGCTATTACAAAATCTATATTCTTACGATTTGCTTTCTCTGGTTCCTCATGTTCTTTCTTCCTTGGGATTGGCAAATAGGAGGAGTTTCAATTTATTATTTCGTTATGAAAAAACTATTTGTTGTCTTTGGTGTATTGGCAATCTTTTTCTCAGTACTGACTAAAAAGATGAGTCTCTTCCTCTTTGGAGTGATCTTTTGTATGGCCTTCTGGATCAATCTCTTTTTGTACTTTGGCTTATTACCAGTATTTTTAGGAAATTAAACATTAAAAATTGTTGGACTAGATTTGCTTCTAGTCCTTTTTGCTTTCTTGTTAAAATAGTTGGAGATGTAAAAATGATTTTGTTGACGGACTATCTGTATGATATAATAAGTCCCGTAAACAGAAGATTAAGGGATTTGAAAATGGCGAAAAAAGTAAAGGATTATTATGACTTGTCTTATGCTAGGGATTTGAGTCGACGCTTGAAAGAAGCGTCCGTTGCCTTTGATGGACAAAAGTTTAGGCTGTTGTTAGAAAAAGACTTGGAAAATTTGGAGTTTAGCCAGCGTCAAGAACTCTTGGCTAAAAGTATCAAAGATTGCCTCCCCCTATCTTATCAGGACTCTCTCAAGGTTTTTGAGAAAATCTTAGGTCCTGAGTTAGAGGGTGGTTTAGGTATGTTCTCAGAAGGATATTGGCTTTGGCCAATTGGCAAATATATAGAGCTATATGGAGACAAGGAATTTGAATTGAGCGCGGCCTTTAGTAAGGAACTCACCAAGCGATTTACGGGAGAATTTTCCATGAGGCCCTTACTGGCTCGCTATCCTAAGGATACAATGGCTTTGCTGATAGAATGGAGTCAGGATGAAAACTTGCGCGTTCGTAGACTTGCCAGCGAGTGTATGCGTATCCGTCTGCCTTGGGCTAAGAGACAAACCGTGGTGTTAGATTATCTTGAGGATTTCACCACTATTCTGACCAATCTAAAGGAAGATAAAGACAAGTCCATTCAAAAAAGCGTAGCCAATAATCTAAATGATTTATACAAGGAAGACCCCGATAAGTTCGAAAGGATTCTTCAAATCTGGCAGAAGGAGGATCTAAGTCCCAGTTGTGCCTGGATTATCAAGCATGCATCACGAACAAAAAACAAAAAAATGCCGACAGAAGATTAAAAAAAGTGGATTTTAGAGATGTCTTTTTCCTTTGTAAAGTAAGGATTCTTTCTTGAAAAATGAGAGTAAATATGCTACAATTAAAAGAACATTCTAAAATCTTCAGAATTAAAAGTAAGGAAAATAATGGCTAATATTTTAAAAAAAATCATCGAAAATGATAAAGGTGAGATAAGAAAATTAGAAAAAATGGCAGACAAGGTCATGTCCTATGAAGAACAAATGGCAGCCTTGACCGATGAAGAACTGCAAGCAAAAACGGTTGAATTTAAGGAACGCTATGCAAATGGTGAAACGCTAGATCAACTCTTGTATGAAGCATTTGCGGTTGTCCGTGAAGGGGCTAAACGTGTTCTTGGACTCTTCCCTTATAAGGTCCAGGTCATGGGAGGGATCGTTCTTCACCACGGAGATGTACCTGAGATGCGTACAGGGGAAGGAAAAACCCTGACAGCGACTATGCCGGTATATCTGAATGCCTTGTCTGGAAAAGGAGTTCACGTAGTAACGGTCAATGAATACCTGTCTGAGCGTGATGCGACTGAAATGGGTGAACTCTATTCATGGCTTGGTTTATCAGTAGGGATTAACTTAGCAGCTAAGTCTCCGATGGAAAAAAGAGAAGCTTATGCATGTGATATCACCTACTCAACCAACTCAGAGATTGGATTTGACTACCTTCGTGATAACATGGTCGTTCGAGCTGAAAATATGGTACAACGTCCGCTTAACTATGCCTTAGTTGACGAGGTAGACTCGATTTTGATTGACGAAGCGCGTACGCCTTTGATCGTTTCAGGAGCCAATGCTGTCGAAACAAGTCAGCTGTATCATATGGCGGATCACTTTGTCAAATCTTTGGACAAAGATGATTATATCATTGACATTCAGTCTAAGACTATTGGTTTATCTGATTCAGGGATTGACAAGGCTGAAGACTACTTCAAACTGGAAAATCTCTACGATATTGAAAACGTGGCCTTGACCCACTTCATTGATAATGCCCTTCGTGCTAACTATATCATGCTTCTTGATATTGACTATGTGGTCAGCGAAGAGCAGGAAATCTTGATTGTCGATCAATTTACAGGTCGTACTATGGAAGGTCGTCGTTATTCTGATGGCTTGCACCAAGCCATCGAAGCCAAGGAAGGCGTGCCGATTCAAGACGAAACCAAGACTTCAGCTTCTATCACCTACCAAAATCTCTTCCGTATGTATAAGAAGTTGTCTGGTATGACGGGTACTGGTAAGACAGAGGAAGAAGAATTCCGTGAAATCTATAACATTCGTGTCATCCCAATCCCAACTAACCGTCCTGTTCAACGTATTGACCACTCTGACCTTCTTTATGCAAGTATTGAAGCAAAATTTAATGCTGTTGTTGAAGATGTCAAGGTTCGTTACCAAAAAGGACAACCTGTCTTGGTTGGTACTGTTGCCGTTGAAACCAGTGATTATATTTCTCAGAAATTGGTTGCAGCAGGAATTCCCCACGAAGTTTTAAATGCGAAGAACCACTACAAAGAAGCGCAAATCATTATGAACGCTGGTCAACGTGGTGCGGTTACCATCGCAACTAACATGGCCGGTCGTGGTACTGACATCAAGCTCGGTGAAGGTGTTCGTGAATTGGGTGGACTTTGTGTCATCGGTACAGAACGCCATGAGAGCCGTCGTATTGATAACCAGCTTCGTGGACGTTCAGGAAGACAAGGAGATCCAGGTGAGTCTCAATTCTACCTATCTCTTGAGGATGACTTGATGAAACGCTTCGGTTCAGACCGCTTGAAAGGTGTCTTTGAACGCCTCAATATGTCAGAAGAAGCTATTGAGTCCCGTATGTTGACCCGTCAGGTTGAAGCAGCTCAAAAACGCGTTGAGGGGAATAACTACGATACACGTAAACAAGTTCTTCAATACGATGATGTCATGCGCGAACAACGTGAGATTATCTATGCTCAGCGTTATGATGTTATCACTGCTGACCGTGACTTGGCTCCTGAGATTCACGCTATGATTAAACGTACGATCGGACGAGTTGTGGATGCTCATTCACGTTCTAAGGAAGAAGAAAAAATCAAAGCTATCTTGAACTTTGCTAAGTACAATCTGCTACCAGAGGGTTCTATTTCTGAGGAAGATTTGGCTGGTTTGTCAGATCGTGATATCAAAGATGAACTCTTCCAACGTGCCTTAAAGGTCTACGATAGTCAAATCTCAAAATTACGAGACGAGGACGCAGTCAAGGAATTCCAAAAAGTCTTGATTCTGCGTGTTGTGGATAACAAGTGGACAGACCATATTGATGCTCTTGACCAGTTGCGAAATGCTGTTGGACTTCGTGGCTATGCGCAAAACAACCCAGTTGTTGAGTACCAGGCAGAAGGTTTCCGCATGTTTAACGACATGATTGGGTCAATTGAATTTGACGTCACTCGTTTGATGATGAAAGCGCAAATCCATGAACAAGAAAGACCACAGACGGAGATTAATATTAGCACAACGGCTACTCGTAATATCGCAGCCCAGCGTGCAAATCTTCCAGCAGATGTGGACTTGAGCCAAATTGGGCGTAATGAACTTTGTCCATGTGGTTCAGGTAAGAAATTTAAGAATTGTCATGGAAGACGAAACTAATAAGACATAAGAACAGGCGGATACCTGGTGAAAATACATTTTTACTTGGTGTCCGTTTGCTTTATAAGGAGATGAATCATGGTATTTACAGCTAAAAGTCCTAAAATTAACATTGAAGAAGTTCGCGCCTTGTCAAAACTAGATGGTTTGGCTTATAAAAAAAAATACCAGCGTGATCAGGAATTGGAAGCCATCATCCGTGGAGAGGACCAGCGTATTCTCTTGGTGATTGGACCATGTTCATCTGATAATGAGGAGGCAGTCCTCGAGTATGCCAAGCGCTTGTCTGCCTTGCAAGAAGAAGTCAAAGACCGTATCTTTATGGTCATGCGGGTCTATACAGCCAAACCTCGTACCAATGGAGATGGCTATAAGGGCTTGATTCACCAACCAAACGCGACAGAAGCTCCTAGCTTGATCAATGGAATCAAGGCAGTTCGTCAGCTACACTACCGTGTGATTACCGAGACGGGTATGACAACTGCTGATGAGATGCTCTACCCAGAAAACCTTCCTTTGGTAGATGATTTGATTTCATATATGGCTGTTGGGGCTCGTTCAGTCGAGGACCAGCAACACCGTTTTGTAGCGAGTGGAGCAGACTTTTCAACAGGATTTAAAAATCCAACATCTGGAAATCTCAATGTTATGTTTAACGGGATTTACGCAGCGCAAAACAAGCAGAGTTTCCTCTTCCTCGGTAAAGAGGTGGAAACGACTGGGAATCCATTGTCTCATGCCATTCTTCGCGGTGCCTTGAATGAATATGGGAAAAATATTCCCAACTACTACTATGACAATTTAATGGATACCATAGCCCAGTATGAAAAGATGGGCTTGGAAAATCCTTTTATCATCATCGATACCAATCATGACAATTCGGGCAAGCAGTACATGGATCAAATCCGTATCGTTCGCCAGACCTTGATCAACCGTGACTGGAATGAGAAAATCAAAAAATACGTTCGTGGTTTTATGATTGAGTCCTATCTGGAAGATGGACGTCAAAATGAACCTGAAGTTTTTGGCAAGTCTATCACGGACCCTTGTCTAGGCTGGGATAATACAGAAGCACTTGTTCGTGAAATCTACCAAACGCTAGGAGAATAAGATGGCATTTATCGAAAAAGGTCAAGAAATAGATATTGAAGCAATTAAGGCTGCGACCCAGCTGTTACCTGAAGCCTTGCGAAAAAAAGAAGATCGTGATCGAGAATTGGCAGCCATCATCTCAGGTGAGGATGACCGAATCCTTTTGGTGATGGGGCCTTGTTCTTCTGATAATGAAGAGGCTGTTTTGGAATATGCTCGTCGCTTAGCGGACTTGCAGAAAAAAGTTGCGGATAAAATCTTTATCGTCATGCGTGTTTATACTGCCAAGCCTCGTACCAACGGAGATGGCTATAAGGGTATGATTCATCAGCCAAATGCTAGTGAGGCGCCTAGTCTCATCAATGGTTTGCAGGCAGTTCGTCAGCTCCATTACCGTGTGATTACCGAAACGGGCTTGACGACAGCTGATGAGATGCTCTATCCGTCAAATCTCGTTTTGGTTGATGATTTGGTCAGCTATCATGCAGTTGGAGCTCGTTCAGTGGAAGATCAAGAGCACCGTTTTGTGGCGTCTGGGATTGATGCTCCAGTTGGGATGAAAAATCCGACATCTGGGAACCTTGGAGTTATGTTTAATGCTATCTATGCAGCTCAAAACAAGCAAACCTTCCTTTACCATGGTCAAGAAGTGGAAACTTCAGGAAATCCCTTGGCCCACGTTATCCTTCGTGGAGCCATGAATGAATATGGAAAAAACGAACCCAACTTCTACTATGAAACTCTCTTGAATGCAATCAATCGCTATGAGACTATGGGACTTGAAAATCCCTTCATTATCATCGATACCAATCATGACAATTCAGGCAAGCAGTATATGGAACAAATTCGCATTGTTCGTCAAGCCTTGCTGAATCGTGATTGGAATGAAAAGATTAAAAAGACGGTTCGAGGCTTTATGATCGAATCTTACCTAGCAGATGGTCGCCAAAACCAACCAGAAATCTTTGGTTGTTCCATTACCGACCCTTGTCTAGGTTGGGAGAATACAGTAGCCTTGGTAGAAGAAATTTATACTACCTTAACAAAATAAGTGAAAAGGATGGAGTTGGGGGAATCTCAACTCCTTTTGTGAGAATGATAGTTGGACATGGAATTGACATCGAAGAATTGTCTTCGGTAGAAGGCGCAGTTACACGACATGAAGGATTTGCCAAGCGCGTGCTGACCGCTAAAGAAATGGAGCGTTTTACCAGTCTCAAAGGGCGCAGACAAATCGAATATTTGGCAGGTCGTTGGTCGGCTAAGGAGGCTTTTTCCAAGGCTATGGGGACAGGTATTGGCAAACTGACCTTTCAGGATTTGGAAGTCTTGAACAATGAAAGAGGGGCTCCCTATTTTAGTCAGGCGCCATTTTCAGGAAAGATTTGGCTGTCGATCAGCCATACAGATCAGTTTGTGACAGCCAGTGTCATTTTGGAGGAAAATCATGAAAGCTAGTCCACATAGACCAACCAAGGCTCTCATTCAGCTGGGAGCTATTCGAAAAAATATCCAACAAATGGGGGCTCATATCCCTGAAGGAACGCTCAAGTGGGCAGTGGTCAAGGCCAATGCCTACGGACATGGGGCAGTAGCTGTTGCCACAGCTATCCAAGACGATGTCGACGGCTTTTGCGTTTCCAATATTGATGAAGCTATTGAGTTGCGCCAAGCAGGGATAAACAAGAAAATCCTCATCTTAGGAGTTTCTGAGCTAGAAGCCGTTTCTCTGGCTAAAGAATATGACATCACCTTGACAGTGGCTGGACTGGAGTGGATTCAAGCACTCTTAGCTACTGGTGCTGACCTAGATGGCTTGTCGGTTCACCTTAAGATTGACTCAGGAATGGGACGGATTGGTTTTAGAGAGGTCAGTGAAGCTGATCAAGCTCAGGACTTGCTCAAGAAAGAGGGGGTTCGTATTGAGGGAATCTTTACTCACTTTGCGACTGCAGATGAAGCATCAGATGACTACTTTAATAAGCAGTTAGAACGCTTTAAGACTATTTTAGAAAGTATGAAGGAAGTGCCAGAGCTGGTACATGCTAGCAATTCGGCAACGACTCTTTGGCATGCAGAGACTATTTTCAATGCAGTCCGTATGGGAGATGCTATGTATGGTCTCAATCCTAGCGGAGAGGTCTTGGACTTGCCTTATGATCTGACACCAGCCTTGACCCTGGAGTCTGCCCTAGTCCATGTCAAAACAGTTCCAGCTGGAGCTTGCATGGGCTATGGGGCGACCTATCAGGCGGATAGCGAGCAAGTCATTGCGACGGTACCAATCGGCTATGCGGATGGTTGGACACGAGACATGCAGAATTTCTCCGTCTTGGTAGATGGACAAGCTTGCCCAATCGTTGGCAGGGTTTCGATGGACCAAATCACTATTCGATTGCCTAAGGTTTACCCACTCGGAACCAAGGTAACCTTGATTGGCTCCGACGGAGATAAGGAAATCACTGCTACTCAGGTAGCAGTCTACCGTGGAAGCATTAACTATGAGGTGGTTTGTCTCCTCAGCGATCGCATTCCTAGAGAATATTATTAAAACAAAGAAAGGAGGGGGAGCATGAATCTACACCAACCCTTGCATGTCTTGCCTGGTGTGGGACCAAAGTCGGCAGAGAAGTATGCCAAACTAGGAATTGAAAACTTGCAAGACCTCTTGCTCTACTTTCCTTTCCGATATGAAGATTTCAAGACCAAGCAGGTTCTGGAGCTAGAAGACGGTGAAAAGGCGGTTCTTTCTGGTCAGGTAGTGACTCCTGCTAGTGTCCAGTATTATGGTTTCAAGCGTAATCGCCTGCGCTTTAGTCTCAAGCAGGGAGAAGTTGTTTTTGCGGTGAATTTCTTTAACCAGCCCTATCTAGCAGATAAGATAGAGTTGGGAGCAACGTTGGCTGTTTTTGGCAAATGGGATCGGGCTAAGGCCAGTCTGACTGGGATGAAGGTCCTGGCTCAGGTGGAAGATGACCTCCAGCCTGTCTATCGTCTGGCTCAAGGAATCAGTCAGGCTGCTCTGGTCAAGGTTATCAAGACAGCCTTTGATCAGGGGCTGGACCTCTTGATTGAGGAAAATCTTCCCCAGTCTTTACTGGACAAATACAAACTCATGTCCCGCTGTCAGGCAGTTCGTGCCATGCATTTTCCTAAGGATTTGGCAGAATACAAGCAGGCTCTTCGCCGTATCAAGTTTGAGGAACTCTTTTACTTTCAAATGCAGTTACAGACGCTTAAGTCTGAAAATAGAGTTCAGGGAAGTGGTCTGGTTCTGAACTGGTCTCAGGAAAAAGTAACGGCTGTCAAAGAAAATCTGCCTTTCGCCCTGACTCAAGCTCAGGAAAAGAGTTTACGGGAAATATTGACCGATATGAAGTCCGACCACCACATGAATCGTCTCCTGCAAGGAGATGTGGGGAGCGGGAAAACGGTAGTCGCTGGCTTGGCCATGTTTGCTGCAGTGACGGCTGGCTACCAAGCGGCTCTCATGGTACCGACCGAAATCCTTGCTGAGCAACACTTTGAAAGTCTACAGAGTCTCTTTCCAGACTTGAAACTCGCTCTCTTGACAGGATCCTTGAAAGCTGCAGAAAAAAGAGAAGTCTTGGAGACCATAGCGAAGGGTGAGGCTGATTTGATTATCGGAACCCACGCTCTGATACAAGATGGGGTTGATTATGCTCGCCTTGGTTTGATTATCATCGATGAGCAGCACCGTTTTGGTGTGGGACAAAGGCGGATTTTACGGGAAAAAGGGGACAACCCAGATGTCCTCATGATGACGGCGACGCCCATTCCGCGAACATTGGCTATCACAGCCTTTGGCGATATGGATGTTTCCATTATCGACCAGATGCCTGCGGGTCGGAAACCCATTGTGACACGTTGGATCAAACATGAGCAACTGCCTCAGGTGCTGACTTGGTTAGAAGGAGAAATTCAAAAAGGTTCTCAAGCATACGTCATCTCTCCCTTGATTGAAGAATCAGAAGCTCTGGATCTGAAAAATGCCATTGCCTTATCAGAGGAATTGACGGCTCATTTTGCAGGTAAGGCAGAAGTGGCTCTTCTACATGGTAAGATGAAGAGTGACGATAGAGACCAGATTATGCAGGATTTCAAAGAGAGAAAGACGGATATTCTGGTTTCGACGACGGTTATCGAGGTCGGAGTCAATGTCCCTAATGCGACCGTCATGATTATCATGGATGCTGATCGGTTCGGTCTCAGCCAGCTTCACCAGCTCAGAGGCCGTGTTGGTCGGGGAGACAAGCAGTCCTATGCTGTTCTCGTTGCCAATCCCAAGACCGAGTCTGGAAAAGACCGCATGCGCATCATGACAGAAACCACCAACGGATTTGTCCTTGCTGAGGAAGATTTGAAAATGCGCGGATCGGGTGAGATTTTTGGAACCAGACAGTCAGGACTTCCAGAGTTCCAAGTGGCTGATATCATTGAAGATTTTCCGATTTTAGAAGAAGCTAGAAAGGTTGCCAGCTATATTAGTTCTATGGAAGGTTGGAAAGAGGATCCAGAATGGCGCATGATTGCTCTCCATCTAGAAAAGAGAGAACATCTGGATTAAGCCTTTTCTAAGAAATCTATAAGCTAGCTTTTAGATTTAGGTCTTATACTAGAGTCATCAAAAAGAAACGAGGACTCTCATATGACGATTAAAGTGACCTACCAAAAGAAATTTCAAACCTTCAAACAAGAGAAAGGAGCTAGCACTTATTGATTAACAAAGAGCGGAAACGCTCTTTTTGTTTTAAAACTACTTTCAGACGATAGGTTTGAGTGAGGAGAATCTAAAATCACTATCTATTTATACTCAATGAAAATCAAAGAGCAAACTAGGAAGCTAGCCGCAGGTTGCTCAAAGCACTGCTTTGAGGTTGTAGATAAGACTGACGAAGTCAGTTACATATATAATCCAAGGCGAAGCTGACGTGGTTTGAATTTGATTTTCGAAGAGTATTACCCTTCTTTCTTGCATTGCTTTTCTAGATATGCTACAGTTATGATAGCGATTACAAATCAAAAGGAGCATGCTATGAAAAATCCAGCCTTGCTAGAAGAAATCAAGACTTATAAAGGAAGAGATGAGGTCCCAGAAGACTTTGATGCTTTTTGGGATGAGGAATTGAAAAAAGTTTCAGTCCTTCCTACCTACCAGTTGGAAGAAAAGGATTTCCATATTCCCCAGGTCAAGTGTTATGAGCTGACCTTTGAGGGAAGGAATGAAGGAAGAGTCTATGCACGCATCGTCCTTCCAAAGACTGAGGAGAAAGTTCCGCTAATTTTTCACTTTCATGGATACATGGGACGTGGTTGGGATTGGACTGACATGCTGGCCTATACTGTGGCTGGGTACGGTGTTGTTTCTATGGATGTTCGAGGCCAGTCGGGCTATTCACAAGATGGTTTGCGCTCTCCACTAGGAAATACGGTGAAGGGCCACATTATCCGTGGTGCTGTTGAAGGTCGAGATCAGCTCTTTTATAAGGATGTCTATCTGGATATTTACCAGTTAATCGAAATTGTTGCTAGTCTGCCTCAGGTAGATGAGGAAAGACTTTCTAGTTATGGTGCCTCACAAGGAGGAGCTTTAGCTCTGGTTGCAGCAGCGCTCAATCCTCGGATTCAGCGAACAGTTGCCATCTATCCCTTCTTGTCTGACTTTAGACGAGTGCTTGAGATTGGCAATACCAGTGAAGCTTATGATGAACTCTTCCGTTATTTCAAGTTCCACGATCCCTTCCATGAAACAGAGGAGGAAATCATGGCGACTCTTGCCTATATCGATGTGAAAAATCTTGCCCATCGTATCAAAGGAGAGGTCAGGATGATTACGGGCTTGGATGACGATGTTTGCTATCCCATTACCCAGTTTGCGATTTACAACCGTCTGACCTGTGACAAGTCCTATCGCATCATGCCTGAGTATGCTCACGAAGCCATGAATGTTTTTGTCAATGACCAAGTCTACAACTGGCTCTGTGGCAGTGAGATTCCTTTTTCCTATGTAAAAAAATAACTTTGAGAGGGCACTAGCTCTCTTTTTTATCACAAAACCCTGAAAGTACTTTTTGTAAATTTAAAATATTAAATTATTCTTGAAAGTAAAATCTATTCTATATCAATTTAGCTATAAAGTTCAAAGTTTATTGTATAATGGGGGAAAGGTATTATGCGAAAGGAGGAAACTTTCTGCTGCTTGGTTAGAGAGTAAGAGCAGTGGACGTTTGAAGAATGGGAGGTCTCATTCAGTCGGTTACTTTCTTTTTCCTTGTTTAGTTGGAGGAACTAAAAATTTTAAGAAAAAAAGAAAGCGCTTTATTTACAGAGAATATGAAAGGTTAAAAAATGAAGTATAGGGATTTTGATCGAAAACGACGATATGGCATTAGAAAATTTGCAGTTGGAACAGCTTCTGTACTAATTGGTACAGTTGTATTTGGAGTTTCGCCAGTTTTAGCCCAAGAACAGGGAAATGTAGTAGCGCCAAGTACTGAAAATGTGGAAAAAGGCAAAGACCAATCATCAGAAGAGGTACCCAAAGAAGCTGTAGTAGCAAATGCATCTGATGCTGATAAGAATGTAGTTGGGACTGAACTTGATCAAGATAAGCTCAAGAAGCAGGTAGAAGAAAAGACAGAAAATGCAACGGAAACAACGTTAAAAGAAGAGGAAAAATCAACAGATTCGAATGCTATTCCTCGTGATTATTATTCAAGGGATTTGCAAAATGCCAATCCTGTCCTAGAAAAAGAAGATGTTGAAACCAATGCGTCAAATAGTCAGAGAGTTGATTTATCAAATGAATTAGAAAAACTAAAGAAACTTGAAAACGCAACTGTTCACATGGAGTTTAAGCCCGATGCCAAAGCTCCAGCATTCTATAATCTCTTTTCTGTGTCGAGTGCTACCAAAAAAGATGAGTACTTCACTATGGCAGTCTACAATCAAGTAGCTTTGGTTGAAGGGCGCGGTGCCAAAGGGGAACAGTTCTATGATAAATATACGGATGCTCCTTTACAAGTACGTCCTGGCCAGTGGAATTCGGTGACTTTCACAGTTGAAAAACCGACAGCAGAATTGCCAAAAGGCCGAGTGCGTCTCTACGTGAACGGGGTATTATCTCGAACAAGTCTGAAATCTGGTCATTTCATCAAAGATATGCCAGATGTAACGCATGCTCAAATTGGAGCAACCAAGCGTGGCAGCAATACAGTTTGGGGAAGCAATCTACAAGTTCGAAATCTAACCGTCTATGATCGTGCCTTAAGCCCAGAAGAGGTTCAGACGAGAAGTCAACTATTTGAAAGAGGTGATTTGGAGAAGAAACTTCCAGAAGGTGCGAAAATCTCAGAGAAAGAAGACGTCTTTGAAGGCGGAATGAACAATAAACCAAATAAAGATGGAATCAAGAGTTATCGTATTCCAGCTCTGCTCAAGACAGATAAAGGAACTTTGATCGCAGGTGCGGATGAACGCCGTCTCCATTCGAGTGACTGGGGTGATATCGGTATGGTCATCAGACGTAGTGAAGACAATGGTAAAACTTGGGGAGACCGAGTAACCATTACCAACTTACGTGACAATCCAAAGGCTTCTGACCCATCGATCGGTTCACCAGTGAATATCGATATGACCTTGACTCAAGATCCTGAAACCAAACGCATCTTTGCCATTTATGACATGTTCCCAGAAGGAAAGGGAATCTTTGGAATGTCTTCGCAAAAAGAAGAAGCCTATAAAGAAATTGACGGAAAAACCTATCAAATCCTCTACCGTGAAGGAGAAAAGGGAGCTTATACCATTCGAGAAAATGGTACCGTATACACTCCAGATGGCAAGGCGACAGACTACCGTGTTGTTGTAGATCCTGTTAAATCAGCCTATAGCGATAAGGGTGATCTATACAAGGGTGACCAACTACTAGGCAATATCTACTTCACAACAAACAAAACTTCCCCATTTAGAATTGCCAAGGATAGCTATCTATGGATGTCCTACAGTGATGACGACGGGAAGACATGGTCAGCGCCTCAAGATATTACTCCGATGGTCAAAGCCGATTGGATGAAATTCTTAGGTGTAGGTCCTGGAGTGGGGATTACCCTTCGTACTGGACCACATAAAGGTCGGATTGTCGTTCCTGTCTATACGACTAATCGTACCAACCACCTCAATGGTTCCCAATCATCTCGAATCATCTACTCAGACGATCATGGTAAAACATGGCATATGGGTGGTGGTGTCAATGACAATCGTAAACTTTATGATGGTACAGTGGTTGATTCAAGCACCATGAACAATTATTATGCTCAAAATACCGAGGCTTCAGTTGTTCAGTTAAACAATGGGGATCTCAAACTCTTTATGCGTGGATTGACAGGAGATCTACAGGTTGCAACGAGTCATGATGGTGGTCTAACTTGGGACAATCACGTTGATCGCTACGATGTACCAGATGTTTATGTTCAAATGGCTGCGACTCATACGGTTCAAAATGGTAAAGAGTATATTCTCTTGGCAAATGCGAATGGTCCAGGTCGTAAAAATGGTTATATTCGAGTGGCTCGTGTAGAAGAAGATGGACAGTTGACTTGGTTACACCACCATTTGATTCAAGAAGGCGAGTATGCGTATAACTCACTTCAACAAATTGGGCCAGATGAATTTGGACTTTTATATGAGCACCATGCGCCTGGAGGTGTTCCATATACACTTTCCTTCAAGAAATTCAACTGGGATTTCTTGACCAAGGATTGGATTTCTCCTAAAGAAGCAAAAGTGAAATACGCGATTGAAAAATGGCCAGGTATTCTTGCGATGGAGTTTGATTCGGAAGTATTGGTCAACAAGGCTCCAACCCTTCAATTGGCAAATGGTAAAACAGCACGATTCATGACCCAGTATGATACGAAAACCCTCCTATTTACAGTGAATTCAGAGGATATGGGTCAAAAAGTTACGGGTCTGGCAGAAGGTGCTATTGAAAGTATGCATAATTTACCAGTCTCTGTAGCGGGCACTAAGCTTTCAAATGGAATGAATGGAAGTGAAGCTGCTGTTCATGAAGTGCCAGAATATACAGGCCCATTGGGGACATCCGGCGAAGAGCCAGCTCCGACAGTTGAAAAGCCAGAATTTACAGGCGGAGTTAATGCCGTTGAGGCAGCAGTTCATGAAGTACCAGAGTACACAGGCCCACTAGGTACAGCGGGCGAAGAGGCAGCCCCAACAGTTGAGAAGCCAGAATTTACAGGCGGTGTGAATGCTGTCGAAGCAGCTGTCCATGAAGTCCCTGAGTACAAAGGTGGTGTGAATGCAGCCAATGCAGCTGTACATGAACTCGCAGAATACAAGGGAGCTAATTCGCTTGTGACTCTTGCTACAGAAGATTATACTTACAAAGCTCCTCTTGCTCAGCAGACACTTCCTGATACGGGTAACAAGGAGAGTGGACTCCTTGCCACACTAGGATTCACAGCTTTCTTCCTTGGCTTGTTTGCAATGGGGAAAAAGAGAGAAGAATAAGAGAATAATTTTAATCATTTGGCTTTGTAAAATAGAAGGAGATAGTAGGTTTTTCAGCCTGCTATCTTTTTCTTTCGACTCAAGATGTACTAATAAGAAATTCTAAGAAGTCTGAAACTACTTTCAGGATAGTCTGTTCTATAAAATAGTTTTGAAACTGAAATCTATTCTATCACAAGCTATTGAAAGCGCTTAACAAATGATATATAATAAGCCCATAAGAACAAGAAAGGGAGGAAAGAGGATGCCACAGATTAGCAAAGAAGCCTTGATTGAACAAATCAAAGATGGAATCATTGTCTCTTGCCAGGCACTTCCTCACGAACCGCTTTATACAGAAGCGGGAGGAGTCATTCCCTTGCTAGTCAAAGCGGCTGAGCAAGGTGGAGCAGTCGGTATCCGAGCAAACAGTGTTCGCGATATCAAGGAGATCAAGGAGGTTACGAAACTCCCGATCATCGGGATTATCAAACGTGACTATCCGCCACAGGAGCCTTTCATTACAGCTACGATGAGAGAAGTTGATGAACTGGCTGAACTAGATATCGAGGTGATTGCTCTGGATTGTACCAAACGTGAACGTTACGACGGTTTGAAAATTCAGGACTTTATCCGACAAGTCAAAGAAAAGTATCCACATCAACTCTTAATGGCTGATACTAGCACTTTTGAAGAAGGGATAGCAGCGGTCGAAGCAGGTGTTGATTTTGTTGGAACAACCCTATCAGGCTACACCTCTTATAGTCCCAAAGTAGATGGTCCAGACTTTGAACTGATCAAAAAACTCTGCGATGCCGGTGTGGATGTCATCGCTGAAGGGAAAATTCATACACCAGAACAAGCCAAACAAATCCTTGAATATGGGGTGCGAGGCATCGTTGTTGGCGGTGCTATTACTAGACCAAAAGAGATTACGGAGCGCTTTGTTGCCGGTCTTAAATAACACAATCTCAAAAAAGAGGAGAGTGGTCGATGCGTCGGATAAAATGAAAACGTATACAAATAGAAGCTTACTCACTATCCAATATGGACACGCTTATTAATTAGGAGAATACAAATGAAATTTAGAAAACTAGCTTGTACAGTACTTGCAGGTGCTGCGATTCTTGGTCTTGCTGCTTGTGGGAATTCTGGTGGAAGTAAAGATGCTGGAAAATCAGGAAGCGATAGCGGAAAAACAGAAATCACTTGGTGGGCATTCCCTGTCTTCACACAAGAAAAAACTGGTGACGGTGTTGGAACTTATGAAAAATCAATCATCGAAGCTTTTGAAAAAGCAAATCCAGATGTAAAAGTGAAATTGGAAACCATCGACTTCAAGTCAGGTCCAGAAAAGATTACAACAGCTATCGAAGCAGGAACAGCGCCAGACGTACTCTTTGACGCACCAGGGCGTATCATCCAATACGGTAAAAATGGTAAATTGGCTGAGTTGAACGACCTCTTCACAGACGAATTCGTCAAAGATGTGAACAACGAAAATATCGTACAAGCAAGTAAGGCTGGAGACAAAGCTTACATGTATCCAATCAGTTCAGCTCCATTCTACATGGCTATGAACAAGAAAATGTTGGAAGATGCTGGAGTTGCAAACCTTGTAAAAGAAGGTTGGACAACTGATGACTTTGAAAAAGTTTTGAAAGCGCTTAAAGATAAAGGATATACACCAGGTTCATTGTTCAGTTCTGGTCAAGGGGGAGACCAAGGAACACGTGCCTTCATTGCAAACCTTTATGGCGGTTCTGTAACAGATAAAGATGTAACAAAATATACAACTGACGATCCTAAATTCGTCAAAGGTCTTGAAAAAGCTGCTAGCTGGATCAAAGACGGTTTATTGAACAATGGTTCACAATTTGACGGTGGGGCAGATATCCAAAACTTTGCGAACGGTCAAACTTCATACACAATCCTTTGGGCACCAGCTCAAAACGGTATCCAAGCTAAACTCTTGGAAGCAAGTAAGGTAGACGTGGTAGAAGTACCATTCCCATCAGACTCTGGTAAACCATCTCTTGAATACCTTGTAAACGGATTTGCAGTATTTAACAACAAAGACGACAAGAAAGTCGCAGCAGCTAAGAAATTCGTTCAATTCATCGCAGATGACAAAGAATGGGGTCCTAAAGACGTTGTTCGTACAGGTGCCTTCCCAGTTCGTACATCATTTGGCAAACTTTATGATGACAAACGTATGGAAACAATCAGTGGCTGGACTAAATACTACTCACCATACTACAACACTATCGATGGATTTGCTGAAATGAGAACACTTTGGTTCCCAATGTTGCAATCTGTATCAAATGGTGACGAAAAACCAGCGGATGCTTTGAAAGCCTTCACTGAAAAAGCTAACGAAACAATCAAAAAAGCTACAAAACAATAAGCACTAAGTCAGATTGATTCCCCCTTTTCCCTGTGCACTAAGGTGTAAGAAAAGGGGGACTTTTGTTTGAAATGTAAGGAACTGTCACGAAATTAAAATGAAGTTCTTACATAAGCGAATCTTAAAAAATTTCATTTTGATTTTAAAACAGTTCAAGAAAATCAAAAACTATTCTATTTGAAAGAGAGGTGCCGACTGTGAAAGTCAATAAAATTCGTATGCGGGAAACAGTGATTTCCTACGCTTTCCTAGCACCAGTATTGTTCTTCTTTGTTATCTTTGTCTTGGCTCCTATGATTATGGGATTCATTACAAGTTTCTTCAACTACTCCATGACGAAATTTGAGTTTGTAGGCTTGGACAACTACATTCGCATGTTTAAAGATCCTGTCTTTACCAAGTCTTTGATCAATACCGTTATCCTGGTTATCGGGTCAGTACCAATTGTTGTACTCTTCTCACTCTTTGTAGCATCTCAAACCTATCATCAAAATGCTATTGCTCGATCTTTCTATCGTTTCGTCTTCTTCCTTCCTGTAGTTACAGGTAGTGTGGCCGTAACGGTTGTATGGAAATGGATTTATGACCCCCTATCAGGGATTCTAAACTTTGTCCTTAAGTCAAGCCACATCATCAGCCAAAACATTTCTTGGTTGGGTGATAAAAACTGGGCTTTGCTAGCGATTATGATCATCCTTTTGACAACATCTGTTGGTCAACCGATTATCCTTTATATCGCTGCCATGGGAAATATTGACAATTCACTTGTTGAAGCAGCGCGTGTTGACGGTGCGACTGAGTTTCAAGTGTTCTGGAAGATCAAATGGCCTAGCCTCCTTCCAACAACTCTATACATCGCAATCATTACAACCATCAACTCATTCCAATGTTTCGCCTTGATTCAGCTCTTGACATCTGGTGGTCCAAACTACTCAACAAGTACCTTGATGTACTACCTTTACGAAAAAGCCTTCCAATTAACAGAGTACGGCTATGCAAATACCATCGGTGTCTTCTTGGCAGTGATGATTGCCATTGTCAGCTTTGCTCAATTCAAGATCCTCGGAAACGACGTAGAATACTAAAGAAAGGAGACAGTTATGCAACCTACACAAAAGAAACATTTAACAGCTTTCACTGTTATTTCAACGATTATCTTGCTCTTGTTGACCGTGCTGTTCATCTTTCCATTCTACTGGATTTTGACAGGGGCCTTCAAATCACAACCGGATACCATTATGATTCCACCACAATGGTTCCCTAAAATGCCAACCATGGAAAACTTCCAACAACTCATGGTGCAAAACCCTGCTATGCAGTGGATGTGGAACTCTGTATTTATCTCGCTAGTAACCATGTTCCTAGTTTGTGCAACCTCATCTCTAGCAGGATATGTATTGGCTAAAAAACGATTCTATGGTCAGCGCATTCTCTTTGCAGTCTTTATCGCTGCCATGGCTCTTCCAAAACAGGTTGTCCTTGTACCATTGGTACGTATCGTCAACTTCATGGGAATTCACGATACTCTTTGGGCGGTTATCTTGCCTTTGATTGGATGGCCATTTGGGGTCTTCCTCATGAAACAATTCAGCGAAAACATCCCAACAGAATTGCTTGAATCAGCTAAAATCGACGGTTGTGGTGAAATTCGTACTTTCTGGAGCGTAGCCTTCCCTATTGTGAAGCCAGGATTTGCAGCCCTTGCGATCTTTACCTTCATCAATACTTGGAACGACTACTTTATGCAGTTGGTTATGTTGACTTCACGTCAAAACTTGACTATCTCACTCGGGGTTGCGACCATGCAGGCCGAAATGGCAACCAACTATGGTTTGATCATGGCTGGTGCAGCTCTTGCAGCAGTGCCAATCGTAACAGTCTTCCTTGTCTTCCAAAAATCCTTTACACAAGGTATTACTATGGGAGCTGTTAAAGGATAATACTCTTCGAAAATCAAATTCAGACAAGGTCAGCGTTACCTTGCCATACTTAAGTATTGCTTGTGGTTAGCTTCCTAGTTCATTCTTCCATTTTCATTGAGTATAAGAGAATATAGAGTTATAAGTGTCTACAAAATGTTGGGTATTTGTATGCCATAGAGATTTTGTCAGACACTTATAAACTTAATTTATGATTTTGGTTAACTATCAGAAACGAAGGAAATAGTATGATTTTTGACGATTTAAAAAATATCACCTTTTACAAAGGGATTCATCCCAATTTAGATAAGGCTATCGACTATCTCTATCAGCACCGTAAGGATTCTTTCGAACTCGGTAAGTATGAGATTGACGGGGACAAGGTCTTTCTAGTTGTTCAGGAAAATGTCCTCAATCAAGCTGAAAATGATCAATTTGAGTATCATAAGAACTATGCAGACTTGCATTTGCTGGTAGAAGGACATGAATATTCGAGCTACGGTTCACGTATCAAAGACGAGGCGGTAGCATTCGATGAGGCGAGTGACATTGGTTTTGTTCATTGTCATGAAAAATACCCACTCTTGTTGGGTTATCACAATTTTGCGATTTTCTTTCCAAGAGAACCGCACCAGCCAAATGGCTATGCAGGTATGGAAGAGAAGGTTCGCAAATATCTCTTTAAAATTTTGATTGATTAGAAGAATCAGGAGGAGCAAACATGGCACAAAAAGGAGTAAGCCTGATCAAGGCAGCATTTGATACAGATAACTTTCTCATGCGTTTCAGTGAGAAGGTCTTGGATATCGTGACGGTCAATCTTCTTTTTGTCGTCTCTTGTTTGCCCATCGTGACGATTGGAGTGGCTAAAATCAGCCTCTACCAAACCATGTTTGAGATTAAGAGAAGCAGGCGAGTACCTGTTTTCAGAACCTACCTGAGAGCTTTCAAGCAAAATCTAAAACTGGGTTTTCAGTTAGGTTTGCTGGAGTTGGGCGTTGTTTTGCTGAGTCTTTTAGACCTTTATCTCTTCTGGGGCCAGACAGGTTTACCTTTCCAGATTGTGAAAGCTATTTGTTTGGGGATTCTTATCTTCCTCACTCTGGTGATGCTGGCTAGTTATCCCATCGCTGCGCGCTATGATTTGTCTTGGAAAGAAGTGCTGCAGAAAGGGCTTATCTTGGCAAGTTTTAACTTCCCATGGTTCTTCCTCATGTTAGCTATTCTCTTTCTCATTGTGATGGTTCTTTATCTATCCGCATTCACTCTTCTTTTGGGTGGATCAGCCTTTATCCTCTTTGGTTTTGGTTTGCTAGTCTTTCTCCAAGCAGGTTTGATGGAGAAAATCTTCGCCAAATACCAGTAGGATGGTTTGTTTCTGAAACTACTTTCAATCGTTACAGTTTCTAAAATACAAGTAGAAACTAAAATCTAAGTGTATACAAGATATTGAAAGCGATTTTCACAAGGTGTATACTAAACTTGTAAAAAATAGAACTGCTCTCAGCAGAAAAAAGAAATCTTAGGAGAAAATCTATGTCAGATTTGAAAAAATACGAAGGTGTCATTCCAGCCTTCTACGCATGTTATGATGATCAAGGAGAAGTAAGTCCAGAGCGTACGCGTGCCTTGGTTCAATACTTCATTGATAAGGGAGTTCAAGGTCTCTATGTCAATGGTTCTTCTGGTGAATGTATCTACCAAAGTGTAGAGGACCGCAAGTTGATTTTGGAAGAAGTCATGGCAGTTGCTAAAGGTAAATTGACCATTATCGCTCACGTAGCTTGCAACAATACGAAAGACAGTATGGAACTTGCTCGCCATGCGGAAAGTTTGGGAGTAGATGCTATCGCAACAATCCCACCAATTTACTTCCGTCTGCCTGAGTACTCAGTTGCTAAATACTGGAATGACATTAGTGCTGCAGCACCAAACACAGACTACGTGATTTATAACATTCCTCAATTAGCAGGTGTTGCTTTGACTCCAAGTCTTTACACTGAGATGTTGAAAAATCCTCGTGTTATCGGTGTGAAGAACTCTTCTATGCCAGTTCAAGATATCCAAACCTTTGTTAGCCTTGGTGGAGAAGACCACATCGTCTTTAACGGTCCAGATGAACAGTTCCTTGGTGGACGTCTCATGGGTGCTAAAGCTGGTATCGGTGGTACTTATGGTGCTATGCCAGAACTCTTCTTGAAACTCAATGAGTTGATTGCTGAGAAAGACTTGGAAACAGCTCGTGAATTGCAATACGCTATCAATGCAATCATTGGTAAATTGACTGCTGCTCATGGAAATATGTACGGTGTCATTAAAGAAGTCTTGAAGATCAATGAAGGCTTGAATATTGGTTCAGTTCGTTCGCCATTGACACCAGTAACTGAAGAAGATCATCCAGTTGTAGAAGCAGCTGCACAATTGATTCGAGAAACTAAGGAGCGCTTCCTCTAATCCATAAGGAGGTATTTATGACACACTACGTTGCAATTGATATTGGCGGAACCAACATCAAATATGGTTTGATTGACCAAGAAGGCCAACTTGTTGAATCGCATGAAATTCCAACTGAGGCGTTTAAGGGTGGACCCCATATCTTACAAAAGACAAAGGATATCGTAGCCAGCTATTTAGAAAAGGGTCCAGTAGCAGGTGTTGCCATTTCTTCTGCAGGAATGGTGGATCCTGACAAGGGTGAAATCTTCTATGCTGGACCTCAAATTCCTAACTATGCAGGAACCCAGTTCAAAAAGGAAATCGAGACTAGTTTTAATATTCCTTGTGAAATTGAAAATGATGTCAATTGTGCAGGTCTTGCTGAGGCAGTATCTGGTTCAGGTAAGGGAGCGAGTGTGACACTTTGCTTGACCATTGGAACAGGTATCGGTGGTTGCTTGATTATGGATGGGAAAGTTTTCCATGGATTTAGCAATTCAGCCTGTGAAGTCGGTTATATGCATATGCAGGATGGGGCTTTCCAAGATTTGGCTTCTACGACAGCCTTGATAGAGTATGTGGCTTCAGCACATGGAGATCCAGTTGACCAGTGGAATGGCCGTCGTATCTTTAAGGAAGCCACAGAAGGCAATAAACTCTGCATGGCTGGTATTGACCGAATGGTAGACTATCTAGGAAAAGGTCTGGCAAATATTTGCTACGTTGCCAATCCAGAAGTGGTCATTCTAGGTGGTGGTATCATGGGGCAAGAGGCTATCCTCAAACCAAAGATCCGTACATCTCTGAAAAATGTACTTGTACCTAGTCTAGCTGAAAAAACACGATTAGAATTTGCCCATCACCAAAATACAGCAGGTATGTTGGGTGCCTATTATCATTTCAAGACAAAACAATCCTAGTTTGGAACTATAGAATTAAGCAGAACACTTAATCACTACTCGAGTGAAAACTGTTTTGCTTAATTCTTTTTTTGATGATAGAAAAATTGTCCAGTATATGAAAAGTAGCGAAAAGGTCTATCAAGACCATTAGGCGACCTTGCTTCATTGGTATGAGAAAGATAAAGAGAATTACAAAAAAAGAACGATAGGAGCAGATTTCCTACCATCGAAAAATATATGAGAGGAGATACCTTTTAAGATAGCCTTAGAAGACGGTACAAGCACTTTACTTTGTTTCTAAATACTAAGCTAATCCAAGAAGGAAAAAGTGATATAATGAGATGGACGAAAAATTGACAAATTAGAAGTTGTAGAGGTGAAAAAAATGTAATGGGAACCTATTCACCTGAAATCGAAATCATATAAAATTACGAGGAGATTGTAAGATGAACAATTATATAAAATGTAATCAAGATAGATGGAATAATGTAAAAAACGACTATACTGAGCCAGTAACACATGAAGAATTGGAAGAAGTTAGAAAACATCCAATTTCTGTTGCGTTAACTGTTGGGGAAAAAGTCCCCACAGAATGGTTTGAAAAAGCCAAGGGAAAAAAGATATTAGGTTTAGCATGTGGTGGTGGACAGCAGGGACCAGTTTTTGCTGCAAAAGGTTATGATGTAACCATAATGGATTTTTCTGAGTCACAATTACAAAGGGATGAGATGGTTGCTAAAAGAGAAGGTTTAAAAATCACTACCGTTCAAGGCGATCTTATAAAACCTTTCCCATTTGAAGATGAAACGTTTGATATTATTTTTAATCCAGTTTCAAATGTATATATAGAAGATTTAGAAAATATGTATAAAGAGGCCGCTCGCGTATTGAAAAAGGGTGGACTCTTAATGGTTGGATTTATGAATCCTTGGATATACATGTATGATGCGGATATTGTATGGGACAAACCCGATGAGGAATTACTGTTACAATTTTCACTCCCTTTTAATTCAAGAGAGTTGGAGGAGCAAGGCAAAATAAGCATAGATCCAGCATATGGATATGAATTTAGCCATACCTTAGAAACTCAGATTAGAGGACAACTGAAGAATGGTCTCGCTATGATCGATTTTTATGAATCCTGTGATCAAAGAAATCGTTTATCCCACTATGGAAATGACTATATAGCGACACTCTGCATTAAACTATAATGTTACAGAGCATACTTCAGGAGAATAGCCCGTTTTATTTTCCTGAAGGGTTAAAATCTAAATCTCACTTTGTCGAAGCAAAATAATTAAATAAAATTAGAGAGAGGAAGTAAAAGCAGCAAATAGTTGAAACTTCCTTTTTTTGATGTCAAACATTCAAAAATGGAAAGGAGATTTAAGGAAGAACTGAAAATACAGATAAAAATGGCATTAGCACAAAGAGAAAGATTGGAAAAACCACCTATGGGCCTATTATCATTTCAAGACAAAACAATCCTAGTTTGGTTGAACCAAACTAGGATTTTCTAGCGCGTTTTTGTCTACGATAGCCGTTGAGTTTTTTATTTTCCCAATAGCTGTTAAAGATTTTTTCCTTGCTATCGCGATTAATTTCCAAAAAGTAGGCATAAATCAAATCTATAAAGAAAAGCATAGGAAGTTGAGCGGAAATACGCTGGATGTAAGATGATTGACTGTGACTAGCAACAAGAACAGTTTCGGTATAAGCCTGACTATTTTTGTTTGGAGCGCTGGTAAAGAGAATGGTCTTGGCGCCCATTTCCTTGGCATCCAACAAACTATCTAGGACGGATTGGGTAGTGCCTGAGAGGGAAAAACCAAGTACCAAACAATTTTCATCCATGATACTGGTTGTCCATGCAAAGCCATCCTGATCGGTCAAAGCTTCACAAACCACACCTAGACGCATAAAACGTAGTTTCATCTCACGGGCAATCAGACCGGAACTCCCTGTTCCAAAAAAGTAGACCCGTTCAGCATTTTCAATTAAATGAGCTACACGTTCAAGCTGCGCTTCATCAATCAAATCCTGTGTTTGTTCTCGTAGGTTGCTGTAGCTTCGAAGCACACGTTTGGTCAAAGGACTGTGTTTGTGTGAATGAGTGTCCTGTTTACTAGCCTGGTGCTGGTATTGAAAAACAAATTCTCGATAGCCAGTAAAGCCACATTTTTTTGCAAAACGAGTAAGGGCAGCTTGAGAAACATGAAGCTTTTGAGTAACCTGTTGAGATGATAAATCATCCACAATCGTATCTACCTGCAAGAAATAACGAGCGATTTCTTGCTCGAGCTCGGTTAATTCTTCAAAATGGAGATCAATTATAGTTGCGATGTCTGGCTTGTTCATAAGGCTCCTTTTTATGAGTCAAAGTCTTAAAAGTTGACGCTTTCCTAACTATTACTATCATTATATCATAGAAAATAGGATAACCAAATAAAAAGGCATTTTCAGTTAAAAGTCAAAAATTGCTTAGACTTTTCCAAGTCTTTCTTCGTAAAATATGGTACAATGAAAAGTACTGAACTTCACCTATTTACTCTGTTATTTTAGGGATAAATACGGGTGAAAATCGGAATTTTTTCTAGAAAAGAGTCTTAGTTGTATGAGAAAATTCAATAGCCATTCGATTCCGATTCGGCTTAATTTACTATTTGCGATTGTTATCCTGCTGTTTATGGCCATTATTGGTCGATTGTTATATATGCAGGTACTGAATAAAGATTTTTATGAAACAAAATTGGCATCAGCCAGCCAGACTAGGGTGACAACCAGTTCGGCTCGTGGACAAATTTACGATGCATCAGGAAAACCCTTGGTAGAAAATACTGTCAAGCAAGTTGTTTCTTTCACGCGAAACAATAAGATGACGGCAGCTGAATTGAAGGAAACAGCCAAGAAACTTCTCACATATGTAAATGTAACCTCCCCTGATCTGACAGATCGTCAGATTGCAGACTATTATTTGGCTGATCAGGACATTTACAAAAAAACAGTCGAGGCTCTTCCAAGTGACAAACGCCTAGATTCAGATGGAAATCGCTTATCAGAAGCAACCCTCTACAATAATGCGGTTGAGAGTATCGACGTGAATCAGCTCAACTATACAGATGATCAGAAAAAGGAAATCTATCTGTTTAGTCAGCTCAATGCAGTTGGAAATTTCGCAACCGGAACCATTTCAACAGATGCCTTGGATGATACTCAAGTTGCTCTTGTGGCTTCTGCATCCAAGGAATTACCGGGCATTAGCATTTCAACCTCATGGGATCGAAAAGTACTGGACACTTCTCTATCGTCTATCGTCGGTAGCGTTTCCAGTGAAAAGTCAGGTCTTCCAGCAGAGGAAGTTGACGCTTATCTCAAGAAAGGATACTCTCTCAATGACCGAGTGGGAACTTCTTATCTTGAAAAGCAATATGAAGATGTCCTCCAAGGTAAACGCTCTGTCAAAGAAGTGCATCTCGACAAACACGGAAATATGGAAAGTGTGGAAAATGTCGAGGAAGGAAGCAAAGGGAACAATATCAAATTAACGATTGACCTAGCTTTCCAAAATGGAGTGGATGACCTACTTAAGAGCTACTTCAACTCCGAGTTGAGTAATGGTGGCGCCAAATATTCTGAAGGAGTCTATGCAGTCGCTCTTAATCCTAAAACAGGTGCAGTTCTAGCCATGTCAGGTATTAAGCATGATGTTGAATCAGGTAAACTGAGCTCAGACTCCCTAGGAACAGTCACTAACGTCTTTGTGCCAGGGTCTGTTGTCAAGGCGGCAACCATTAGCTCTGGCTGGGAAAACGGGGTCTTGTCAGGCAATCAAACCTTACTTGACCAGCCCATAGTCTTTCAAGCTTCCTCTCCTATCAATTCATGGTACACCTTGTCCTACGGATCCTTTCCTATCACAGCAGTGGAAGCACTAGAGTACTCCTCTAATACCTACATGGTGCAAACAGCACTGGGAATCATGGGACAGACTTACCAACCCAATATGATTGTAGCAACGAGCCAATTAGAGACAGCAATGGGCAAATTGCGATCAACCTTTGGAGAATACGGACTAGGAGCTTCAACAGGGATTGACCTTCCAGATGAATCAACAGGTTTTATACCAAAAGAGTTTGATTTGGCCAACTATCTAAATAATGCTTTTGGTCAGTTTGATAACTACACACCGATGCAGTTAGCCCAGTATGTCGCAACAATCGCAAACAATGGTGTGCGTTTGGCTCCCCACATCGTTGAAGGGGTTTATGGTAACAATGATCAAGGTGGACTAGGAAGTCTGGTTCAGGAGACAGCCGCCAAGGAACTGAACAAGATCAATATATCAGAAGCAGATATGGCTATCTTGCAGCAAGGTTTCTATCAAGTTTCGCATGGAACGAGTGCCCTTACGACAGGTCGTGCCTTTTCAAATGGCGCAGCCGTATCCATCAGTGGGAAAACGGGGACGGCCGAAAGTTACGTTAATGGCGGTCAAAAAGCTAATAACACCAATGCCGTCGCCTATGCACCGTCGGATAATCCCCAAATTGCGGTCGCAGTCGTCTTTCCTCATAACACCAACCTTACAAACGGTGTCGGACCTTCGATTGCACGTGACATTATCAATCTTTATCACCAACACCATCCAATGAATTAGAAAGGAACTTATGCTGTATCCAACACCTATTGCCAAGCTGATTGATAGCTATTCAAAGCTTCCGGGTATCGGGATTAAAACGGCTACCCGCCTAGCCTTCTATACCATTGGAATGTCCGATGACGATGTCAATGAATTTGCCAAAAACCTCCTATCTGCTAAGCGGGAATTGACCTATTGTTCCATCTGTGGCCGCTTGACGGATGATGATCCTTGCTCGATCTGTACGGATCCGACTCGAGACCAGACAACCATCTTAGTGCTAGAAGATAGTCGCGATGTGGCTGCTATGGAAAACATCCAAGAATACCACGGACTCTATCATGTCTTGCATGGACTCATTTCTCCGATGAATGGCATTAGCCCAGATGATATCAATCTCAAGAGTCTCATGACTCGTCTCATGGATAGTGAGGTTTCAGAGGTGATCGTGGCGACCAATGCGACAGCAGATGGAGAAGCGACCTCTATGTATCTCTCTCGCCTCCTCAAGCCAGCTGGTATCAAGGTCACTCGTTTAGCACGAGGCCTAGCCGTGGGAGCAGATATCGAGTATGCGGACGAAGTCACACTCTTACGAGCCATTGAAAATCGGACAGAGTTGTAAGTGTCAGTAAAAGCTTAGTTTATTTTGACGTATAAGACAAGCCCTAGGAATTTTTCTAGGGTTTGTCTTTTTCTATTTCTAATGAGAGGAGGATAAACCTTGCTAATAAGAATGTTCCCAGTAAACACAAAATATAAGGTATCAGAAAACGGACCTCCAAAATCACTAGTGCCGTCTCTATCAAACTCATTAACCAAATGATAGAGTTTAACCTAAGGTGATAGGCGCATTAGTTCCTTATGATTTGTTTTGAAATTATGCTATTTTTGTGTTATGATATGCTCAATATATAATTAATAAGGGGAGTTTGAGGTATGGGTGGAAAGATAAAATCTAGTACGATAGCAGCAGAGGCGGCTATTAATGAGTTGGTTGGGTATGACACGAGTGACAAGCAAAATCAGCAGGTAGAATTTTCATATACTTCTGAAATCGCTGGGATGGAAGCTGGACGTCAGGCCTGCAATCAAATGCTTCAGGCGGTCAGTGATTTTAGTTCAGCTGTTTTGACCCAAGCAAATAAGTTTCCAGGAATTGCTCATAGGATTGAAAAACGTGATATAGAGCAAGCTAAGAGATGGAGTCACTAAGAAATGGCAGATAAGAACGAAGAAAAGCGCTACAAACTTTGGCGAGAGATTGTCAAGATTGACGATAAGGCAGAAAGTCTTCAGACTCTAAAAAGACAATATGAACAGCAGCTAACTCACTTTCACTCAGAAATCCAGAGTATCCACCATCGTATGGCGACTCTATTGTCTCACTCACCCAATTCTCGTCAGGTGATAGAGCAAATTGAAAGTGAAAATAGAACCATTCAGCGACAGGTCAACTCTTATGTAGATGAGGAACTGGATGCCTTGGAAAAACAAACGAAGAAGGCTCGTCGAACTTTCGATGAAGCTAGAGAAGAACTGATAGCGGAAAGGAATCGGCTACCATGGGAGTAAAATACAGCGCACAAGAATCCCAAGAATTGATTCAGGCCATGACTAATAATCTCCAAGTCGCAAATGAAGTCACGGACCGCTTATCTAGTGGATGTGACCACCTGATTTTCTCTTTAGACTCAGGTGAGCTGACAGGAGCAGCTTACACAGCTGGGAAGGGTCTCTTTACAGAGATTATCATCCCCAGCATCAAGAAGTTACAAGCAGCGATAGATGATATCCAACTAGAGTTGACCTCCTACAAAAATGCAGATGCTCAGGTCTCAGGATATGGAGATTTGGACCTGGACCAGCTCAAGGAACTGAAAAAATTGAGGGAAGAGCAGTTAGCTATCGTAGAAGCTCAGATTCAAGCGAGGGAGAATTGGTTAAATCAAATCAAAGATTTCTTTAGTCTCAATTGGGGGAAAGCCTTCTCTGAGAAGACCATCCTCTACAATACCAAGTCTCAAATCGAGTCAGGTATTCAGGATTTGGATGATAAGATTGAAAAACTAGAATTCTTTGTCTCACAGGTTTCCCAGTATTTCAACGATAGCCTAGAAGTCCTTAGCTTAGCCATCAAAGGAGCTACGCAACTAAGTAAAGTCATTGTCGATAGCGATGGTAACTACTATGCGGACGGTCTGGACATGAGCTGGGTGCAAAAGATGAAGGATGTGAAGATTGAGAGTGCAAAATATGATTCTTCTAAGAAAACTAAGGATTTGCATAAAGAATACCAGAAAATCTTAGATAAGTTGGAAAATGGAAAAGAACTTAGCGATAAGGAGTTCCAAATTTTAGAATCTTATGTACATCACCATCCTCAAATACAATTTCCTCAAGTTGTAACAGAAAAATTGAAAGCGGAGGCTACCAATAGAGCTAATCCAGAGAAACTACAGGAAAAGGTTGAGAAAATTAAAAAGAGTGATAAAATTTCGACCGAAAAAGCAGACCTAATCGTTAAGGCTTATGAGGATTATCTGTTTTATAATAATAGAGAAGCGTTTGAGGAGTATTGGAAGAAGAGAAAAAAGATGGGTGATGATTGGGGAAAAGAAGATCCAATAATCCAGGATAAGATGAATGATATAGAAAAAGAATTTTACAAATCGTTAACATCAAAAATTAATATAAAAGTAGTAACGCAAAATATGGGAAACGATGTATTAGATGTTAAAAATTTAGAGGATGTAAAAAAGGGTGAATTAATTCAGAGAGGTAGAAGTATATGGAAAAGCCCTGGTGATAATGGAAGAATTGATAGTTCGATTGCTATAGGAAATAAGATTGGAGATAATGGAACATTTATAGATTTAGTTAATTCTAATAAACCCCTAGACCTAAAAAATCGAGTTTATAGAGAAGATTACCCTTTTTCAATTTGGGGTCGACAATGGGAAGAAGGAATGGAGTCTGATTACCTTGGAAATTATCTTTTTGGCTATGTTGGTAAAGGTTATTTAGAATCTAGTGATGAGTACTTGAAAATAGGAGCCGGAGCAGCTCAAGGGCTGTCTGATAAAGATGCTATAAAATATATAAACAATGTTATCAATGGAAATTATGGAGATAATCCAGGAGATGCTAAGATGATTCAAGACGGAATTAACGACTATAAGGAGAGTTACAAATGAGCATGACGAAAAAATCGAATTGGAATTTAGGTTGTAGTTTAGTACTTGTTGTAGTCCTAGCAGCTAGTTTTCTATTTTATCTATGGGCACAAAATCTTGGTAAGTATACTCTGCAACCAGGAGAGTCGGCTAACTTTACAGTAAATCCTCGGACACATGATGTAGAATACTACTCAGAATTAATCTTGAAAAAAAATGATACTAATAAGCTTAAATTATCAGGTAAAAAAGTTTGGTTTGAGATGCATGGCGATATTTTTTATGATGTTGAAGGGCAAAAACTTGTTCGAAGCCATCATTCAGAAGATGTTGATGAAGAGTTACCCAATAATCAAAAAGATATCCATTTAGTCCAGGATGGAATTGTTGTCAGTTACCAGGGGGAAAAAGTTTTTAATGTAACTAATAACAAGTCCTATACAATAACCATCACTAATGTAGACGACAAGCCAGCGCACTTTGAAGCTCAAGTGGTGGATCGGTAAAATTTCAGCTCTCAAATGAGGGCTTTTTTAGATACAAGTTTCAAAAAAGACGTAAATATGATATACTAAAGGATGAGTATTCTATTAGAATTAGGACAAGCAATATGAAACAAACGATTATTCTTTTATACGGTGGGCGTAGTGCAGAGCGTGAAGTCTCTGTCCTTTCAGCTGAGAGTGTCATGCGTGCGGTCAACTACGATCGTTTCACAGTCAAGACTTTCTTTATCAGCCAGTCAGGTGATTTTATCAAAACGCAAGAATTTAGCCAGACTCCAGGTCAAGAGGATCGTCTTATGACCAATGCAACCGTTGATTGGGACAAGAAAATCGCACCAAGTGCCATCTATGAAGAAGGTGCGGTGGTCTTTCCAGTTCTTCATGGTCCGATGGGAGAAGATGGTTCAGTTCAAGGATTCTTAGAAGTTTTGAAAATGCCTTATGTTGGTTGTAATATCTTGTCATCAAGTCTTGCTATGGATAAAATCACTACTAAGCGTGTTTTGGAGTCTGCTGGGATTACCCAAGTTCCTTATGTGGCCATTGTCGAAGGGGATGATGTGACTGCTAAAATAGCTGAAGTTGAAGAAAAACTGACTTATCCAGTCTTCACGAAGCCGTCAAACATGGGTTCAAGTGTCGGTATTTCTAAGTCTGAAAACCAAGAGGAACTCCGTCAAGCTTTGGAACTTGCCTTCCAATATGACAGCCGTGTCTTGGTAGAGCAAGGGGTGAATGCTCGTGAAATTGAGGTTGGTCTCTTGGGCAACTACGAAGTGAAGAGCACGCTTCCTGGTGAAGTGGTCAAGGATGTTGCCTTTTATGACTACGATGCCAAGTATATCGACAACAAGATTACCATGGACATCCCAGCCAAGATTAGTGATGATGTAGTAGCTGTCATGCGTCATAATGCAGAAACAGCCTTCCGTGCAATCGGTGGCCTCGGTCTGTCTCGTTGTGATTTCTTCTATACGGATAAGGGCGAGATTTTCCTAAACGAGCTTAATACCATGCCAGGTTTTACCCAGTGGTCCATGTATCCACTACTTTGGGACAATATGGGAATCAGCTACCCAGAACTAATCGAGCGTTTGGTTGACCTTGCTAAGCAAAGTTTTGACAAGCGCGAAGCGCATTTGCTATAAAATGAAAGAGAGGGTAGGAGCCAGAACCATCACCGCAAGGTGACTAGAGTTCTCGGACTTCAACCCTTTTTAAAGGAGTAGAAATGAAATTAACAATCTATGAAGTGGCTCAAGTTGTCGGAGCTAAAAATGATATCAGCATTTTTGAGGATACCAAGTTAGAAAAGGCCGAGTTTGATAGTCGTTTGATTGGGACGGGAGATTTGTTTGTGCCACTCAAAGGTGCGCGCGATGGTCATGACTTTATCGAAACAGCTTTTGAAAATGGTGCAGCAGTAACCTTGTCTGAGAAAGAGGTTGCAAATCATCCCTACATTCTAGTAGACGACGTGTTGACTGCCTTTCAAGCCCTCGCAGCCTACTATCTTGAGAAAACGGCTGTTGATGTCTTTGCCGTTACGGGTTCAAATGGCAAGACGACGACCAAGGATATGTTGGCGCATTTACTGTCAACAACCTACAAGACCTACAAAACTCAGGGCAATTACAATAACGAGATTGGCCTTCCCTACACAGTTCTCCACATGCCTGAAGGGACAGAAAAGTTGGTCTTGGAGATGGGGCAGGATCACTTGGGAGATATTCATCTCTTGTCTGAATTGGCTCATCCAAAAACAGCCATCGTGACCTTGGTTGGAGAGGCTCATTTGGCCTTTTTCAAAGACCGTTCGGAGATTGCTAAAGGGAAAATGCAAATTGCTGATGGTATGGCACCAGGTTCTTTGCTTTTGGCACCAGCTGACCCGATTGTAGAGGACTACTTGCCTACAGATAAAAAAGTGATCCGTTTTGGGCAAGGAGCTGAGTTAGAAGTCACAGACTTGATTGAGCGCAAGGATAGTCTGACCTTTAAGGCGAATTTTTTGGAACAAGCCCTCGATTTGCCAGTGACAGGTAAGTACAATGCCACCAATGCTATGATTGCTGCTTATGTGGCTCTACAAGAAGGAGTTTCAGAGGAGCAAATTCGTCAGGCCTTTCAGAACCTAGAATTGACCCGCAATCGTACTGAGTGGAAGAAGGCAGCCAATGGAGCAGATATTCTGTCTGACGTATACAATGCCAATCCAACTGCTATGAAGCTGATTTTGGAGACATTCTCTGCCATTCCAGCCAACGAAGGAGGCAAGAAAATCGCTGTCTTGGCAGACATGAAGGAACTTGGTGACCAGTCTGTTCAGCTCCATAACCAGATGATTTTGAGCCTATCGCCAGATGTGCTGGATACCGTTATTTTCTATGGAGAAGACATTGCCGAATTAAGCCAACTTGCTAGTCAAATGTTCCCAATCGGTCACGTTTTCTACTTCAAGAAAACAGCTGACGAGGACCAATTTGAAGACCTAGTCAAGCAGGTTAAGGAAAGCCTTGGAGCCAATGACCAAATTTTGCTTAAAGGCTCTAACTCCATGAATCTAGCCAAGTTGGTAGAAAGTTTAGAAAATGAATGCAAGTGATTTTACCAAGTATCTGCAAAGAATGCTAGCCATTACGGATATTGGATTAACCTTTACAAAAGATCCTTTCGACCGTGAGCGCTACGAGGACTTGCGAAGTCTGTTATCTGAAATGTTGAATCAGGTATCAGACCTCGATGCAGAAGAAGTGGCAGAAGTCATGAAACCAACTTCCGCTTATGCAACTCCTCTGATGGACGTCCGTGCTTGGATTGTTGAGGATGAAAAAGTCTGTTTAGTTAGAGGAAAAGGAGAGGATAGTTGGGCTTTGCCAGGTGGTTTTGGTGAAGTTGGCTATTCTCCAACCGAGAATATTCTCAAGGAAATTGAAGAAGAAACCGGCTTTACAGCAAAAGCTGAAAGGTTACTTGCAGTTTTTGACACCAATCGTTTCCAACTACAGAGCAAACAATATGCAAAGTTTGTCTTTGAATGCCAACTTCTTGACGGACAATTTCAAGAAAATCAAGAAATTGCTGAGCTTCAATTTTTTGCCATTGACCAATTGCCAGTCTTATCTGAAAAACGCATCACCAAGGAGCAAATGGAGATTCTTTGGCAGGTTTATAAAGGACAAAGAGACCAATATGTTGATTAGTTTATGCTAGAGAAGTTGACAAATCAAAAAAGGGTGTCTGTAAGGTGCATTTCTGCGACACAAATGATATAATAGGTTGCGAATTTAAGATGCAAGTATTCTATACTTAGTATAGAATCAAGCTTTTTCAAAAAAATTTAAAAGCTAGAATAGTGAGCTTTCTACTACTCTGGCTAGATGAACGAGGAATAGAATATGAATTTGTGGGAACAATTATTTACTACACAGATATCAGAACCGCCCCAGTTTGAACTCCACTGGTATATTGGTTTGTTAAGTTTACTGGCTCTTACTTTCTATATTTCTTATCGTTACCGCGACAAGGTGGCTTACCAGCGCTTTATTCAGATCCTTCAGTCACTTCAACTGATTGTTCTGTATAGCTGGTATTGGGGCAATCAAATGCCCCTATCAGAAAGTTTGCCCTTCTATCATTGCCGTATCGCCATGTTTGTTATGCTCTTGATTCCAGGGACTTCCAAGTACAAGCAATACTTTGCCCTTCTAGGAACTTTTGGAGCAACCGCTGCTCTGGCATACCCACTCTTTGACCCTTATCCGTTTCCGCATGTGACCATCCTGTCCTTTATCATCGGGCATGTGGCACTTTTGGGGAATGCGCTCCTATACTTGTTTAAGAATTATGAAGCTTCCCTGCTCAACTTGAAAAATGTGACAGTGATTACATTTTCTCTAAATGCCTTGATAGGTGTTGTCAACTTGGTTGTAGGTGGAGATTATGGATTTTTAAATAAACCACCGTTAGTGGGGAATCATGGACTATTGGCGAATTACATCATCGTGTCCAGTGTGTTGGTAGCAGCTATCAGCTTGACTGCAAAAGTGCTAGAGGTCTTTTTGCAACAAAGAGCAGAAAAAATGATTCAAGAGAAAGCCTAAGAAGGTCTTCTCTTTTTTAATCAACTACAGAGAATCACTCTCTTGATAATAGTAAGGTCGAGAAGTGAATTCTAGGAAAATAGTAAAAACGATTTTCACAAAAAACCTTGAGGAAATTTATGAAAAACTAAGCACGATTGGATTTTTTGTGTTATAATATTCTGTGAATAGCTATGCCCAAACATAGTTATTAAAAATAGAAGTGAGAAACTTGGAAGACAGAGAGGACGCAATGTAATGACTAGAGATGGTTTTTTTACAGGCTTAGATATCGGAACTAGCTCCATCAAAGTGCTGGTTGCCGAACATAGAGATGGTGAAGTAAATGTAATTGGTGTTAGCAATGCCAAAAGTAAAGGAGTCAAAGACGGAATTATTGTTGATATTGAAGCTGCTGCTTCAGCAATTAAATCAGCAATTTCCCAAGCTGAAGAGAAAGCTGGTATTTCTATTAAGTCTGTTAATGTTGGGCTTCCAGCAAACCTCTTGCAGGTTGAACCAACACAAGGAATGATTCCTGTTACTTCAGATACAAAAGAAATCACAGATCAGGATGTTGAAAATGTTGTCAAATCAGCTTTGACTAAGAGCATGACCCCTGATCGTGAGGTTATTACTTTTATTCCAGAAGAGTTTATCGTAGATGGTTTCCAAGGTATTCGTGATCCTCGTGGAATGATGGGAGTCCGTTTGGAAATGCGTGGTTTGTTATACACAGGGCCTCGCACCATTCTTCACAACCTTCGTAAAACGGTTGAACGTGTAGGAGTTCAGGTAGAAAATGTCATCATTTCTCCACTAGCAATTGTGAACTCAGTTCTCAATGAAGGTGAACGTGAATTTGGTGCGACAGTGATTGATATGGGTGGTGGGCAAACTACAGTGGCAACCATCCGCAATCAGGAATTACAATTTACGAATATCTACCAGGAAGGCGGAGATTATGTTACAAAAGATATCTCTAAGGTCTTAAAAACTTCACAACGGATTGCGGAAAGCCTCAAATTAAACTATGGTGAAGCTTATGTACCATTGGCAGGGAATGAGACTTTCCAAGTTGAAGTAATCGGTGAAGTCGATCCTGTTGAGGTGACAGAAAGCTACCTAGCAGAAATTATTTCAGCACGCATTAAGCATATCTTCGATCAAATAAAACAAGAGCTGGATAGACGCCATCTGTTGGAGTTGCCTGGTGGAATTGTTTTGATTGGTGGTAATGCCATCTTGCCAGGTATTGTTGAATTGGCCCAAGAAGTATTTGGGGTACGAGTGAAACTCTATGTGCCAAATCAAGTTGGTATTCGTAATCCTGCTTTTGCACATGTGATTAGCTTGTCTGAATTTGCAGGTAAATTGACAGAGGTAAATCGTCTTGCCCAAAAAGCGGTTAAAGGAGATGAATTCCTTCGCCAAAAACCAATTAGTTTTGGAATGCCTACTCAGAATGTAACTCCGATTTCACAACCTACTCCTGTGCAACCGACTACGACAGTAGCTGAAAATGCTCAGGAAAGTACAGCTACTCCTAAAGATGAGTTCCAAGTTAATTCTCAAAATAAACCGAAATTGACAGAGCGTTTCCGTAGCTTAATCGGAAGCATGTTTGACGAATAAAAGAGGAAAAGAAATTATGACATTTTCATTTGATACAGCAGCTGCTCAAGGTGCAGTCATTAAAGTAATTGGTGTCGGTGGAGGTGGTGGTAACGCCATTAACCGTATGATCGACGAAGGTGTTGCAGGTGTTGAATTCATCGCAGCTAACACGGATGTACAAGCCCTTAGCAGTACGAAAGCAGAAACAGTTATCCAACTTGGTCCAAAATTGACTCGTGGTTTGGGTGCTGGAGGTCGTCCAGAAGTTGGACGTAAGGCTGCAGAAGAAAGCGAAGAAGCTTTGACTGAAGCAATCAGCGGTGCAGATATGGTTTTCATCACTGCTGGTATGGGTGGAGGATCTGGAACAGGTGCTGCCCCAGTGATTGCACGTATCGCTAAAGATCTTGGTGCTCTTACAGTAGGTGTTGTGACACGTCCTTTCGGATTTGAAGGAAGCAAACGTGGTCAGTACGCTGTAGAAGGAATCAACGAGCTTCGCGAGCATGTTGATACTCTATTGATTATCTCAAACAACAACTTGCTAGAGATTGTTGACAAGAAAACACCACTTCTTGAAGCACTTAGTGAAGCAGATAACGTTCTTCGCCAAGGTGTTCAAGGAATTACAGACTTGATCACTAACCCGGGGTTGATCAACCTTGACTTTGCCGACGTAAAAACTGTCATGGCAAACAAAGGAAATGCCCTTATGGGTATCGGTATTGGAAGTGGAGAAGAGCGTGTCGTTGAGGCGGCTCGTAAAGCGATTTACTCACCACTTCTTGAAACAACTATTGACGGTGCTGAAGATGTCATCGTTAACGTTACGGGTGGTCTTGACTTGACATTGATTGAAGCAGAAGAAGCTTCAGAAATCGTCAACCAAGCAGCTGGTCAGGGAGTGAACATCTGGCTTGGAACATCAATCGATGAAAACATGAAAGATGAAATCCGTGTTACTGTTGTAGCAACAGGTGTTCGCCAAGAACGTGTAGAAAAAGTTGTTGGTTCTCCAGTTAAGCAAGCAGCTCGTAGAGAAGCTTCTAGAGCTCCGCATTCACACACATTTGATCGTCATTTTGACCTAGAAGATACAGCAGAATTACCAAAGCAAAGCCAACGACGCTTTGAAACAAGTCAATCTTCTGCTTTTGGTGATTGGGACTTGCGTCGTGAATCGATTGTTCGTCAAAGTGATTCAGTTGTATCTCCTGTAGAGCGATTTGAAGCACCTGTTTCTCAAGACGAAGATGAGTTGGATACACCTCCATTTTTCAAAAATCGTTAAGAAATGAATTTAAAAAACAATACGGAATTAATTTTTCAGCAGATTGCGGAGGCTAGTCAAAAAGCAAATCGTGATTTGGATTCAGTTTCAGTGATTGCTGTAACAAAATATGTAGATGTAGAAACGGCGGAAGCATTGCTTCCGCTTGGTGTTCATCATATTGGTGAAAATCGTGTTGATAAATTTTTAGAAAAATATCAGGCTCTGAAAGATCGACCTGTTACCTGGCATTTGATCGGAACGCTCCAGAGACGTAAGGTGAAGGATGTCATCTCTTTTGTTGACTATTTCCATGCTCTAGATTCTCTAAAGCTTGCTCAGGAAATTCAAAAAAGAACGGATCATGTTATCAAGTGTTTCCTACAGGTCAATATTTCTGGTGAGGAATCCAAACACGGTTTTTCCAAAGAAGCCTTGCTGGAGCAGTTGGCGGACTTAGCTCAGTTAGATCAAATTGAATATGTTGGTCTAATGACAATGGCTCCTTTTGAGGCAGATACTGATGAATTGAGAACGATTTTCAAAAAAACGCAAGAACTGCAAGCAGAAATTAGAGAAAAACAAATCCCCAACATGCCTATGACAGAGTTGAGTATGGGAATGAGTCGCGATTATGAAGAGGCGATTCAGTTCGGCTCGACTTTTGTTCGAATTGGTACAGCTTTTTTTAAATAGGAGAGACTCATGTCTTTAAAAGATAAATTTGATAAATTTATAGATTATTTTACAGAAGATGGAGAAGAAACAACACCTTACTATGAATCTCAACAAGAGGAAGTAGTTGCTTCACCAATTTCAACTTCCAAGGAATTGCCAGTACAACCCCAAGCAAGCACATCAAAAGATGCCAATATCACTCGCTTGCATGAACGCCAAAAGGAACTAGCCATGCAAAATCACCGTAAAGACGGAAAAGTAATCATTGATGTTCGTTATCCTAGAAAGTATGAGGATGCAACAGTCATTGTAGACTTATTGACTGGAAATGAAAGCATTTTGATTGATTTTCAGTATATGACAGAAGTTCAAGCACGTCGTTGCTTAGACTACCTTGACGGTGCCCGTCACGTTTTAGCGGGTAATATGAAAAAGGTTGCGAGTACGATGTATTTGTTGACACCTGTCAATGTCGTCGTAAATATCGAAGATATTAAATTGCCAGATGATTCTCAAAATGCTGAATTTGGTTTTGATATCAAGCGAAATAGAGCAAGATAATGATTTTTTTAATCCGCTTAATCCAGAATGCTGTGAATATCTATTCCTTCATTCTACTAGCTTTTGCTTTACTTTCTTGGTTTCCTAATGCCTACGATAGTTCCCTAGGTCGTTTAATCATTAGTCTTGTTCGTCCAGTTATTGAGCCACTTCGTAAATTAAATTTACAATTTGGTGGTCTTGATTTTACTGTATGGGTGGCTCTTGTTCTGATTCAATTTATAGGAACTATCCTAACACGGTTAGTACTTTTTCTATGACAGAAGACCAAGTTTTTTATCAGCATTTTTCACAGGACGATATTCCCTTTATTGATAAGGGGTTGGAGTGGATCAAGAGAGTGGAAGATACTTATGCTCCTTTTCTCACTCCCTTTATTAATCCGCATCAGGAGTGGATACTTCATGTTTTGACTGGAACATATAGTTTAAATTGTATGAGTAGTGGACAATTTGTCCAAACAGAATATGTTCGTGTCCTCTTGTATCCAGACTATTTTAAACCTGAGATAGCAGATTTTGAGATAGCCTTATTGACTATTTCTTATCCGAGTAAGTTTGAACAGTTGTCTCACGCAAAAATTTTGGGAACAATTATCAATAGACTGGGAATTGATCGTAAACTTTTTGGTGATATCTTAGTAGATGAAAAGAGAGCACAGATTTTTGTCAATCGTGACTTTATTCCCCTTTTTCAGGATGGGATAAAAAAGATTGGCAGACTTCCTGTATCGCTAGAGGAGAGTCCTCTCATCGATAGAATAAATTCTGAAATCAATTATAAAGAACAAGAGATTCTGATTTCAAGCTTTCGACTGGATGCCCTCTTATCAAGTGCTTTGAAATTATCTAGAAAGCAAGCTAGTCAGCTTATAGAAAAAAAATCTGTCCAGGTAAACTATCATCTGGTTGAAAAAAGTGACTACCAGGTTGCAGTTGGGGATTTGATTAGTGTGAGGAAGTTTGGTCGTCTGACAGTTATCAAGAATAATGGCCAGACAAAAAAAGATAAGATAAAATTAACAGTGCAGTTACTATTAAGTAAGTGAGGAACAATATGTCGATTAGACCACAAGAAATTATTGATAAAGCTTTCTCGATTAAATTCAGAGGTTATAATAAGGAAGAAGTGGACGAATTTTTAGACAAGATTTATTTTGACTATGAAGAATTAATCCGCTACAAGGATGAAACTGAACTCTATATCAAAAAACTAGAAGAACGTCTTTCCTATTATACGAATGATATTCCTAAGAGAACAGTAACAAACAACCAAGAGCAAGAACCAGAGGCAATGAATGATTCTATTTTTTATTAAGTAAGTGAGGAAAAGTATGCCAATTACATCGTTAGAAATTAAAGATAAAACCTTTGGTACAAAATTTAGAGGTTTAGATCCAGAAGAAGTTAATGAATTCCTTGATATTGTTGTACGTGATTATGAGGAGTTAGTTCGTAGCAATCATGATAAGGAAAGACAGATTAAAAGTTTAGAAGAACGCTTATCTTACTTTGATGAGATGAAAAATTCTTTGAGTCAATCTGTTTTGATTGCTCAAGATACAGCTGAAAGGGTGAAACAGGCAGCTCAGGAACGTTCAAATAACATTATTAAACAAGCTGAACAAGATGCAGAGCGTCTTTTAGATGAGGCTAAGTATAGAGCTAATGAAATTTTACGCCAAGCAGCAGATAATGCTAAAAAAGTAGCTGTAGAGACAGAAGAATTGAAAAACAAGAGTCGTGTCTTCCATCAACGTCTCAAATCAACAATTGAAAGTCAGTTGGCAATTGTTGAATCACCGGATTGGGAAGATATTTTGAAGCCTACGGCAACTTACCTTCAAACAAGTGATGAAGCTTTCAAAGAAGTTGTGAGCGAAGTTTTAGGCGAAAAGCTTCCTTCTCAACCTGAAGAAGACCCAATTGATGTGACACGTCAATTTTCTCCTGAGGAAATGGCGGAATTGCAAGCTCGTATTGAAGCGAGCAGTAAAGAATTAGCTGGATTAGAGGAAGAACAAAAAGAGGATGTGGATGTTAGCACATCTTCTATAGAAGACTCTATAGAGGCAATTGTTGAAGCCAAGTCAAATTCTAAAGAAAAAAAATCAAAAAAAGAATCTATTTCGATTTTATAAGTTTAAAATGTGAGAACAAGATCTAACTAACTATATTTTCAGCGAGCGGGAGATGGTGTGAGTCCTGCAATCCCTAGTGGTTAGATTATCCTCTCTCTGTATCAAATCTGAAGAAAGTAAGATTTGACGTTTCCCACGTTACGGGAAAAGAGGAAAAGAGACTAGGTCTTTTTTCGAACAAAGGTGGTACCACGATTTTCGTCCTTTTTAGCGAATCGTGGTTTTTATTTTGTCAATTTAAATTAAAGGAGTAACAATGAAACTTAAAGAAACTCTCAATCTAGGAAAAACAGACTTTCCTATGCGTGCTGGACTTCCTACTAAAGAGCCACTATGGCAAAAAGAGTGGGACGAAGCAAAACTTTACCAACGTCGTCAAGAATTGAACCAAGGGAAACCACATTTCACCTTGCATGATGGACCTCCATATGCAAATGGAAATATCCATGTTGGACATGCCATGAACAAGATTTCCAAAGATATTATTGTTCGTTCTAAGTCTATGTCAGGTTTTTATGCGCCTTATATTCCAGGTTGGGATACACATGGTCTGCCAATCGAACAAGTTTTGGCGAAACAAGGTGTCAAACGCAAAGAAATGGACTTGGTTGAGTACTTGAAACTTTGCCGTGACTATGCTCTTTCTCAAGTAGATAAGCAACGGGAAGACTTTAAACGTTTAGGTGTTTCTGGTGACTGGGAAAATCCTTATGTGACCTTGACTCCAGACTATGAAGCGGCTCAAATCCGTGTCTTTGGTGAAATGGCTAAGAAAGGCTATATCTACCGTGGTGCCAAGCCAGTTTACTGGTCATGGTCATCTGAGTCAGCCCTTGCCGAAGCGGAAATTGAATATCATGACTTACTTTCAACTTCCCTTTACTATGCTAACCGCGTCAAAGACGGAAAAGGTGTGCTAGATACAGATACCTACATCGTTGTTTGGACAACAACTCCATTCACCATCACTGCTTCTCGTGGTTTGACAGTTGGAGCGGATATTGATTATGTATTGGTACAACCTGCTGGTGAAGCTCGTAAGTTTGTAGTTGCTGCAGAATTGTTGAACACCCTGTCTGAGAAATTTAGCTGGGCTGATGTTCAAGTTTTGGCGACTTATCGTGGTCAAGAATTGAACCACATTGTGACAAAGCATCCGTGGGATACAGCTATAGATGAGCTGGTAATCCTTGGTGACCACGTTACGACTGACTCAGGTACTGGTATCGTCCATACAGCCCCTGGTTTTGGTGAGGACGACTACAATGTCGGTGTTGCCAATGGTCTTGAAGTTGCAGTAACGGTTAATGAACGCGGGATCATGATGGAAAATGCTGGTCCTGATTTTGCGGGTCAATTCTATGACAAGGTAGTTCCAACTGTTATCGAAAAACTTGGTAATCTTCTCCTTGCTCAAGAAGAAATCTCTCACTCATATCCATTTGACTGGCGTACCAAGAAACCAATCATCTGGCGTGCAGTGCCACAATGGTTTGCTTCTGTATCAAAATTCCGCCAAGAAATCTTGGATGAAATTGAAAAAGTGAAGTTCCATTCAGAATGGGGTAAAGTGCGTCTTTACAACATGATCCGTGACCGTGGTGACTGGGTTATCTCTCGTCAACGTGCTTGGGGAGTTCCTCTTCCTATCTTCTACGCTGAAGACGGAACACCAATTATGACAGCTGAAACTATCGAGCATGTGGCTCAACTCTTTGAAGAGCACGGTTCTATTGTATGGTGGGAACGTGATGCTAAAGACCTCTTGCCAGAAGGATTTACCCATCCAGGTTCACCAAATGGCGAATTCAAGAAAGAAACAGATATCATGGACGTATGGTTTGACTCAGGTTCTTCATGGAATGGAGTTGTAGTAAACCGTCCAGAACTCAAATATCCAGCTGACCTCTATCTGGAAGGTTCTGACCAGTACCGTGGTTGGTTCAACTCATCTCTTATCACATCTGTTGCCAACCATGGCGTGGCTCCTTACAAACAAATCTTGTCACAAGGTTTTGCCCTTGACGGTAAAGGTGAGAAGATGTCTAAATCTCTTGGAAATACCATTGCGCCAAGCGATGTTGAAAAACAATTTGGTGCGGAAATCTTGCGTCTCTGGGTAACCAGTGTAGACTCAAGCAACGACGTGCGTATCTCTATGGACATCTTGAGCCAAGTCTCTGAAACGTACCGTAAGATTCGTAACACCCTTCGTTTCTTGATTGCCAATACCTCTGACTTTAATCCAGCGGTGGATGCTGTGGCTTATGAAGAACTACGTTCAGTTGATAAATACATGACTATCCGCTTTAACCAACTTGTCAAGACTATTCGTGATGCTTATGCGGACTTTGAATTCTTGACAATCTACAAGGCCTTGGTGAACTTTATCAACGTTGATCTGTCAGCCTTCTACCTTGACTTCGCCAAAGATGTTGTCTACATCGAGGGTGCTAAATCACTGGAACGTCGTCAAATGCAGACTGTCTTTTATGACATCCTTGTGAAAATCACGAAACTCTTGACACCAATCCTTCCTCACACAGCGGAAGAAATCTGGTCATATCTTGAGTTTGAAGCTGAAGACTTCGTTCAATTGTCAGAATTACCAGAAGCGGAAACTTTTGCGAACCAAGAAGAAATCTTGGATACATGGGCTGCCTTCATGGACTTCCGTGGACAAGCTCAAAAAGCCTTAGAAGAAGCTCGTAATGCAAAAGTAATCGGTAAATCACTCGAAGCACATTTGACGGTCTATCCAAATGAAGTGGTGAAAACTTTGCTCGAAGCAGTAAACAGCAATGTAGCCCAACTTTTGATCGTGTCAGAATTAACCATCGCAGAAGGTGCAGCTCCAGAGAGTGCAGTTAACTTTGAGGATGTGGCTTTCACAGTTGACCGTGCGGCTGGTGAGGTTTGTGACCGTTGCCGTCGTATCGATCCAACAACGGCAGAACGTGGCTACCACGCAGTCATCTGTGACCACTGTGCAAGCATCGTAGAAGAAAACTTTGCGGATGCAGTTGCCGAAGGATTTGAAGCGAAATAATTTACCAAAAATACAGGAGGTTCTCCTGTATTTTTTTAAAAAATAAAAAACTTTGGTAAAAATATGGTATAATATACCTTATTAACATAAAAGGAGATATTTATGAAGACAAAAACACTAGCGCAAGTAGATGGCTTTATTGGTGTTATTGCAGGAGCTTTTTTAGCTTTATCACCTATTTTTATGCTTGTTCTTATAACTATTTCTCGAGATGAAGATGTTGTAGGATTTGTATTAGGCGTTATTTTCATTGTGTTTTCTTTAGTGAAAATTGCAACCCTTATTCTTGGAATCCTCTCGCTTGTCTATTATAAGGACGATAATCGTATTTCATTAGCGCCATCCATTCTATTTATTGTTGGATCTGTAGTTGGCTTGATTCCTTTGCTTGGATGGATTGGTGGAATCGTCCTTGTCATCGGAGGAGCTTTGTACCTGTCAAGTTTGAAACAGTTCAAAATTGAAGGATAAGAGATATTTTAGGGGGAAGAGTCAGAGAGCCCTTCTCTTTTTCGTTGATTTTAACTAGCTTTTTTGTGAAAAATTGTGTAAAATAGAATAGATAAACGAGGGCAACCTCGAAAAATTAAAGGAGAATCCATCTAATGGTAAAATTGGTTTTTGCTCGCCACGGTGAGTCTGAATGGAACAAAGCTAACCTTTTCACTGGTTGGGCTGATGTTGATTTGTCTGAAAAAGGTACACAACAAGCGATTGACGCTGGTAAATTGATCAAAGAAGCTGGTATCGAATTTGACCAAGCTTACACTTCAGTATTGAAACGTGCGATCAAAACAACAAATTTGGCTCTTGAAGCTGCTGACCAATTGTGGGTTCCAGTTGAAAAATCATGGCGCTTGAACGAACGTCACTACGGTGGTTTGACTGGTAAAAACAAGGCTGAAGCTGCTGAACAATTTGGTGATGAGCAAGTTCACATCTGGCGTCGTTCATACGATGTATTGCCTCCAAACATGGACCGTGATGATGAGCACTCAGCTCACACTGACCGTCGTTACGCTTCACTTGACGACTCAGTTATCCCAGATGCTGAAAACTTGAAAGTGACTTTGGAACGTGCCCTTCCATTCTGGGAAGACAAAATCGCTCCAGCACTTAAAGATGGTAAAAACGTATTCGTAGGAGCTCACGGTAACTCAATCCGTGCCCTTGTAAAGCACATCAAACGCTTGTCAGACGACGAAATTATGGACGTGGAAATCCCTAACTTCCCACCATTGGTATTCGAATTCGACGAAAAATTGAACGTGGTTTCTGAATACTATCTTGGAAAATAATCTATAAATAGAAAGCTTAGGATTCTGAACTGCACCCCAAAAGTTAGACAGAAAAAATCTAACTTTTGGGGTGTTTTATTATGAAATTGAGTTATGAGGATAAAGTTCAGATCTATGAACTTAGAAAACAAGGATATAGCTTAGAGCAACTTTCAAATAAGTTTGGGATAAACAATTCTAATCTTAGGTACATGAT
>NZ_QEWJ01000109.1 GCF_004127215.1 Streptococcus oralis | reverse complement strand
CCTAAAGAATTAACTGTACAATTCGTACCATCACAAAATGCAGATACACTTGAAGCAAAAGCAAAACCGCTTGAAAAATTATTATCTAAGAAATTAGGTATTCCAGTAAAAGTTTCTGTATCAACAAATTACAATACAATTGTTGAAGCAATGAAATCTAAAAAAGTAGATGTTGGTTTCTTACCACCAACTGCTTACACTTTAGCACATGATCAAAAAGCAGCTGATTTATTATTACAAGCACAACGTTATGGTGTGAATGAAGATGGTTCTAGTAACAAAAAACTTGTAAAAGATTATAAATCAGAAATCTTAGTTAAAAAGAATTCAGGTATTAATAGCTTAAAAGATTTAAAAGGTAAAAAAATCGCATTACAAGATGTAACTTCAACAGCAGGTTACACATTCCCAATT
>NZ_QEWJ01000108.1 GCF_004127215.1 Streptococcus oralis | reverse complement strand
GAAAAGCAAGAAGAGTGCTTTAGGTAGGGAGAACAGCATGTGCCAAGGCCCTGAAGTGGGAGAGAAAAGTTCTTTAGACTCAAGAACTGATACAATCAGTGTGGCTGGAGAATGGCAAAGCCACAGGGCTGCTGAAGTGGGCAGAGGCCATATTGCAGAAGACATTGTGAATCAAGGCAAAGGTTTTAAGCCTTATCCTAAGTACACTGGACAGCCTCTGAAGGGCTGTAAGCAGGAAAATGAGGTGATTTTATTTGGTTTTAGAAGGTCTCTCTGGCTGTGGAGTGGATAATAGATTGGGGGTGGCAGAAGATGAGTCAGGAGGGGTCTGCAGAAGTTCAGGCAGGAGCCCACAGAGGCCTCCTCATAATAATGTCAACTTAACTTGAATTCTGATACTCTTTCCTGAGTGGG
>NZ_QEWJ01000107.1 GCF_004127215.1 Streptococcus oralis | reverse complement strand
TTTTCAGCGCGAACGGCGTCGATCAGATCGTTCAGATCCTGGAAAATCAACCCGTCAGCACCGATGATCTGGCGAATTTCATCAACTTCGCGACCGTGAGCGATCAGTTCCGTGGCGCTCGGCATATCAATACCATAAACGTTCGGGAAGCGAATTTCCGGTGCCGCAGAAGCGAGGTACACTTTCTTCGCTCCGGCTTCGCGTGCCATCTCGATAATCTGCTCAGAAGTGGTGCCACGGACGATGGAGTCGTCGACCAGCAGGACGTTTTTATCGCGGAACTCGGCGCGGTTGGCATTCAGTTTACGGCGCACGGACTTACGACGCAGCTGCTGGCCCGGCATGATAAAGGTGCGGCCAACATAGCGGTTTTTAACGAAGCCCTGGCGGTACGGTTTGCCCAGAATACGAGCAA
>NZ_QEWJ01000106.1 GCF_004127215.1 Streptococcus oralis | reverse complement strand
GATTTAAGGCAATTTTTGACATCTTAAGTGCCCCCAAATGGTTCCAATTTGAAGAACTAGGATGGGGTACATTTCTGAGTATCGAAATTAGAAGTCTTCAAGGTCTGATGGATTCCAGGTAATTAATCAAGATCATCCATTTATGACAGATAAGGGAAGTCAATAAGTGTAAAACCCTGAGATAGAGCTAGAAAGTCCTAAAAAAAATAGTACAGGTTCTAATCAGTTGGCTAGCTGACCAGGCTTGACATGACATCTCTGGAGGGTAGATAGTGAGTTTCCCTTAGTTTCCCCACGCTGAAACCACTGTAGTCAGGAAACTCTATGTGTGAGGGTGAAGAGGAGGAAGCATTAGATTTAGGGAAACATTTTCTAAATTAGTTCTGAAACGCCAGAGGGGGGAATCTTAATTAGG
>NZ_QEWJ01000105.1 GCF_004127215.1 Streptococcus oralis | reverse complement strand
AGATACCCCAAATTATACACTCTTAAAATATTGAAAGAGAGGCCGGCCCGGTGGCTCAGCGGTTAAGTTCGCACGTTCTGTTTCTCAGTGGCCCAGGGTTCACCGGTTCAGATCCCGGGTGCGGACATGGCACCACTTGGCACGCCATGCTGTGGTAGGCATCCCACATATAAAGTAGAGGAAGATGGGCATGGATGTTAGCTCAGGGCCAGTCTTCCTCAGCAAAAAGAGGAGGATTGGCAGCAGTTAGCTCAGGGCTAATCTTCCTGGAAATAAATAAGTGCTAAAACAAATATAAATTGGTTGCTTGGAAATTCTCATGGCACATTAATGAATCATTGATAAGAAATTTGCAAAATATCATGTGGTTACATTTTTATATGCTTAGATATAAACATATGCAAATGCATAA
>NZ_QEWJ01000104.1 GCF_004127215.1 Streptococcus oralis | reverse complement strand
GCCCACAAGACAGCATGCTTATATCAGCTAAAAGAACTGGGAAAAGTGTAAAAATGGAAAATTTGAAATAAATCACTTTAAATCCCAAAAGGAATGTATCTAGTGGGTAAATGAAATTAGGAAATTTCATTCTGTAGCTACAAGATGTGGAGTGAAAAAAGCTAGTTACATAAGGGTATATATATATTGTTACTATTCTATTGTGTTATACATATTTATATATAACTAGAAAATTGACAGATCCACAGTAGCTTCTCAGAAACACTGGGGGCCAGATGTGTCTTAGAATTCCTCTAGTTCAGGAATTCTAAAGGACTGACACATGCCGAGCCTGATACAGTGATGAATATCTTGCTAGGCATTGTTCTCAAGGGAGAGCTCCCTTTCACCCCAGGATGAGATGGATACTCTAATTC
>NZ_QEWJ01000103.1 GCF_004127215.1 Streptococcus oralis | reverse complement strand
GGGATGAATGGGGCAAAGCTGTCCCCGGTGGGAAGCGTCGAGCAGCTAGGTACCAGTCGCTCAACAAAGTTTGCAATCAAGGTTTGTCCGGCATTTTCCTACAAAGTTCTGTCGGCCGCTGTTCTACTTTCGGCTATGTGCAGCAGAGTAAGCATTGCCTGAGGCATGTGCGCCGACTGAGGCGATCGGTAGCCGAAAATATGGCTTCTGCGCCGCTTTTATGCCTTGGCTAGGTTTTTTCGGCCCCGCAAAACAGTTTGGCGGAGTGGCAGCGCACCGTGATGCACTGCGGCAACGAATGGCCGTTCGAGGGGTTGGCGTGACGAAGCCGGGGAGTACAATCCGCCCTCATTGTGCAATGCACGATTTTTTGAGCGGCCACCCCTCTGGCCGATTTCCAAGTTCATGAGTCAAGC
>NZ_QEWJ01000102.1 GCF_004127215.1 Streptococcus oralis | reverse complement strand
AGTTGTAACAGTAGGTTCAGCCAACTTGCAGGGAGCTCTTTCAGAGATGTGCCAAATGGAGGCAAGGGGATTGAACCTTTGTAACCTTGCAGTGATCAGTCATTGGATGTGATCTGTCTCTAGGGAAGGGACATAAATTTGGTCAAGCAGCTCCCTTTGGCCAAAGGCAATTCTTGGGGAGGGTCACAGTTGAAGAAATAAATGGCCTGATCCTTAGGGAGGTCTGGGGTATACTCCACAGAACCCAGTATACTCCATTCCTTCTGCCACTAAATCCTCTTGCTTCATAGAGTAAATTCACCCCATGTGGGAAGAGCTTCTGTATTCTAGTTGGTTTCTTTTCCTGGGTAAACTTTCAAGAGAAAGTTTGGGGAAACTCTAGCCACAGTCAGGACAGCTGGTCTCCAGGCTGTACC
>NZ_QEWJ01000101.1 GCF_004127215.1 Streptococcus oralis | reverse complement strand
AAGTGTTTCCTCATTACTTAAAGCACAATTCCCTGTTCCAATGCTGGTGGAAATACTGGCTTATTAGCACTTATTAAGGTACAGTTTGTGTACATAACTGTCCTTTCTGGGTGATCTGATTATAGAGGATTTTCTCTGCATGGGATTTCACTTTATGTTGACTTTAGAATGTAACTCCATCACAAAATGTGATTTATTTATAATGGCCATAATTTGCTTACTATTTTTTGGGAATTCTTAGGGTTTTATGTGAAATATCTCATTTAATCCTCATGGCAACTTCATGAGGGGAAGTGACTTTTTTTATACAGTTGAGCAAAGTGATCTTCAGTTATTTACCCAAACACATCAAGTCAATAACTGAACTCAGGATGTCCAACTCCAAAAGCCATGTATTTAAGTTCTATTCTATACTGC
>NZ_QEWJ01000100.1 GCF_004127215.1 Streptococcus oralis | reverse complement strand
GAATGTGTGAACATGTTCACAGAATACATGTTTGTGGATTTTTATTCAACAGTGCCTTTAAGGCAAATAGAAAGAAATCAGCTAATAGTGTTTAACTTGTATCAATAATGGAATTAAGATAGGAAGGTGAGAGAAGTTGGATAACTAATATGTGATGCTAACTCTCTCAAAGCCAGCCGTAGGGACATAACTGAAGAGAGGAAGGGATGGGGATACAACTGAGAAAAGTATGTAGAAACTCTGAGAAACACCTGGGGAATAAGAAGATGATTTTGTCCACGTGTAGGAAAGTGACAGCTTAGAGCAGAACATTCGGTGCCAAAAATAGAGAGAGAAAAAGGTCAGAGGACATTGATTTATTTGTGCACTGTTCTTACTTCTAAATGTTCTAAATGGAAGGATTGTTACCTGCTCCATGAC